>QBLU01000070.1:0-9362 GCA_003241875.1 Alphaproteobacteria bacterium
CCGTTACGCCGGTACCGGGCGGCCGCCGTCGGCGAGCGCCATCGGCACCGCGACACCGGCGCCGTTGAAGATGCGCAGGTCGGCGAGCCCGGGTTCCCGCAGTGCCACCAGCGCCGCCGCGGGCAGGGCCAGCCGCTGCAACGGCGCGCCCGGTACCGGCGTAACGGCGAGGCGGACGGCATGGTCCGCGGGGGTCTGGGCGGCGACAGGCGCGGCGAGCAGCAGGGCGACCAGCAGCGCGCGGATCATGCCGGCTCCTCGGCCGGCGCGCGCGCTGGCAGCTGGTCGTCGTCCGCAGCGCGCGGTGGCAGCGGCACGAAATAGCCAACGACGAGCATTAGCACGCCGACGACGATGAAGGCGATGATGCGCTGGCCGCCGCCGGTGGCGGACAGGTCGACGAGCAGCAGCTTCACGACCACCGCCCCCAGCAGCACCGCGCCGGTCAGCCACAGCAGCCGTTCGACGCGGCGGTGCGCGACCAGCATCAGCGCCAGCGCCAGCAGCGTCCACAGGATCGACAGGCCGGTCTGGACGACGGGGCTGTCGATGAGTCCGTCGAGGCTCCACGGTACGCCGAGCAGCTGGTGGGCGATGCGCAGCCAGACGGTGTTGATGACGACGAAGGCCAGCCAGGCCAGCATCGCCTGGCCGTTGCGCGTCGTCAGCCCGCCGGCGGGCACCGGATCGAGCCGGGCGATGGCACGCTGCCACAGCAGCAGCGCCGCAATGGCGAGGCCGAGGACGAGCTCGATGGGGTTTAGCAGCGGGATATAGGGCAGCGGCGCGGTGTCGCCGGCCACGCCAACCGCGGCGATCAGCGCGGCGCCGTAGACGCCGATGGCGATGGGCAGCGCCGCCGTCCAGGTATAGGCGCGGCGATGGGCGGCGATGGGCCAGCGCGTGCTGCCCGACGCAGCCGCAAGGCCGGCGAGCACCGCCGCCGCGCTGAGCAGCGGCACGGCGGCGGCCCAGGCGGTGTTCCACAATTGCGCGCGGTCGATGCCCACCCAGATGATGTCGGCGATGAACAGCACCGCCAGCCAGACGCTGCCGACATGGGCGAGGCGGGCAAAGCCGTTGGTGTCGTCGTTCCGGTCGTTGGCACGCAGCAGCGCGACGTGCAGCCCGATCGCGACCAGCCAGGCGGCCCAGTCCGGCGTGTCGAGGACGTCATGGCCGAACAGCTGCCGGGCGACGAGGGTCAGCCCCAGCGGCAGCAGCGTCAGCCGGCCGGGCCAGGTCGCGATGGGCCAGCCGAGCCGGCGGCCGGCAAGGGACGCGGCAAAGGCGCTGGCCATGACGCCGACCATGACGACGAGCATCTGCCAGTCGGGGTCGATCGCGGACAGCAGCGGGCCGCCGGCGATGGTCGGCGGCAGCAGACGCGTCGCCTCCAGCGCGATGGCGAGGCACCAGTAGAGGAAGCCGGCGACAAAGGCGCCATCGGGCAGGGCGCGCTCGTACGACCGCAGCGACGTGTGGCCGGCGGCGGGGCGCAGCCACCAGGCCACCGCCAGCAGCGCCGCGGCGATCAGCGTCGCGCCGAGGAATTGCGGCCCGAGCAGCGGCAGCGCCGCCATGTTGGCGCCGATGGTGCCGGGGAACATCAGCGCCGAGACGGCGATGAGGCCGAGGCCGAACAGCCGCGGCAGCCAGCGGGCTTGGCGCAGGCCGACCCAGACCGCGCCGGCGCCTTCGATCGCCCAGGCCGACGACGTCCAGCGCGCGCCGAGCGCCAGCGGGATGGCGAGGGTAACGAAGCCGGTGCCGATGGCGACCATGGCATCGACGAGCAGGCGGTAGCCCGGCCCGGCGCGGCGGGCGAGGACTGTCGCCAGCCCGACATAGATGGCGGCAAAGGCCAGCGCCGAGATGGCGTCGCCATATTGGAGGTGGCGCACCAGCCCGACCTGGAGCCCGAAACCGACCAGCGCCGGGCCGAACAGCAAGGTCGAATCGACGAAATTGCCGAGCCGGCTCGGGGTGTTGCGGGCGTGGAGGATGGCCGCGGTAACATAGATCAGGATGAACAGGATGAGGAACGACTGCGCCATCACATAGCTGGCCGGCGTGTAGGTGAGCACGCCCCAGACGGTGGAGACGCCGAAGGTGGCGAAGAAGCCGATGAGGTTGACCACCCGCCACGACCGGCGCTGGGCGATGAACAGCACGGCGAGGTTGAGGACGGCATAATAGCTGAATAGCCCCAGCCCGCTGCCGTCGCCGCCGACCAGCACCGGCACGGCAAAGCCGCCGGCAAAGGAGGCCGCCGCCAGCGCCTGGGAATTCTGCAGCAGCGCCAGGGCACAGCCGAAGGCGCAGACGATGATCATCAGCGCCAGCGCCGCCATCGGCGGCAGCAGTTCATAGAAGCGCGCGGCGCCGAAGATGACGAGGTAGATGACGGCGACGCCGCCGCCCTGCAGCGCCAGCGCAAATTCCGGCCGGGCGGTGCGGCGCAGGAAGCCGACCACCAGCAGCGCGATGCCGGCGCCGCCGATCGCGGCGAGGCGGAACTCGATGGGGAGCAGCCCCGACATGGCGGCATAACGGGCGAGGAATGACAGGCCGACAAACAGGATGACGAGGCCGACGCGGACGATGGTGTTGCCGCCGAACAGCCAGTTCCGCGCGGCGGTGAAGCCGCGGGTGAGGAGGCCGGGCTCGGCGGGCTCGGGCTCAGGCTCGGGCGCGCGCTCGGCCTGCCAGGGTCCGGCAGTTTCGGGTTCGGGCGCGCGGGGGGCAGCGTCCGCGATGGGTTCGGCAATCGATGGCCGGGCCGCCGCCACGCGCGCTGCAATGCTCGGCGGTGCGGCTTCGGCCGGCCGCGATGCCGCGCCGGCGCGGGCGAATTCGGCGCGCAGCATGTCGGCCATGGCTGCAGTCTCGGCCTCGACGCGCGCGCGGATTTCGGCGTTCATCGCGCTGACCAGCCAGCCCATGGCGACGAGGCCGATGATGGCGCCGACAACGAAGCCCCAGTCGGCGGCGCTGCCGACAGCGCCGCCGACCAGCGCGCCGATCACCAATCCCCAGGCGCGCAGGGCGATCGGGCGCGATGTCATCGGGCAGCGCGATCGGGAAGGGACATCGGGGTTCCGTCGATGAGGGGGCGGCCGGGCAATACGCACACAGGCGGCGTTGTGGCCGCCGCTGCCGTATCTGCCGTGAAGCGCCGCGCTTTGGCAAGCCGGCAGCCGATGCGGATGCGCAACCGTTTCGTAACAACCTCGTTTACGCCCGGAAAGGGACTGACCATGCCGGAAAACGAGGATTGGCGCTTTCTGAAGGCCCAGGAACTGGGGCTGGTCGACACGGGACCGATCGCCGGCCGCAACGACGCCCGTCCGCGCGTGCCACCGGCGCGGCCGCCTTCGCCGGCGGCGGTCGAGCCTTCCGCGCCTGCTGCGCCCGCCGCGCCTCCAATGTCCCCCGCGCCTGTCGCCCCGACCGCTGTGCCGTCGCCACCCGAGGCGGTCGTTGCGCCGCCACCCCCGATCCGCCGGGCACCGCCCGCTGCGCCGCCGCCTGCACCCCGCGGCCTGTCGCCGACGCTGCGTGCCGCGGCGATGGCGGTCGCGCTGTTCGCTGCGGCGGCGGGCGGGTGGTCACTGCACGCGGTGCTCGGGATGCCTGACCCTGTGATGACCATCGCGGCGCGCCAGGCGGCTGCGACAGCCACGCCGCGGCCGGCGGCGGTTGCGTCCCCGGAGGCACCTGAAGCTCCGTCATTACCCATGCCTGCGCCAACGCTTGCGCCGACACCGGCACCGATGGAGAGTGTCGCGCCGGCTGCAGAGCCCGAGGTTCCGCCGCCGGTCGTCAGGCCGCCGGCTGTCGCGCGCACAGCCGCAGCACCGAAACCCGAGGTGCAGGCGAGCGCTCCGTTACCGCCCGCCGCCAGCCCTCCCGCTGCCCGGCCTCGCACGTTGGACGCCGCTGATCGCATGGAGGCGCCGGCCGCCATCGAGATCCGCCGTGACGCGAGTTTCGACTGTCGCACTGCGCTTACCGAGGTCAATCGCATGATCTGTGCCGATGCCCGGCTGGGGGCGCTCGATGTCGCCATGGGGGATGCCTATCGCGCCGCCGTTCGTCGTGGCGGGCCCGAGGCCGAGTATCAGATCGACAGCGAGCAGGCCTCGTTTCTCAACGCCCGGGCCGGCTGCCAGACGCCGGGCTGCATCGCGCGAATGACCAGGCGACGCCTTGATGACCTGCACGAATATTGAAGGCCCGGCGGTTCTTGACTTGCCGAAATGAAGGTGACAACATTGCCACAAGTCGCAGAACAATAAACCGTTAACCTTTTTCGGAACGGGCCAACCCGTCGGATGAAAAGGTGCCCCAAGGGGTGTGGTTTTCATGGCGGCGCGCGGTATCTCCATTGTCGACTTGCTGGGCCTGCCGCCCGGCTCCACCGCGCTAGTGCCTGCGGATATCCGTGCCGAGCTGGCCAAGCTTGCCGTTGTCGACTTTACCGTCATCACCAGCGACGCCGCCTTTATCTATTCGGGCACGATCCGTTCGCTGGGAGAGGCGTTCTTCAGCTCCTCGCTGAACTGGCCGATCGAGTTGCCGCTGCTCAACGCCGGCGTGCCGTTCCAGCTGGTGCGGCGGCGGCTGCCGCTGGTTGGCGACATCGAGCCGGCGCCCGACGGCTTCCAGATCGACCTGCTGCTCAACCGCGTGGCGATCACCATTCCGGGATTGCAGCCGGCGGTGGCGATCCCCGGCGTCGGCGTTACCGCGGCGCATCTGGTGCGGCCGATCGCCGGCCAGCCGCTGTTCGGCAAGCGCGTCAAGATCGTCGGCTCGGGCACGCTGCGCATCGCGTCGGCGCCGGGTGGCGGCGCGCCGGTCATCCGCTTTGTCGCGCCGCCCGATCCGCTCGACCCCGATGCGCCGACGGGCGCGCTGGTCGGGCTGACCTTCGAGCCGGCGAGCTTTTTCCTCGGCAGTTCCGACTATGGCCTGACCGTCGACCAGCTGTTGTACGACGACAGCGAGGCGTTCACGCCGGCCGATATCGAGGCGCGTGGCCAGGGGCCGGGATGGCGCGGCATCTCGATCAAGGAAGCGACGCTGTATTTCCCGCGCAATGCGCCGGCGGTCGGCGATCTCAGCGTCGGAGTGCGCGACGTGCTGTTGGGCTCGCCGCTCGGCCTGCAGGGCGAGGTGCGGATCGAATTCGGCACGACGCCGGTCGACCCGGCAACGATCAACGTCACCCAGCACCAGGTCGGCACGCCGCCGGCCGATGTGGCGCTGGGCAGCCCGGTAGCCGGCGCCGAGCCACGCACCTACCAGGTTCAGCTGTCGGGGCTGGCGGGAACGCGCGCGATGGTGTCGGCGCATGGGCCGGAGGGTAGCACCAACCGCTGGACGCTGCCCGACCGTACCGTCATCCTCGATTCGACGACGGGGCAGTTCGCGGTGGAGGCCGGCGACACGCTGCGCGTCGCCGGCGTGGAGGGTGGGGCCGGCGACCTGGCGGTGTCGCCCGAGGTCACCGTCCTGTTCGTGCCGCAGGCGGCGGCGACGCTGCCGGCGATCACCATCACTTCGGGCGGGCAGCTCCGCACCGGCGTGCTCAGCATGTCGGGGACGCAGGAGATATTGTCGGGCTTTGCCTATGCGCTCGACCCGCCGCAGGCCGATCATGAATGGCAGTTCGGCGACGGCGTGTCGGCGCAGACGGCGCGCGGCGCCAGCTTCACGCCGGTCATCCCGGCGACGCCCGGGCTGTATTTCCTCAGCGTCGGCAAGCCCGATGACGCGCCGCAGCGGGTGCGCATCGAGGTGCTGTCCGAAGGCGCGCTGCTGATCGGTTGCCGCGCCGGCCTGTTCGACATTTCGGCTCCCGTCGGCGTGCGGGCGGTAGAGGGCACCTACCGCCTGCCGTCCTTCAATCGCCGCGGCGACATGGACCCGTCGCCCGACAATGCGACGCTGGCCGGTGGCGTCGTGACGGTGCCGGCGGGCGATCTCGCCAGCGTCACGGCGGATTGGGGTGGGGGCGGTCCGCCGCCGCCACCGGAAACGCCGGTAACGGTGGCGCGCCATGTCCAGGTGCTGATGCAGTTCGATTACACGACGCCGACGGGCTGGGTGGAAGATGCCGATGGCGACGGGGCGGTCGTGCCGATTTCGAGCGCCACCGAGGCGCAAGCGAAGTTGGCCGAATGGACGGCGAAATGGAGCGGCGCCCAGTATATCGTCGTCGGGCGAACCTGCGATATCGGCACGCCTGCGCGCAACCAGACGCTGTCGGCGGAACGCGGCGCCGCCGGCAAGGCGCTGCTCGGCGGCGTTACCGCGTTCCAGCGCGGGGAGCGCTTTAACTGGGGCGAGGCGGGCACCGACGCCGGTGCGGCGCTGGAGGGGACGTCGACGATCGCCGCGGCGGAGCGCGCCAAGATCGGGACCGATCCCGCCGCGGCCCCCGACTACGACGGCTGGCTGTTCAAGATCCGGAACGGCGGCGGCTTTCCGACCGACAGTTCGACGATCGCGCATGACCGGCCATTGTATCGCCGCGCCGATTTCTATGCGGTCGGCGGTACTCCGGTCGCCGATCCGGCTGCCCCGCCCGACGCCGCCAGCCAGGCGGCGACCGAGCTGCGCCGCGCGCTGATCCCCGGCACGCTGCCGCCAACCCTCGTGCCCCTGGCGCCCCGTGACGTTGCAACGCCCTATCGCGTCCGGCTGGTGGTGCGCTGGGACAGCCCGACCGTCACCCAATTGTCCGACGCGATCCCGACCCAGGCAGAGCTGACCATCGCCTGGCAGGGGCGATCGATCCCGGTGCCGGGCGGTGCCGGCGATGTGACGCCGACGGCGACCCAGCCGCAGCAGGTCGACGGTCACGAGGTGTTCACCCTCATCGGCGGCTGGACCTATGACCCGCGCACCACGGCGACGCAGTTCAGCCTGGCGCTGAATTCGACCGGCGACCCCGACGGGCTGGCGACGCTGGAGGGCGACTCCGATGCCATGGACGCGGTGGCGACGGCGTTCGCACTGGGCCCGGCGCTGCTGGCGGGCATCGGCGCCGGCGATGTCGCTGGCGGGGTGACGCGGGTGGCGGCGCTGGTCGGCGCGATCGGCTTTGCCGCCGTCTATGGCAAGGACGGCAAGGTCGTCTTCCACGGCGTCAAGGTCGAGTGGCGGCAGCGGGCGATCGCAAGCGTCGAGGGCGCGCGCTTCCGGCTGCTGTGTGACTATACCGCGGCGATTGGCTTCGATTTCGACGAGTTCGGCATCCGGATCGTCGCCAACAAGCCGATCAAGGTCCGCTACCGCGATGTCGGCATCGAGATCGACAGCGCCAAAAGCGGCTTCGAGGCGTTCGGCGTCCTGTACGAGAACGCCAGTTTCGACATCGAGGACCCCGGCCAATGGGTCATCAATGGCCCGCTGGGGGAGCTGATCCGGGTCGCCGGCACCCGCGCCGGTTCGGGCAGCACCTGGGTCGAGCTCGACCTGAAGTTCGCGCTCGATCTCGGCGTCGTGAAGATCACCGGCTGCACGCTGCGCGCCAGCTTCACCAACGGCGGGCTCGGAATCGAATTCCGCGGTTTTTCGGCGTCGATCGACCTGCCGGGCGTGGTCAAGGGCAGCGGCGGCGTCAGCATCGGTGACGGTGGCCTGATCCGCGCCGGCCTGGCGGCGGATATCATCCCGATCAATGTCAGCGCGATGGCCAGCCTGGCGCTGCAGGGCGATTTCGTCGCTCTCGAGGTCGGCGTGCTGCTACCGGTGGGCATCCCGCTCGCCCAGTCGGGGCTGGCGATCTATGGCTTTGTCGGACGGGTGGTGTCGAACGGCCAGCGCAACCTCACCGGCCTGTCGAGCGACCCGGTGCAGCGCGAGCTCGACTGGTATCGTCGCCCGGGCCAGGACAAGTACAACCCGGCGCCCGGCCAATGGGCGATGGGGCTGGGCATCAGCATCGGCACGATGCCCGACACGGGCTTCACCTTCAACGCGCTCGGCATGGTGTCGGTGGGCTTCCCCGATCCCGATGTGGTCATCAGCATCGATGCCAGCCTGTTCAAGAAGCCGACGCTGCCGGCCGCCGACAACAACACGCCGGCCGCCGGGCTGACCATCCTCGGCGTCATCGCGATCAGCCCGCGCGCCGTCGTCGTCGGGGTGCGCGGCACCTATCTCATCCCCAAGGTGCTGCGGCTGGAGCTGCCGTTCGGCGCCTATTTCCCGCTGCCCGGCAACCCAGATCCGGCCTTCGTGCGCATCGGTGCCGACGGCATCAACGGCCGCACCGGCGACCCTGTCAGCCTGACGCTGCTGCCCGACACGCTCGATATCGGTGTCTGGGCCTATGCGATGGTCGAGGAGCGCAACCTCGTCCGGCTCGGCGATGTCGCCGGCTTCGACCTCAACGGCTTTTCGATCGGGTTCGGCGCCGGCTGGGCGATGCAATGGGGCGGCGGACCGATATACCTGCGTGCCTCGGCAAAGATCCTCGCCGGGCTGGGCACCAAGCCGCTGACCATCGTCGCCGGGCTGTTCATCGAGGG
This sequence comes from Alphaproteobacteria bacterium, assembly GCA_003241875.1. Lineage (GTDB taxonomy): Bacteria > Pseudomonadota > Alphaproteobacteria > Sphingomonadales > Sphingomonadaceae > Sandarakinorhabdus. The sequence continues at coordinate 8,547 of QBLU01000070.1, forward strand.
CGAATTGCGGCTGATCATCGTTTCGGTGTCGGTGCGCGGCAACGTCAAGGCGCTGATCACCGAGCAATCGCAGCTGTTCAGCGGCGAATTCTGCGGCAAGGTCGATTTCTTCTTCTTTTCGGTCGAAGGCTGCGTCGATGTCGAGTTCGGCAGCGGCAGCGACCCCGGCGTGCCGACGCCCGATCACCCGCTGACCCGTGTCGACCTGACCCAGCGCACCGGCGCCATCGTCGGTCGCGCCTATCGCGCCGGCGAAACGCAGGATCCCGAACGGCCGGCGCTGGCCTGGCCCGACACCGTGCCGCTGCTCAACTTTGCCAGCTATGTGCAGAACAAGCTGACCGGATCGGCGTTCGCACCGGTGCCGCCGGAGCTGCCGGGTGAGCCCTGGAGCGGCAGCACCGAGCTGAAATACGCCTATCGGCTGAAGACGCTGGCCATCCGCAAGGTCGGCGGTGCGCCGCTGCCGGGGCCGCTGGAGAGCGTCTGGTGGTGGCCGACCCACCGCGGCGGCGTGCTCGACCCCACCGACCCGCCGCCATCGGCGAACGAGGGGCGACAACTGGCGCTGTTGAGCTGGCACCCGACGCCCTGGTCGCGCAACATCGCCGATGGCGGCAAGGATACGCCGGCCAACCCCGGCGGCACCGTCGGCAATCTGTGCACGCCGATCCGCGACCGGTTCCGCACCTGCGTGCGCGGCGACATGCTGGCCCGTGAAAGCCTTGATGCCGTGCGCCTGTCGGGGCCGGCGGGCACGCGTTTTGCGGCGATCGTCGCCGAGGGCCTGCCGGGATCGACGTCGCTCGCCGCCGC
>QBLU01000070.1:9372-16473 GCA_003241875.1 Alphaproteobacteria bacterium
ACGTGCCGTCGGGGCCGTCGGCCGTCACCGCCGGCTATCGGCTGGGGAGCGTCATGCACGGCCCGGCGTTCGTCGCGACGCTGGGGGCGCGGATCGAGCCGACGCTGGCGCTCGACGATGCGGTGCTGACGCTGGAGCTGTGCGTCGGGGCGCGGCAGGGCAATGCCGGCGGCTGCGACGACTTCGGCGACCTTGCCATCGGGACGCAGGTCGATGGCACGCTGCGGCGGCCGGGGGTGACCTATCAATGGCAATCGGACCTGTGGAAACAGGCGTCGCCGATCGTCGATCATTTCGCGCCGGATCGCGATGGGCGCGCCGAGCTGTGGGTCGGCAGCAAGGGCGTGGTCGCGCGGCTGGAAACCGCCACCGAGCATGTCGAGCTGACGGTCGCCTATGCCGGCGGCGAGCCGATCACCGCGATCGCCATGGACGCCAGCGGTGCCATGGTGGCGCGAGCAGTGGCGACCGGCGTGCTGCGCGAGCCGCAGGTGCTCGTCCTCCATGCGACGAGCATTTCGGCGGTACAGGTCATCGGCGGCGGCGACGGCCGCAAGATCTCGATCGAGGGCGGCGGCTCGCTGCTGAAATTCTGCACCGGGCAGGGCGGCGGCGGCATCGAGGATGAACTGCGCAAGCTGATCGCCCGCGGTGGCGACGGCCAGTTGCCGCGCGTCCAGGCGCGGCTGCCCGACGGCAGGCTGCTGACGCTGACGGGACGCGGGGTCGGTGCCGGCAATGTCGACTTCGGCCCCGGTGTGATGCTGCGTGCCGCCGTCCGCCGCTGCGCGCTGGTGCAATATACGGTGCCGGCGGGGCGGACGGCGACCGAACTGCTGATTTCGCCGTGGACCGGTGGCCAGGTGACGGTGGTGTCGCTGTGCGGCACCGACTGGGTGACGCGCTATATCCAGACGGTCAACGGCGATGCGCAGACGGGGACGGCGGGAAGTCTCGGCGATCACAGCGACCCGTCGACCAGCGAGCGGCCCAACCTGCTCGATGCCGATACCGAATACGAGATCGTCGTCGGCATGCAGTGGTTCGGCTGGCGCAAGCCGCGCACCGCACCCGCCAACGCCGGGCCGCCGCCGATCAGCGACGCGCTGGCCTGGCAGGATTTTCCGGAGGTCGCGCATCGGTTTCGCACATCGCCGGCGGCGGTGCTGCCGGCTAACCCGCCGCCGGCCGATTTCAAGGACGAGCGCAGCCTCGATCCGCGCGGGCTTATGCGCTATTTCCTCGGTTTCCGGCCCGATGGGCTGGGGGCGCCGCATTTCCTCGCCGATACCATCAAGGTCGATTTCCGAGCCGATCACATCGCGCCACTGCTGGCCAAATATGGCCGCGACCTGCGGCTGAAGCTGCGTCGCACCGATCCGCCGCCGGCGAGCCTCGCCGGCCCGGGCGGCCTTGGCGGCTCGCTGCCGCCGCCGCTGGCGCCGATGACGATCGTCGTCGGCCTGCTCGACAAGTTCCTGCTCGAGCCGTCGGACCTGCTGCTGGTCAACGCCGCCGAGGACGCGCCCTGCGTGCCGCACCCGCCGGCGGTGGGCGGCCGTACATTGGACATCACTGCGCCGCTGGAGCCCGATGCCGATTACGACCTGCTGCTGGTGGCACCGCCGGCGGCGACGCCCGATGCCGACACCGTGCTGATCACCCGCGGGCATTTCCATACCTCGCGCTATCAATCGCCGGCGGCGATGCTGGCGGCGATGGCGCTGCCGGTTACGGGCAATCCCGATCCGCGGCTGCCGACCGATGCGCTGGCGGCGCCGGGCCTGCCAGCGGCGGTGGCGGCGCCCAACGATGCGGCGTTCGAAACCGTGCTGCGAGCGCTAGGCCTCGATCCCTGGCCGTTGCCGACGCTGCCGCGCGTGGTCGCGCTGTGGAGCCGGACGGCGCCGTTCCGCCTGTATGGCATCATGCTCGAAACCGATGAAGCGCTGGAACGGCCGGGCCGGATGCGCGTGGCGTCGATCACCATTGCCGGGGTCGCGCTGCAGCGGATCGTCGCCAACAGCGCGACGACCCGGATGATCTGGATGGCGGCCACGCCGTTGCTGCTGGCAGGGGATGCGGTGATCGCGGTCGCCGTGCTCGATGGCATCGTGACCATCACCGGCCGCCGGTCGATCCTGAAGCTGCCGCGCATGGCGTTCCTGGAGGGGCTGGCATGACCTGGATGGCGCCACCGCGGCTGCTTTCCGGCGTCGGCATCGACGATCCGGGCGACCCGCATCTCGCCAAGGGCGGCCATCTGCGGCTGTTTCCCAACCCGGCGCTGGGCCTGCCGGTGGCACCGATCCTGGTGTCGCGCACGATCCTGGAGGCCGACCGGCTGAAACGGCTGGGGCGCCATGTCATCGAATGGCGCGACAGCAATGGCGCGGTGCTGACGCCGCCGTTCGACGTGGTGGCGGGCAATCCTGTTTATGGCACGCTGCCGCCGATGCCGGGCGCGCGCTGCATCTGGATCCAGGTCGACATGACGCCGCAGCGGCAGTTGCCGCCGATCGATCCGCGGCGGCCGCTCGACCCGCGCCGACCGCCGGGCGGCATCACGGTCGGCGATACCCGTCGACCGCCGGGCGGTGTTGTCGTCGGCCGTACCGGGCGAGACCTGGGTGATCTGTTGCGGCCGCGGCTACAGGGCAGCCTGCAACTGGCGCAGATGGAGCCATCGCTGCTCGGCCCGGCGGTGGTGCAGAGCCGGTCGACGGCGCCGTACATGCTCGCGGGCAGTCACATTGCGCGTATCCGGGTGTCGGGCAGCGGCACGGTGCGCGGCGTTACCTGGGTCGACGCCAATTCGCTGAAGGGCGAGAACGGCAAGCGCTGGACGATGTGGTCGCTGCCCCATGACAGTGCACCGCGCTATCTGTCGCTGCCCGACCCCAAGGGCCGCGCCAAGGACCGGGTCGGCAACGGCGCGCCGCAGCGCGAGGCGCTGTATGATGCACCGGCGAGCGTGCCCGCCACCGCGCCGGCCTTTGCCGACCCTGCCGGCCACGACGTGACACGGGTGCTGAAACGTTATGACGGCGACCTGGAGAAAGCGGTCGACCGGCTCGTTGCCGACTTGAGCGCGCCGCAGTCCGAGCTTTTCGACGCCGTCGCCAGCCGCGACGAGATCAGCGGGCGGGTGGTCGGCACGATCAATGTCAACCTGCTGGCGGCGGTGCAACTGGCCTCTGTCGATCCCGGCATGGCGCGCTGGCTGGGGATGGCGGACACCGATCCCGAAGTGCGCGGCCTGCCCACTCAGGCGCTCGTATTGTACTGGATCGACAGCTGGTGGGATGGCCGGGCGGTGCCGACCAAGGGTCTGTTCGGCCGGCTGCTCGGTACCGACATCCTGGGCGCCAGGGGCGATCCCGAGCTGTTCCGCCGGACATTCGATGGCAAGGTGCCCGATGCCGTCAGGTCGCTGGTCAATCTCGGCACGATCATCCCGTTGATCGTCGGTGTACCCCCCGACCGGCCGTCGCGGCCGGGGCTGGGTGCGCTCGTCGGCGGGGCGTGGAACACGACGCTGGTGCCGCCGGCGGCGGCGCGGCAGGTGACGGTGCCGCTGTCGGGGCTGATGGGCGCCAATGTGCTGGCCTTTGCCCGTGTCGGTGCGGCGGGGCCCGAGGCGCTGCATGAAAAGGCGCCGGACGGCGGCAAGCTGCCGATCAGCGCGGCGCTGCTGCCCGATGCGATGGCGCCGGGCCTGGGCGAAGTCTATGACCGCATGTCGCCGCCCGATCCGATCCGCTATCGCGTCGCCCAGGCCGACTGGTTCGGGCGCTGGAGCGAGTGGAACGAAGCGCAATCGCCCGCCGCCGTGCGACCACGCCCGCCGCGTCCGGTGCCGGAACTGTTCTACACGCAGCCGGCGATCCCCGACCCGGTCCATGATGCGCCGCTGGCGGGAACCATCCGGGTGCGCGTGGCGGTGCCGCAGCCGCTGCAGCTGCCGCCGGGCAGCCATGTCGTGACGACGCTGGAGATGACGCTGAACGGCGGCGTGCCCGAAATCGTCGCCGTGCCGGGCGGGGCGCTGGAACTCGACTTCAGCCGCGCAGGGCCGGCGCTGGCGCGGTGCGCGACCGGCGCCATCACGCTGACCTGCCGGTGGCGCGATTCGGTGGGTGTGTTCTCCGATCCGTCGCCCGAGATGGGCCGGGATATCAAGGACCCGCGGCCGCCGGCGCCGATCTTCATCTCCCAGCTTCTTGCCTATGGCTCGCGCCCCGACGTGACCGGCAAGTCGCGCATTCAGCTGAATTGGACCAACAGCCCGGGCCAGGCGACGACGCGGGTGTACCAGAGCGACGAGACGACGCTGCTGACGGTGCTCGAAAAGGTTGGCGCCAGCACCCAGGCCATTCGCGACGCCATCGCCGCGGCGCCCGATCCGGCGGCGCGCGCCGCCATTTTCGTCGCCAACAAGGCGCGGTTCGGGCGGACGGCGTTCGAGCTGGTCAACCCCGACCTGTTCACCGCCCAGGCGTTCGAGCACAAGGTGTCGGGCAGCCTGCGCGTGCTGGTGTTCTATCGCATCGTCCCGGTCAGCGCCGCCGGTGTCGAAGGGCCGATCGCCGACAGCGCGCTGGTGCCCTATGGCATCCCCAATTCGGGCCCGCCGGCGACCCCGCTGCTGATCGTCAAGCCGGTCTTCGATGCCGCCGACCCGGCACCGGTGCAGGCACAGATCATCATCCGGGTGCCGCAGGGGCCGGTGCAGGCCGGCGAATACCGGCTGCGGCGATCGGCGGTCGAAAGCCGGATCGTCGAGCGCATGCCCATCGCCCGCACCGGCAGCGTGCCGCCGCTGGCCGCCGGCGCCGGGCCGGAGGCGATGCAGGAGGTGGCGACGCTGCGCGATACCGGCGGCAACGAGTTCAAGTCGCCCGATGTGCTGCTGCCGTGGACGGCGTACAGCTGGGTGGTGGAGGTGCGCGGCGGGCCGGAAGCGGGCAGCAGCGTGCCCGGCGAATGGTCGCCGCCGAGTGCTGCGGTGACGACGGCGATCATCCCGCCGGGGCCGCCGCCGGCCCCGCAAAACGGCCAGTGGGACGGGGCGACCGAAGTCAGCTTCAGCCATCCCGAAGCGCTGCGCGGCGGCAGCATGGGGGCCTATGCCATCGACCTGTATGCGCAGCCGCCGGGCGGCGACATGGCCTTTGTCGCGGTGCTGTCGGCCGATGCCGAGGCGGCCAACGGCGGCCGCCAGCCCGATCGCAGCGGGCGGTTCCGCTTTGTCCTGGCGGCGCCGCCGGCCAGCGGCACGGTGTTCCGCGCCATGATCACCGACCCGGCCGGGCGCACCAGCGCGCCGAGCGCCGCGGTGATCGTGCCATGAGGGGGGCATAGCCATGGCGCCGCGTCCGCTTGTGCCGGCTCCCGACAGCCTTGGGCTCGCATCGCCGGCCATCGGCCCGTGGTTCGAAACCGATGTTTCGCTGGGGGCGCCCGGCGGCGACCTGGCGGTCCGGGTCACGCCCGGCGCCTCGACGGACTGGCTGCCGCCGGCGCGCGGCGTGCTGTCGCTGCATTTCGCCACCAGCCCGCGGCAGCCGGGGCTGGCGATGCTGCGCCAGGCCAATGGCACGCCGGCCTTTGCCGACAATGTGCTGGTGGCGTTGTTCCAGTTGCTGCCCGAGGTGATGGTGCGGCTGGAGGCGCTGCTGGCTACCATCCCGTCGCCCGATGGCAGCCCGGCGACGGTGGCGACACGGCCGATGCCGCGCTGGTTTGCCATCGAGGCGACCGGGGTGACCACGGCGAGCACCGCGGCGCAGGTGTTCGCGCGCTGGCCTCAGGGCTTTGCCGAGACAACGACCCCGGAAAAGCTGAAGGAAATCGGGCTCGGCGGCAGCGACGGCGCGCTGACCAATGCCGACCGGCCGGCGCAGGTGCTCGCCGCACCGGGCAAGTTCGCCGGCAGTTTCGACAAATTGTTCACGCTGGCGGCGGTCGGCCATGGCGTCTGGGCGTTCGATGCGCGTGGCCGGGCGATCGATCCGGGTGCCGTCGCGACCTGGTTGAAGTATCTGGCGACGGTCGAGTTCGACAATCTGTGGGCGCCGGGGCTCGACACCGCCGACAAGCGGACGGCGACGGCGCCCGATGCGCGCAGCGTCCACCTCGTCAACGCCCATGAAGGCGCGCTGCCGGCTTCGCTGCTGGCGCGGGCCAGCCTGGCGGGCGTGGACGGCGCCGCGACCGATGTCGTGCGCCGGGCGAGTGGCGCGGCGGCGGTGACGATCGGTTTTTCGGCGGCGCCATCGCCCGATGATGCGCCGCTGCCGCGCGCGGCGCTGCTGCCGCATCGGCCTTGGGGCGCGTCGGTGTCGCTGTGGCCCGCGGGCCCGGTGGATGCGGCGCTGGGCCGGGACTATGCCCGGGTGGCGCTGGTCGATGTCGAGAGCCACCTGACCGGCCAGCCGCGCACCGCCGCCAGCGTGACGCCGACGGCCGGGGAATTGCGCCGCGCCGCCGACCAGAACCGCGCCGCGACCCGGGTTGCGGTGGCGCGGGCACCGCGCGGGGATACAGCGCCGACGCCGCTGCGCCTGTCGCTCGACGATGCCGCCGATGCGCTGGTCGACCTGCTGCAGGACCCGGCGCCGGCGCTGGTGGTGGCACAGCAGCTCGATCGCAACCACGGCGCGCTGGCGCCGCTGGCCGTCGACCCGGACCCGTTCCCCGCCAGCCTGCCGGTGCCGACGGTGCGCGCGCTGGTCGGCGGCGGCACCGCGGCGGGATCGACCATCGCCGGCCAGCGGGTGCTGGTGGAATTCGACCTCGACCCGGTGCTGACCGGCGCCATGCTGCGGCTGTGGCCCAATGGCGTCGACCTCGCCACCGGGCGGCGCAAGGCGACCGACGGCGGGGCGGGGCGGGTGCGCGCCGACGGCAAGGTCAGCCTGGTGGTGCTGCTGCCCGATGGCGAGAACGCTGTTTCACAGCTCGGCGCGACGGCGCTGATCGGCACCGGCGACCGGACGCGGCTGTATGGCGAGCTGCGGTTCCCGCGGCCGCTGGCGGCGGGCGGGGCAGCGCTGGCCTGGGGCGCGGCGGGTGGCGCCATCATCGCCTGTGAACAGG
>QBLU01000071.1 GCA_003241875.1 Alphaproteobacteria bacterium
CAACAGCTTCACCAACCTTGGTATCAACCAGGGTACCGTGCAGGTCGGCAGCAACACCGCTGCGGGCATTGGCGGGATTTCGATCAACGACAACGCCACCCTGCAGTCGGGCGGCGCGGCGATCACGCTGGCGAACGGTGTCGAGACGACGGCCAATGGCCTCGTCAACGTCCGCGTCGGCGAAGTGTTGACGCTCAACGGCACCGTCGGCGGCGCCGGCTCTATCAGTTCGGTCGGTCTCGGCACGCTGGTGCTGAACGGCGCCAACAGCTTCACCAACCTTGGTATCAACCAGGGTACCGTGCAGGTCGGCAGCAACACGGCGGCCGGCATCGGTGGTATCTCCATCAACGACAACGCCACCCTGCAGTCGGGCGGTGCGGCGATCACGCTGGCGAACAGTGTCGTGACGACGGCCAATGGCCTCGTCAACGTCCGCGTCGGCGAAGTGTTGACGCTCAATGGCACCGTCGGCGGCGCCGGCTCGATCTCGCAGATCGGCACGGGCAACCTCGTGCTCAACGGCGCCAACAGCTTCACTAACCTCGGTATCAACCAGGGCACCGTGACCGTCGGCACCAACACGGCGGCCGGCATCGGTGGTATCTCCATCAACAACAACGCCACGCTGGCAGCCGGCGTCTCGGGCCTGGTGCTGGCGAACGCCATCACCACCACGGCGAACGGCATCGTCAACTCGGGTCCGGGCGTGTTCACGCTCAACGGCAACATCGGCGGCGCCGGCTCGATCAGCCAGGTCGGCACCGGCAACCTCGTGCTTAACGGCGCCAACAGCTTCACCAACCTCGGCATCAACCAGGGCACGGTGACCGTCGGCAGCAACACGGCGGCCGGCATCGGTGGTATCTCCATCAACAACAACGCCACGCTGGCAGCCGGCGTCTCGGGCCTGGTGCTGGCGAACGCCATCACCACCACGGCGAACGGCATCGTCAACTCGGGTCCGGGCGTGTTCACGCTCAATGGCGCCATCAACGGCGCCGGCTCGATCAGCCAGGTCGGCACCGGCAACCTGGTGCTCAATGGCGCCAACAGCTTCACCAACCTCGGCATCAACCAGGGTACGGTGACCGTCGGCACCAACACGGCAGCGGGCGTCGGTGGTATCGCCATCAACAACAACGCCACGCTGGCGGCCGGCGTCTCAGGCCTGGTGCTGGCCAACGCCATCACCACGACGGCGAACGGCATCGTCAACGCGGGCGCTGGCGTGTTCACGCTCAATGGCAACATCGGCGGCGCCGGCTCGATCAGCCAGGTCGGCACCGGCAACCTCGTGCTCAATGGCGCCAACAGCTTCACCAACCTTGGCATCAACCAGGGCAAGGTGACGCTCGGCACCAACACCGCCGGCGGCATCGGTAGCATCGCCATCAACAACAATGCGACCCTGGTTGCCGGCGCCAACATCACGCTGGCCAACCAGATCGTGTCGACCGCCAACGGTTTCATCGACACAGGTGCCAACACCGCGACGCTCAACGGCGTCATCAGCGGCATCGGCAGCCTGACGAAGCAGGGCAGCGGCGGCCTCGTCATCAACGCCGTCAACACCATCACCGGCCCGACCACGGTTGCCGCCGGTCGCCTGTCGGTGAACGGCTCGCTGGCCGGCTCGGCGACGACGGTGCAGTCGGGCGCCACGCTCGCCGGCACCGGCACGGTCGGCACGTTGACCGTCCAGTCGGGCGGCACCGTGGCGCCGGGCAACAGCGGCGTCGGCACGCTCGGTGTCAACGGCGCGGTCACCCTCGCCGCCGGCTCGACCTACCAGGCCGAACTCAACGGCCTGGTCGCCGATCGGATCACCGCCAGCGGCGCGGCGACCATCGCCGGTGGCCTTGTCGTGACCAACGTCTCGGCGCCGGGCTCGACGTTCAACACCAGCTACACGCTGCTGTCGTCCAGCGCGCGGACCGGCACCTTTGCCACCTCATCGCTGGGCAACTTCGGCATCGCCTTCGCCCCGACGCTGGAATACACCGCGACCTCGGTGATCCTGCGCCTGACGCCGAACTCGCTGGTCAACATCGGTGGCGGTAGCCTCACCGGCAATCCGCTGGCGGTGGCGACGGCCTTCGATGCCGCGGTCCGGGCCGGCTACAACCCGCAGCCGTTCTTCCCGCTGTTCACCCAGGGCGCCAACTTCTCGAACGCGCTCAGCCAGCTGTCGGGCGAACTGCACAGCGCCGAGCGTCGGGTCCTGCTGGAAGACACGCGCGTCGTTCGCGAAGCCGCGTTCGACCGCCTGAACGCCGGCCTGTCGGCGATCAGCGGCGCCAATGCGGTGACGACGACCGATGGCGAGAAGGCGACGACCTTCTGGCTGCGCGCCGCCGGGTCGTGGGGCAAGGCCAGTGCCGATGGCATCGGCAGCCGCTTCGAAACCGAACAGCGCGGCGTGCTGACCGGCATCGACTTTGCCAACGACGGCTTCAAGGCCGGTGCGATGTTCCATTACACCAGCACCGACCTGACGTTCGACATCCTGGGCAAGTCCAGGCTGGAATCGACGGGTGGCGCCCTTTATGCGGGCTATCGTCAGCCGGGTCAGGGCTTTGCCCTCGGCCTCGGTGGCTCGATCGCCGGCAACAAGGCCAATGGGTCGCGCGCCATCACCGTTCCGGGCCTGCAGCAGTCGCTGACCAGCAGCATCTCCGGCACCACCTATCAGGTGTTCGGCGAACTGGCCTATGACCTGGTCGGCGGCGATCTCCGCCTCGAACCGTTCGGCCGGGTTGCGCATGTCCAGGTCCGCTCGGGCGCGTTCTCCGAGGTCGGTGGCATTGCGGCCCTGGTCGGCAAGGGCCAGCGCAACGACCTGACCGTGGTCGACGCGGGTCTGCGCGGCGGCATCCAGAACGGCATCGTCGAGCTGAGCGGTTCGGCCGCCTGGCATCGGTCGAGCGGTGACCTCAACGGGCTGACCTACAGCTCGCTCACCGGCCTCAACAGCGATGCCGGCATCCGCGCCGTGGCCATCGATCGCGACGCCGTCGCACTCGAAGCCAAGGCCGACTTCAGCATCACCCAGACCATCAAGCTCGGTGCCGGCTACAGCGGCATCATCGGCTCCAAGAACAAGGACCACGGCGCCCGCGCAACCCTCACCATCGGGTTCTGAACGCGCCAACATCGTCGCTGATTGCGGCAGCATTCCCCCGGGAATGCTGCCGTTTTCATGTGCGGCGATCGGCACCGACGGCGAAACATTGACGCTGGAGACCGGCCTGCACGCGGCGGACCGTGCCCCTCTGCCCGGCGTGGGTGTCACTGCGCCCACTCACGCGTGCCGGGCCATGGACTTGACAGGTCCTGCCCCTAAGCACCCTTTTCGGCCGCGGGTACGATCCCGTCGGCCAAGAGGCGGTGAAGCGCGTCGATGTGCCCGCTGTCGCGCGCGCCGGATGGATCCGAGGTCATCACGACGGTGAGCGACAGGTCGGGCACCACATAGACCATCTGCCCGCCATAACCCCATGCGAAGCGCACCGCATGGCCGGCGGCCTGCCCGATGAACCAGCCATAGCCATATTGTCCCCCGCTCCACGGCGAGATCGTCTGCGGCGTCCAGCTCTGCTCGATCCAGGACGCCGTCAGTATGCGCTTGCCGTCCAGGATTCCGCCCGATCGATAGAGCTCGCCGAACCGGGCCAGCGCTCGCGGTGACAGCAGCATGTCGTTGCCGCCGAAGTAGATGCCTTGCGGGTCGGCCGGCCATGTCGGCACCGTGATCCCGAGCGGCTGCCCCAGCCACTCCCTCGTCAGCTGCAATGTGCTCTTGCCCGATGCTCGCGTCAGCATCGCCGAGAGCAGGTGGGTGTTTCCTGTCGAGTACTGCATGCCGCCGCCGGGATCATCGACGAAGGGCCGCGACAGCGCGGACCGGACCCAGTTGGGGCTCGACACCCAGCGTCCATAGAAGGCGCCCGATGTGCGCTCCAAGCCGGCCTGCATCGACAACAGATTGCCGACGGTGACCTGCGCCAGCCGTGGATCGGGGTTCGCGGGAGCGTCGGGACCGAGTACCGACACGATAGGTTGATCGACGCCCTTGAGAACGCCGCGATCGATCGCGATGCCGACCAGCGCCGAGATGACCGATTTCGATGCAGACTTGATGTTCACCGGGCGATCGAGTGGCGGGCCGCCGTTGAAGCGGTGCTCGGCGAGCGTTTGTCCGTCGCGCAACACCAGCAACGAACGGATGCGCGGCAACCGTTCGGCCGCCGAGACCGTGCGTGCCATCGTTGCAGGATCGAGCCCCTGCGTCGGCGAGATGTCACGGCGTCCGGCAGGAGGTTGCCCGGTTTGCGCCTGCCCGGTTTGCGCCTGCCCCGCCGGCGTCGCGTCGCAGCCCCAGGCCAGCGGCAAGGCCAGGATCAGCAGCGACCATCTCATGACCCGATCGCCTCGATCAGCGTGCGGAGAAAAAGCGCGGGGGCCTCCACCTGCGGGGAATGCCCAAGATCGTCGAGACGGATCAACTGCGCATCAGGAATGGCGGTTACCGCCGTCTCGGCTGCCTGTGGCACGGTACGGATCCGGGAGCGCTGGTCCGGCGCTGCGCTGTTGGCGCGGAAGGCGGTGAGATCGCGCTGCCCGATGATCAGCGTTACCGGGACCTGCAGCCGCGGCAGTTCGGCCGCGATCGGCTGGGTCTGGATCATGTCGGATAGGCGCGCCTGCGCATCGCGGACGACATCGGCGTCAGGACCGGCGTACTGACCCGCCAGCATCGCAACCCAGCTGTCATACGCCGGTCGCCACTCGCCATGATAGTAATTGCGCAGCTGATAGGCCTTGATCGACACAGCGTCGGTCATGGCCTCCTCGGCGCGCAGCGTACCGAGATCGGTGTAGGGCACCCCCTCCGCTAGCGTGTCGTTGAGGCCAAGCGGGTTGACGAGCACCAGCCTGGACACGCGTTCCGGATGCAGCAGCGCGAACCTGATAGCGAGAATGCCGCCGGTCGAGTGGCCGACGAGGACGATCTTGCCTGCCCCGGCCTGATCCAGAAGGCCGCGCGTAAGATCGGCCATTGCGTGGAAACTATATTGGTAGCCCGGCGGCTTGGACGACTTGCAAAAGCCGACCTGGTCGGGCGCGAGCACCCGAAAACCCGAGGCGGCAAGCCCGCGCGCGGTTTCGGCCCAGGTCGCCGAGCAGAAGTTCTTGCCATGCAGCAGGACGACAGTGGTGCCGTTGGCGCGGCCGGTCGGTTTCAGGTCGAGGTATGCCATCCGGATCGGGTGGCCCTGGGAGGACGCTTCATGCCAGCGGACCGGGGCCGGATAGTCGAAGCGTTCAAGGTCGGCGCCGAGCGGCACGGTCTGGGCCATGCCGACGCCGGCCGACATGGCGAACCAGGCGATGGCAGCGGTGCTGAGATACTGGATCATCGAGGTGCAACGACCGGCTATCGCAAAGGGTCCGCTGAACTTGTCCATACGCGCCTGACCAGTAATGCCAGGCCCTTGCTGACGCGGTAGGTAGTTGAACGTCGACTTGACCTGATCGCCGCTGTGCCGAAGCGGCAGACCGGGCGCAGCGCGGCTGATGTCATAGACACAGCGGACGTCGATCGAAGTGTGCCGCGCCACGACCCTTGCCAAAACAACCCGCACCGGCAGATTCGACGGATAGCCCTTGTCGAAGCGGCAGGCCGGCTCGATGTCCAACTGTGCGTAGACGTTGCCTGGCTTGCCGGCCTCCCGCGAACCGCGCGGTCATATCCTGAAAACGTGCGGCAAGCCGCATCCAGACGCTGAAGGCAAGCTTCGAGCTAAGGTCGTTGTCAAAGCGCAGACCGAGCCGCTGATCGGTCCGGCGCGCAAGCTCGACGGTGTGGATCGGTTTGAAGTCCCGATCCGCCTTATGTCACAAGCCCCCGTCCGTGCCATTGGCGCTGGCGGAGGACACGGTTCACATGGCCAAAGATTGATAGAGGCACAGGCTCTCGACGATCAACCAGCTCCAACGTTGCTGGGATGGCGTGATTGCCTGCGCATTGCGATCCCAATGACGCCGAACCCCAGGATAAGCAGCGCCCAGCTTGCTGGTTCGGGGATGACCGCTGTCGATGTTACCGACACATTGTCCAGCAGCCACAGGCTTTCGGCATGGCGGAAGCGGAAGTTCAGCAGGGAGGTGTTGCCTGTGGCGACGACAAAGCCCGCGGACGTCAGATAATCGAAACCGGCCTGGGCGAAGCCAAAGCTGAACAAGGCACCATTCCATTCGGCGGTGAAGAAATTGATGCCGCCGCCCAGGTTCGCAATGTCGAAGCTCAATCGATATGTTTGACCCGGGACGGTTTCCAGAAGCTGCTGGATGCCGCCCTCCTCCGCGACGGGACCGAACGCTGCATGACGGGTGCCGTCAGTCGGCCCGCCGCCCAGCAGGTCGTCGGTGATGAACGACTGATTGGAGACGCCGAACTCGGTCCAGCCACCGAAATTGCCGGTTTCGAAACTGCCATTGGTGACCAGTTCGGTGGCATGCAGCGGGCCCGCGAGCGCAAGGGCCGACGCTGCGGCGAGAGACATCATCTTCATATCGAATGCTCCTCTGGTTCTATGGCAATGTGGCCGTGTTGTTGGTCAGGTTGCTTTCGGGCTCTCCGATGCAGGCGACGATGAAATGAAGGTTGGCGCCCGTCGGCAACGGCGCCTCGAGCGCCAGCGTTTGGCGGGCGGCGACATTCGTGGTGGCGACCGTTTGCCAGCTTGCTGCAGAGCCCGCCCTGGCGGTGACGGTGCAGCCACGGGCGAGGTTCGGCCCGGCGTTGTAGAGCCAGAGCCGGGTGGCGCCACCGGGCCCGCCGCGGTCGACGCGCCGGATGCGGATGTCGAAATCTGCGGCTTGCGGAGTCGCGCGGGCTGGCCTGTCGGGGGCAGGCATCACCGGCTCGCGGCGCTGGCCGGGCCGATCAGCTGCGCCTTGCGTGCGCGTTTGCGTACGAACTTTGGGGCCGGCCAGTGGCGCGCAGATTATCTGTGCGTCGGCCCAGGCGGTGGCTGGAAAGTCTCTTTTATAGGGCTCCTTGAACCCGATCCCGCCTGGCCAAAGCTCATGCGTGGCAACGCCCTGCAGTTGGTAAGCCTGTTTTAACAGCAGCAAGCCGCCCTCCCGCTGAAAGCGATCTCGCGCAGCCCCGCGCAGTTGGTCGATTTCATCGTTGCATCGCTTGATCGGTGAAACCCTGGTGTTGGAGACCGTTGCAGAGCGCGGATCGATATAGGGCGTGACAAGATGATAGATGCGCGTCGCTTCCAGATAGTCCGGTTCGTCGATCGTGGTGACGCCATTGTCGGCCGCAAGCTTCAGCCGAAGCGGGCCATTGCCCGCCATCTTGCCGGGCTTCTTTCCGGACACCGAGATCCAGAAGTCCAGCTGCCGCGTGGTCACGGCATCATAGCGCTTGTCGGTTCTGCCTGTCACCCGGATGCGCGTGAAGTCAGCATCGGTCTCGACGCCGCCCTTGTTGAGAGTCTGCCGAATCTCGAGGACGTCTTTTGCCATCGCCGCCTGGGGGGCGATCAAGGCGACTACCAGGGCCAGCATCAGATTTGTGGGATGCGCGTTCGACATGTCCATGACATCCTGGCTGTGGTCGCGGTTCAATCGAGATAGGGCGCCTTGCCGGCGATGAAGGCGGCATAGCCCTGGCCTTCGAGCGAGGCAGAATTCAGCTCTGCCGAGTTGTGGAGGATGACCAGAACATGATTGTCGGGAAGCCGAAGCAGCGCGCCGCCGGATATCTGGTTGCCGGTGTCTTCATAAATCTGCCGCCCGCTCGACCAGACGACATAGGGTTCGCCGAAATGTTCGGCGGTCCAGGTTCGTGGTCTCGCGCTCGTCCACACGATGCGATTGGCCGGCTCGTTGTTGGCTCCGTACATCAGGGCCTGGGCCTTGGCGGAGAGCAATTTGTTGCCGTTCAGGGCTGCCGCGGCAAAGGCCGCCAGGTGCCGGGCCGACATCCAGTAACCGCCTGAACCGACACAGCCAGAGCCGTCGGCCTTACGGCTGGTGATGATTCCGCGTCCGGTGTCCGATTTGGATTTATAGGCATAGGCTCCGGTGGTCTTGAACTCGTTGGCCGCGTCGCAACTGGGCACCGGACGACCGGGCACTTTCTGCATCACCGTGTTGCGGATGTAATCGTCCATGAACGAGCCGAGTGCGCGGCGGGTGTAGATCATGTCGTTTTCGTTCGATGTCGTGCGGGCACTGTCCTGGTTGATCTGCGAGAGCCATGTCGGATTGACGAATGCCCCAAGCGCAAAGCCGATCACGCGAAAGTTGAGATTCTGATAGTTGAACACCGGCGCGCGCTGCGGTCCCGGCGGCGCGGGCTTTCGAAACTCGTTCAGCATGTTGTCGGTGGTGAAGCCGGTGCGGTGTTGCAGATAATCACGGACGCTGAGTTTAGCGGCTCTGGGCGACATCTCCGTCTTCCAGAACGCCGGCAGCAGCAGCGATACGGGCGTATCGAGCTTGGCATTGGTATCGGTGCCGCTGAAGCCGGCGCCGGACGGCGGCTGCTCCATGGCGTGCAGCATGCTCACGCCAGTCACGAACTTGAACAGGCTGCCGATGTTGACCGGCGTCGAGGTCTTCATCGCCAGGAAGCCATCCTGATTGTCGCGGGCAGCACCGCCAGCGCCTTCCGAGACGATCCGGCCGTCTTGCATCAGGACGAATGCATAGCCCATGCCCTTGCCTTGCAACTGGCCGTTAAGGCTGGCTTCGAACGCGGCGCGGTCGAAAGACGGTGCCACCGAAATGCCTTGCGCCGGCAATGCCCGCCGGGGCGCCACAGGCCGGGACGACTGGTCCTGGGCCAGCGCGGTCGCCGGGCATGACACGACCGAACATGATGCAGCCATCAGGATCGACAGAATGGCATGCCACATGGCGCGGGGTTCCTTCTTCCCCGGCAGCCAATGATGGCTGATCGGGCGCGTCCAAGCCTCCGCTGTCCCAGCACATGGCCTGGTATCTGCGCTTGGTATCTGCTGGATTGTCTAACGGGCCGGGCAGGGTTATTCTTGGGCAGTCGCGACAGGATCTGGTTCTGGACGACAATCTGTCCGCTATTCTCCGCGATCATTTCCGCCAGACTGACGGAGGGGTTCAACGTGCAGAAACCCGAAGCCGACTATCGACCGGCAAGATTTTCTTCGAATGCGTTTCCCGAGCGCGAGCGTGTGTCAGCCTGGAGAGATTTTTTCGGGCCGACCATGTTCGGCGCCGATGTGGAGCCAGTGGGCGAACAGCCGTATCGTCAGGATATCGTCATTCGCCCTCTGCCGGGTGTCAATCTGCTCTCTGCCACCAATACACCGGTCCGGTTCACCCGTTCGCGTGCCATGCTTGCGGATGGCCGCGGCGATTACGGTCTTCACATCAATTCGGGCCGATCGCTGGTTCGGCAGCGCGGCCGGGACGTGCTTTGCGGGCCCGGAGAGCCAATCCTGGTGACGTCTGCCGAAGCCGCGTCGATGACATCGCCAGAGGCATCGCACTTCCTGTGCCTGCACATCGACCGCTCGTTGCTGCTGATGAATGTCCCCGATCCTGATGGTTGTGTGCTGCAGCGCGTGCCGGGCGACAGCGTGACCCTGCGCTATCTGCTCGGCTATATCCGGTTCCTTGAAGCGACTGACCCGACCACAATCGATACCCATGTCGGCGGAAACGTTGGTCGCCATCTCGCTGATCTTCTGTCGCTGCTGTTCGGCGCGACCGGCGATGCGGCGACGCTGGCGCAGCGGGGCGGCCTCCGCGCCGCCCGTATGCTGGCAATCAAACGCACCATAGCTGAGTCACTTGGTGAGCCGGCACTGGGGGTCGAGCATGTAGCTGGTCGACACGGCATTTCGGTGCGATCCGTGCAGCGCATGTTCGAACGTGAAGGCGTGACATTCACGGAATATGTGTTGCACCGGCGGCTGGACCGGGCCTTTCGAATGCTGGGCGATCCGGCGCACGCGAGGATGCACGTCATCGATATTGCTCTGGCGTGCGGCTTTGGCGATTTATCCTATTTCAATGGCTGCTTTCGCCGGAGATTTGGCGAACCGCCGGGTTATTTTCGTCGATAGACTGTGGAGGCTCCAGCATATCAGAAGGAGCCTGCACCACGAGCGCGACATCTGACAGATTCTCGATTGAAGCCTCCTTGCGGACGCAAGCTGGCCAGTGGCACTGCGGCGGCCGCCCGGCTGCTGCCCTGTCTTGCTCAGAAACTGTAGGCCGCGCCAAAAAATAGCTGTCGGCCGAAATACTGCTGGGTGCTGGTCTGCGCTTCGGTGCCCCAATAGGTGCGGTTCGGGGCATCGGTGATGTTGTTGGCCTGAAGGAGCAGGCGAAGCCCCTGCATCGGGCTGCCCGCCTGGAATTCGTAGCTGAGCTGGGCATCGACGACGGTTTCGGCGGCGTTGATGGCGGGGTTGGAGACCTGGCCGACCTGGGGGGCGACATATTTGCTGCGGTAGCGGACGCCGACGCGGGCGCCGAAGCCGTGCTTTTCATAATAGACGGTCGGGTTGGCGACGTGCGCCGACAGGCCGGGCAGGGTGATGCTGGTCGGCGCCCCGCTGGTGCTGGTGGTGATGCTCAGGTCGCTCTTGGTGTAGCTGTAGTTGAGGATGACGCCGAGGCCGTCGAACGGTGCCGGCAGGTCGGTGAAGGCGTGGGTGTAGTTGGCCTCGATGCCCCAGACATAGCCGCCCTGGCCGTTGATGGGCTGGCTGAAGGTGCCGATGTCCTGCTTCGGCGCGCCGGTTGCGGTCGGCGGGGCGTTGTCGAGAAGGGCGCCGAACCCATTCTCGCGGAAGTTGAAGCCGGTCGTGGTGCCGTTGATGACGAAGGTCTTCAGATCCTTGTAGAAGGCGCCGACCGCGAAGATGCCGTTGTTGCCGAAATAATGTTCGTAGCCAAGGTCGAACTGGTTGGCGAGGAACGGGCGAAGGAAGGGGTTGCCGCCGCTGCCGCCGGGAACGCCGGCGCCGTCGAAGGTGATCTGGACCGACGAGCGGATGTCGAAGAAGCCGGCGCGTGACAGCTGACGCGACGCCGAGGCGCGGATGAAGTCGCGCTCCGAAAGTTCGAGGACGGCGTTGAAGGAGGGCAACCATTCGGTGAACTTGTCGCCGACGGTGACGAAGACGTCGTTGGTCGACGAGGTCGAGCTCTGGTCGGTGTTGACGACGCGAAGGCCGATATTGCCGCGCAGCGGCAGGCTGCCGAGGTCGCCGGCGTAGTTGAGCTGGGCATAGCCGGCGAGGGTGTCTTCGCTGAGCGTGAAGGACTGGTCGCGGGTGAAGCCCTGTGACTGGTCGACGGTGCGGTTGGCGCCGACGAACTGGTCGAGCAGGCCGTCAATATCGGCGGCGAGGAAATTGGGCAGGCCGGCGCGGGCAAAACGGCCGGTAAAGCCGGCGCCCTTGGCGAGGCCGGCGGGGATTTGCACCGGCGCGGGAATCGCGAAGCTGGCAAAGCTGGTGATGGTGCGCCGGGCGTCGCGCATGGCGTAGCGGCCGCCGACCTCCAGTGACTGGATGAAGCCGCCGTCGATGTTCCATTTGACGTTGCCGGCAAAGGCCTTGAGTTCGTCGCGGTTTTCCTCGGGGACGATGTAGAAGCCCTGGAAGAGGTTGCGGGTCGGATCGGTGAAATCGTGGTTGATGGCGATGTCGGGGCGATCGAGGCCGTTGAGCTTGTAATCGACGACGAGGGCGCCGCGTGTGGCGCTGAGGCGCTGGCCGTTGGCGTCATAGGCATCGACGTTGACGCCGCTGTTGTTGAAGGCGCTGTCGGCGCGCGAATAAGCGGCGTCGAGGGTGATGGTGACGGGGCCGAGGTCCTTCGCGATGTTGCCGCCGATGGTGTAGAGCTTGTTGCGGTCGCTTTCGTCCTGGTTGACGCTGGTCGCGGTCAAGCCGCTGCCCGACTGGATGCGGCCGCCGATGATGGCACCATTGGACAGGATGACATTGGAAACGTCCTGGGCAGCGATGTTGCCGAGCCCCTCGATGCGGACACCGCGGCGGCGGACATCGGAGCTGAACTTGGAATAATAGCCGTCGATGAGGATGCGCAGGTCGGGCGTGGGCTCGTACTGGATGACGGCGAGGGCGCCGTCGCGAACTTCGTTGCCGCCGAACTGGGCGCCCTCGAAGCCGAAGCCCGGGGATTCGAGCTGGCCGTCGCCGTTGACGTCTATGCGGTTGCCGGCGTTGTAGTCGTAGCCGACGAAGCGGGTGGCCACGTTGGGCTGCGCGAGGCGCGAATAGCCAAGCGCGATGCCGAGGGTGTCGTCGAGAAGCTTGAAGTTGAGCGAGGCCGAGACCCGATAGCCATAGCTGTCGGCATCGGGGCTTTCGTCGGCACGGTCATTGTACTGGCCGCGGACGTTGAGCGAGCCCGAGATGCGTTCGCGCTTGGCGAGCGGGCGGACGGTGGCCAGATCGACCTGGCCGGCAATGCCGCCCTCGATCAGCGACGCCTTGGGAGACTTGTAGACAGCGGCCTGGTTGATGAGTTCGGACGGATATTGTTCGAACTCGATCGAGCGCGCGGCGTCGGCACGGCTGGTCGACACCTGTTCGCGACCGTTGAGGGTGGCGGTGACAAGGCCCTGGCCGAGGCCGCGGATGTTGAGGGCGCTCGACTGGCCGCCGGTGCGCTGCGAGGTGACGCCGGGCAGCCGGGCGAGCGATTCGGCGATCGAGACATCGGGGAGGCCCTGGATGTCCTGGGCCGTGATGATGTCGGCAACCACATCGGCCTGGCGCTTCGATTCGATGGCAGACTGGATGGAGCGGCGGAACCCGGTGACGATGATCGTGTCTTTGTCTGCGGCGTCGTCCGTAGCGGTGGCGCTTTCGGTCGGCTGTGTGGCCTGCGCCTGCACCGGGGCGGAGAGCACGAGGGCGATGCCGGCGGTGCTGCCGATGAGCGCGGTGCGGTAGAGTGGCAAGGCCATGACGTTTCTCCCCAATAAGCGGCAACCTTGTCGGCGGCTCGCGATGCGATGCAAATTTCTGCAAACTCTTGCAAAGAGCGCAAGCGAAATTTGTGCAACGATGGGGCGGCAGGTGTAAATTTTACGCTAATGCAGAGCCATCGACGCATTTCTTGCTGGATATGTGACATAATCGCCGCATCGCTTTGGCGGCAATAGGGGATTGACCTGTGAGATGCTTGCTGCAAACTCCTGCAAATAGCCCGGAAACAAAGGGTGGGGAGTGAGTCGAATGACGCGCCAGGCGGGCGGAATGCAGCGGGTCGTGGCGGCCATTGCAGCCATGGCCGGCCTGGTGGCGCCGGCGTTGGCTGCCGACTTCCGGCAGCGGCTGCCGCAGGACGAGGTTGTCTATTTCCTGTTGCCCGACCGGTTCGAGAACGGCGATGCATCGAATGATCGCGGCGGCATTCCGGGCGATCGGCTGCGCCATGGCTTCGATGCGGGCGACAAGGGATTTTACAATGGCGGCGACCTGAAGGGCGTGACGTCGCGACTGGCGTATCTTCAGGACATGGGCGTGACGGCGATCTGGCTGGGGCCGGTGTATCGGAACCGGCCGGTGCAGGGCCAATCGGGGCGGGAATCTGCCGGCTATCACGGTTACTGGATCACGGATTTCACCGATGTCGATCCCCATCTCGGGACGCGCGCCGAGCTGAAGACGCTGGTCGAGGCGGCGCATGGGCGGGGGATGAAGGTCTATCTCGACATCATCACCAACCATACCGCCGATGTGATCCGCTATCGCGAGTGCCCGGCCAACGACTGTGTCTATCGCGGGCGGGGGCCGTTTCCGTTCTCGCGGCGCGGCGGGATCGAAGGCACGCCCATCAACGCCGGGTTCGATGGCAGCGCCGCGCGTTTCTCGAAGCTGGTGCGGCCCGATTATGCCTGGACGCCGTTCGTGCCGAAGGGGCTCGAGCGGGCGAAGACGCCGGCGTGGCTGAACGATCCGATCTTCTATCACAATCGCGGCGAGACGACCTTCAAGGGCGAAAGCAGCCGCGATGGGGATTTTGCCGGGCTCGATGACCTGATGACCGAACATCCGCGGGTGGTGGCGGGGATGATCGATATCTATGGCCAGTGGATCGACGATTTCGGCATCGACGGTTTTCGCATCGACACGGCACGCCATGTGAACCCGGAATTCTGGCAGGCGTTCGTGCCGGCAATGCAGGCGCGCGCGGCGGCGCGGGGCATTCCCAATTTTCATGTCTTCGGCGAGGTGTTCGACCCCGACCCGGCGGTGTTGGCGCGGTTCACCCGCGTCGATCGCTATCCGGCGGTGCTCGATTTTGCCTTCCAGGCGGCGGTCACCGATGTGCTGGGCAAGGGCGCGGGCACCGATCGGCTGGCGCGACTGTTCGACGCCGACGCGCTTTACGAAGGCGGCGAGGCGGGGGCGTTGGGTTTGCCGACCTTCCTTGGCAATCACGACATGGGGCGGCTGGCTTGGATGCTGCGCGAAGCGCGGCCGGGGATCGGCGATGACGAGCTGCTGGCGCGCATCAAGCTGGGTCATGCGATGATGTTCCTGCTGCGGGGCCAGCCGGTGATCTATTCGGGGGACGAGCAGGGCTTTGCCGGCACCGGGGGCGACCAGTCGGCGCGGGCGCCGCTGTTCGCGAGCGCGGTGCCGGAATATCGTGCCGACCGGCGCATCGGCGGCGGCCCGGGTGGCTTCGATGCCGGGCATCCACTGTATCGCGAGGTGCAGGCGCTGGCAGCGGTGCGGGCCGGCGATGTGGCCTTGCGCCGGGGCCTGCAGCGGGTGCGGCTGGCGGACGCGGCGCCGGGGCTGTTCGCGGTGTCGCGGCAGGTGGCGGGGACGACGGGGGAAACGCTGGTGGTGTTCAACACGTCGATGGCGGCGATCACGGCGCCGGTCGAGGTCGATGTGGCGTCGGCCAGGTGGCGGGCGCTGCTTGGCGCCTGCCCGACAACGGCGGCGGCGCCGGGCAGCCTTGTCGTGACGGTGCCGGCGTTGGCCACCGTCGTCTGCGAGGGCGGCCGATGACCTGGTGGCGGGGCGCGGTGATTTACCAGATATATCCGCGCAGTTTCTGCGACCTGAGCGGTGACGGCGTGGGGGACCTTGCCGGTATCACCGCGCATCTCGACCATGTTGCTGCGCTTGGGGTCGACGCGGTGTGGCTGTCGCCGTTCTTCACGTCGCCGATGAAGGATTTCGGCTATGACATCTCCGATTACCGGGATGTCGATCCGGTGTTCGGAAACCTGGCTGACTTCGATGCGCTGCTGGCCCGGGCACACCAGCTCGGTCTGAAGATCATCATCGACCAGGTCTATTCGCATACGTCGGACGCGCATCCGTGGTTTGCGGCGAGCCGGGCGGGGCGGGAGGGCGAGCGGGCCGACTGGGA
>QBLU01000072.1 GCA_003241875.1 Alphaproteobacteria bacterium
GGTGGGCGCAATGCCGCGCGAGGGGGCTGACGACTGGCTGACGACTCAGCGCGCGGCGCTGGCGACCTGTACCGACGGCGGCGTTTCGCAGCGGGCGGCGATCACCGGCCAGTCGAGATCACCGCGGCGGGGCAGCTCGATGGCCATGGCGGCGTTGCAGGCGGCGACGCTGGCATAGGTCGCGGGCACGGCGCCGACACGCTGGCAGCTGTTGCCGTCGTCGGCGCAACCCAGCAAAACCATCACGATCGCACCCGTAAACATCGTCACCCCTTTCGTTACCGACATGAACAAACGAGGTGAGGCATCGGTTCCGATTGCGCCTTGGCACCCGGGTCGCCACATTGGCACGATGCAATCCTTCCACGGTTCAACGGCGCCGCCACAGGGCAAGGCCGATTTCGGCACGCTCAAGCGCTTCCTGCCCTATCTCTGGCCCCGGGCGGAGCCGGCGCTGCGGGCGCGTGTCGTCGCCGCGATGGTGCTGGTCATTATGGCCAAGTCGACCTCGCTGGTCATGCCGTTCGCCTTCAAGGGGGCCATCGACCGCATGGCGGCGGGGGTTCCCGATGGCATCCAGATCGCCGTGGCGCTGGTCGCCGCCTATGCGCTGGCGCGGTTCGGCGGGGTCTTGTTCGACAATCTGCGCAACGCCATCTTCGAACGCGTCGGCCAGACCGCGGCGCGACGGCTTTCGCAGGATGTTTTCGCCCATATCCACCGGCTGAGCCTGCGTTTCCACCTCGAGCGCCGCACCGGATCGCTGACCCGGGTGGTCGAGCGCGGCACCAAGAGCATCGACACGATGCTGTATTTCATCCTGTTCAACATCTTCCCGACGGTGTTCGAGCTGACCGCGGTGTGCGTGATCTTCTGGATCAAGCTGGGCCCGCTGATGGTGGCGGCCGTGCTGGTGATGGTCGTCGCCTATATCGCCTACACGCAAAAGGTCACCGACTGGCGGTCGAAGCTGCGCCGCGAGATGGTCGACAGCGACAACAAGGCGGTGGCGCGCGCCGTCGACTCGCTGCTGAACTATGAAACGGTGAAATATTTCAACGCCGAGGCGCACGAGAACCGCAACTATGGCCTCGCCATCAAGCGCTATACCGACGCCGCGACCAAGAACGAGGTGTCGCTGGCCTGGCTGAACATCGGCCAGTCGGTCATCACCAACCTGATGATGGCCGGCGCCATGGGCTATACCGTCTGGGGCTGGCACCAGGGGCGCTTCACCATCGGTGACGTGGTGCTGGTCAACACGCTGTTGGCGCAGCTGTTCCGGCCGCTCGACATGCTCGGCATGGTGTATCGCGAGATCAAGCAAGGCCTGATCGACATGGAGGCGATGTTCGGCCTGATCGATACGCCGCAGGAAATCGCCGACGCGCCGGGGGCGCCGGCGCTGGTGGTGACCGGCGGCCATGTGCGGTTTTCGCATGTCGAGTTCGGCTATGATGCGCGGCGGCAGATCCTCCACGACGTGTCGTTCGAGATTCCGGCGGGGCACAAGCTGGCGGTGGTGGGGCACAGCGGGGCCGGCAAGTCGACGTTGAGCCGGATCCTGTACCGTTTCTACGACATCCAGTCGGGCGCGGTGACCATCGACGGGCAGAATATCGCCGAGGTGACCCAGGATTCGCTGCGCCGGAGCATCGGGATCGTGCCGCAGGACACCGTGCTGTTCAACGAAAGCATCGGCTACAACATCGCCTATGGCCGGCCCGGTGCCTCGCAGGCAGAGATCGAGGCGGCGGCGCGGGGGGCGGCGATCCATGATTTCATCCTGTCGCTGCCCGATGGCTATGCGACGCAGGTCGGCGAGCGCGGGCTGAAGCTGTCGGGCGGGGAGAAGCAGCGGGTGGCGATTGCCCGCACCATCCTCAAGGACCCGGCGATATTGATCCTCGACGAGGCCACCAGTGCGCTGGACTCGGCGACCGAGGCGGATATCCAGTCGGCCCTGGGCATGGTTTCGCAGAGCCGGACGACATTGGTCATCGCGCATCGGCTGTCGACGATCACCGACGCCGAAGAGATCCTGGTGATGTCGGCGGGGCGAATCGTCGAGCGCGGTCGCCACGAGGCACTGCTGCAGGCCGGCGGCGCCTATGCCGAGATGTGGACGCTGCAGCAGGCCGAGGCCGCGGAAGAGCAGGCGCTGGCGGCGGAGTAGCGCCTCCCTCCCCCTTGCGGGGAGGGCGACTCGCGAAGCGAGCGGGGTGGGGGTACCCGCGTTGAAGTGTGTGAACCCCCACCCCGCTCGGCTGGCGCCGAGTCGCCCTCCCCGCAAGGGGGAGGGAGTTGGCGCTACCCCTCTGCCGCGATGCTGCGGATCGCCTTTTCGAACGCCGCCACGGGCTGTCCGCCGCTGATCAGATACTTGCCGTCGATGATGATCGCCGGCACCGCGGTGATGCCCTGTTCGCGCCAATGGCGTTCGTCGCGGCGGACGTCGTCGATATAGCGGCCGGTTTCGAGCACTTCGCGCGCGGTTTCGGCGTCGAGGCCGGCGGTTTGCGCGGCGTCGACCAGCACCTGCGCATCGGACAGGTCGCGGCCTTCGCTGAAATGCGCGGTGAACAGCGCCATTTTCAGTTCGGCCTGGCGGCCCTCCTCCCCCGCCCAGTGCAGCAGGCGGTGGCAGTCGAAGGTGTTCCAGATGCGGCTGTCGGGGCCGGTGTTCATGGCAAAACCCAGGGTTTCGGCGGTCGAGCGGATGAGATCGCGGGTGCCGCGCGAGCGTTCGGGGTCGGCGCCGTATTTCTGGGCGATGTGTTCGGCGACATTCTGCCCCTGCCGCGGCATGTCGGGGTTCAATTCGAACGGCTGGAAGTGGATTTCGGGGGTGACGACGTCGTCGGCATTGGCCAGCGCCTGCTCGAGCGCCTTGAGGCCGATGACGCACCAGGGGCAGACGACGTCGGAAACGAAGTCGATGCGCATGGGCTTGGGCATGGGTGCAGTGTCCTTTTTTGCGCGGGGAGTATCGCGCCGAAGGCTCTTTCTGTCACCCCGGCGCAGGCCGGGGCCCATGAATCACCGGCTGTTGGTGCGCGGGTGGCGGAGATCGTGGGTCATGGGCCCCGGCCTGCGCCGGGGTGACAGGGTTATTGGGCGTCGTTGGCCCCGCCGAAGCGCGCGGCGTAGCGGCTGGTGATGCGATCGACCGGCATGATGACGAAAACATCGACGGTGTTGAACTGATGGTCGACGAAACCACCGTCGCCGACCATCGCGCCGACGCGCAAATAGCCCTTGATCAGCGGCGGCAGCGCGCGGGCGGCGAGGCGCGGGTCGATCATGGCGGCCGGCAGCCGGTCCATCGGCACGTGATTGCTGTCATGGGCGCGGGCGCGGAGCTCCGGCGGCGCCAGGTGATGGTGGAAAAGATACGACAATTCAGCGCTGTGCAGCAGCGGATCGGCACCGTGCAGCGAGGCGCAGCCGAACATGTGGCCGATCCGATGCGCCTGCAGATAGGCGGCGATGCCGCGCCACAGCAGCGTGATGGTGGCATTGTTGCGCCAGGCAGGGGCGACGCAGCTGCGGCCGAGCTCCAATAATTGCCCGGTTTTGCTTGATTGCGCGATCAAGCGGGAAAGGTCGTATTCCGCCGCCGAATAGAAGCCGCGGTGCCGTTCCGCCACGTCCTGGCGCAGCAGGCGATAGGTGCCGACGACATGGGGGCGGGCGCCGGAGACACTGGCAAGACCATGATCGACGACCAGCAGATGGTCGCAGACCGCGTCGTAATCGTCGCTGTCGCGGCGCTGCCGGGCCATCTCGGCGGTCGGCGTCGCGCCCATTTCGTCGTAGAAGATCTGGTAGCGCAGCGCCTGGGCGGCGGCGATTTCGGCGTCGGACACCGCCAGCCGGACATCGAGCTGGCCGATGCGGTGGATGCAGGGGGCATCGGCCAGCACATGCGCGGCGACCGCGGTCGGAAGGCTGAGGGCAAGACCCATGATGGCACTCCACACGCGCCGGGTTGCGCGTGGCGCGACCCTTAACGCGTCAATATTACAGACGGGATCATGCGGCGCGCAACGCCGGCGGCAGCGCGTCGTCGACCAGCCCGGCGCGCATCATGTAGATGAAGATCAGGACGC
Source organism: Alphaproteobacteria bacterium (assembly GCA_003241875.1). Classification (GTDB taxonomy): domain Bacteria; phylum Pseudomonadota; class Alphaproteobacteria; order Sphingomonadales; family Sphingomonadaceae; genus Sandarakinorhabdus. Next base: position 4,113 of record QBLU01000072.1, read on the forward strand.
CGGGCAGCGCCAGCACGGTCGTCAGCAGGTAGAAATCGACATAGCCCATCGATTCGATCAGCGCGCCGGCGGTCGACGCGCTGAAGGTCCGCCCGACGATCGAGGCCGCCGCCGACACAAGCGCGAACTGGGTGGCGGTAAAGCGATGGTCGCAGAGCGCGGCGAAATAGGCACCGACGGCAACGCCGCCGAAACCGCTGCTGAAATTCTCGAAACCGATGACCGCCGCCATTACCGCATTGGAATGCCCGGCCATCGCCAGCACGGCAAAGCCCAGGTTCGACACCGCCATCAGCACCAGGCTGGCCAGCACCGCCTTTTTCATGCCCATCGATTTGTACAGCAGGCCGCCGACGAAGATGCCGACCAGCAGCGCGACAAAACCGATGCCGACGTCATAGCCGGCGATCTCGTCCTTGGAAAAGCCGAGGTCGGCGAACAGCAGCCGCAGCGACAGGTTGGCGACGGTATCGCCGATCTTGTGGAGCAGCACGAACATCAGCGTCAGCCCGGCGCCCTGCCGCGCCAGGAAATCGGCGAGCGGCGCGACGACGGCATCCTGCACCGCCGCCCAGCCGCGCTTGGCGGCGCCGACGATGGCCGGGCGCGCCGGTTCGCCGAGCAGCAGCGCCGCGGCCAGCGCCGGCAGCACGAACAGCGTTGCCGTGACATAGGCCGTCGACCAGCCGACGCGGCCGGCGAGCACCAGCACCGTCGAGGCGGCCAGCGCGTTGCCGAGCCGCCAGCCATATTGGGTCATGCCCGAGCCGGTGCCGAGCTGTTCGGGGGCAAGGTTCTCGATGCGATAGGCATCTATGACGATGTCGAAGCTGGCGCCGGCAAAGCCCACGGCGACCGCCGCCGCGACGACCATGCCGATATCGGTGACCGGATCGGCGAGGCCCAGCCAGGTCACCGCCGCCATCACCGCCAGCGCCGTTACCAGCAGCCAGGCGCGGCGATGGCCGACGAGGTCGGCGAGGACCGGCAGCCGCCAGCGATCGATGGCCGGCGCCCACAGCGGCTTCAGATTGTACATCAGCAGCGCCAGCGCAAAGGCCGTCACCGTCTTTTTCTCGATGCCGCTTTCGGCGAGCCGGGTCGTCAGCGTCGCGGCGATCATCGCGATCGGAAAGCCCGACGCCATGCCGAGCAGCAGGCAACCCACAGGCCCGGTTTCAGAATAGGGGCGGATCCACCCGGGAAGCGAATTGCGCCAGTCGGCGGCGATCTGTTCGGTCATGCCATCCTTGTAACCGCCGCGCCGGGCCTGTCACGCCCGGTCTCGAAGTCGGCATCGAGGTCACTGTCGGGCGCCGTCGCCGGCAGGGTGATGCGGGTGACCGTGCCGCCCTCGTTGGTGGTGGCGATGGTGCCGCCGATCTGGCGCACCAGGCCGTCGACGATGCGCATGCCGAGGCCGTTGCTGTTGGCCAGCGCGAAGTTGGCGGGCAAGCCTATGCCGTTGTCGCGGATGACGAATGCCACCGCGGCGCCGGCGCCGGGTTCGGTCGTGATGGTGATGCGGCCATCGTCCTGCCCGGCAAAGCCGTGCTTCAGCGAATTGGTGACGGTTTCGGCGACGACCAGCGACAGCGGCAGCAGCTGCGGCAGCGCGATCTGCAGGTCGGGGACGTCGACATGGACCTGGATGTGCGCCATGCCGGTCAGGCCGATGAGCTCGTCGCACATCGCCTGCAGATGGCCGCCGAGGGCGCGGTTGGCGGCGGCGGGATCATAAAGCCGGCGATGGACCCGGCTCATCGTCTCGATGCGCTGCACCGCCTCGTCGAAGGCGTTGGCGGCGCTGGCCGGCTCCGCCACGATACGGCGTTTCTGCAGGCGCAGCAGCCCCGAGATGAAGGCCATGTTGTTGGCGACGCGGTGCTGCAGCTCGGCAAACAGGCTTAGTTGCTGGTCATAGAGCCGCGCCGTCAGCCGCCGTTCTTCCGACAGGCGATCAAGGGCATCCTGCATGACGGCGATGAGCGTGATGTCGATGCCGGCGACGGCGAGGAAGAACAGCAGCGGCATGACGGTGCCGTCGAGGAGTCGGAACGAATAGACGGGCTCGATCAGCACGAACCAGGCCAACAGCAGCGACAGCAGCGTGGCGAAGATGCCGGGGCCGACGCCGGCCAGGTAGCTGATGATGATGATCGCCGGAAAGAAGGTCAGGAACGGGAAGCCGGCGGGAAAGGCGGCGCCGAGGAGCATCCGGATGCCAAGCGCCAGCACCACCGACGCGACGGCGAGGGCATAGCCGACCGGCCGGCCACGCAGGACGCCTGCCGTCAGCCTGCCGCCCGGGCCGGGATCTTGGGGAAGGCTCATGACCTGGCGGTTCCGGTGGAAGGGAGTGGCGACGGCAGCAGCGACCCGAATGGTGATGACGCTTTGCTCCGAGCCGGCCCGAGCGGCCGATCCCGATTCCCGCGAACGCAACATGCACCCCCATAGTAGTGCGCCCGGCGCCGATGTGAAGCCCAGTTCGGTTCGGTAGCGCACATAGCGCGACGGGACGAACGCCGGTTTGCCGGGGCGCCGAAACGGCGTAGCATGGCGCCATGGACCTGCACGTCCCCTTCCGCCGCCCTACCCCCGGCCAGCTCGCGCTGGCGCGATCGATCCCCGCCGCGGCCCAGCGCCCGGCCCCGGCGCGGACGACGACGCTGCCGGCCAGCGTCTATACCTGCCCCGACCGATTCGCCCGCGAACAGGACCGGCTGTTCCGCGCCCATCCCGTCGTGCTCGGCCCGTCGGCGCTGCTGCCCGACCCCAACACCAGCATCACCCACGATGGTTTCGGCGTGCCGCTGCTGATTGCCCGCGACGGCAGGGGCGTGGCGCGGGTGTTCATGAACGTCTGCCGGCATCGCGGCACCCGGCTGGTCGAAGGCTGTGCGCTGGCGCATGGCCCGGCGCTGGTCTGCCCCTATCACGCCTGGACCTATGCCCTCGACGGCCGGTTGAAGGGCCTGCCGCGCGCCGAGACCTTCCCGGGCCTCGACAAGGCCGAACGCGGCCTGGTCGAGATGCCCAGCGTCGAGGCCGGCGGGCTGATCTGGGCCGGGCTCGACCGCACGCGCACATATGATTTCGGGCTCGCCAAGGGCCCGCTGGCGGAGGATTTCGACGCGCTCGATTTCGGCGGGCAGCATCTTTACGCCCGCGCCAGCCATGATGTCGCCGCCAACTGGAAGCTGATCGTCGACGCCTTCAGCGAAAGCTATCACGTCGTGCGGCTCCATGCCGCGACCATCGCGCCCTATTTCCAGGACGGCGTCACCAGCGGTGACGACATCGGGCCGCACAGCCGATCGCTGGTCGCGCGCCTGGCCGCGCTGGAGGACGATGTCGACGTTACCAGCATGGCCGAACTGCGCCGCACCATGACCTTTGCCTATACGCTGGTGCCGGCCACGATCGTCGTTGCCTCGCCCGATTACATCAACATCATGACGCTGATGCCGCGCGCCGTCGACCGGACGATCGTGGAGGATTTCATGCTGATCCCGGCGCCGCCGGCGACCCCCAAGGCCGAGGCACACTGGGCGAAAAGCTGGAAACTGCTCGACCAGGGCGTGTTCGGGGCGGAGGATTTCCGCGCCGCCGCGCTCGGCCAGCAGGGCCTGTCGTCGGGCGCGGTGGACCATGTGCTGCTCGGCGGGCTGGAGCAGGGGGTGAAGCGGTTTCACGACGTGGTCGAGGGGCTGATCGCCTGATTTCCGGTCGTCATGCTGGCGAACGCCAGCATCCACTGCGCCGCAAAGTCCTGGCCATCGTTACGGCTGGTGCGGGTGGGGCCGGTCCGTGAGCAACGGTGGATGCCGGCGTTCGCCGGCATGACGGACAGAAGTCGGGAACGGACTAAAAGATTGTCACCCACCGCCCGCGATTCCATGCGAAACGATCCGGCGTCCGGCGCGTTCATAGCGCAGGTTCTGTCCAGGAGTTTTGCGTGCGCGTTCAGGTCCAGTCCCGTCTTGCCTATGAATTCCCTGAACCCACTGAAACCATTGCCGCGATCCTCGCTGCCCATGCCCCGGGACAGATCGTCGAGAGCGAAACACTGACTCTGTCCGACGGGGTCAGGCTTGCCGAATCGACCGATCCGGTCAGCGGCGCGCGGCTGCTGCGCGGGCCGCTCAATGGCCGGGTCACGCTCGGTTACACCGCCGTCGTCCGCATCGCGCCACGGCTCGAGCTGCCGCCGACCCTGCAGGTGGCGCCCTGGTCGCAGCTGCCGGTGGCGGTGCTGCCCTATCTGCTGCCCAGCCGCTATTGCCCCGTGGACCAGTTCCTGCGCTTTGCGGCGCGCGAGTTCGGCCATCTGCAACCGGGCGGCGCGCGGGCGCTGGCGATCCTCGACTGGCTGCACGTCAACCTCGATTACGTCCATGGCGTGTCGACCGGCACGACCAGCGCATCCGACACCTTCATCGATCGCGCCGGCGTCTGCCGCGATTTCACCCATCTCGGCATGACATTGTGCCGCGCCGCCGGCATTCCGGCGCGCGCCGTCGCCGCCTATGCGCTGGCGCTCGACCCGCCCGATTTCCATGCCGTGTTCGAGGTCTTCCTCGACGGCGGCTGGTGGCTGGTCGATCCGACCCGGCTGGCGCCGATCGGCGGCATGGTCCGCATCGCCCATGGCCGCGACGCCGCCGACATCGCGTTCCTGACCACCGCCGGCATGGTGACGCAGACCGAAATGTGCGTCACCGTCATCGATCTCGATGTGAAGCCACCCCTTGATAAACCGTCCCAGCATCCTAACACAGTAGAGGAAGCGGCAACGACCTGCTAAAGGTTGCCGCTACCCGCAAGAAGGGACGAAGATGGCTGTCAAACCGACGATGACTGCAACCGAACCGGCAATCACGCTGGAAGCCCCGGCACCGGTAGGCGCGATCGCCCCCGGCAAGGCCGCCGGGCTGGTGCCGCTGAAGTCCGAACAGGTCAGTGAGCTGGAGACGCGCGTCGACACCTATATCGACAAATTGCTCGCCCAGGACGCGTCGAGCCCCGAGTTCGGCAAGGAGATCGACAAGCTCGCCAATCTGGGCGCCACCGAGATCGCATCGGCGGCCGGGCAATCCAATCGCTTCCTCGACCGTCCGGTGCGGGCGATGGACAAGGAAAGCGGCATCGGCGCCGACCTGACCGCGCTGCGCGCCACCATCGAGGACCTCGACCCGTCGCGCCGCGGCGACATGACGACGAAGAAAAAGCTGTTCGGGCTGATCCCGTTCGGCGGCAACAAGCTGCGCGGCTATTTCGACAGCTACAAATCGGCGCAGACCCACATCTCCGCCATTCTCGGCCGGTTGAAGGACGGCAAGGACGAGCTGCTCCACGACAATGCCGCCATCGACCAGGAGCGGGCGAACCTGTGGAACGCCATGGGCAAGCTCGAACAGATGGTCCATGTCTCGAAGACGCTGGATTCGCGCCTTGAAGTGAAGGCGCAGGAGCTCGACTACAGCGATCCGGCCAAGGCCAAGGCGATCCGCGAATCGGCGCTGTTCCATGTTCGCCAGCGCACCACCGATCTGCTGACCCAGCAGGCGGTCAGCGTACAGGGCTATCTGGCGCTCGACCTGGTCAAGAAGAACAACATCGAGCTGGTGAAGGGCGTCGACCGCGCCAGCACGACGACCGTCGCGGCGCTGCGCACCGCCGTTACCGTTGCCGAGGCGATGACCAACCAGAAAATGGTGCTCGAACAGATCGGCGCGCTCAACACCACGACCGCCAACATGATCGATTCGACCGGCGAACTGCTGAAGAGCAACACCGCCGCCATCCACAGCCAGGCCGCCAGCAGCACCATCCCGATAGAGACGCTGCAACGCGCCTTCCAGAACGTCTACCAGACGATGGATGCCATCGACACGTTCAAGCTGCAGGCGCTCGAATCGATGAAGACGACGGTCAACACGCTGACCAGCGAAGTCGAGAAGAGCCGCGGCTATATCGCCCGCGCCGAGGGCGCCAACCAGGCCAAGCTCGACAACAGCGGCAAGTCGCCGTTCGAGGCCCTGAGCTGACATGGCGGACCCGGGCGACGTGATCGCACGCAACGACGAGCGGCTGGCGCGGCTGTCGGCCGGCGAGGCGGCGCAAAGGGTGCGCGCCCGGCGGCGCCAGCGCACCACCGAAAAGTTCGGCAAGCGGGTCAAGCGCGCGACGCTGACCGCGCTGCTGATCATCGTGTCGCTGATCACCTGGGGCCTGATCAGCGGCGGCATCGGCACCACCGTGCTGATCCTCGCCATCCTGTTCGGCAGCATGGCGGTGATGGCGGCGGCGATCTCGGTCGGCGATCCGCCCGAGCCCCGCAACCTGACCGACGCCCCGGCGGCGGCGCTGCCCGCCGTCACCGAGCGCTGGCTCGACCGCCGGCGGCGCGAGCTGCCGCGGCTGGCGGCGCCGCAGGTCGATGCGATTTCGGCCAAGCTGGCGACGCTGGAGGGCCAGCTGGCGCAGGTCGGCCCCGCCGACCCAGTGGCGCAGGACCTGTCGCGGCTGCTTGGGCGACACCTTCCCGAGCTGGTCGAACGCTATACCCGCATCCCCGCCGACCAACGCGCCCGCACCATCGACAGCGACGGCCGCACCCTCGAGACGACGCTGATCGAGGGCCTGAAGGTCGTCGAGGCCGAGCTGGGCCGCGCCTCGGACGAGCTCGCCTCCGCCGATCGCGACGCGCTGCGGGTGCAGGGCAAGTTCCTCGAAAGCCGCTACCAGGGGGATGCGCTGCCGCCGGCTTGAGGCGAGCACGCCGTCACCGTCATGCTGGCGAACGCCGGCATCCACCGTGCCAATGGGTGCCGGCTGTTGCACTTAAGGTCGACACGGGCGGCGCGGGCGGGGCCTTGCGCGACAGTGGATGCTGGCGTTCGCCAGCATGACGAGGAGGGGCTTTGAGGTTGGCAGGTGCCCCCCCTTGCTCTGACGGGTTTTTCCGGCGGGCCTTAGTTCGGCAGCACCCGTTCCAGCACACCCGCATAGATATCCGCCAGCGCCGCCAGGTCGGCGAGCGCGACGCTTTCATCGACCTTGTGCATCGTCGCGCCGGGCAGTCCGAACTCGACGACCGGGCACAGGCGGCGGATGAAGCGCGCGTCCGACGTGCCGCCGCTGGTCGACAGTTCGGGCACCAGCCCGGTCACCGCGGTCACCGCGTCGGCGATGGCGGCGGAAAAGGCCCCCGGCTCGGTCAGGAACGCCTCGCCCGAGATTTTCACCACGACATCGGCGGCCGGGGCATGGGCGGCGACGGTGGCGCGGATCCACGCCTCCAGTTCCGCGCCGCGATGGCTGTCGTTGAAGCGGATGTTGAGCCGGGCATGAGCCTGCGCCGGGATCATGTTGGTCGCCGGATTGCCGACGGCGATGTCGGTGACTTCGAGGTTCGACGCGTCGAACCAGTCGTTGCCATGGTCAAGCCCGCGCGATTTCAGCTCGGCGAGGATGGCGACCAGCCGGGTGACCGGATTGTCGGCGCGGTGCGGGTAGGCGACATGGCCCTGGGCGCCGTTGACGGTGATCCAGGCGTTGAGCGAGCCGCGCCGCCCGACCTTGATCATGTCGCCCAGCGTCTGCCGCGACGTCGGTTCGCCGACGAGGCAGAGGTCGGGGACGAGGCCGGTCTCCTCCAGCCAGTCGAGCATCCTCGCCGTGCCCCAGGTCGCCGGGCCCTCCTCGTCGCCGGTGATGACCAGCGACAGGCGGCCAGTGAAGCCGCGCGCGACATGGTGGCCGGCGGCGGTGACGAAGGCGGCGATGGCGCCCTTCATGTCGTTGGCGCCGCGCCCGACCAGCCAGCCGTCGGCGACATGGCCGGCAAAGGGGTCGACGCTCCAGGCGGCGTGGTTGCCGACGGGCACGACGTCGGTATGGCCGGCGAAGGCGAAATGCGGGTGGCCGCTGCCGATGGTGGCGAACAGATTGTCGACGGGGCCGTCGGGGGCGTCACCGAAGCGCAGGCGGTGCACGGTGAAGCCGAGGCCCGCCAGCGCCGCCGCCAGCACGTCCTGCGCGCCGGCGCCGTCACTTCCCGCCGATCTTGGCGTAAAAGTCGCTGATGCGCTTGGCGTTGACGCCGAGGTCGCCCTTGCCGACGCGCGATTTCGACCGCACGTCGATGCGGGTGCCGGCGTCGGTGGCGGTCAGCCGGACGACGACATCGTCGTGGAAGCCCCACCAGGGCACGGTGTCGGTCGCCTCGATGCGGCCCGCCGCGGCGTCGCTGGCGATGATCGCCCAGCCCATCGCCCGGGCGGCGCCGAGCGCCTTGTCATAGGCCACGTCGGGGGCATCGGTGACGGTGAGCGCCTGCAACCGCGGATAGCCGGCGGCCTGCAGCGCGGCAAAGCCCGGGTCATAGGCCAGCGGCGCGGTGCCGGGGCCGCGCATTTCGGCGGTGATCGCCTCGAACGCCGGCGGGTTGGCGGTATCGGTGGTGATGTCGTTGATCGGCGGCACGCGGCGGCCCTCGGCGACGATCGCCGCCGGGATGGCGATGGCGGCAAGCCCCGCCGCCGCCGCCAGCACCGTCAACAGATTGCCGCGCCGGCGCACCAGCACGACGAGGCAGAACAGCCCGCCCACGCCGGCGAGCAGCGCCGCCAGCACGAACAGGCCGAGCCCGGCCTGCCAGCCGAGCACGCCGAACTTCATCAGCGGGCCGGCCATCAGTACCAGCACCGCCGCCACGATCGTCGCCGCCGCGATGCCGCGGGTCCATTTGCCTGTCGCCATGGTCACTTGCCCCCGCTGCGCGGCGCCTTTGGCGCGCCCGGCGCAAAAGTCGCGCCGAAATAATCACCCTGGTACCAGCGCGGCCGCTCCGCACCGTCGGCGATCTGCCGGGCGATGAGGTAGTTGACGCGGGCGAACTTGGCGCCGGCGGCCCAGTCGATCGGCAGCTTCATGTCGTCGCTCGGCTGGTGATAGTCGGTCTTGAGGAAATTCTCCCAGATCTTGTCGCCGCCATTGCCGAAGCCGGTGGCGAGCATGATCGCCGGCACGCCGCGCTTGACGAAGGCATAGTGATCGGAGCGGACGAAAATGGTTTCGGCCGGCATCGGATCGGACGACAGGCTGACCCCGGCGCTTTTGACCGCATCGGCGATGACCGGGCCCATCGTCGTGTGGTCGCCGCCAAAGGCGATGACATCGGTGAAATTGTAGAGCAGCAGCGGCATGTCGAGATCGACGGCCGCGATGATCTTTTCGGCCGGGATGCCGGGATCAGCGGCAAAGCCCTCGGCGCCGAGCAGGCCCTTTTCCTCGGCGGTGTTGGCGAGGAACAGCATCGACCGCTTTGGCGCGCCGCTGGCCTGGAAGGCGCGCGCCACCTCGAGCATCACCGCGACGCCGGCGGCATTGTCGAGCGCGCCGTTGTTGATCTTGTCGCCCTTCTTGTCGGCCGAGATGCCGATATGGTCGAGGTGGGCCATCAGCACGACATGCTCGGCAGCCAGCGCCGGGTCGCTGCCCGGAAGGCGCCCGACAACCTGCGGGCTGGTGATGCGGGACTCGGTCGATCGCGATTCGATGCGCGCTGTCGTGGCGAGGGCGAAACCGCGGGGCCGGCCGCCCATCGTATCGGCGAGCGCCAGCACGGCGGCGAGCGGCTGTTTCGCACCGGCAAAGATGCGTTCCGCCGCGGCCGGGCTGGCCATGGCACGGCCGCGCAAGGCGGCGCCGTCGTCGAACGGCTTGCCGTCGGACTGCACCCAGGTCAGGTCGGGCGCATTGGCGGTTTCGAGCCGGCGCGTCCAGCCATACTGCCGGGTGCCGCGCAGCGTGTTGACGCTGATCACGCCGACGGCACCGCGCGCCACCGCCATCGCCGATTTCTGCCGCGCCAGATGCGCCAGCACCTCGTTGGGCGGGCCGTTGGGGATGCCGTTCAGCATGACGACGATCTTGCCGCGGACATCGAGGCCCTTGTAGTCGTCGAAGCCCTGTTTCGGCGCGTCGATGCCGAAGCCGACGAAGACCAGCGGCGCGGTGACGTCGCCGGTCGGGTGGGCGAGCAGCGGATAAACGATGGTTTCGCCGGCATGGGCGAAATCGGCCGGGGCGCCGCCGCCGGTGATGGTGACCTTGCCCGAGGCGAGCCGCGCGGCGGGGAAGGTCAAGGGCGTGAACCAGCCGTTCTTGCCGGCGGGCTGCAGCCCGGCCTTGGCGAATTCGGCGGCGACAAAGGCGGCGGCGATTTCATGGCCGCGGCTGCCGGTGTCGCGGCCTTCGAGCAGGTCGTCGGCCATGAAGCCGACATCGGCCTTCAACCGGTCGGCGGAAAACTGCGGCTCGGCAGCAACGGCGGGCACGGCCGCCAGCACGATGGCGGCAGCGCAGAGGAAGTTTCGCATTCAGGTCTCCGAATTCGTTGCGGCGGACGCTAATGGCTGGCCGCGGCGCGTCAAGCCGGCACGCCGCCCGGCACGGGGTAGAGGTCGTAGCGCAGCGTCTCCTGATGCGCGTCGTGGTTCCATTCCTGCATCCACGGGTGGCCGAGCATCGCGTCGACATAGGCGCGCGCCGTCGGCGACACGGCGAGGTGATAATGGTGGATGCGATAGACGACCGGCGCGAACATGATGTCGGCGGCGCTGAACGGCCCGAACAGCCAGGGCAGATCGGTGATGCTGCCGAAGCGTTCGCGCGCGTCGGTCCACAATGCGTCGATGCGGGCGACATCGGCCTTGACCGCGTCGCTGGCCTCGAAATCCGGAAACGCGCTCTGCAGGTTCATCGGGCAGGCCGAGCGCAGCGCCGGAAAGCCCGAGTGCATCTCCGCCGTCATCGCATAGGCCAGCGCGCGGGCCGGCCATTCGCGCGGCCAATAGCGATCATGGCCGCCCTTGTCCGACAGCCACAGGATGATCGCCATGCTGTCCCAGATCGGCGTCGTGCCGTCGATGAGCAGCGGCACCTTGCCCGACGGCAGGTCCTTTTTCGCCTCGCCGCCCTGCCATTCCGGCGTGTCCATCTCGCGGCATTCGGTGGCGAAGGGCAGGCCGGACTGTTTCGCCGCGAGCCAGCCGCGCAGCGACCAGGACGACAGCGTGCGGGTTCCGATGATGATCTTCATGGGCGACCTCCTTGTTTGGGAGGGTGATAGAAGCGTGGGGGCGGAAAGGGAACGCTTTCCTCCCCCCTGAGGGGGGAGGAAAGCGGTCCCTTTCCGCCCCCACGCTTCTATCACCCCCCC
>QBLU01000073.1 GCA_003241875.1 Alphaproteobacteria bacterium
CGCCGTACCGGTGACGACGATTTCGGCGGCGGGAGGGGGCAGGTCCATGGCGCCGTCATGGCGGCGCGGCGCCGGCGCGGCAAGACCACTGGCGGCCGCACCGGCGCTCGGCTACCGAAGCGGCAACCAGCTGGAAGGCCCCGACATGACCGAAGCCGTCATCGTTTCGACAGCGCGCACGCCGATCGGCCGCGCCTACAAGGGCGCGCTCAACGATACCGAGGGCCCGTTGCTCGCGGCGCATGTCATCCGCGCGGCGCTGTCGCGCGCCGGGGTCGACGGCGCCGAGGTCGAGGACGTGCTGCTCGGCAGCGCCCATCCGGAGGGTGCCACCGGCAACAATGTCGCGCGCGTCGCGGCGCTGGCGGCGGGGCTGCCGGTCAGTGTTTCGGGCACCACCATCGATCGCAAATGCGCGTCGGGGCTGCAGACCATCGCCTTCGCCGCCCAGCGGCTGAAGGCGGGCGAGGACGGCATCTATGTCGCCGGCGGGCTCGATTCGGTATCGCTGGTGCTGCCCAACAAGAATCTCGTCCGCTACCGCTCCGATGGCATCGCCGAGACCATGCCGGCGCTGTACTGGCCGATGATCGAGACGGCCGACCATGTGGCGACGAAATATGGCGTCAGCCGCGAAGCGCAGGACGAATACTCGCTTGAGAGCCAGCGCCGCACCGCCGCCGGCCAGGACAACGGCCGCTTCGATGCCGAGATCGTGCCGATCGCCGCGACGAAGCGCGTGACCGCCAAGGACGGCACCGAAAGCCTCGAGCTGGCGACCTTGGTCAAGGACGAAGGCAACCGCCCGGACACCCAGCTGGCGGGTCTCGCCGCGCTGAAGACGGTGCGCGAAGGCGGCTTCATCACCGCCGGCAACGCCAGCCAGTTGTCCGACGGCGCCAGCGTCTGCGTCGTCATGTCGGACACCGAGGCGGCGCGACGCGGGCTGGAGCCGATGGGCGTCTTCCGCGGCTTTGCGGTCGCCGGCTGTGGACCGGAGGAAATGGGCATCGGGCCGGTATTCGCCGTGCCCAAGCTGCTGGCGCGGCACGGCCTGACGGTCGCCGATATCGACCTGTGGGAACTGAACGAGGCGTTCGCGGTGCAGGTGCTCTATTGCCGCGACACGCTGGGCATCGATCCTGACCGGATCAACGTCGACGGCGGCGCGATTTCGATCGGGCATCCGTTCGGCATGTCGGGGTCACGGCTGACCGGACACGCGCTGATCGAAGGGCGGCGGCGCGGGGCGAAGCGGGTTGTCGTGACGATGTGCGTCGGCGGCGGCATGGGGGCGGCGGCGTTGTTTGAGCTGTAGCGCCGCGCGCGCGCTGGACCGGCTTTGCGAAGCAAAGACGGGAAGCGCGCCGACAGGCGCAAAGCCGGCCAGCGGGGCGGCGCGCGCTCCTGCGCGCCGAACCCGTCTGACGTCGGCATGGGCTTTGCCCATGCGCTTTGTGGCGGCAGTGCTGTGGTCCGCTTTCGCCCACTAGCGGACATTCACCAGTGCCGAACTATGGCGAGCGTCAACCCGATCAGGATCGCAACCACCAGTAGAAACCGGCGGTCGAACCGGTGCTGGCCGAGCAACAAGGTCTCGTGCGTCACTAGCGAATAGTCTACGCCTGTTTCTGAGGAGATAGCCTGGGCAAAGCGCACCCACGTGTCATGCGCCGCTGCTCGTTCGGCAGGAAGTGCCCGCTGAAGCGCCGCGAACACGTCGCCAGCCGTCGTCCAGTTTTGCGAGTCGGAGTAGTCGAGCCGAACGCCGAAGCATCGCTCAACCTCTTTGATCGCCGTTATCTCGTCGCCGTCTCCACCAAGGCCAAGGCTACGCGGAGGGAGATGTTCAGCGATTGCCATGCTCGATGGTAGGCAAATTTATGCACCGAGCCAACGGCAGGTTTCCACCCAAGCCGCGGCTGGCGTCGGACGGGTTCGACGCGGGAAGGCCGCGCCGCCCCGCCGGCCGAGCTTGCGCGAGTCCGCGCGTTTCACCGATTTGCTGTGCAAATCGCTTCCAACGCTGCGGCCGCGCTGCGCTAGATCTCGACCTGTGACCCCAATTCCACCACCCGGTTCGTCGGCAGCTTGAAGAAATCCATCGCGCTTTCCGCATTGCGCATCATCCAGCTGAACAGATGCTCGCGCCACAGCGCCATGCCGGGCCGGTCGCTGGCCAGCAGCGTCTGCCGCGACAGGAAAAAGCTCGTCTCCATCATCTTCAGCTTCGGGCCGCAATTTTCGACCTTCTTCAGCACCGCCGGAATGTCGATTTCCTGCATGAAACCATAGCGGATGAAGATGCGGTAGAAATTGCTGCCCAGGTCGACGACGCCGATGCGGTCCTCGTCGGACACATAGGGCACCTCCTCGATCATCACCGTCAGGATCATGATGCGGTCGTGGAGCACCTTGTTGTGCTTGAGGTTGTGCAGCAGCGCCGGCGGCACGCCCTTGGGCGATGTCGTCATGAACACCGCGGTGCCCGACACGCGGGTGGCCGCGCCGGCGGCCGACTTGATGAACACCTCCATCGGCATGGCGCTTTCGCGCAGCCGTTCCTGCATCAGCGAGCGGCCCTTGGCCCAGGTCGTCAGGAAGGTGAAGGTGATCGCGCCGACGAGCAGCGGGAACCAGCCTCCGTCAGGAATCTTGGTCATGTTCGAAGCGAGATAGGCCGCATCGATGATCAGGAAGGTGCCGACGAAGCCATAGGCCAGCCAGCGATTCCACTTCCATACCGTCAGCACCAGCACCGCCATCATGCAGGTGGTGATGAACATGTTGCCGGTCACCGCGATGCCATAGGCCGAGGCGAGGTTGGACGACGACTGGAAGCTGAGCACCAGCAACACGACCATGCCGAGCAGGCCCCAGTTGACCAGCGGGATATAGACCTGCCCCGCCGCCGACGCCGAGGTGTGGGTGATCTTCACCCGCGGCAGGAACCCCAGCTGCACCGCCTGCTGCACCACCGAGAACGCGCCCGAAATCACCGCCTGGCTGGCGATGATCGTCGCCATCGTGGCCAGCCCGACCAGCGGCAGCCGCGCCCAGTCGGGGACCATCAGGAAGAACGGATTGGCGATCTTTTCGGGCGACGCCAGCACCAGCGCCGACTGGCCGAAATAGTTGAGCAGCAGCGCCGGCATGACGAAATATAGCCAGGACAGCTGGATCGGCCTCCTGCCGAAATGCCCCATGTCGGCATAAAGCGCCTCCGCCCCCGTCACCGACAGCACGACGGAGCCCAACGCGAGGAACCCCAGCGCCGGATTGTCGAGAAAGAAGCGCGCCGCCCAGATCGGGTTGATCGCCTGCAGGATCGCCGGATGCTGGACGAGCTGCGACAGCCCCATCACCGCGATGGTGACGAAATAGACCAGCATGATCGGCGCGAACAACGCCCCGACCTTGGCGGAGCCGCGCGCCTGCAGCAGGAACAGGCCGATCAGGATGCCGACCGAGATCGGCAGCACCAGCCGCTCGAAGCCGCTGCTGACCACCGTCAGCCCCTCGACCGCCGACAGCACCGAGATCGCCGGCGTGATGATGCAGTCGCCGATGAACAGCGCCGTCGCCAGCACACCGAGCAGGCCGAGATAGCGCGTGCGCTTGGCGCTGTGCGTCGACAGCCGCGAGATCATCGCCAGCAGCGACAGGCTGCCGCCTTCGCCGCGATTGTCGGCGCGCAGGATGACGAGGATGTACTTGACCGTGACGATCAGCGTCATCGTCCAGAACACGAGGCTCATCACGCCGAAGACATGGAGCTGGTCCACCGCCAGCTTGTGGTGGCCGGTGAACGTCTCCTTCAGCGCATAAAGCGGGCTGGTGCCGATGTCGCCGAACACCACGCCGATGGCGCCGACCGCCAGCCGGGCCGTACCCTGGGGGGCGTGCGCATGGGCGGCGTCGGTGGCAGGCGTCGCGGCGGTCGCGCTCGACATTCAACATTGGTCCCGAAGGGAAGCGGGCGGCCCGGTAGCACAGCCATGACGGTGCCGCAATGCGGCGACGTTCCCCGGCGATGTGCGCCGCCTGCAACGGAGCCGCCCGGCGTGACACCTGTTCGACCACCGGGCGACCGGCTATGGTCGCGCCATCGCGAATTTGGAGAGTTTCGATGCGTGTAGGCGTGCCAAAGGAAATCAAGGTTCATGAATATCGGGTCGGCCTGACCCCGCCGTCGGTGGCGGAGCTGACGGCGCGCGGCCACCAGGTCATCGTCGAGACCGGTGCCGGCGGCGGAATCGATTTCACCGATGCCGATTATGTCGCCGCCGGCGCCACCATCGCGCCCGATGCGGCGTCGGTGTTCCGGGCCGCCGACATGATCGTCAAGGTCAAGGAGCCGCAGCTGCACGAATGCGCCTGGCTGCGCCCCGAACAGACGCTGTTCACCTATCTCCACCTCGCCGCCGACAAGCCCCAGGCCGAAGCGCTGATGGCCAGCGGTGCCACCTGCATCGCCTATGAAACCGTCACCGACCGGCATGGCGGTCTGCCGCTGCTGCGGCCGATGTCGGAAGTCGCCGGCCGCATGTCGGTGCAGGTCGGCGCGCATTACCTCGAAAAGGAACAGGGCGGCCGCGGCATCCTGCTCGGCGGCGTGCCGGGCGTCGCGCCGGGCCGGGTCGCCATCCTGGGCGGCGGCGTCTCCGGGCTCAACGCCGCGCAAATGGCGGTCGGCATGCGTGCCGATGTCACCATCTACGACATCTCGACGGCGCGGCTGGCCGAGATCGACGAGATCTTCGAAGGCCGGGTCAAGACGGCGTTTTCGTCGGGCGCCGCCATCGCCGCCGCCATCGCCCGCGCCCATGTCGTCATCGGTGCCGTGCTGATCCCCGGGGCGGCGGCGCCCAAGCTGGTCAGCCGCGAGATGCTGAAACTGATGAAGCGCGGCAGCGTCCTCGTCGACATCGCCATCGACCAGGGCGGCTGTTTCGAAACCAGCCGGGCGACCACCCATGCCGACCCGGTCTATGTCGTCGACGGCATCATCCACTATTGCGTCGCCAACATGCCCGGCGCCGTCGCCCGCACCTCGACCTTCGCGCTCAACAACGCGACGCTGCCCTATGTGCTGCGGCTCGCCGACATGGGCGCCGCCGCGGCGATGGCGGCCGATCCGCACCTTGCCGAAGGGCTCAACGTCGCCGGCGGGCACATCCGCCACCGTGCCGTCGCCGATGCGCTGCAACTGCCGATGGCGGCCTGACATGGGCTTCCGCATCGGCTTCCTGCTCTACCCCAACGTCACCCAGCTCGACATGACCGGGCCGGCGCAGGTGCTCAGCCGGATGCCCGGCGCCAGCGTCGACTATGTCTGGCACAGCCTCGATCCGGTGATGAGCGACTGCCGGCTGGCGCTGGTGCCGACGCGGACCCTCGCCGATGCGGGCCAGTTCGACATGGTCTGCGTGCCCGGCGGCTATGGCTGCACCGCCGTCATGCACGACACGGTGGTGCTCGACTGGCTGCGGCACCAGGCCGGCGGCGCGCGGCTGATGACCAGCGTCTGCACCGGCTCGCTGATCCTCGCCGCCGCCGGGCTGTTGCAGGGCTATCGCGCCGGTTGCCACTGGGCGTGGGGCGAAAGCCTGGCCAGGTTCGGCGCCACCTGGGTAGCAGAGCGAACCGTCGTCGATCGCGACCGCATCACCGCCGGCGGGGTGACGGCCGGCATCGATTTCGCCTTTCGGGTGATCGCGGAACTGCACGGCCAGGACACGTCGGACGCGGTCCGGCTGGCGCTGGAATATGATCCCGAGGCACGCCCCGGCGGCACCCCGGCGACGGCGCGACCCGAGATCCTGGCGATGGTCAACGGCGCCATGGCGGGCCGGCTGGCAGAGCGCCAGGCCGAGATCGATGCCGCCGCAGCGGCGTTCCGTGCCTGAATCGGGCGTGATGAACAAAAAGTCATAAAGTCTGCATCGGCGGTGCGTCCGCCTCCGTAGCTGCCCTTTGCCGGGGGGCATCAAACGGAAAGGGACCACGCATGATGTCTACCTCGCGGGCCGCACTGTTGCGGCTGACTGCACTCGCCATCGCCAGCGCCGCGCCGGCGTCACAGGCGCTCGCCGAACGCATCTATGGCCTGGCCGGCAACACCGTCGTCACCTTCGATTCGATGACGCCCGGCACCATCACCTCGACGCGCACGATCACCGGTGTCGCCGCGGGCGATACGCTCGTCGGGCTCGACCTGCGCCCCGCCACCGGCACGCTGTACAGCGTCGGCACCAGCGGCAATTTGTACACGCTCACCCGCGCCGGCGGCGGCACCTATGCCGCGACCAGCGTCGGGGTGATTGCGCCGACCCCGACCGGCACCAGCTTCGGCATCGATTTCAACCCCGTCCCCGACCGGCTGCGGCTGATCAGCGACACCAACCAGAACCTGCGCATCAACCCGGCCAATGGCGCGACCATCGTCGATGGCGCCATCACGCTCAACGGCAGTTCCAACGTCGACATCATGGCGTCGGCCTATACCAACAACCGCGCCGGCGCGACGACGACCATGCTCTATGGCCTCGACGCGCTCACCGACAGCCTGCTGCTGTCGACCAATGCCAATGCCGGTACCTATGTCGGCGTCGGCTCGCTGGGCTTTTCGTTCAGCGTCGGCGATCGCGTCGGCTTCGACATCTCGGGGGCGACGCGCAACGCCTTCTTCTCGATCGGCGACAACTTCTACAGCGTCAACCTGTCGACCGGCGCGGGCACCTTCATCGGTGGCGTCGGTGCCGGCGGGCTGACCGGCTTCACCGCCGGTGCGGTCCCCGAGCCCGCGAGCTGGGCGATGCTGATTGCCGGCTTCGGGCTGGTCGGCGCTTCCATGCGCCGCCGCGCCGCCACCGCGGTAACGGCCTGAACGTTGCGACCGGCGGCACGCGCCGCCGGTCGCACTACCCGAGCCGGGCCGCGACGGCCTTCAGTTCCTCGACGAATCGCACCCGCTCGGCCGCCGCCTGCGCCGGGTCCTCGATGCGCAGCAGATAGCTCGGGTGGATGGTGATCCACAGTTCCGAACCATCCGCCTGGATCGACGGCACGCCGCGCACCTTGGAAATTGTCACAGCCTTGCCGGTCACGGCGCGCGCCGCGGTGGCGCCCAGCGCCACGATGATGCGCGGCTTCAGCGCGGCACGCTCGGCATCGAGCCACCAGCGGCAGGCGTTGATCTCGCCGGTATCGGGCTTGGCATGGATGCGCCGCTTGCCGCGCGGCTCGAACTTGAAATGCTTGACGGCGTTGGAGACATAGGCGCGTCGCCGGTCGATCCCGGCCTCCGCCAGTGCGGCATCGAACACCTGCCCCGCCGGGCCGACGAACGGCCGACCGGCGATATCCTCCTGGTCGCCGGGCTGTTCGCCGACGAACATCAGCGCGGCATCGGCCGGGCCTTCGCCGAACACCGTCTGCGTCGCCGGCTGCCACAGCGGGCAGCGCTGGCAGGCGCTGGCCTCGGCCCGCAACCCGTCGATCGTCGTCGCCGGCGGGCGTTCGGCCCCGGCGTCGAGCATGGTCTGCACGCGCGCTCCGGCGCCGGCGATCAGGTCGGGGATCAGCTCGGCCTCGGGCAGGTTCTTCCAGTATTTCTTCGGCATCTCGCTCGTCATCGCATCGATCTTCAGCCGCGCCGGGTTGAAGATGCTGGCATAATAGGTCTTCCAGGTCGCTTCGATCGGGTCGCCGTCGGGCGCCTCCGCCTTGGTCGCGCCGGGGCTGAACGACGCCGTCTCGCCATCCCAGTGCAAGCACAGCTCCGGTGTCAGGATCGAAAAGCGCATCGTCGTGAAGCGCCGGGTGAAGAAGCCAGAATTGTAGCGGACGATGTGATGTTCGGGCTCGAACCAGGCGGCATAGTGCTCGCCGCGGTCGTCGGGCACTTCGCGAAAGCGGACGAAGGCGCGCATCTTGTGGACGTCGCGGCCGACCGCCTTGGCCATCTCGTCGAGGCGGCGAACGCCCGGGTCGGCGCTGTCCTCGAGCAGTTTCGGCCGCGCCTGCAGCGCCACCAGCAGGGCGTGGAGCAGCGCGAACCGCTCCGGGTCGCTGTGGCAGATGACGCGGCGGGCGAGATCGGGAAACGCCTTGGGTACACGAAGTTCGGCAGCGCCGGCGGGTGACGCGTCGCCGCCGAACAGGTCGCCGTCCCCACCGGCGACGCGCCAGGTCACCGCCGCCGGCGGCGTGCCCGCGGCGATCAAGGCGCGGGCAGCGACGCGAAAGCCGTCGAAATCATCGGGGGCGACAAGGGTGATGCTGGTCATGTCGGGTCAGAACGTCGGACACAGGCGCTGCGCTCCTGCCTCTCCCGCCGGCGGGAGAGGGGATCGCGGCGTCACGCAAACAGTTCCAGTTGCGCCCGCGCCGGCTTGACCAGCGTCGCGCGCAGATCGCCGCGCTCGGCCAGCGCCACCGGGCGCCAGTCGGCAGCGATCAGCCAGGGCCGCAATTTCTCGATGCCGCGCGTCAACCGCCCGACATCGTCGAGCCGCAGCGCCCGCTGCCGCCGCACCCGCAGGATGGCGTTGACCGTCTTCACCCCCAGCCCCGGCACGCGCAGCAGCATCTCGCGCGGCGCCCGGTTGATATCGACCGGAAACTGGCTGCGGTTCTTCAGCGCCCAGGCGGTCTTGGGGTCGATGTCGAGCGGCAGATTGCCATCGTCGGTGGCCGCCTGAACCTCCCCGATGCCGAAGCCGTAAAAACGCATCAGCCAGTCGGCCTGGTACAGCCGATGCTCGCGGATCAGCGGCGGCGACACCAGCGGCAGCACCGCGCTGGCATCCGGGATCGGCGAAAAGGCGCTGTAATAGACCCGGCGCATCTGGAACCGGCCATAGAGCGACTGCGCCGTCCCCATGATGGCACTGTCGTCGGCGCCATCGGCGCCGACGATCATCTGGGTCGATTGCCCGGCCGGCGCGAATTTCGGCGCCGACCGATAATGTTTACGGGCGTCCTTGTTGTCGTCGATGGCGATCTTCAGCCCGGTCATCGCGCCCCTGATCCGGATGCCGTTCTTCTCCGGCGCCAGTTTCGCCAGCCCCGATTCGGTCGGCAATTCGATGTTGATCGACAGCCGATCGGCATAGAGCCCGGCCTGTTCGAGGAGCTCGGGATCGGCGTCGGGGATGGTCTTCAGATGGATATAGCCGCGGAAATCGTGGTCCTCGCGCAGCGTCTTCGCCACCCGCACCAGCTGCTCCATCGTATAGTCCGATGTGCCGATGATGCCCGACGACAGAAACAGCCCCTCGATATAATTGCGCCGGTAAAAGGCCAGCGTCAGCTTCACCACCTCGTCGACGGTGAAGCGCGCCCGGCGCACGTTCGACGACCGTCGGTTGATGCAATAATGGCAATCGAAGATGCAGCTGTTGGTCAGCAGGATCTTCAGCAGCGAGATGCAGCGGCCATCGGGGGCATAGCTGTGGCAGATGCCCATGCCTTCGGTGCTGCCGATGCCTTTCCCGCCCTCCGACGATCGTTTCGAGGTGCCCGAAGACGCGCACGACGCATCGTACTTCGCCGCATCCGCAAGGATCGCCAGCTTTTCGCGGGTGTCGAGATGCGCCATGCGTTCACATTATGTTCCACGCCCCCGCTTGGCAATCGCCGCGGTGTCGCAGGCGGATCAGGGTTCGTCAGGCGGCGAGCGACCAGCGCAGCAGCGAGGCGACGCCCTGCGCCCCGGCACGCACTGCCGGCCGCCGCCACGCCGGCGCGTCGAGGCCATGCAGCGCCCGCGCCCAGGGCGGCATCAGGTCGATGCCGGCGGCCATCACCAGCTGCATCGCCGGCGCCGCGGCGGCAACCGGCGGCGGCGCCGACAGCAGCACATCGGCAATGGCGCGGCTGCGATCGTCGGCACGCAATTGCGGGCGGACGTCGTGAAGGTAACGCGCCACCGCGGCGCGGCTTTCGGGCACATCCGACGCGCCCAGGCGCCGGGCGACGATGGCGGTTTCGGCGAAATAGCGGTCCTGCATTGCCCCCGATGCCCAGGGGTCGCGATAGCGGACATAGGCGCGCAGGAACGCATCGGCGCCGGCGACATGCACCCAGGTCAACGTCGCGGGGTCGTTGGCATGATATGGCGTGCCGTCGGGCAGCACCCCGGCGACGCGATCATGGATGCGCCGCACCCGGTCGATGATCGCATCGGCCTGGGCGGTGGTGCCGAACGTCGTTGCCCGCACGAACTGCGCGGTGCGGCGCAGCCGGCCGGTCATGTCCTTGCGGAAATTGCTGTGGTCCCACACCCCGGCCGCGGCCGCCGGGTGCAGCATCTGCATCAGCAGCGCAGTGCCGCCGCCGATCATCATCGCCGCGAAATCGCCGTGGATGCGCCAGGCGGCGCCCTTGTACGGCAGCAGGCCGGCATCACCCGGCCCACGCGTCATGCCGTCGCCGGCGCGCGACCCCACCATGTCATGGACCTGGGCAGCGATAGCGTTGCGAAGTCCGGGAGCAGGGCGAAGATCGGGCATGGCGGCCAAGATAGGGGGCCCGGCCTCGCGGCTCAACCGAACAGCCAGCGTCCGAGCATTCGATCGAACGGAAAGGTGAAGAAGCCGGCGATCAGCAGCGCCCCGAAGACCATGCCGCGCACCGCGCTTTCGTGGGCGGCGACCTGGTGCCGCTGCGCCCGCCGCACGATCAGCGGCACCTGCACCAGCGTCCAGAACGACAGGACATGAATGAACGAGAAATCCCCGGTGAAGACGCCGAGGTTGCCCGGCCGACCGCCGGCGTCGAAGAACAGGCTGGTCACCGCCGTCGCTGTCATCGCCGCGACCCAGGCATAACCGAGCCGGCGGTGCGACATCGTGCCCTTGCGCCGCCACAGCATCACCGGCGTCAGCGCGGTCGCGACCAGGATCGTCGCCAGATGCCCCCAGATCAGCGGTGGCACCTGCCCCCAATCGGCACGGCCGCGCGCGATCGCGACGAGCGCCGCCAGCAGCAGCACGATGCCCGCCACCGCCAGCAGCCGGTTCGGCAACAGCCGATCGAGCCGGTTGCCGCGCCGCCGATCGATCACCGCATCCATGCGCCCAGTCCCGATTGTTACGGTTGCGAGCTTGCCATGCCCGGCCGCGGATTGCGACACTGGCGATGGAACCTTGGCAGCGGCATCCTATTTAACCCCCGAGACAATAGAACGGAGATGTAACATGGCAGTGGTCGGACGGCTGGTATCGACTCTCGCGGGCCAGGCCCTGGCGCGAACCTTCGGCGGCGCCGGCGCCGGCCCGGCCGGGGCGGCCCTCGGCTTCGCCTTGCCGATGGTGGCACGCCGGCTCGGCCCGCTCGGCATGGCCGGCATGGCAGTCGGCGCCTGGGCGATCAATCGCTACATGCAGAAGCCGGCGCCCGCCGTGGCACCCGCCGCCCGCGCGCCCATCGTCACCCCGCCGCCGATCGCGATGGTTGTTCCGGATTAAAGCATCAACGGCCGCTCGTTGCTCGCATCATAGATGCGGGCATCGATCGACCGAACCGCGCCCTTCACGGCGGCATTGAACGCCGCCATGTGGGGCTGGTTGAAATGCTGGCGCAGCGCCGCCTCGTTTTCCCAGCGTTCGACGATCGAACAGATGCCGTCGTCGCGGCTTTCGATCGCCATCGAATAGCCGAGGCAGCCCGATTCCTCCCACGTCGATCGCATCATCGCATCGAGCGCCGGCTGGAGTTCATCGAGCCGCGCCGGATCGAATTCGGCGCGCGCGATCACGATAATCATGGCTACCCCCCGTTAAAGGCTCAGGCCTTGGCCTTGGCGACGCTGACCAGGGCAGGCCGCAACAGCCGGTCCTTGATGACATAGCCGGCCTGCAGTTCATCGACGATGGCGCCGGGCTCGTGCGTCTCGTGCTCGACCTCGATCATCGCCTGGTGGCGATTGGGGTCGAGCTTCTGGCCGACGGTCTCGACCTTGCTGATGCCGTGGCGGCCAAAGATCGCCGCCAGCTCGCGCTCGGTCGCCTCGATGCCGGCGCGGACCTGGTCGAAACCTTCGGCCGGCAGCGCGGCGACGGCGCGGCGCAGGTTATCGGCCACCGCGAGCAGGTCGCGGGCAAAGCCGGTCATCGCATAGGCCGCGGTATCGGCCTTGTCGCGTTCCAGCCGGCGCCGGGTATTCTCGGTCTCGGCCGCCTGGCGGAGCAGGCGGTCCTTGAGGTCGGCGATGTCCTTGTCGCGGGCGAGGAGTTCCTCGGCATAGTTGATTTCCACCGGTGTTTCGGTGTCGTCCTGCTCCTGTTCGGGAGCGTCATTCACATCTGTCATGCTACCAGCCTGCTGAGGGTTCGTGCGGTGTAATCCACCATGGGTATGACACGCGCATAGTTCAACCGCGTCGGGCCGATAACCCCTACCACGCCAACAACGCGCCCGCCCGGGCCGCGATAGGGCGCCGCGATGACGCTGGAGCCCGACAGCGAGAACAGCTGCGATTCGGCACCGATGAAGATCTTGGTCGCCTCCGCCCCGCGCGCCAGCTCGAGCAGGCGGACGAGCTCCTCCTTGTCCTCGAGATCGTCGAGGAGGTGGCGGACGCGTTCGAGGTCGACACTCGATTCGACCAGATTGGCCTGGCCGCGAACGATCAGCACCGGCCGCGCCGCACCGTCGGACGACCAGGCAGCAAGGCCCGTCGCCACCGCGCTCGCCGTCATCATGTCGAGCGCGGCGCGATCGGCGGCGACCTCGGCGGTCAACCGGTCGGTCGCCTGCGCCAGCGTCAGCCCGGCCAGCCGCGCATTGATATAGTTCGCCGCCGCCTCCAGCGCCGTCGGCGGCACGCCTTCGGGCAGCGTCACCAGCCGGTTCTCGACGCTGCCATCGACCCCGACCAGGATCGCCATCGCCCGGCCCGGCGACAGCGGCACGAAATTGATCTGGCGGATGACCATCTCGGTCTTGGCGACGAGCACCAGTCCGGCGCATTGCGACAGGCCCGACAGCACCGACGTCGTCCGCGCCAGCGCATCCTCGATGGCACCGCCCATCAGCCCGCCCTCGATGGCGGCGCGCTCGTCCTCCGACGGTTCGCTGGCCTGCATCATGCCGTCGACGAACATGCGCAGGCCCAGCTGCGTCGGCAGCCGCCCGGCCGACGTGTGCGGCGCCGCGAGCAGCCCGAGTTCCTCGAGGTCCTGCATCGTGTTGCGGATCGACGCCGGCGACAGCCCGAGCGCGCCGAGCTTCGACAGCGTCCGCGACCCCACCGGCGCCCCGGTCGTCAGGTACGAATCGACGATCTGGCGAAACACCTCGCGGGCGCGGTCGTTCAGCTCGGCCACGGTGGGAGATTGCATGGGGGGAATGTAGGACCTTGGGGGCGGCTTCGACAAGCTCAGCCTGAGCGGGATGTGGGAAACCCGCTCGGGCTAAGCTTGTCGAAGCCGCCGGCCAGCGCATCCCGAAGGCACGAGGGGTTCCAATTGCGCCGCCAGCCCGCTACCCCGGCGCAACATTGACAAAGGACCTTGCCATGCGCCCCAGCGGCCGCGCCCCCGACCAGATGCGCACCATCGAGATGATCCCCGGCTTTTCGGCGCACGCCGAGGGCTCGTGCCTGGTGAAATTCGGCGGCACCCATGTCCTCGTCACCGCCAGCGTCGAGGAGCGGCTGCCGCCGTGGCTGCGCGGCAAGGGCTCCGGCTGGGTGACGGCCGAATACGGCATGCTGCCCCGCGCCACCCACACCCGCGGCTCGCGAGAAGCCGCCAAGGGCAAGCAATCCGGCCGCACCCAGGAAATCCAGCGGCTGATCGGGCGCAGCTTGCGCGCCGTCACCGACATGAAGGCGCTGGGCGAGCGCCAGATCACCCTCGATTGCGACGTCATCCAGGCCGATGGCGGCACCCGCACGGCGAGCATCTCCGGCGCCTGGGTGGCGCTGCGCCTCGCCATCGACGGCATCATGGCGGCCAACCCCGGCATGGCCGACCCGCTGGCGACGCAGGTCGCGGCGATCAGCTGCGGCGTCCATGACGGCCAGCCGGTGCTCGATCTCGACTATATCGAGGACAGCGGCGCCGGCACCGACGCCAATTTCGTGCTGACCAGCAGCGGCGGCATGGTAGAAGTCCAGGCCACAGCCGAAGGCGCGCCGTTCGACGAGGAAACCATGCTCCGCCTGCTCCGCCTCGCCCGCATCGGCTGCAACGAGGTGTTCGCGGCGCAGTTGAAGGCTGTCGGTCGGTGAGCCCGCGCCAGCTCGAACCCGGCAGGATCGTGCTGGCGACCCACAACCCCGGCAAGGTCGTCGAGCTGGCCGAACTGCTCGGACCGTATGGGCTGGAGGTAGTGTCCGCCGGCGACCTCGGCCTGCCCGAGCCGGAGGAGACCGGCACCACCTTCATCGCCAATGCCGAACTGAAGGCATTGGCAGCGGCGACTGCAAGCGGCCTGCCGGCGATCGCCGATGATTCGGGGCTGTGCGTCGATGCGCTCGGCGGCGCCCCCGGCATCTATTCGGCGCGCTGGGCTGGGCCTGGCAAGGATTTCATGGTTGCCATGAAGCGGGTGCGCGATGCGCTCGACCTCGAAGGGCCGCGCACCGCGCATTTCATCTGCGCGCTCAGCGTCGCCTGGCCCGACGGCCATGTCGAGACCGTCGAGGGCCGCGTCGATGGCACGCTGACCTGGCCGCCCAAGGGCAACAACGGCTTCGGCTATGACCCGATGTTCGTCATGGACGGCAAGGAACGCAGCTTCGGCGAGATCAGCCGCGCCGAAAAGGAAGCCGACAACCACCGCGCACGGGCGTTCCGGATGCTGGCGCCGGTGCTGCCGCAGCGTGGATAGGGGAGCGATCGGCTCCCCTCCCTTGAAAAGGGAGGGGCTGGGGGAGGGTGAGTCACTCCCGGCGCTTTCAGACCTGTGGCACGCACCCTCCCCCCAGCCCCCTCCCTCTCCGAGGGAGGGGGAGCCGATCGCTCTTTACGTCCACTGGCCG
>QBLU01000074.1 GCA_003241875.1 Alphaproteobacteria bacterium
CTCCCTCCCCCCTGCGGGGAGGGCGACTCGGCGCCAGCCGAGCGGGGTGGGGGTTTACTCGGTACGGCGCTGGGGACCCCCACCCCCGCAGCCGTAGGCGACGCCTCCGCGTCAAAAGGTAGGGAGGGCGGCGTTCTCCCTCAACTATACGCAATCATCCGCCCCAGCACCGCCACCGACGCCCAGGCCGAAAGCGACACCACGGCCGCGGCCCGCCGCCCAGGCCCCTCGCGCAGCAGCCAGCGGAACGCCGCCGCGTTGACCAACGCCGCTGCAATCACTGCCAGTTTCCAGCCGAACACCGCCGACGCCACCAGCGATTGCGCATCGGCGGCGAACAGCACCGGGCCGCTGATCGCCATCACCACCAGCCCGGCGATGCCGACCGGTGTCAGTGCGCGGGCCAGCGCGTCCGCCGGCAGCGCCGGAAAGGCGCCGAGCAGCCGCAGGTCGACGATGCCGATGCCGCCGAGCAGCATCACCAGCCCGAACAGATGGACGACGTTCGCCAGCGGATAGATGCCGCCGCCGCCGGCCCAGGCGGCAATGCCCGAGGTCGACAGCCAGGCGACCAGTGCAGCGAGCACGCCCTAGCGCAGTTCGACCGTCTTGCCGTCGATCGTCACCCGCTCGATGCGCATCTCGGGCGTGCCGTCGCTGCGCGGATAGCCCTCCAGCGTCACCGCCTTGGCCTTGACCAGCGCATCCTGGCGCAGCCCGCGGGCTTCCATGCGCGCTGTCGGGGCCAGCACGACATCCCAGGTCTTGCCGCCATAGCTGACCTTGGCGGCACCATGCGGGTTGCCCCAGGTCACGCCGCTGACCGGCGCGGTCAGCTTGATCGGCTTTTCGGCGTCATAACTGCTCCAGCCGTGATGGGCCTGGGCAATTTGCGGCGCGGCAAGCAACGCGGCGACGACGAAAACGGAGCGGCGAAAAAGTGGCACGGTGAAATTCTCCCGTCTGAGGCCCCTCGCCGCTCCAGTATTGCCGCCCGGCGCCATGACCGCAACCCGGTGCCGCAGCGCCCGCCCTTATGCCGCGGCGCACAGACAGCACTGGAACAAAAGCGGTCCATCATCCATATTGTCGCCATGGCCATCCAGATTCGCACCAGCCTCGCCGAGCCGGAAGGTTCGGAGAATTTCGTCCCCCACCGCCCCGAGCGGCCGGAGAAATCCGAAGGCGGCCGGAAATTCGAGCTCATCAGCGACTATACCCCGGCCGGCGACCAGCCCGTCGCCATCGCCGAGCTCGTCGCCCAGGCCAATGACGGGGAGCGCGACCAGGTGCTGCTCGGCGTCACCGGATCGGGCAAGACCTATACCGTCGCCAAGGTCATCGAGGCGACCCAGCGCCCGGCGCTGATCCTGGCGCCCAACAAGATCCTGGCGGCGCAGCTTTATGGCGAGTTCAAGAGTTTTTTCCCGAACAACGCCGTCGAATATTTCGTCAGCTATTACGATTACTACCAGCCCGAGGCCTATGTGCCGCGCTCCGACACCTATATCGAGAAGGAATCGAGCGTAAACGAGGCCATCGACCGGATGCGCCACTCCGCCACCCGCTCGCTGCTCGAACGCGACGACGTCATCATCGTCGCCTCGGTGTCGTGCATCTACGGCATCGGATCGGTGGAAACCTATTCGGCGATGACATTCACGCTGAAAAAGGGCGAGAATGCCGACAGCCGCGAGATCATCCGCAAGCTCGTCGCGCTCCAGTACAAGCGCAACGACGCCGGCTTTGCGCGCGGCAACTTCCGCGTCCGCGGCGACAACCTCGAGGTTTTCCCTTCGCACTATGAAGACAGCGCTTGGCGCATCAGCTTTTTCGGCGACGAGATCGAGAGCATCACCGAATTCGACCCGCTGACCGGACAGAGCGTCGCCAAGCTCGATTACGTCAAGATCTACGCCAACAGCCACTATGTGACGCCGGGCCCGACGCTGAAACAGGCGAGCGAGGCCATCAAGTTCGAGATGACCGAGCGGCTGAAAGAGCTCAACATCGAAGGCAAGTTGCTCGAGGCGCAGCGGCTCGAGCAGCGCACCAATTTCGACCTGGAGATGATCGCCGCGACCGGATCATGCGCCGGCATCGAGAATTACAGCCGCTTCCTGACCGGCCGCCTGCCCGGCGAGCCGCCGCCGACCCTGTTCGAATATCTTCCCGAAAACGCCATGCTGTTCGTCGATGAAAGCCATGTCACCGTCGGGCAGTTGGGCGCGATGGCCAAGGGCGATCACCGCCGCAAGATGACGCTCGCCGAATATGGTTTCCGCCTGCCGTCGTGCATCGACAACCGCCCGCTGCGCTTTGCCGAATGGGAGGCGATGCGCCCGCAGACGGTGTTCGTGTCGGCGACCCCCGGCACCTGGGAGATGGACAAGACCGGCGGCGTCTTCGTCGAGCAGGTTATCCGCCCGACCGGGCTGATCGATCCGCCGATCGAGATCAAGCCGGTCGAGGACCAGGTCGAGGACCTGATCCAGGAGGCCAAGAAGGTCGCCGCGGCCGGCTATCGCACGCTGGTGACGACGCTGACCAAGCGCATGGCCGAGGATCTGACCGAGTTCCTCCACGAGGCCGGGCTGCGGGTTCGCTACATGCACTCGGATGTCGAGACGCTGGAGCGCATCGAGCTGATCCGCGACCTCAGGCTCGGCGTCTACGACGTGCTCGTCGGCATCAACCTGCTGCGCGAGGGCCTCGATATTCCCGAATGCGGGCTGGTGGCGATCCTCGACGCCGACAAGGAAGGCTTTTTGCGCTCCGAAACCTCGCTGATCCAGACGATCGGCCGCGCCGCGCGCAACGTCGACGGCCGCGTCATCCTCTATGCCGACCATGTCACCGGCAGCATGGAGCGCGCCATTCGCGAGACCGACCGCCGCCGCACCCGGCAGGAGGCGTACAATACCGAACACGGCATCACGCCGATGACCATCAAGCGCAACATCTCCGACGTGCTGGCCGACGTGTCGATGCGCGACGGCCTGATCGTCGAAACCGGCGACGACGAGACGCCCAATCTCGTCGGCCACAATCTCAAGGCCTATATCGCCGACCTCGAAAAGCAGATGCAGACCGCCGCCGCCGACCTCGAGTTCGAAACCGCGGCCGCCATCCGCGACCAGATCCGTCGGCTGGAAATGGACGAGCTCGGCGTGCCAGCCGGCGAGCGCGTGGCACCGGTGCAAGGCCGCAGCATGGGCGGCGCCCCGGGCACGCGCACGACCCGGTTCGAGAAAATGAAGAAGAAGGCGAGCTTCGGAAAGCGCCGGGCGGGGGCGCGCTGAGGGCACTTGCCTTCACGTGGTGTCGTCATGCCGGCGCACGCCGGCATCCACCGTCGGGCCAGGTACAGTCCTGCCCGCTGCTGCACCAATCCCCGTGCACAGTGCCGATGGCCGGACCATGGCGCCACAGTGGATGCCGGCGTTCGCCGGCATGACGGCGGCGCGCAACGCCAAACTCGGCCCTATCTCTCGCGCTTGCCCCTGCCCAACCCCTTGGGCGCCGGCGGCGCGTCGCCGAAGAACGGCTCGCACGCCACGCCATTGCCGTCGGTGTCGAGCCGCTTCGAATAGCCCGGCTGGCCCTTGTACAGCGGCGCCGCGCCGAACAGCCGGACCTGGGCGCAGTTCAGATAATAGGGCGACCCGTGCAGGATGTTGTAGGCGCGGTCGGGCAGCGCCTTCACCGTCTTGGGGTCATCGACGGTCAGCGCATAGCCGAGCACGCCGCCGATGATCAGGCCCGGCAGGAACACCGTGAACGGCGCCCGCGCGCGCTCGCGCTCTGCCCGGCGATCGGGCTGCTGAACTTGGTATCGCACCGGTTCGGGAAACGGATTCTGCGCCGGCGCGCCGAACATGCGGATGGCGCGCTCGGCCTCGCTCTCGATGTCGGACTCGTCGGTCGGCGGGCCGTCGGCACCGGTCAGCCGGCGCCAGCGCGCCCGCATCGTCCCGGCGACGCCTTCGCCGGTCAAATTGCGCATCCGACCCCGGCTTTGACGACCTCGATGACGACGGTCGGGTCGCGGGGGTCGCTCAATTGCCTGGCGATGTCGCCGACCGACATCGGTCCGCTGCGATCGGGGACCATCTTGCCGATCTCCTCGAGCCGCCGCAGCTGCGCCAGGGTCAACCGCGATTGCAGCCGGTCGCCCATGCACTGCGCCTGGCGCGGCGGCACGCCATATTCGCCCAGCTTGCGCGCAATCCGCTGCGCCGGCGTGGCACAGCCGACCAGCACGACACAGGCAAACAGGACAGGCGCGCGCATCTTCATAAATCTGCCATAGGTATTGCCCCGCCTATCGCACGAACGTTGGCGACGTGAAAGGGTGCGGCATCGGGTAGGGTGCAAAGCCGCCGGACAGCCGCTATGGGACGAACATGTTCACCGCGCAAATCAACATCTGGCAGGGCATTGCCATCGCGTTGCTGCTGGTCGCGATCATGGAGGTCGTCGCCATCGTCGCGCACAAATATGTGATGCACGGCTTCCTGTGGTCGCTGCACAAATCGCATCACGAACCGCGCGTCGGCATGTTCGAGAAAAACGACTGGTTCGGCGTCATGGGCGCGGTGCCGTCTATCATCCTGCTCGTCATCGGCACCAGCCAGGACTGGCCGGTGTTCACCGCCATCGGCGCCGGCATCACCATGTACGGCGCCATCTATTTCGGCGTCCACGACGTGCTCGTCCACCGCCGCGTCCGCCACGGCTGGAACCCGCAGCAGAAATATCTGAAGCGCATGGTCCAGGCCCACCGCATGCACCACGTCGTCGAATCGAAGGAAGGCACCGTCAGCTTCGGCTTCCTCTATGCCCCGCCGGTCCGCGCTTTGCTGGCGCAGCTCGAGGCCAACGGCAAGGGCAAGATCCGGTCATCGGCCAAGACCCGGACCGAAATGGACGTCGGCAGCCTCGATCTCGACAATGCCGAAAAATATGCGCGGCCGACGGTACTGCGCGCCGATGCCGAGCCGCAGGGCGAAACCCGGCACTGAAACGCCGCCATTGCGGCGAAATGACCACTGCCGCTAAACCTCGGGCATGGACACCCGCGTCACCGTCATCAGCGACACGCATTGGCGGCATGATGAGCTCGACCTGCCCGCCGGCGACCTGCTGATCCATTGCGGCGACATGTTCGACCTGTTCAGCCGCTCGCCCTTGCGACTTTCACGCATGGACGCCTGGTTCCGGCGCCAGCCGTTCGAAACGATCCTCTACACCGGCGGCAACCATGATCGCGAGCTCGAGGCCGCGGCCGCACACCGGGCGCAGCCGTTGAAGCACGCGCGCTTTCTCCGCGGCGAAACCGTCGAAGTCCGCGGGCTGAAGATCTTCGGCGCGCCCTGGGTGCCCGACCTGGCGCGCCACGCCTTTTTCCAGGACCGGCCGTCGCTCGCCCGGTCCTGGGCGCAAATTCCGCCACGGCTCGACATTCTCGTCACCCACACGCCGCCGCAGGGCATACTCGACCGGTCGCGCGGCGGGCAGTCGCATGGCTGTGCGGCGCTGGCCGCCGAGCTGCCGCGCATCGCGCCGCGGGTACATTGCTTCGGCCATGTCCACGCCAGCGCCGGGCAGCACCGGATCGGCGACACGCTGTTCATCAATGCGTCGTCGATCGAAAGCGGGACCGGCAGCATCCGGCCGCCGATGACGTTCACGCTGCAAAGCTGAAGGATATCCAGCGGCTGGACCTGCCCCCAGTCAGCGCCCTAAAGTTGATTGCATTCAAGAAGGCCCGCTCAGGCTGAGCTTGTCGAAGCCGCATCGCAGGGCGATGCTCGCGGGGGCTTCGACAAGCTCAGGCTGAGCGGGTGTTCTGGTTCAACGACACTGCAATCCACCCTAGTCGGGCATCGTCCACAGCCCGTCGCGGCTCGGCGCCGGTGCCGGCCAGCGCGACTTGCGCGCCAGGGTCTCGCTGAGCGCCACCGCCACGGCACGCAGCTTCTCGGGCTTCGTCGTGCTGATCCGGGTTTCGAGCGCGTCGGGCCCGGTATCGCGCACCCGGCGGCCGATGCCGCCATAGATGCGCGCCGCCGCCAGCACCGCCCAGGCAGCGCGATTCGACAGCGCCGGCGTGCCGTATCGCGCCGACGCCTCATATTCCTCGGCCAGGTTGACCAGCCGCGTCACCAGCCGGTGCAGCTGGCGCCGGTGCGGCGGAAACGCGAAATTGTTCGGCGCCAGCTGCACGCTGTCCAGCCAGTCGTCGGGGATATAGCGCCGCGAATTCATCGCATCCTCGATGACGTCGCGGGCGATGTTGTTGAGCTGGAACGCCATGCCGAGGTCGCAGGCGCGGTCCAGCGTCGGCCGGTCGTCCGGCGACACCCCCATGACGATCGCCATCATCACGCCGACGCAGCCGGCGACATGATAGCAATAGGTCAGCGTGTCATCGATGCTGCGGAACGGGCGCTCCTCCATGTCGATGCGGAAACCATGGACGAGATCGCGCGGATATCGCGCCGGCATGCCGGTCTCGCGCACCACCTGGGCCAGCGCCTCATAGGCCGGATCGCCGGTCGGCTGCCCGGCCAGCGCCATCTCGGTCAGCCGCTCGACCTCCGACAGCCGTTCGGCCGGCGGCCGCGTGTCGTCGTTGCGCCCCTGCCCCAGCACCTGGCCGTCGATGACATCGTCGGTATGACGGCACCAGGCATAAAGCAGCATCGCCCGATCGCGGGTGACCGGATCGAACAGCTTTGCCGCCATCGCAAAGCTTTTGGAGCCGCGGGCGATCGCCTCGCGGGCGTGGCCGAGAACGTCTGTCACGACACCCCTTTCCCCCCCGCTTGGCAGGGGGTCAAGCGCAAGCTGCAGCCCGGCGTTTCGACACACGCGTCAAAAGGCGCGTGAACCCTGGCCGAGGCGGCACGATCGATGCAAGCCGGCAAATCGGTCCGGCTTGCGCCGTCACGCGGCGGCGCGGCCCGGCACCCCGTTGACGACTGCGGCAGCGATGCCGAAATCCTTCGCAATCTCGCGCACAGTCATCTTTGCCGACATCATGACGGAGGGCGTGCCACCGCCCGGCTGGGTACTCTGGCCAACCAGATAGAGGTTCGACACATCCTCGCTTCGGTTATGCGGCCGGAAAAACGCCGTCTGGGTCAGCACCGGCTCCACCCCGAACCCATTGCCGAGGTAGGAGCCGAGCGTCTGCTCGAAATAATCCGGCGTCACAAAGCTTTGATAAACCAGCCGTTCCTTCAGATTGGGGATATAGCCGCGTTCTTCGAGGAAGGTCAGCACCACATCCTTGAAACCTTCGCCGATCTTGCTCCAGTCGAGGTCGCTCTGGTTGTTGGGCACCGGGATCAGCGTGTAGGCCGCGTGGTGCCCTTCGGGCGCCAGGCTGGGATCGGTCAGCGTCGGAATGTGCAGATACTGGGAAAAATCCGGGCCGAGGATCTTGCGCTCGAAGATGTCGGTCAGCAGCTCCTCGTACCGCGGCCCGAGGATGATGTTGTGGTGCTGCAGGTCCGGGTCGCCTTCGGCCTTCCGGTAACCGAAATAGATCACCATCAACGACATCGACTGCTTGCGGAACTTCACCACCATGTCGCGATTGATGCGGCGATGGGCCTTGTCGATCAGTCGCATATAGGTCGTGGCATAGTCGGCGTTCGACACCACCACATCGGCCCCGATCACCTCGCCGGATTTCAGCGTCACGCCGGTCGCCACGCGCTTGCCGCCGCGCTTCACCACATCGATCGACGCGACTTCGGCGTCCAGTTGCAGAACCCCGCCCATTTCCTCGAACTTGCGAACCATCGCCGACACCAGCGCACCGGTCCCGCCCCGCGCGAAATGAATGCCCCAGGTCTTTTCGACAAAATGGATCATCGCATAGATCGCCGGCACTTTCATCGGGTTGCCCCCGACGAGGAGCGGTTCGAAGCTGAACACCTGCCGCATCTTGTCCGACTTGAAGTATTTCTTGATGAGCGAAAACAGCGGCTGCACCGCACCCAGCTTCAGCAGGTCGGGGACAACCCCCAGCATCTGGCCGACATTGCCGAAATAGGTATAGCCGAGTTCGAGGAAACCCCTGTTGAAGATCGCCCGCGCGGCTTCGTGGAAATCCTCGTAGCCCTGCAGATCCTCGGGCGCCAGCCGGGCGATCTGTTCCCGCACCCGCACCGGGTCAGCGTCATAATCGAAGAATGTCCCGTCATCGAAATAGATGCGGTAAAACGGCAGGATCGGAATGATCTCGACATAGCGGCTGGTGTTCGGACCACCGCTGATCCCCGACACGATCCGCTTGTCGTCGCCAAGGACATGCGCCGGAAAGTCCGGTTCGCCCAGCATCGCCTGGTCCTGCTCGAGCGAGAACAGCTCTTCAATGAGGTGCGGCACGGTCAGCACCGTCGGCCCCATGTCGAAGGTAAAGCCCTGTGCCCGCCGGACATAAGCCCGGCCACCGGGGGCATCGAGCGCCTCGACGAGGCGGGTATTGAACCCCAGGCTTTGCAGGCGCATCGCACAGGCGATGCCGCCGATGCCGGAGCCGATCACGAGCGCGGTTTTTCGTTGATGTTCCATCACGGTCGCGTAAACCGTTCGCCGCACGAGTTCAAAGCCGAATGTGTCGCAGCCACAGTATGGCCTGCCAGCACATCGGCGCTGGCGTCACACTTTCCCCATTTCATACTTGATCAAGGTGCCGAGCGCCCGCATCGGCGGAATCGGCGGCTTGCCGCTCAAGATCCGCATCCAGTCCTTAAGCACCGGCCGGGCGGCATAGAAACGACCGACCAGCGCGTCATTATGCTCATAAAAGCGCTGCAGCACATGGCGCCGTTCCTCGTCATGCGCCGCCAGAAACAGCATCCGGTTGAGCAGCCTATACATGCCGCGCGCCCGCCACGCCGCGACGCTGTGCTCGCGCGCCGCGCGATAGATCGTTGCGGCATCGAGCACCGGCAGCGCGGCGATCAGGTCGGCCATGCGCACCGCGTCGGGAAAGCTGTAGCCGGTGACCGGATGGAACATGCCGGCGCGCAGGCCGACGCGCGGCACGCCGGCCTCGCCCGCCGCGGCCGCCTCGTCCCAGAAGGCATCGATGTCGCCGCCGATGCCGAGCGGCAATATGCCCTTTTCCTCGCGGATGACGCGGGTGATCGTCCAGCCCTGCGACGCCGCATAGTCGGCGAGGTGGCGGCGCAGCAGGTCGGGCGACAGGTCGTTGCCGTCGCTGAAATAGGTGTCCTCGATCAACACGTGTCGCGGCCCGAACGGCAGCGTGTAGACAAAGCGATAGCCGTCGAACTGCGGCACCGTCGCGTCCATGATGATCGGGCCCGTCAGCCCATGCGGCTCGGCCAGCTCGACCTCCTGCCCCAGGAATTTCTGCCAGCGCAGGTCGAGCGCCTTTGTCGGCCCCTGCCCGCGCCCGTCGATCGTCGCGCCCGCGACGAGCACGCGCTGGTCGGCGAGCGTCACGCTGGTCGGCGTCATCGCCACGATCGGCACGGCGGTCATCACCCGTTCGGGCGGCAGCGCCCGCGCCACGGCGGCGGCGAGCAATTCCGATGTCGCGCTGCGATAACCGGCCTCCAGCTGCCGCGTCGCCGACGGGAAGCGCACTTCATAGCGATCCCAGTGATAGCGGAACAGCGGCGCCGTCCATTCGACCTGTTCGGGCGTCAGGTCGCTGGCGAACGACGACCAGGTATGGTTGCCGCCGATCACCGCGCCCGATTCGACGATCGTCACCCGCACTTCGGGCCGCAGCTGGGCCAGCCGCAGCGCGATCAGCCCGTTGGCCAGCCCGCCGCCGGCAAGGATGATATCGGAGTCCACCGCCCGTCATTAGCAGGCTTGCGTCGCAACGAAAGCCGCCAGTGGCACACTGCCGCGCACCCCCTTGTTGCGCCCCTGTTGTGAAGACGCCGCAGTTTGCGTATCACCGCTCCGCATACAGGAGAGCAGACGATGAACGCCCCGCACCCCGCCTCTGCCTTCATCCCGGCCGACCTGCCGGAACCGAGCTTTGCCGACCTTGCCCATCTGCCCGGGATGACGCCGGCGCGGGTGCCGGTGCTGCGCACCATCGATTTCCTCAAGGATCCGCTCGGCCGCTCGCAAAAGATGGTGGAAACCTATGGCCGCGTCTTCCGCCGCCAGGATTTCGGTGGCTGGGGCGTCTCCATGATCGGCCCCGAGGCCAATGAACTGGTGCTGTTCAACAAGGACAAGATCTTCTCCTCGTCGCTCGGCTGGAATCCGGTGCTCGAAAACCTGTTCCCGCACGGCCTCATGCTGATGGATTTCGACGAGCATCGCATCCACCGCAAGGCGCTGTCGGTCGCCTTCAAGACCGAGCCGATGAAGCATTACCTGGGGGAGCTCAACACCGGCATCGCCCGCGGCATTGCCGGTTGGCCCGGCAAGGGCGATTTCAAATTCTATCCGGCGATCAAGGCGTTGACGCTGGATCTTGCCGCCGCGTCTTTCCTCGGCGTGCCCTGGGGGCCGGATGCCGCCAAGATCAACAAGGCGTTCGTCGACATGGTGCTCGCCTCGGTCGCGGTCATCCGCAAGCCGCTGCCGCTCACCGCCATGCGCCGCGGCGTCAAGGGCCGCGCGTACATGAGCGAGTTCTTCGGCCGCGAAATCCCCAAGCGCCGCGGCCGCCAGGGTGACGACATCTTCACCCAGATCTGCAACACCACCGACGACGATGGCGTGCTGCTCAGCGACCAGAGCATCATCGACCACATGAATTTCCTGATGATGGCGGCGCACGACACGACCACCTCGTCGATCACCTCGACCGTCCATTTCCTCGGCCAGTATCCGGAATGGCAAGACAAGATCCGCGCCGAAATCCTTGCCATAAAAGCAAAAACCGGCGGCGAACTAACCTATGAGACACTCGCCGAGATGGAAACCATGGAGCTGGTCTTCAAGGAATCGCTGCGCCTGATCCCGCCGGTGCCGTCGATGCCGCGCCGGGCGCTGAAGGACTTCGTGTTCATGAACCATCACATCCCGGCCGGCAGCCATGTCGGGGTCAACCCGATGATGACCCACCGCCTGCCCGACGTCTGGCCCGAGCCCGCCAAATTCGACCCGCTGCGCTTTACGCCCGAAAACTCCAAGGGCCGGCACAAATATGCCTGGGTGCCTTTCGGCGGCGGCGGCCACATGTGCCTGGGGCTGCACTTCGCCTATATGCAGGTGAAATCCTTCTTCTTTCACCTGCTCGCCGAAAATCGCATCGTGCTCGCCGACAACTACAAGGGCGAGTTCATCATGTTCCCCATCCCCAAGCCGCGCGACGGCCTGCCGATCCGCATCGAGACGCTCTGAATGGCCGCAAAATCGCGCTGGCCGCGCCGCATCGCCATCGGCGCCGGCGCCGTCGTCCTTGTCATCGCCGGGCTGTTCATCGCCTTCCAGGTGCCCGACATCCCGGTCGAGGAGCTGCGCGCCAAATACGGCAGCCCGGCCTCGCAGTACGTCGAGATCGCCCCCGGCACCGTCATCCATCTGCGCGACGAAGGCCCGCGCGACGGCTTCCCGATCGTCCTCCTCCACGGCTCCAATGCCTCGCTGCACACCTGGGAGCCCTGGGTGGCGCGGCTCAGCCCCCGATACCGCGTCATCAGCTTCGATTTCCCGGCGCACGGCCTGTCCGGCCCGGTGCCGTCGCGGGATTACTCGCAAGGCGCCTATGTCGCCGTCACTGAAAGGATCGTCGATCGCCTCGGGCTCACCCGCTTTGCCATCGCCGGCAATTCGATGGGCGGCGGCGTCGCCTGGCACTATGCCGCCGCGCATCCCGACAAGGTCGCAGGACTTGTCCTCGTCGACAGCGTCGGTGAGCCCGAGCCCGGCGAATCGACCCCGCCGATCGGCTTCCGCATCGCCGGCATGCCGGTGATCCGCGACCTGCTCGCATCGGTGCTCCCGCGCAGCATGATCGACCAGTCGCTGCACCAGTCGGTCAGCGTCCAGAGCATCGTCACCCCCGCCGCCGTCGACCGCTATTGGGAACTGCTGCGCTATCCCGGCAACCGCAGCGCCACCATGGACCGCTTCGCCGGCTACAAGCGCCAGGACGACACGGCGCTGCTCAAGGCCGTCACCATGCCCACCCGGATCATCTGGGGCCGCGAGGACAAGCTGATCCCGGTCAGCTCCGCCGACTGGTTCTCGAAACACCTGCCCAACGCCCGCGTGACCATCCTCGACGAAGTCGGCCATATCGCGATGGAAGAGGCCCCCGACCGCTCACTGGCGCCCGTGCTGACGCTGCTGGAGCAGGTCGCGCCGGCAGCGAAGTAACGTCACGTCGCCCCCTTCCTCTCCCGCCTGCGGGAGAGGCGAGACGCGCCCCAGCGCGCCGGGTGAGGGTGTCCTCGCCCGTCGACGCCGGAAAAACACCCTGACCGAGCCGCAGCCGACCGAAGGCCAACCCGGCAAGTCGCCATTCACGCAAGTGGATCGGCAGGTCCGCAATTGGTGGAAAGCAGCCATCACCTAGAGACCGGCGAAAACTGAGTAGAAGGCTTGGACCGATACCACATGGCCACCGGCGAACTTCAGAGTGTAGATGGTATAGCCGCCGTTTCTTGCAGGCAGCGCGACGCGCCAGCTCGATGCTTCGACGGTCAACTGGCCCCTGTCTTGATCGAGCAGTGGAAAGGTCGATAGGCTCTGACGCGCCGACCTGCGGCTCTCTCCGATTGTGAACGGGCCAACTTTACCCGCAGTATAGGTTCGCGCGAACGTCAGCGGGGTCCCATCGTCAAAGGACAGAAGAGCAGCGAGATCGGGGCGACTACGGCCAACCCAAGGGCGAGACGCGAATCCTCCGACAGCCGCCAAAGCAATCCCGGCTATCAACCACCTAGCTCTCATAACCTTGGTTCTACACCCAAGCCGAATGTCCGCAACTGGGCGCTTGCTACCGTGCCGCCAGCGACCGAGATGGGTGGAAAGCAGACGCTCCGTCTATTCCGGGCTGAGGCTAATTAGGACGTTTCCCGAACATGGCGTTCTGGCAAACGGGGCAGCAATCTAAAATTTGGGTGTCCCAGAACCTGCTCAACTTGAAGCTTTGGTTGATCCGATCGTCAGTAAATGGGGTTTGGCAACGACAACACCTCATTGTCGCGAGAACAATGAGGGCGAGAAAGCCGGGGAGTACTACCCACTGGCTGCGGAGAAGGATGTATGCAAAACTGACAGTCAACCAGCCTGATTGGGCTACGACCAGCGCAGTTCTGGCAATTGCTCGTCTGGCTCGATTGCGCATGCCGCATTGCTGCCACGGTTCTGGAATGTCCGCAAATGGGCGAAAGCCGCCCGTCTGCTATTTCGCCTCAAAGCTGCCGGTCAGGTTTCGGGATGACCATGGCGATCGGCAAGGCGGGAATGTCCGACGATGGTGGCAAGGGGACGTTGAGTAGGCTTATTCAGACTCCACCACTCGACATCGCCCCATACCATACGAACGCAAGTAAGATCGCCACCATCCATGCCGTTGCAGAAACGACGACTGAACGTGAACGGCGGTTAGCAACAAGAACGAATGCTGGCAAACCTACGCCAGCGATAAGAAATCCAAGCGACCCATATCGATACCAAAGTTCTTGCTCGGGGCTCGAATAGGGACCCTGCACCATGCTTGCGGTGAGTAGACCTATAATTGCCACGTTGACGGCGAGCATTGTCCAAGCGCAGCCGACGCCTCTAACATGCTTCTGCTCGATCGAGTCCCTAGGTTCCATTTGAGCAACGTGGCCGTTTTTACGAACGTCCGCAACTGGGGCGAAAGCGGACTGTCTGCTCCCTCCCCCACCGCCGCATTCGGTCTTGT
>QBLU01000075.1:0-4440 GCA_003241875.1 Alphaproteobacteria bacterium
TTACGACACGAGCGACCCCCACCCCGCTCGCGTTCCGCGAGTCGCCCTCCCCGCAGGGGGGAGGGAGTTTACGCCGCCCAAGCCTGCAGGCCGTCCTCACCCACCGAAACCGTCCCGCCAAGCCCCACCGGCGACGCCTCCAGCGACAGCAGCCGCCCGACAAACCCCGCGTCCGCCATGTCGATCCGCGCGAACACCCGCGCGCGCTCCGGCGTCAGGCCGATGATGCTGCCGTGGCTCGGCGCGCCGTCACGGTCATACACCACGCTGAACGTCTCGATCGTCGCCGGCCCGGCATAGTCGAGCGCCAGTGCCGGCACCGTGGCGCGGGCGGCCTCGGCGGCTTCCTGCACGTCCTTGGGCAGCATCAGCCCGGCCGGATCGGCGGCGTCGCAACCGATGACCAGCGCATGATGCTTGGTGACATAACCGCCCTGGCCATAGAGCAGCGCCTGCGCCGCCGGGCGTTCACGCAAGGATCGCACCATCGCGCAGGTCGATTGCAGCATGTAGCAATTGAGCCCGGCGCCGGCGAAACTCAGCCCGCCGGTCACGCTGAACGGCATGTCCGCCGCCAGCCCCAATGTGCGCCGCGCCATCTTGGGCACGGTCGGGAAGCAGGAATACAGCTCCACCCGGTCGAAGCCATTGCCGGCGATGCGCATCGCCTGGTCGAGCACGGCGTCCTGCGCCACCGAATGGTCATACTGGTCGCGGGCGAGGTAATCCATCGGCTCGGCCGCCGCCGCGCCGCCATGGATGTGGATGATGCGATCCTCGGCGATGCCGGCCTCCCGCGCCAGCGCCAGCGTCGTCATCAGCACGGCGCCGGCCTGGTTGACGGTGTTGTTGGCGACCATGCGCTTGGTATAGGGCCAGGCGATCATGCGATTGTCGGGCGTCGCGGCTGTGATCTCGGCGGCGCCAAAGGCCTTTTGCCCCCAGGCGTACGGGTTCGACGCGGCGATTTCCGAAATCGCCTGATAGGCCATGCCGCTTTCGGCCAAGGCCTCGGCCGGCGTCAGCCCCCATTCGGCGATCGTCGCATTCTCGTACAGCGGATAGACATGCACCGGCGACATGATGCCGTGGCGCACCGCCAGCGGCGTGACATGCTCGCTGCCGATGATCGGGTTCTCGACCTTGGCCGCCGGCGGCGTCCACGGCAGCTCGATGCCCGCCGCCTTGGCCTTGGACACCGCATTGGCCGCCTCGCCGCCGGTGACGACGGCGACCAGGCTGTTGCCGTTCATGATGCGCAAGGCCGCTTCGTGGATCTTCGTCGTCGGGGTCTCGCCGCCGACCAGGCCATAGACGGCCCGCGCCGGCACGATGCCGAGCCGCTCCACCAGCCGCTGCGCGACGCGATCATAGCGCCACGAGACGAGGTTGATGACGTCCATCGAATCGATGCGGTGCAGGAACCCGCCGCCGGCATCGGCATCGGCGGCGTTGACCGCATCGGCCATCAGCTGCAACGGCTCCCGTGCCAGCGCCGGATCGGCGGGCCGATCGATGATATCGCCGACGCCGATGATGACGGGCGTGCGATCGGCGGGCAGGGCCATGCGGGAAACTCCGTGTGTTGCGATCCGGTTCTAGGCCGCCACCGCGCGGTGCGAAACCTGCCAGATTCGCGGCGGAAAACCACCGGCAACGCGGCGGTTTTCCCCTGTCATGGCGACCATATCCGCCGCGAACCCGCGCCGAAGCCCGGTTTTCACTACGAAATCACCCCGAATTCGCACCGGAATCGCCACTGATCGCGGCCAGATCGCTTGTGGAGGCGACGGAATAGCGTGCAATTCCATGGGCGTCGGGCGTTTTTGCAAGGGTTTGAACGGCGCCGGGCCGCGATCGGGCCGAAATCGTCCGCCGAAACCACCTGATTTCGCGCCGCGACGCCCGCGCCACCGCCTCAATCCGCCCCGAACCACAGCAGCGACGGCGTCACATCGAGTGCCTTCGGGTTGATCGCCAGCGCCGCCTGCCGCGCCGCTTCGCTTTCTGCCCCGCGGTCGAGCAGCGCCAGCGCATCGGCGAGCACGACATATTGCGTCGCGGTGCGCCAGCCGCCCGCCGTCAGCGCCTCGACACTTGCCACCGCCGCCGCCGCGTCGCCATTGGCAAGCTGCACCGTCGCCAGCAGCAGCTGCGCCTCGCCCGTGGGCCGTGCCGCCAGGTTGCGCCGCGCCAGGTCGAGCGCCCGCGCCGGATCGCCCGCCGCCAGCGCATGTGCGGCGGCACCGGCCTGGCTCGCCTCGGGCAATTGCAGCAGCCGGCGCTCCCACACCGCCGCCGCCTGCGCCGCCCAGACCTGCCCGTCGGGCAGGTCGCCGCGCTCGAAACACAGCGCCGCCAGGGCATCCATCACCACCGGATCGGCCTGCGCCGTGCGTCCGATGATGGCGCGATAGGCGCGATTGGCCCCCTCCAGGTCGCCGCGCAGCGCCAGCATCTGCGCCCGGTGCGCCGCCACCAGCCACCAGCCGGGGAAAATGCCCTCCGCCTCGGCAAACAGCGCCGCCGCGGCATCCCACCGCCCCGCCGCCAGCGCTACGCCGCCGCGCTGCAGCAGCAGCAGCGCACGGTCCTGCCGCCCGGGCGCCGCCGCCATCAGCGCCCGGCGCAGCGCCGCATCGGCCGCCGCCAGGTCACCCCGCCCCCGCGCCAGCGCCGCCTGCCGCGCCAGCACGCCGCCCGGCGCCAGCGTTGCCGCCCGGGTGTAGCCCGCAGCCGCCGCGTCGTATTGCCCCGAATACAGCGCCAGGCCGCCGCGCAAGGCCGCCGCCTCGGCACGATCCGCGGCGGTTTTCGGCGCTGCTGCCGCATCATGGCGCTGCAACAGCGGCTCGACCGCCGCCAGCCGCTGCGCCGCCATGGCGACAATCGCCGCGGTCAGGGCCGGCCGGGCCTGCTGCGGCGCCGCGGCCAGCCCGCGCGTCGCCGCCGCATCGGCCCGCGCCAGGTCGTCGAACGACCCCGTCAACCGCGCCCGGCGCAGCAGCGCCCGCGCCAGCATGTCGTGGTTGGCCCAGCCCTGCGGCGCCCGCGCGGTCCGTTTGTTGCCCAGCGCCACCGCGGCATCGGCCGCCGCCAGCGCCGCCGCATAGTCGCGCGGGTCTTCGGCACGGGCAGCCGGGGCCACCGCCGCCGGCCGTTCGCGCAGCCGGTCGATGGCGAGCACCGCAAACCCGGCAAGAATCACCAGCGCCGCCAGCCGCCACCAGCGCGAAACGCCGCTGCGCCGCGCCGCGACGACGTCGGGCGCGGCAAATTCAGCAACCGGATCGTCGGCGATGTCGCCCGTTGTCGCCATGATTTCCCCCCGCCCGACAGCGTACAGACGCCGGCAAAGCTTGGGAATGCAGCATCAACGATGGGGGAAAATGGTGCACCCGGAACGATTCGAACGTCCGACCCTCAGATTCGTAGTCTGATGCTCTATCCAGCTGAGCTACGGGTGCGTAGAGGCGCGGCTCTTAAGCGACGCCGACAGGCTTGGCAACTGCTTGCGTGGGGTCTCGGTGCGCGATAGCACCCATGCCATGCGTTTTTTCCCGATTTTTCTGTGTGCCGCACTCGCCGGATGCGGGGGGATGAACAGCGGGAAGTGGCCTTCGCTGGCCCCCCGCGCCGGCGAAATCTCGCCGATGGTGCCACGCACCCCGCTCGCCCGCTGCGCCGGCTGCGGAGATGATGTCTTTGCCGAACCCCCGGCGCCGGCGCCGATCGTGCTGCCGCCGCCCCCTGCCGACGTCCCGGCGCGGCTCGATTCCGTTGAAAAGGCGGTCGCCGCCGTCGCCGCGCAGTTGCCGGCGCAGCGCCGCGCCACCGACGCCGCCATCGCCCGCGCCGCCGGCCAGCGCTCCGATTCGAACGCCGCCAGCGATGCCGAGGTCGAACGCAGCCGCCTGGAACTGCTCTATGTGCCGCTCGGCGCCCAGTCCCGCGCCCTCGACGCCATCGAGGACGA
The DNA here is from genome assembly GCA_003241875.1 of Alphaproteobacteria bacterium. Classification (GTDB taxonomy): domain Bacteria; phylum Pseudomonadota; class Alphaproteobacteria; order Sphingomonadales; family Sphingomonadaceae; genus Sandarakinorhabdus. The sequence goes on from QBLU01000075.1 coordinate 3,977, forward strand.
CCTCGCCGGCAAGTCCGCCGCCGAGGCGCTGGCGGCGCGGGCGCAGGCGCTGCGGGCACGAATCGCGCAGTTGCAAGGCGAACGCCTCTAACTCCCTCCCCCCTGCGGGGAGGGCGACTCGGCGCCAGCCGAGCGGGGTGGGGGTTCCCTAACCCCGACGCGGATACCCTAACCCCGCTCGCGCAAGCGCGAGTCGCCCTCCCCGCAAGGGGGAGGGAGGATGTCGCTACCCGAACACCGCCCGCCGCACCGCCCGCGCCACCAGGTCTGCCGCCACCGTCCCGATCTCCGTCAGTTCCACTGCGTCGCTGCCGGCCCCGGTCGTCACCGCCGTCGACAGCACGAACAGGCAATCGCCATCGAACGGCGTGTGGATCGGCCGGATGCAGCGCGCCAGGCCATCGTGCGCCATCATCGCCACCCGCCGCGCCTGCGCCCGGGTCAGCGGCGCATCGGTGGCGATG
>QBLU01000075.1:4450-12458 GCA_003241875.1 Alphaproteobacteria bacterium
CCCCGATGGTGGTGTTGCGGCGCACATTGTCGGCACTCGCCCGCTTCGGCATCGGCACCGGCCCGTCGGGCGGGGCGCCCTCATGGACCTCGCCAAAGCTGTTGCAGGCGATCAGCGCGCCGATGCGATGGCCGCCGGACAGCATCGCCGACACGCTGCCGACCCCGCCCGTCCGGCTGCCGGCGCGCGCGCCATGGCCGGCGCCCAGCCGCCCGGAGCCATCGTCACCCAGCGCGGCGAAGGCTTCGCGTGCCAGCCGGCGATACGGCGGCGCCGCGCCCCAGGCCTTGTCGCCGCCATTCCCCAGGTCGAACAGGATCGCCGCCGGCACCACCGGGACCGTCGGCAGCCCGGCGCCGATGTGCAGCCCGGTGCCCGCCACCGACAGGCACAGCACCAGCTCGTCGGCCGCCGCCAGCCCGAACACCGATCCGCCCGACAGCACCAGGCCGTGCACGCGCTCGACGAGCGTCGACGGGTCGAGAGCATCGGTCTCGCGCGTTCCCGGGCCGCCGCCCCGGACATCGACCGCCATCACCACGGGCGCATCCGGAACGATAACGGTGACCCCGGTGTTGATGGCGGGGTCATGGGCGTGACCGACGGACAGGCCGGGCACGTCGCTGAATCGGTCGGTCATCACGTAGCTATAGCAGCGACCCCGCGTCGCCTTGCAACTTGTCCCCCGACAAGGCAGGCATTCGCAAGGGTCGGGAGATGAATTTTGGTAACCGCACACATCAACCGCATCGGCACCGCCGTCCCGCCCAACGACGTCCATGACGCGTTCGTGCGCTTTGTCGGCGACATGATCGACGACCGCCGCAACGCCCTGATCTTCAAGCGCATGGTCGGCCGCGCCGGCATCGAGCACCGCTTTTCCTATTTCGAACCGCTCGCCAACCCCAACCGCTTCGTCGCCGATTCCGACGGTTTCTATGCCAAGGGCGCCTTTCCCTCGACCGGCGCCCGCATGGCACGCTTCGAAAAATCGGCGCCGGTGCTGGCCAATGCCGCCCTCGACGCCCTCGACCTCGATGGCGAGCGCGAGCGCATCACCCATCTGGTGGTCGCCTCGTGCACCGGCTTCGTCGCGCCGGGCATCGACCAGCTGATCGTCAAGGCTGCCGGGCTCAATCCCGGCGTCGAACGCACGGTGGTGGGCTTCATGGGCTGCTATGCCGCGGTCAATTCGCTGCGGCTGGCGCATCATTTCGTCCGGTCGGACCCCGCGGCCCGGGTGCTTGTCGTCAATCTGGAGCTCTGCACGCTGCATTTCCAGGAAACCGGCGACCTCGAACGGCTGCTGTCGATGCTGCTGTTCGGCGACGGTTGCTCGGCGGCGCTGGTCACCGCCGACGATACCGGGCTCGCGCTCAACGATTTTCGCGCCACCACCATCGATGATTCGGCCGAAGCCATCACCTGGCGCGTCGGCGACCAGGGCTTCGACATGCACCTGTCGGGCGAAGTCCCGGGCCGCATCCAGCGCGCGCTGAAGTTCGAGACCGAGCGCAACGATGGCGAAGGCCTGCTGCGCGGCACCCGCACGAGCGATTACGACCTGTGGGCGGTCCACGCCGGCGGCCGCACCATCCTCGATGCCGTCGAAACCGGCTTCGACCTGGCACCGGAGGCGCTGCACTGGTCGCGCGGCGTGCTGCGCGAGTTCGGCAACATGTCGTCGGCGACGCTGATGTTCGTGCTCAATCGCATCATGGGGCAGGTCGGCACCTCGGTCGATCGCGCCTCCAAGGGGTTTGCCGTGGCGTTCGGCCCCGGGCTGGCGGCGGAGAGCTTCCGCTTCACGACCGTCTGATGGCGAGCCTGGCCGCGCCCGTGCCGGTGGATTTCAGCCGGCGCGCCGACGCCGACGAGCTGATGGACGCTGCCGACCTCGATGCCGCGACATACGCCGCGCTGATCGCCGACCTGGCGCGGGTCAACACCATCACCATGGCACGGCCGCCGACGCTGGCCTGGCTGGCGCGGGCGACCCGCGGCATGGACAGTTTCAGCCTAGTCGATGTCGGCTTCGGCCATGGCGACATGCTGCGCGCCATCGCCCAATGGGCGCGCCGGCACGGCAAGCAGGCGACATTGACCGGCGTCGACCTCAATCCGCGCAGCGCACCCGTGGCGACGGCGGCGACCGATCCGGGCCTCGGCATCCGCTATCTCACCGGCGACGCCGCGGCGTTGGGGCTCCAACCCGATTTCATCGTGTCGTCGCTCGTCGCCCATCACATGCGCGACGCCGAGTTGGTCGGCTTCATCGGCTGGATGGAGGCCACGGCGCGGCGCGGCTGGTTCATCAACGACCTGCATCGCCACCCCGTCGCCTGGGCCGGTTTCCGCCTGCTGGCGACACTGCTGCGCTGGCACCCGATCGTCCGCCACGATGGCGCGCTGTCGGTGCGGCGGGCGTTCGTGCGCCGAGACTGGGACCGGCTGCTGGCAACGGCGGACGTCGCGGGCGCCGACATCCGCTGGCACCTGCCGTTCCGCTGGGGCGTCGGGCGGCTGCGATGATCCGCCCGGTCATCATCGGCGGCGGCCTCGCCGGCGGCGCCGCGGCGCTGCGGCTCGCCCAGCGCGGCCATGCGCCGCTGCTGCTCGAACGCGAGTCCGGCGCGCATGACAAGATCTGCGGCGAATTCCTGTCGGTGGAGGCCGGGCGGCACCTGTCCGCGCTCGGTTTCGACGTGGCGCGCCTAGGCGGTGCCCGCATCGACCGCGTCCGCATCCATGCCGGCCGCCGCACGGCAGAGGCGCGGTTGCCCTTCGTCGCCACCGGCGTCACCCGGCGCAGCCTCGATGCGGCGCTGCTCGACCATGCCGCGGCGGCCGGCGCCGAGGTCCGCCGCGACACCGCCGTCCGCCACATCGCCGACGGCCGCGCCGTGACGGCGGACGGTGTCACCGATGCCGGGCCCCTGCTCCTCGCCACCGGCAAGCACGACCTGCGCGGGGAGCCCCGCGATCCGGCCGGCACCATCGAGGGCCTTATCGGCTTCAAGCAGTTCTTTCGCAGCCCGCCCCGCTTGCGCACCGCCCTCGCCGGCGCCGTCGAGGTCACCGCCTTTGATGGCGGCTATGCCGGGCTGCAATGTGTCGAGGGCGACCGGCTCAACCTCTGCCTGCTCGTCGACCGCGAACACTTTCGGGCGCTCGGCGGTAACTGGACCGCGCTGTTCACCGCGCTGCTGCGCGAGCCCGGGCTGGCGGCGCTCGCCGATGCCGAACCGCTGCTGGCCAGGCCATTGACCATCGCCAACGTGCCCTATGGCTATCTGGCGCAGCCCGGTGACGACCTGTACCGGCTCGGCGACCAGGCCGCGGTCATCCCGAGTTTCTGCGGAGACGGCATGGCGATGGCACTGCACGGCGGGCGGCTGGCTGCGGACATGGTCGCCGATGGCGCGCCGGCGCCGCTGTTCCAGGCGCGATTGCGCACGGATGTGGCGCGGCAGGTGCGGCTGGCGAGCAATTTGCAGCGTTTTGCCGGGAGCCGTGCCGGGCGGTTCGCGCTTGTCGCCGGGCTCGGCGCCGTGCCGGCGGCCCTGGCGGCGCTGGCCCGCTGGACGCGGGTTGCGCCCGGCGCGGTGGCCCGGGCGGGGGCGTAGCCCGGTTTGCCGAAGTCCACCCGCTCGGGCTGAGCTTGTCGAAGCCGTATCCTGAGGTGCCGTCTGACCCGGTTTCGACAAGCTCAGCCTGAACGGGTCAATAAATCACCGAATGCAACGGTTCGGCGCTACTTTTTCAGCGGGCTGACCGACAGGCCGCGCAGGTAATTCATGACGATGCGAACGTTGTTGACGCCGGGTTCGGCGGTGAACAGCGTCTTTTCGGCAGCCGGCTTTGACAGGCCGAGCCTGGGATTGTTCGAAAAGCCGATACCGTCCTGCCACACCGACAGCTTGCCGTCGGTATTGGTATCGTGGAGCGCGACGATGACATAGCGGCCGGGGCCGGGCAGGGCGAGGCAGACGACCATGTCGCCGGCCGTCGTCATCGGCATTTCCTGGCGGCGCAGATACTTGCCGCTTTCCAGATATTCGCCCTTGGTGCCGGTATAGTTCTGGATGCGCAGCCGGCCGTCGCGGTTCTTGAAGCCGTGCACCGTCACCAGCGCCGCGGTGCCGGATGCGCCGGGGCGACATTCCGCCGCGTCGCTGCCGAGCACGACGGGGCCCTGCGCTGCCGCCGGCCGCGCTGTCGTCGCCATCAGGATCAGGCCGACGGCGGTTGCCGCAGCCTTGAAAGAATTTGCCATGACCTTGCAGTTTCACCGAGCTATAGAGGTTGGACGTTTAACGCCGGGTGGTCGCCAACCCTTCCGGTGGCTTGCAACATGGTGGCGGCATGCGGCGAAAATTGGGCGCCGCAGTGTCGACATCAAGGGATTGGACCCGGCACCACCTTGTTCGCGCTTACCCGTTTCGACCGCTATCTTGCCCGGCTGATCATCGTGCCGCTGTTTGCGTCGCTGGTGATTGCCGCGATGCTGCTGCTGCTCGACCGGATGCTGCGGCTGTTCGATTTCGTCATGACGGAAGGCGGCCCGGTCAGCGTCGTCTGGCGGATGCTCGGCAATTTGCTGCCCGAATATCTGTCGCTCGGCATCCCGATCGGCGTGATGATGGGCATATTGATGGCGTTCCGGAAACTGTCGCTGTCGTCGGAACTCGATGCCCTGCGCGCCGTCGGCATCAGCTACAATCGCCTGCTCAGGGTACCTTTCCTGTTCGCTATCTTCTTCGCCCTCGTCAATTTCGGCATCGTCGGCTTCCTGCAGCCGGTGTCGCGCTACGCCTATGAGAATTTGCAGTTCGAATTACGCTCCGGCGCGCTCGGCGCCTCGGTCAAGGTCGGCGAATTCGCCAGCCTGGGCAAGGGCATGACCCTGCGCGTCGAGGAGAGCAAGAACCAGGGCGCCGACCTGCGCGGGCTGTTCGTGCGGGCCCAGGACACGGACGGGCAGAGCGTCGCGGTCACCGCCGCGCAGGGCACGTTCCTGTCGACCGACGACCCCGATGTCATCCTGCTGCGCCTGAAGAACGGCACGCTGGTCCATACGCCCAAGGAAGGCGGCGTGCCGCGGGTGCTGTCGTTCCAGCAGCACGACCTGCCGGTGAACCTGCCGGCGATCTCCAATTTCCGCAAACGCGGCGAGGGCAACCTCGAAAAGACACTGCCCGAGCTGGCGGCGACGATCTTCGGCAGCGAAGCCACCCCGGAGGCCCGCCGTGACGCCAGCGCGACCTTCAACCGCCGGCTGGTGCAATGCCTCGTCATGTTCGTGCTACCGTTCCTGTCGGTGGCGCTCGGCGTGCCGCCCAAGCGCTCGACCTCGGCGCTCGGCGTGTTCATCAGCCTGATTGCGCTCGTCACCTTCCACAAGCTGACCGAATATGGGGAGCGGATGGGCAGTCTCGGCCGCATCGACCCCGTGCTGGCGCAATGGGTGCCGTTCCTGGGCTTCATCGCGCTGTCGCTGTGGCTGTACCGCATCCTCGCCTATGTCCCCGGCGGCCAGCCGATCGGCGCGCTCGATCGCTGGTTCGGCAAGATCAGCGCGGCGCTGTCGGGTCTCCTGGCACGCCTGGTGCGGCGCCAGAGCTGGCGCGACGACGCCTTGTCGGCCGGTTGACGCCCATGAAGCTTTTCCCCTCCAACACCATCGCCTGGTACACGGCGAAGATGTTCACCGTGCGCGCCGCGGCGTTCCTGCTCGGGCTGATCGTCATCCTCGAATCGCTCGACCTGCTCGGCGAATCGGGCAAGATTCTCGCTGCGGCCGGCAATGGCGAGGGCGAGCTGTGGACCTATGTCTCGCTGCGCATCCCGCAGCTGATCCAGCTGTTCCTGCCGTTTTCGGTGCTGCTGGCGACGCTGGTGACGCTGGCGACGCTCAACCAGAACAGCGAGGTCGTCATCTTCAAGGCGGCTGGCATCTCGGCGCACCAGATCCTGGCGCCGCTGTTCGCCGCGGCGTTCGTTATCGCGGTCGGCAATTTCGTCTTCAACGAACGCATCACGACGCGCGCCACCCAGACGCTGAAGACCTGGCAGGACAATGGCTACCGCAAGGGCGCGCTGGAGAAAAAGCCCATCGCCGAAAGCTGGGTGCGCGGCGGCGACGACCTGTTCCGCGCGCTGACGGTCAGCGGCGTCGGGCCGGCGACGCTGCTGCGCGGCGTCACCATCTACGATCGCGAGGACAACAAGCTGGTCCGCGTCGTCATGGCCGACACGGCGCGGCCCAATGGCAACGGCTGGAACCTGACCGGCGCGCGGGTCTTCGATGTGGCGCGCGGCACGCTGACGCCCTCGCCGGCGCTGTATTTCGCGACCCCGGTGGTGCCGCGGCAGTTCACCACGACCTCGATCAACCCGGCGTGGATCCCTTTGTGGGACCTGTGGCCGCAGATCGGCGAGCAGCGCGCCGCCGGCAAGCCCGTCGACAATCTGCTCGTTGCCGCCTGGCACAAGATTTCGGGGCCGCTGTCGACGATGCTGATGCCGCTGCTCGGCGCCGTTGCCGCCTTTGGCCTGGCCCGGTCCGGCCGGCTGTTCGTCCGCGCCGTCATCGGCATGTTCCTCGGCTTTGCCTTTTTCGTCGCCGACAATTTCATGCTGGCCATGGGCAATTTCGGCACGGTGCCGCCCTTGATGGCGGCCTGGGCGCCGTTCCTGTTGTTCCTGCTGATCGGCGAGGCCGTCCTCATTCGCACCGAGGAGTGACGCGGTCCCAAATTGGCCGCAATGCCGACTTAAGCGCCGTCGCCATGACGCATTCCACAGGGGCCGGGGGGCTGAAACTCGTCGCGGTGGAAACCGCCGCCGACCGCGCGCGCTTCATCGAGCTGCCGTACAGCCTTTACGCCGATGATCCCAATTTCGTGCCGCCGCTGCGCAACGAGGCGGCGGCGCTGATCGGCGGCATAAAGGGCAATCCCTGGTTCGAGCACGGCCGCGCCCGGCTGTGGCTGGTCGAACGCGACGGCGTCGTCGTCGGCCGCATTTCCGCCCAGGTCGACCGGCTGGTGCTGCAGCACATGGGCGCCGGCACCGGCCATTGGGGCATGTTCGAATGCATCGACGACCAGGCCGTTGCCGACCTGCTCATCGACACCGCCGAAGCCTGGCTGCGCAGTGAAGGCATGGTCCGCGCCCAGGGGCCGTTCAGCCTGTCGATCTGGGACGAGCCCGGGCTGTTGGTCGAAGGCTTCGACCGGCCGCCGACGGTGATGATGGGCCACCACCTGCCCTATTACCAGAACCTCATCCTCGCCCGCGGCTATGTCGGCGTGAAGGACATGCACACCTGGCAGGTGTCGATCACCAAGCCCTTTCCCGAAATTGTGCAGCGCATCGTTGCCGCCAGCGAGCGCAATACCAAGCTGGTGACGCGCAAGGTCGACAAGTCGCGCTTTGCCGAGGAAGCGGCGCTGATCCTCGACATCCTCAACGACGCCTGGGCCACCAACTGGGGCTTCGTGCCGCTGACGCCGGCCGAAATCGCCTTTGTCGGCAAGAAGCTGAAACCGATCGTGTTCGAGGACCTGATCCGCATCGCCGAATATGAAGGCGTTCCCGTCGGCTTCATGATCGCGCTGCCCGATATCAACGAGCTGACCCGCGATCTTGGCGGCCGCCTGTTCCCGTTCGGCTGGGCCAAGCTGCTGTGGCGGCTGCGCAAACCCCAGGTCCGGCGCATCCGGGTGCCGCTGATGGGCATCCGCAAATCGCTGCAGGGCCATCGCGTCGCCTCGCTGATGGCGTTCCAGATGATCGAATACATCCGCCGCGACGCGCTCGCCGCCTATGGCGCCAGCGAAGGCGAGATCGGCTGGATCCTCGACGACAACGGCCCGATGCGCTCGATCGCCGACGCGATCGAAAGCAAGGTGACGCGGACGTACAGAGTGTACGAGAAGGCGCTCTAAATCCTCCCCCTCAGGGGGGAGGCGACTCGGCGCGGCCGAGCGGGTGGGGGTCGACC
>QBLU01000076.1 GCA_003241875.1 Alphaproteobacteria bacterium
GGCCGGGGGCGGGGAAATGCGCGGGGTAGCGCTTCCTCTCCCGCCTGCGGGAGAGGCGACTCGCCGGCTCCGGCGAGCCGGTGAGGGTGTCTCCTTTCTGTGTCGCCGCAAGAGCACACCCTCACCCGGCGCGCTGGCGCGCGTCTCGCCTCTCCCGCAGGCGGGAGAGGAAGGGGATGACGGCTTTCGCCCCACTAGCAGCCGTTGGCATCAACCTCGAAGAGTACAGGCTTTCCTTGAGAGGTTGGCTCCCAACCCCCCGACAACGCGCCACGAACGCCGTTTTCGATGATCCTCTGGTTCACCTGCGGACGGCGTAGTTGCGGTTGCAGCTTCGACCGGCGCGCAGATGGCATCGGGAACTCCAAAATCGCTTCACGCTCGGCATCATGCAGGCGGAGAACGATGGTCATACCTCTCCAGCCATCGACAGTGCACCACTGCGGCTCCCGCTGCGCGGCCCACTCATATCGCAGGCCATCAACTTCGACCGTGCCAGCAAGATCGCGGGTGTGGAGCATGCAGCAGGTCTAACACAGCAATGACTGCTTTCCACCCATAGCAGACCTTTACCGCACATTTCTGGCTTGGTCGTTCGGCCGACCCCAATCGCGCCGCCCCTAAACCGGCAGGATCTCCACGATCGTGTCGCCCGCCTCGATGCTGTTGGCGCCGGCCTCCCAGAAGCCCACCGTTGCTCCCTTGCGGATGATCCGCACCGCCAGCCCGGTGCTGACCGAGCGCAGCGGCTGGCCGATTTCGGCGGGCAGCGCCGGGCGTTCGCACAGGGCGACGCAGCCATGGGCGCCGGCGAGGTCGGCGATGTACTCGACCGCGTGGCGGTGCGCCGAGGAACGCGCCAGCAGATGGCCGCCGAGCCGGACGGGGTTGATGATGGCGTTGGCGCCGGCCTGGCGCAGCAGGTCCTCGTTTTCATGGGCGCGGACGTTGACGCTGATCGGCACGTGCGGGTTCAACTGACGCGCCGTCAGCGTCACCAGCGCGGCGGTGTCGTCGCGGCCGGTGGCGATCAGCACGCCGCGGGCGCGGGCGATGTGGGCCGCCTCCAGCGTGGCATTGTGGCTGGCATCGCCGGTGACCCCGGTGACGCCGGTGGCGACGGCCAGGCCGATCATCGCGGGATCGCAGTCGACGACGACGATGGCATCGGCGGCGACGCCTTCGCGACAGAGTTCCTCCACCGCCGCGGCGCCGCTGGCGCCATAGCCGCAGACGATGAAATGCCCCGATAGCGACTTGCCGATCATGCGCGTCCGAACCCGGCTCCAGCTGTCCTTGATGACAAAGCTATAGGCGCTGCCGAGGAAGATGAGCCAGACGAAAAGCCGGATCGGCGTGACGACGAAGGTATCGAACATCCGCGCGGAAGGGGTGACGGGGACGATGTCGCCATAGCCGACGGTGGTGACGGTGACGGCGGTGAAATAGACGACGTCGAGAAAGCTGATGGCGCCATCGGTGTTGTCGCGCAGGCCGCCGCGATCATACCAGTGGCCGGCGACGGCGATGCCGAACAGCCCGGCGACGAGCAGCGCGCGCAAGGCCAGCGAGGCGGTGGTCGACAGCCGGTTGCGGCGGTGCAGCGCAATGTGCGGATCACGGTCGTCGGCCATCGCGGGGCGGCTATTCGGTGCGCTTCAGCAGGTTGACGAGCTCTGCCGTCCAGAATTGCGCCCAGGTGTGAGTGCTGTGGCCGCGGGTTTCGGCGCTTTCGGGGATCAGCACGAACTTGGCGCGTGGCATCTTCGTCACCTCGCGTTCCGGCAGGGCGAGGCCGGCGGGTTGATGAAATCGTCGGCGCTGTTGATCCAGGTGACCGGCACGGTGATGCGGCCGAGCAGCGGCGAGGGGTTGTAGTTGCGCGAGGCATCGAGCCGATAGATGGTGTCGTTGGCGTCGGTTTCGGCGACGGCGCGCTCGACGATGCCCTGCAGCGCGGCCTCGGCCTTTTCACGCGTCGGCCAGTCGGCCTGCATGCGGACGGGGGCCGAGCCGGCGATGACACCGAGGACCGCGGCGGTGCGCAGGCCGCCCGTTGGCGGGCTGGTGTAGTTGCCCTTGTTCCACAGCGGGTCGGCCTTGATCGCGTCGATGGTCATCTGGCGCCAAAGCCGGTTGCGGCCCGCCAGTTCCACCGTCTGGCAAGCGGTCGGCATGATGGCGCGGGCGATATCGGGGTGGCGGGTACCCATCGCGAAATCCATCATGCAGCCCATCGAGGTGCCCATCAGCAGGCGCAGCTGCTTGACCTTCAGATGTTCGGTCAGCAGGCGATACTGGGCATCGACCATGTCGTCGTAATCATATTTCGGAAACGCCATGCGCAGGCCGTCGCTGGGCTTGGTCGAGCCGCCATGGCCGATGGCATCGGGCAGGATGATGAAATAGCGGGTGATGTCGAGCGGCTGGCCGGGGCCGAACAGCGCGTCGGCGAACTGCGGCCGCAGGAATTGCGCGCCGGTGCCGCCGGTGCCGTGGAGGACCATGACCGCGTTGACGACATTGCCGGCCTTGTCGCGCACCGGCGTGCCGAGGGTGCGGTAATGCTGGTTGAGCGCCGGCAGCGTCTCGCCGCTGCCGAAGCGGAAATTGGGGATGCTGTAGTCGCCCTCCGCCACCGGCCATTTGCCCGGCGCCGGCGCGGTCGGCAGGGTGGCCACCGGCGGCGCCTGGGCAGCGGCGATGGACGCGGTGGCAAGGGCAGCGGCGGCAGCGAGGGTGCGGATCATCCGACCTTGCTAACGGTCCTGCCGTGGCGGTCAACTGCCCGGCCCGGGTGACTTGCTGCCGCAACACAGTTCGTGGCATGCTGCGGCCGACAGGGAGATCGGAAGTAGCAGCTCCCTCCCCGTTGACGCGAAGGCGTCGCCTACGGCTGCGGGGAGGGCGACTCGGCGCCAGCCGAGCGGGGTGGGGTTCCTGCGCGGCGAAACGTGCGACCCCCAGCCCGCTCGCTGCGCGAGTCGCCCTCCCCGCAGGGGGGAGGAGTTGAGCGCAGGGCTTTCGCCTGCTAGCGGCTGTGCAACGCAGCATGCCGAATTCTCATGAAAGCCCGAGATGTCCGTTGACGACGCCACTGTCCGAAAGATTGCGCGCCTTGCCCGCATCGGCATCGCCGAGGCGCAGGTGCCGGCGCTGGCCGGCGAATTGTCGGCGATCCTCGGCTGGATCGCGCAACTGGGCGAGGTCGACACCACCGGCATCGCGCCGATGACGGCGGTGATCCCCAACCATCTCGCCTGGCGTGCCGATGCCGTCACCGACGGCGATGTGCAGGGCAAGGTGCTCGCCAACGCCCCCGATGCGACCAGCGGCTTTTTCGCCGTGCCGAAGGTGATCGAATGATGGCCGCAGGACATCATTCGATCATCCCGGACCCGATCCGGGATCCAGAATCGAAGGCTTCACGATGACCGCGCTGACCGACCTTACCATCGCCGGCATGAAGGCCGGGCTGGCGAAACGCGACTTTTCCGCCGCCGAGCTGACCGCGGCGCATCTGACCGCCATGGCCGGCGCGCGCGGGCTCAACGCCTTCATCGTCGAGACGCCGGAGATCGCGACCGCGCAGGCCGCCGCGGCCGATGCGGCGCTGGCCAGGGGCGAGGCGAAGCCGCTGGCCGGCATTCCGATCGGCATCAAGGACCTGTTCTGCACCGAAGGCGTGCAGACGACGGCGGGGTCGAAGATCCTCGAAGGCTTCATCCCCCAGTATGAATCGACCGTGTCGGGCAAGCTGCTCGGCGATGGCGCGGTGATGCTCGGCAAGCTCAACATGGACGAGTTCGCCATGGGCTCGTCGAACGAGACCAGCGCCTATGGCAAGGTGATCTCGCCGTGGAAGGCGCAGAATTCCAACCGCGAACTCGTGCCCGGCGGCTCCTCGGGCGGCTCGGCGGCGGCGGTCGCGGCGCGCATCGCGGCGGGCGCCACCGGCACCGATACCGGCGGCTCGATCCGCCAGCCGGCGGCATTCGTCGGCATTTCGGGCATCAAGCCGACCTATGGCCGCTGCTCGCGCTGGGGCGTCGTCGCCTTTGCCTCGTCGCTCGACCAGGCCGGGCCGATGGCGCGCACCGTCGAGGATTGCGCGCTGCTGCTGACCAGCATGTGCGGCTATGACGCAAAAGATTCGACCTCGCTCAACGTGCCGGTGCCCGATTTCGCTGCCGGGCTGACAGGGGACCTGCGCGGCAAGCGGGTGGGGGTGCCGAAGGAATATCGCCTCGATGGCATGGACGCGACGATCGCCAAGCTCTGGGACCAGGGCCTCGAATGGCTGAAGGCCGCCGGTGCCACCATCGTCGACGTGTCGCTGCCGCATACCAAGTACGCGCTGCCGGCCTATTACATCATCGCGCCCGCCGAAGCGTCGTCGAACCTCGCCCGCTATGACGGCGTGCGCTACGGCCTGCGCGTCACCCCGCCGGGCGGCAATCTCGCCGACATGTACAGCGCCACCCGCGCCGCCGGCTTTGGAGCCGAGGTCAAGCGCCGCATCATGATCGGCACCTATGTGCTGTCGGCGGGCTATTACGACGCCTATTACACCCAGGCGCAGCGCGTCCGCGCGCTGATCGCCCGCGATTTCGAACAGGCCTGGGCGCATTGCGACCTGCTGTTGACGCCAACGGCGCCGAGCGCGGCGTTCGCTTTCGGTGACAAGGCCGACCCGCTGGCCATGTATCTGAACGACGTCTTCACCGTGCCGTCGTCGCTGGCCGGGCTGCCGGCGATGTCGGTGCCCGCCGGGCTGTCGGCGGACGGCCTGCCGCTCGGCCTGCAGATCATCGGCAAGCCGCTCGACGAAGCCGGCGTCCTCGACGCCGGCCTGGCGATCGAGCGGGCGGCGGCCTTCACCGCGCGCCCGTGAGGCGAAACGTTAACCTGATGCAAGGACGGTGACGCTAGACGTCGGCGCGGAAGGCGCCCGCGGTCCGGGTCGCGACAGTGCACAGGCGGACATGGCAGGCCGACACCGGTATGAAGCGCTCGACGCGCTGCGCGGCGTATGTGCGCTATGCGTCTGCCTGTTCCATTTCCGCGCGACCGGCCCGCTGGCGCTGTTGCCGTTCGTTCGCGGCAGCTGGCTGTTCGTCGATTTCTTCTTTGTGCTGTCGGGCTTTGTCATCGCCGCCAGCAGCCGCGAGCGGCTGGTGGCCGGTGGCTATCTGAGGCCGTTCATCCTGTTGCGGCTGGGGCGGGTCTATCCGCTGCATGTCGTCGTGCTGGCGGCGTTCGTCGTCATGGAACTGGTCGGGCTGGCGCTGGCCAGCAAGGGCCTGATGCTGCGCGAACCCTTTGTCGGGCCGCGATCGGTGCCGTCGATCTTCAGCAACCTGCTGCTGCTGCAGGCGGTGGGCCTGCACCCGATGCTGACCTGGAACGAGCCGGGCTGGAGCATTGCCGCCGAATTCTGGACCTATCTGCTGTTCGCACTGGCGGCGCAGCGGGCTGGCCAGCGCCTCGAGATATGGCTGGTCGCGGCGATCATCGTGTCGATCGCCGTGCTGTTGCTGGCGACGTCCAACGGCATCAATGTCAGCCATAGCTGGAGCCTGTTCCGCTGCATCTATGGCTTTGCCGTCGGGGCGCTGGCCTGGCGCTGGTGGTCCGACCGGGGGCTCGGGCCGCAGCGCGGCGGCATTGGCGCGACGGCACTGGAGTTGACGGCGGTGGCGCTGGTCGTCGCCTTTGTCAGCCAGATCAGCAACAATCCCGTCAATCTTCTCGCGCCGCTGGTGTTCGTCGCCGCATTGCTGGTCTTTGCCCGGCAGGGCGGCGCTGTCTCGCGGCTGCTGCTGCGGCCGCCGCTGCAGATGCTGGGGCTATGGTCCTATTCGATCTACATGGTCCATGTCTTCGTGCAGTCGCGGATGGACGACGGCCTGCGCCTGCTCGGGCGGGCGACGGGGCTGTCCTTTCTCAGCCACGACCGGCTGTCCAATGGCACGCCGTTCGATCGGGTCGGCGCCAACGCGGCGCAAGGGGTGGTGCTGACCTTTGCCATGCTCGCCTTCGTCATCGCCGCGGCGGCACTGACCTGGCAATTCATCGAGCGGCCGGGCCAGCGCTGGGCGCGGCGGCAGGTTGACGCCTTGCCAAGCGGGCGGGGCGTCGGCAGGAAGCACGCATGACTTATACGGACAACGGCAACCACGGCAGCTATCGCGTCAAGGGCGACACCGGCGACTGGGAAATCGTCGTCGGGCTGGAGGTCCATGCCCAGGTCACCGCCCAGTCGAAGCTGTTTTCCGGCGCTGCGACGACCTTTGGTGCCGAGCCCAATTCGCAGGTCAGCCTGGTCGATGCGGCGATGCCCGGGATGCTGCCGGTACTGAACGGCGAATGCGTGCGCCAGGCGGTGCGGACGGGCCTTGCGCTCGGCGCCGAGATCCACCGCTGGTCGCGCTTCGATCGCAAGAATTATTTCTACGCCGACCTGCCGCAGGGCTACCAGATCAGCCAGCTCTATCACCCGATCGTCGGCGAGGGCACGCTCGACGTGGAGACCGACGACGGCACCCGCACCACCGTCGGCATCGAGCGCATCCATCTCGAGCAGGACGCCGGCAAGTCGGTCCATGATCTGCATCCGACGATGAGCTATGTCGATCTCAACCGATCGGGCTGTGCGCTGATGGAGATCGTGTCGAAGCCCGACATCCGCAGCCCGGCCGAGGCCGGCGCCTATGTCGCGGCGCTGCGCCAGCTGCTGCGCTATGTCGGCAGCTGCGACGGCAACATGGACGAAGGCTCGATGCGGGCCGACGTCAACGTGTCGGTGCGGCGGCCGGGCGAAGGTTTCGGCACGCGCACCGAGACCAAGAACGTCAATTCGGTGCGCTTCATCATGCAGGCGGTCGAGGTCGAGGCCAGGCGCCAGGTCGAGCTGATCGAAGGCGGCGGCACGGTCGTGCAGGAAACCCGGCTGTTCGACCCCAACAGCGGCACGACGCGGTCGATGCGGTCGAAGGAAGACGCGCATGATTACCGCTATTTCCCCGATCCCGACCTGTTGCCGGTCGAATTCGACGAGGCCTTTGTCGCCGATTGCCTGGCCAGCCTGCCCGAGCTGCCGGTGGCCAAGCGGGCGCGCTATGTCGAGGCGCTGGACATTTCGGCGTACAATGCCGCGGTGCTGACGGCGGATGTCGAGACGGCGCGCTATTTCGAGGCGGTGCTCGACGGCACCGGGGCGCCCTTGGCGACGGCGGCGGCGAACTGGGTGACGTCGGAGCTGTTCGGCGCGCTGAAAAAGGCCGGCGTCGGCATCGAGGCGAGCCCGGTCAAGCCGGGCCAGGCGGCGGACCTGCTGAAGCTGGTCGGCGACGGCAGTATCTCCAATTCGATCGCCAAGCAGGTGCTCGAGGTGATGGTCGAGACCGGCGAGGACCCGGCCGCGATCGTCGAGGCGCGCGGGCTGCAGCAGGTCAGCGACACCGGCGCCATCGATGCCGCGATCGCCGCGATCATCGCCGCCAACGCCGACAAGGTCGACCAGTACAAGGCCGGCAAGGAGGCGCTGTTCGGCTTTTTCGTCGGCCAGACGATGAAGGCGATGGCCGGCAAGGCCAACCCGGGTGTCGTCAACGAACGGCTGAAGGCGGCGCTGGCGGGCTAGGTGAGGACCCTGGAGTTGATTGCCTTCACGTTGATCCGCTCAGGCTGAGCTTGTCGAAGCCCCCGCGAGCACCGCCCTGCGACCCGGCTTCGACAAGCTCAGCCTGAGCGGGCCTTCCCGGTTCAACGAAACTGCAATCCATCCTAGTCGCCGGCGGCGGAGGCTGGCGTGGGGATGTTGAATTCCGCCGTCACCGAACGCGTTTCGGGCAGCACATAGACGATCCCGCCGGCGCCGAACGCCGGACGGACGAAGTCGTCGTAAAAGGCCGTGGCCACGCCGATGCAGCCATGGGAGGCGCGATTGTCGGCCTTGGTTGGGGTTTCGAGCCGATCGACGCGGCTCTGCGAACTCAGCCCGGGCTTGCGGTCGGAGGCGCGGTGCAGCGCGATGGCGGTGTCGTAATCGACCCACAACAGGTCCTCGCCCGAGCTGTCGTGGCCGAGCGTTGCGGCAAAACGGCCGGCGGGGGTGGTGCGCTCGGCGGGCCGGATGGCGGCGAGCTTGCGGCTGCCGATGCCAGGCACCGAATCGTCGCCGAACGCCGCGCCGAGCAAGGTCGGTACGGCGGCGCGCAAGGCACCGTCGGCGGCGTAGAGGAACAGCCGGGCATTGGCCTTGTCGACGATGATGTAGGGCAGGCCGCGATTGTCCTGCGAGCCGGCAACCCAGTCGGCGACCTGCCGGGCCTCGGCGGAAAGCGGCGGGCCGGCATCGGCTGCTGCCGCGGGGAGCGACAGGCCGAGAGCGGATGCGGGGGCAGGCACGGTTGCTGCGAGAAGGACGGTGGTGACGATACGCAACGCAACTGAACATGAACGAAAAGGTAAACACATTATTAGCGTCTAGACGCTGTCCATGGAAAGTCAGGCACTTAATCGCAGCCTGCGACGTTAGGGCGCAGGCGCTGCCGCGGGTTTAAACGCAGCACCGGAAGGCCGACCGCAGCTTGGCGGGACTTGTCCTTCAGACGGCAGCCCGCCACGGTGCCGGCCATGATCCAAGCCATCACCCGCCTGCCCGGGCCGCTCGACCGGGCCGAACTGACGCATATCGACCGGGTGCCGATCGATATTGCGCGGGCCGTGGCGCAGCATGCGGCGTATCGTGCCGCGCTGGAACGTGCCGGGGCGCGGGTGACGGTGTTGCCGGCGCTGGCGGATTATCCCGACAGTTGCTTTGTCGAGGATGTGGCGGTGATTTTGCCGGAGCTGGTGATCCGCACCAGGCCGGGGGCGGTGTCGCGGCAGGGGGAGGTGGCAGCGATCGCGCCGCACCTGCCGGGCGACCGGCCGCAGGTGACGATCGCGGCGCCGGGGACGATCGATGGCGGCGATGTGATGGTTGTCGGGCGCGACATCTTCATCGGGCTGACGCTGCGCACCAATGCCGCGGCGGTGGCGCAGGTCGGTGACGCCGTGGCGCCGCATGGCTATCGGGTGACGGGCGTGCCGCTTGCCGATGCGCTGCACCTGAAAACCGCGGTGTCGGCGCTCGCCGATGACCTGGTGCTGGTCAATACCGACTGGATCGACCCGGCGGTATTCGGGCGGCGGCATATCGCCAGCGCGCCGGGCGAGCCGTTTGCCGGCAACAGCCTGACTGTCGGCGGCACGGTGTTCCATGCCACCGGGGCGGGAACGCTGGCGCAGATCGCGGCAGCGGGGTTTGCGGTGGAATTTCTCGATATTTCGGAGTTCGGGAAGTGCGAGGCCGGGCTGACGTGCTTGAGCCTGGTTTATTGAAGCGGGGGTAGGCCCGCGTGGCACGCACCCTCCCCCAGCCCCTCCCTATTCTAGGGAGGGGAGCAGATGCTTGCCCTGCGCCGCGCGCTGCCCGACAGTGCCGCAATGATCAGGCCCCTCCTCTACGAGCATCCGCTCTCGCCCTATGCCCAGAAGAACAAGATCGCCTTGCGCGAGAAGGGTGTCGATTTCGATCTCGTGACGCCCGACGGCATGGGTTCGGGCGGGGCCGGCGGCGATTTCGTCGCTGCCAATCCGCGTGCCGAGGTGCCGACGCTGGTCGATGGCGATGTGTCGGTGTTCGATTCGACGATCATCCAGGATTATATCGAGGAACGCTGGCCCTTGCCGGCGCTGCTGCCAGATGGTGCTGCCGCCCGCGCCCGGGTGCGGATGATCGAGGAGGTGATGGACACCCAGTATGAAGCCGTCGTCTGGGGGATGATGGAGGTGCGGGTGTTCGGCCGGGTGCAGGGGGCAGAGGCCGAGGCGCTGCTGGCCCGCGCCGCCGGGCAGATCGCCGGGCTGAATTCGTGGCTGGAGGCGCAACTGGGCGCCGTCGACTGGTTCAACGGCGCCGATTTCGGCTGGGGCGACATCGCCGTGGTGCCGTTCGTCATGGGTGCCGTCGGCTTTGGCGTGCCGCCGGCACCGGGCAGCCGGCTGGGGGCCTGGCTGGCGCGCTGCCTGGCGCGGCCGACGGTGGCAGAGACCGCGGCAGAGGCCGAGGCGGCGGCGGCGGTCGTCGCCAGGGTGGTGCCGCAGGCGATCGCATCGGGGCGGTTCCAGCGCGAATATCGTGACCATCGGCTCGAATGGATGATCCGGTCGGGCGGGTTGCAGGTGCTCGTCGACGGCATGAAGTCGGGCACCATCCGCTTTTCGAGCGAGATTTCGGCATGACGCTGGCAGCACCCGTCATGCCGGCGTTGCCGGCGGGCCCGACCTCGGGCAGCTTCATCTCGCAACGGCTGCGGCTGCACTATGTCGACTGGGGCAATCCGGAGGCGCCGCCGCTGCTGCTGCTGCACGGCGGCCGCGACCATTGCCGTAACTGGGACTGGGTGGCGGCCGACCTGGCGCGCGACTGGCATGTCATCGCGCCCGATTTGCGCGGGCACGGGGACAGCGCCTGGTCGCCCGACGGCAACTACACGATGGCGGCGTTCGTCTATGACCTGGCGCAGATCATCCACCAGAAGCAGCTGGCGCCGCTGACCATCGTCGCGCACTCGCTCGGCGGCAATATCGCGCTGCGCTATACCGGGCTCTATCCCGACAATGTGAGGAAGATCGTCGCCATCGAGGGGCTGGGGCCGTCGCCCAAGATGCTGGCGGAGCGCGGCAGCATCGATGCCGCCGACCGGCTGCGGACCTGGATCGGCGAGCAGCGCGACCTCAGCCGCCGCCAGCCGAAACGCTATGCGACCGTCGAGGAGGCGCTGGTGCGGATGCAGGCCGAGAACAAGCATCTGAGCCCCGACCAGGCGCGGCACCTGACCGTCCATGGCATGCTGCAGAACGAGGACGGCAGCTGGAGCTGGAAGTTCGACAATTACGTCCGGTCGTTCTCGGGCGTCGACATCGCCTATGCCGATCTCGAAAGGCTGTGGGGGGCGATCACCTGCCCGACGCTGCTGGTCTATGGCGCCGAAAGCTGGGCGAGCAACCCGGCGACCGATGGCCGGGCGGCGCTGTTCGGCAACGCCCGGGTGTCGCTGTACGAGCGCGCCGGGCATTGGGTGCACCACGACCGGACGGCGGATTTCATCGCCGAGGTGCGGGCTTTTCTGGGGGAATAGGCCCGCTCCCTCCCCCCTGAGGGGAGGGCGACTCGCGTAGCGAGCGGGGTGGGGGTCCTCAACACCGGCGCTCGGGAACCCCCACCCCGCTCGGCTGGCGCCGAGTCGCCCTCCCCTCAAGGGGGAGGGAGTGGGCGGATCGCGCACCGGGCCTATTCGACCACCGGCACGGTATAGTTGAGAATCATGCGGCCGCCGTCGGGATAGACGGTCTGGCCGGTCATGTAGCTGGCGTCGTCGCTGGCGAGGAAGGCGGCGACGGCGGCGACTTCATGGGGTTCGCCGCAGCGGCCGGCGGGGGTGCGCGACAGGATCATGCGGCGCGAGGCGTCGTCGTGCATGAAACCGGCCTTGAGCATGTCGGTCATGATCGTGCCCGGGCCGATGCCGACGACGCGGATGCCGTGCGGGGCGAGCGCCACCGCGGCGGTGCCGGTGACCTGGTTCAGCCCGCCCTTTGAGATTGCATAGGTCGTGACATCGGGGTTGGCCATGCGCGAATTGATCGACGACATGTTGATGATGACGCCGGGCCGGCCGCCGGCGATCATCGCGGCGGCGGCGACCTGGACGCCGAAGAACGCGCCTTTCAGATTGACGCCGATCACCGTATCGAAATCGGCCTCGGTGACGGTCAGGAACGGCTTTACCTGGGCGATGCCGGCGTTGTTGAGCATGATGTCGAGCCGGCCGAAGCGGGCGACGGCGGCGGCGACCAGCGCCTCGACATCGGCGCGCTGGCTGACATCGGCGACATGGCCGGCGACGGTGTGGCCCTCGCCCGCCAGCAGCGCCACGGCGGCGGCGAGGGCGGCGCCGTCGATGTCCGACAGCAGCACCTGGGCGCCATCCTCCGCGAAGCGGCGGGCGCAGGCGAGGCCGATGCCGCGGGCGGCGCCGGTGACGATGGCGACGCGGTTGGCGAGTTTCATGGGGGTGTCCTTCGGTCGATCGCGATGGCACATCGCGCGGGCGTGTCGAGATGCTATGGCTGGGTGGAATCGGGGTGACAATGGCGCGACAGGTCGATCATGCGGAGGTTCGCGAGGCGGTGGCGCGGCTGTGCGCCGATTTCCCGGGGCCCTATTGGCGCGATCTCGACGCGCGCATGGCCTATCCGACCGAATTTGTCGCGGCGCTGACGCGGGCCGGGTT
>QBLU01000077.1 GCA_003241875.1 Alphaproteobacteria bacterium
GGGTAGGGGCGGCGGTGGCCATCAGGCAGCGTCCCGCCAGCACCTGTCACCCCGGCGCAGGCCGGGGCCCATGAACCACGATTTTGCCCGCGAGAGAGGCCGGCGTGTCGTTATCTTGTCGGCAGGCGCCCGATTCATGGGCCCCGGCCTGCGCCGGGGTGACAGGTGGTGAGGCGCGGAGCTGCTGAACCCTCCGGATGGTTGCTCCGCCCGCCAACAGTCACCGCGGCGTCTCCACCGTCACCGTTGCCGACAGGCCGGCGATCAGCGGCACCTTGGTCGCGGGGTCGAGGGCAATGCGGACCGGCACGCGCTGGACGACCTTGACCCAGTTGCCGGTGGCATTCTGCGCCGGCAGCACTGAAAACTCGCTGCCGGTGCCGGCGCCGATGCTTTCGACCCGGCCGGTGATCGGCGTGCGCGGATAGGCGTCGAGCGTTACCGTGGCGCGCTGGCCGGGCTTCATGTGCTCGAGGTCGGTTTCCTTGAAATTGGCGTCGACCCAGCGCCGGTTGTCGATAACCAGCGACATGGTCGGCACGCCGCCGACCAGCACCTGGCCCGGCAGCACCTTGGCAGTCTGGCTGGCGATGCCGTCGGCGGGCGCCCTGATGATGGTGCGCGACAGCTCGAACGCCGCCTTGTCGCGGGCCGCCATGGCGGCGAGGACGAGCGGGTGGGTGCCCGATCCGGCACCATTGGCGGCGGCACTGGCGCTGGCGGCATCGGCGAGCGCCGACGACAGCTCGCTGTTGGCCCTGGCGAGCCCGAATTCGGCGGTTTCGATGCGGGCGCGGGTGGTGAAGCCATCGGCGAGCAGCTTGCGCTGGCGCTCGAGCTCGATCCGGGCAAAGGCGACCGCCTCGCGCTTGCCGGCGACATCGGCGTTCTTGGCCGTCGTGCCCGAGCGCAGCTCCGTTACCTGCAGCCGCGCCGAGGCGAGATTGGCCTCCGCCTCGGCAAGCGCGATCTCGAAGGGCCGGGGTGCGATCTCGATCAGCACGTCGCCGCGCCGCACGCGCTGGCTTTCGCCGGCATGGACGGCGAGCACCCGGCCGGTGACATCGCTGCTGATCGACACCTTGTCCTGCTGGACATAGGCATTTTCGGTCGACACCGAGCTGCCGCCGGTGGCCCAGACATACACCCCGGCCAGGATGAGCAGCAGCGGCAGCGACGCCATCAGCGCATAGCGCCGCCAGCGACGCGCGGGGGTCGTGTCGGCCAAGGCGTCGCGATCGACGACGGCGTGCATCAGCGGGTGGCCATGGCAAGCGGCGCGGCGGCGGGCGCCGGCTGCTGCAGGTTGCTGCGTACCCGGGTGAGCAGCGTCGTCAGCGCAGCCTCGCCCTCGGCGCCGAGCCCGGCCAGCGTCTCGGCCATGACTTGGTCACCGACCTCGCGCAGCGCGGCGAGGATCGGGTGGGCCGGCGGGGTCAGGTGCAGGCGCCAGGCGCGGCGGTCGGCGGGATCGGCGCGGCGCTCGACCAGCCCGGCATCGGCGAGGCGGTCGACCATGCGGCCGACGGTGATGGTCTCGACATCGAGCGCTTCGGCAAGGCCGGCCTGGTTGATACCCTCGTTGCGCGACAGGGCGAACAGCACCTGCCATTGCGCCCGGCTGACCCCGAGCCGCCGCGCCCGCGCGTCGAAGCGGCGACGCAGCAGGCGCGCGGTGTCACCGATGAGGATGGCGAGGCTGTCGGACATCGCCGGATAATAGCAAGCACGCTTATTATCGGCAAGGTGATGAGTGCGTGTGTAGGGTATTTTCCGCAGGCGCTGCCTCAACCGACGACGAGGAACACGGCGCCGGCCTGGCCATCGACCATGGCGACGCCGCTGCGCCCTTCGCCCGGCACCAACGCGACGCCGTCGGCAAGGGCGCTGCCTGCCAACAGGGTCACCGTTGCACCCTCGCGGATGGGCAATGTGGCGGCTTCGGCGAGCGTCAGCTTGCCCGCCGGCACGGCGCCGTCCGCCCCGTCATGGACGACGCTTTCGACGCCCCAGGGTCGATGGCGCAGGGCCGGGCGGGTCAGCACCGGCTCGCCCGCCAGTCGCGTGGTGATGTCGCGCACCGCCTGGCTGCGGCCGCGGGCGGTGACCAGCACGGCATCCGGGGTGGCGACGATATTGAGGTTGGCGACGCCGATCGCCGCCAGCACGACCCCTTCGGCACGCAGCAGGCAACCATTGGCATCAATGCTTTCGACCCGGCCCGACACGACATTGCCGGCAGCATCCGCGGCGCCGAGACCGTGGAGCGCATCCCAGCTGCCGATGTCAGACCAGCCGGGATCGATGGGGCAGACCGCCACTCGCGTGGCATGTTCGAAGACCGCATGGTCGATGGAGATCGACGGCGCCGCCGCAAAGGCCGCGGCCGCGGGATCGATGCGTCCCGTGTCACCGGCGGCGGCTGCCATGGCCGCCTCGGCCGATGCCAGCACGGCGGGGGCATGGGCGGCCAGCGCCGCGCGCATCGTCCGCGCCGAAAACAGGAAGATGCCGGCATTCCAGCTATAGCCGCCATCGGCGACCAGCGTGCGCGCCCGCGCCAGGTCGGGCTTTTCGATGAACGCCAGCGCCTCGCGGACGCCGTTGCCGATCGGATCGCCGGCCCGGATATAGCCATAGCCGGTTTCCGGCGTGGCGGCGCGGATGCCGAAGGTCACCAGCCAGCCGTCGTTCGACGCCGGCACCGCCGCCGCCACCGCCGCCAGCAGCACGCCGGGGGCGGCGATGCTATGGTCCGACGGCATCACCAGCAGCACGCCATCGGGGTCGTGGCGCTCGACCGCCAGCAGCGCCAGCGCGATCGCCGGGGCGGTGTTGAGGGCGGCAGGCTCGACGATGATCGTCGCCGCCGGTCCCAGCTGCTCGCGGATGATGGCGGCATGGGCCTCGCCGGCGACGACGATCGGGGGATGAAAGGCAGCCGCATCGGCCGTCCGGGCCGCGGTCGTCGCGATCATCGTGTCGGGCCCGGCCAACGACAGCAGCTGTTTCGGCACGGCGCTGCGCGACAGCGGCCACAGCCGCGTGCCAGATCCGCCCGACAGGATGACGGGCCACAGGCGGGCAGGCGGCATTGCGTTCGCTGGCATCGGGATCTCCGCCGGCGAAAGGCTGCCGGACGCGCTGCCCTAGCGAACTCCGCCCGGTGCCGCTAGCATGGCGGACGGCGGTGGCGTGACAGGAGGCGGGACGACGACATGCTGTTGACGGATGTCGGCCTGTTCAGCCACCTGATCGCGGCCATCGGCTTTTCGGCGCTGGCCGTGGCGGCGCTGTGGCGCCGGGATCGCAGCCCGTTCGCCGGCTGGCTGGCCGTTGCCGCCCTCACGACGGCGCTGTGGGGCGTGGCGTTCGTCGTCGCCGCCCGCAATCCCCATGCCTATGGCTTCTGGCTGACGCCGGCCGGAACGCTGCGCTCGGCGGCCTGGATCGCCTTCCTGATCGCCGTGCTGCGGCCGACCTGGCGGCTCGACGACCGCTATCGATCGTCGTTCGTCATCGCCGGTGCCGTCGGCTTCGTCGTCGCGCTGCAGCTGGTGCTCGACCTGCGCGGTGCCACCGAGGCGGCGCTGGGCGGCGACCGGTCGGTGCTCAGCCAGCTGTTCCTCATCCTGCGGCTGACCGTGGCGGTGACCGGGCTGGTGCTTGTCCACAACCTCTACGTCAACACCGATCCGTCGGGGCGCGGCGGGGTGCGGCTGCTCACCATCGGGCTGGCCGGGTTCTTCATCTACGACCTCAATTTCTATACCCTGGCCTTCCTGCTGCCGCCGCCATCGTCGGACCTGTTCAACATCCGCGGCGCCGTCGACACCATCACCGTGCCGCTGCTGCTGCTGTCGACGCGCGAGGCCTGGGTGGCGCGGGTGCAGGTGTCGCGGCAGGTCGTGTTCCACACGCTGTCGTTCTCGATGATCGGTTTCTACCTGATCGCGATGGCGCTGCTCGCCTATGGCCTGCGGCTGGTCGGCGGCGACTGGGGCCTGCTGCTGCAGATCACCTTCCTGTTCGCGACGGTCATCCTCGGCATCGTCGTCCTCGTCTCGCCGCGCTTCCGGGCCGCGCTCAGGGTGCAGATCGCCAAGAACTTCTTTGCCTATCGCTATGATTACCGGGTGGAATGGCTGCGCTTCATCGCCACCGTGTCGCGCACCCAGGGTGGCCGCAGCATCGGCGCCGGCGGGCTGCACGAACGCGTCATCCAGGCGGTCTGCGCGGTGCTCGATTCCCCCGGCGGCCTGTTGTTCGTCCCCGATGGCGAGATGCTGCAGCCCATCGCCGAATGGAACAACCGCACCATCACCGCCGAGCCGATCCCGCGCGGCAGCGGCTTTGCCGCCGACCTGGAAGGCGGGCAGCGCATCATCGCTTTCGACGAGTTGCGCGACGGCATCGGCGACAATGTCGAGCTGCCGGCCTGGGTGATCGCCAACCCGCGCGTCTGGCTGGGCGTGCCGCTGGTCCATCTCGACAGCTTCACCGGCTTCCTGGTGCTCGAACGCACCGTGGCGCCGCGGATGCTCAACTGGGAGGATTACGACCTGCTGCGCACGCTCGGCCGGCAGGCGGCGAGCTATATCGCTGAATCGTCGACCCAGATGGCGCTCGACGATGCCGCCAAGTTCGACGAGTTCAACCGGCGCTTTGCCTTTATCATGCACGATATCAAGAATTTGGTCAGTCAGCTGTCGCTGGTGGCGCGTAATGCCGAGCGCCATGCCGACAATCCGGCGTTCCGTGCCGACATGGTGGCGACGCTGCAAAGCTCGGTCGGCAAGATGAACGACATGCTGGCGCGGCTGTCGCAGCGGCCGAGCGGCCGCAGCGAGCCCAATCGCGATCCGGTCGACATTCTCGCGGTGCTCGACCAGGCCATCACGGTGAAGCGCCAAGCACACGCGCCGTTGACACTGGCGGTCACCCCGGACGATAGCGGCGCGGTGCCGGTCATCGCCGGCGATACAGGGCAGATTGAGCAGTTGTTTCTACACCTTGTCCAAAATGCCATCGATGCCTCCCCCGCAGATGCGCCGATTGCCGTCACCGCCGGCAGCGATGCGGGCGAAGTGGTGATCCGCATCGCCGACCGCGGCCGCGGCATGTCATCCCGATTCATCCGCGAGGAGCTGTTCCAGCCCTTCCGATCGACCAAGAGCGGCGGCTTCGGCATCGGCGCCTATGAGGCGCGGGAGATCGTGCGCGTCCATGGCGGCCGGCTCGATGTCGTCAGCCGCGAAGGCGAGGGGACGACCTTCACCATCGTCCTGCCCCGGCTGCCGGCCGCCGCCCATCAGGTGGCCGCCCAATGACCACGCCCTTGCGCAAATTGCTCGTCATCGAGGATGACGAGGGGCTGCAGCGCCAGCTGCGCTGGTCCTACGAGGATTACGAGGTCGTGATCGCCGGCAGCCGCGAGGCGGCGATGGACGCGCTCAGGGTCCACCAGCCGGCCGTGGTGACGCTCGACCTCGGCCTGCCGCCCGATCCCGACGGCGTGTCCGAAGGTTTTGCGACGCTCGACGAGATCCTGCGGGCACGGCCGGCGACCAAGGTCATCGTCGCCTCCGGGCACGGCGCCCGCGAGAGCGCCCGGCGCGCCATCGCCTCGGGAGCCTTTGATTTCTATCAGAAACCCGTCGACATCGACGAGCTCGGCATGATCGTCCGCCGCGCCTTCCATGTCGCCGACCTGGAGGCCGAGAACCGCCGCCTGGCCGATTCGGTGCAGGCCGCGACCGGCGACGTGCTCGGCGGCATCATCACCGGGGCGCCCGAGATGCTGAAGGTGGCGCGGATGATCGAGCGGGTCGCCAGCGCCCAGGTCTCGGTGATGCTGCTCGGCGCCAGCGGTACGGGGAAGGAACTGCTGGCGCGCGGGCTGCACAATGCCTCGATGCGGGCGGCCAAGCCGTTCGTCGCCATCAACTGCGCCGCCATCCCCGAGAACCTGCTGGAATCGGAACTGTTCGGTTATGAGCGCGGCGCCTTCACCGGCGCCGTGAAGACCCAGGAGGGCAAGATCGAGCTCGCCGAGGGCGGCACCCTGTTCCTCGACGAGGTCGGCGACATTCCGTTGCCGCTGCAGGTCAAGCTGCTGCGATTCCTGCAGGAACGCGTCATCGAGCGGATCGGCGGGCGCAAGTCGATCCCGGTCGACGTCCGCATCGTCTGCGCCACCCATCAGGATCTCGATAGCATGATCGCCAGCGGGCGGTTCCGCGAGGACCTGTTCTACCGGCTGGCGGAGATCGTCGTCCGCATCCCGTCGCTTGCCGAACGCCATGGCGATGCGGTGCTGTTGGCGCATCATTTCCTCGCCAAGTTCTCGCGCGAGAACGGCCGTAATTTCAAGGGCCTGATGCCCGATGCCATCGCCGCGATCAGCGACTGGCACTGGCCCGGCAATGTCCGCGAGCTCGAAAACCGCATGAAGCGTGCGGTCATCATGGCCGAATCGACGCGGTTGACGGCCGCCGACCTCGACCTCGGCGACCCGTCGAACGAGGCGGCGCTGGCCTTGAAGGCGGTTCGGGAAGC
Organism: Alphaproteobacteria bacterium; assembly: GCA_003241875.1. Classification (GTDB taxonomy): domain Bacteria; phylum Pseudomonadota; class Alphaproteobacteria; order Sphingomonadales; family Sphingomonadaceae; genus Sandarakinorhabdus. The sequence goes on from QBLU01000077.1 coordinate 6,559, forward strand.
CGCCGATCGCGTCGCCATCCGGCGGGCGCTGGCGCGGACCGACAACAACATGTCGCATGCCGCCAAGATCCTGGGGGTCAGCCGGCCGACGCTCTATGACCTCATCAAGCAATATGGGCTGGAATCGGTCTGAGTTGCTTGCATCGCCTGCCGGAACCGCCTAAGCGCGCCCTTCGGTCGGAGCGTGGCGCAGCCTGGTAGCGCACTTGACTGGGGGTCAAGGGGTCGCAGGTTCGAATCCTGTCGCTCCGACCAGCCTTCCCCCAGAACGGACATCGTCACCTGCAAGCGCCTTTGGCGCCCGGGAAGTTGCGCGATTTCAACGTAGTAACCTTAAACCGCAGTGTTGACGGCGGCTTGTGCCCTGTAATTCTGTAGGACTTAGCCAATCCCTACAATATGTTAGGTCGTTTCACGCTTGACAAAACGAACCAAATAGGCAATAAACTGCAGGCAATTGACTGTCAAGGCGGTGATATGGCGACCATCGATGCCCTGCTCGACGACCTGCTTGCCAAGGAGGGCGGCTATGTCGACCATCGCGACGACCGCGGTGGCGTCACCAATTTCGGCATAACCGAAACGGTTGCCCGCGCCGCCGGCTGGACCGGGTCGATGCTCGCCCTGCCGCGTGCCCTGGCGATCGCCATCTACCGTCGCCGCTACTGGACCGGGCCGCGCTTCGACGACGTCGCGGCGATCAGCATGGCGGTGGCGGCGGAGCTATTCGACACCGGCGTCAACATGGGGCCGGCGGTCGCCGCCGGCTTCCTGCAGCGCAGCCTCAACGTCCTCAATCGCCAGGGGCAGGATTGGGCCGATGTGGCCGTCGACCGCGCCGTCGGCCCGGCGACGCTCGATGCACTGCGCCGGCTGCTGACGCTGCGCGGCGCGCGCGGCGAGGCGGCGCTGCTGAAGGCGCTCAACGCCCTGCAGGGTGCCCGCTATATCGAGCTCGCCGAGGGCCGCGCCGCCAATGAAAGCTTTGTCTTCGGCTGGCTGGCGAACCGCGTCGCATGACGATCAATCCCGATCCCAACTGGCGCCGCACCGTGCTGGCGCTGGTCTTTGCCGGTGCCGGGCTGGCGCTGACCGCGGTGGCGGTGTGGCTGGCGTGGAACGTGCTCAACGCGCCCTGGCCGGCGGCGCTGGCGGCTGCCCGGCTGCGCATCATCGGCGGCGCGCTTTATGCCGTGCTAGGGCTGCTCGGGCTGGTGCTGACCGGTCTCAGCATGACGGTGGCGCTGCGCCAGGTTTCGGCGCGCTTCATGGGTGCCGATTTCTCGGCATCGTCCGGTGAAGGCCCGGCCCGGTGACGGTGCTGGCAACGTTGTTCGGGGCGCTGCCCGGCCTGCTCGGCCGGGTGCCGCGCTGGCTGCAGGTCGCGCTTGCCGGCGCCGGGGTGCTGCTGCTGGCGCTGGCCTGGCACGATCACCGGCTCGGCATCGCCTATCGGCAGGGGGCCGCCGAACAGGCCCGGATCGACAGCCGCCGGGTGGCCGCGGCTGCCAGCGCCGCCGCCGCCGCCCAGGATCGCCTCGCCGCCGCGCTCGCCGGCCGCCAGTCCCGCATATCGAAAGGCACCACCGATGCGCTTGTCGCCCAAACCGATGATCTGGCTCGCCGCTACGCTGATATCCGGCTGCGCTGGGCCGCGGACCGTGCCAATCGCGGTGGCGCCGGCGGTAGTACGGCAATTGCCGTTCCCGGCGCCGCCGCCGGCGCTGACGACGCCGCTTGCGCGGCCGGCGGGTGGGTATCTTTCGACACTGCCGCAGCCGCCGCGGAAGCCGCCGACACGGCGATAGCCAAGGACGACGCGTGGATCGCGTGGGCGAAGCGCCAGGCGGCGGCGTGGCCGGAGTGAGGCAACTCCCTCCCCGTTGACGCGAAGGCGTCGCCTACGGCTGCGCGAGCGGGGTGGGGGTCCCCAACATCGGCGCGTGTGAACCCCCACCCCGCTCGGCTGGCGCCGAGTCGCCCTCCCCGCAGCCGTAGGCGACGCCTTCGCGTCAACGGGGAGGGAGCTAGGACGCTGCCTTGTGCATCTTTGCCAGCCGGACATAGCCGCTGGCGCCATAGCGATTGCGGGCGATCTCCGCCTCGGTCAGCATCCTGAGGAACTTTGCCGGCCGGCCGGCCCAGAGCTCGCCGCGGCCGATGGTCTTGCCGGGCGTCAGCCTCGCGCCGGCGGCGAGCATGCCGCCTTCCTGCACCACGCAGCCGTCCATGACGATGGCGCCGAGCCCGATGAAGCCGTGGTTCTCGATCGTGCAGCCGTGGATCATCGCCATATGGCCGACCAGCACATCGTCGCCGATGATGGTCGGCAGGCTGCCGCCGCCGTCATAGGCACCGCTGACATGGACGACGCTGCCGTCCTGGATGTTGCTGCGGGCGCCGATGGTGATCGCCTCGACATCGCCGCGCAGCACGCAATTGTACCAGATCGACGATTCCTCGCCGATGCTGACGTTGCCGATGAGACGCGTGCCGGGCGCCACAAAGGCCGAGGCCGCGATGGCGGGGACATGGTCGCCGAACGGGTAGGAGGTCATGGCCTGGCACTTTCATAGGTGACGTGCGCCGACAGCGGGTCGTCGGCAGCCAGCGCCGGATGGGCGAAATCGAGATCGTGGCGGCGGACCATGCCGAGGCGCAGCATCAGGCCCCAGCTGCGGACATTGCCCGGCGTGGTGATGGCGATGATGCGATCATCGGGCAAATTGGCAAAGCCCCAGTCGAGGCAGGCGGCGGCGGCCTCCCGGGCATAGCCGGCGCCCCAGGCGTCGCGGGCGAGGCGCCAGCCGATCTCGATGGCGCCTTCGATGCCGGGGATGTTCTCGGGGGCGATCTTGAGGCCGCAGAAGCCGAGGAAGCGGGCGTCCTCGCGGCGTTCGACGGCCCAGAAGGTGTGGCCATGATCGGCCGCGACAGCCACCAGCCGGTCGATCACGGCATCGGTTTCGGCGCGGCTCTGGATCGGCCCGAGGTGTTCGCGCACCGCCGGGTCGGCATTCATGGCGGCAAAGGGTTCGCGGTCGCTGTCGCGCCAGTTCCTGATGAACAGGCGCGGCGTCTCGATCATCCGTTGTGGTTCGCTGCGCTCATGGGAACAAGGGCGCCGCTTCGAGGCCCAGGGTTTCGGGCAGGCCGAACATGGCGTTCATGTTCTGGATGGCCTGGCCCGATGATCCCTTCACCAGATTGTCGATGGCAGCGATGACGATGGCGCGGCCGGGGACGCGATCGGCAAAGACGTTGATGACGGCATGGTTGGAGCCGCGCACCATACGGGTGGCCGGCGCCACGCCTTCGGGCAGCAGGTGGACGAAGGGTTCGATGGCATAGGCTTCGGCGAGGACGTGGCGCAGGTAGGCGACTGCCTTGCCCGGCGTCAGCTCGACGATGCAGGTGACGAGCTCGCCGCGGTTCATCGGCACCAGGTGCGGGGTGAAGCTGATGGTGACGGCGCGCCCGGCGGCGAGCGCCAGCTGCTGCTCGATCTCCGGCATGTGGCGGTGGCGGCCGATGGCATAGGGGTGGACCGCCTCGGCGACTTCCGGGAACAGATTGGCTTCCTTGAGGCCGCGGCCCGAGCCGGAGACGCCCGACAGCGCGTTGATGGTGATGCGGTCGCCGCCGATCACGGCTTCGCCGAGCAGCGGCTGCAGCGCCAGCAGGACGGCGGTGGGGTAGCAGCCGGGGCAGGCCACCAGGCGCGCGGCCGGCAGCGCGTCGCGGGCAAATTCGGTGAGGCCATAGACGGCTTCGGGCAGCAGCATGGGGGCCGGGTGGGTGCCGCCGTACCAGTCGGCATAGGTGGCGGCGTCCTTCAGGCGGAAATCCGCCGACAGGTCGATGATGCGCGGGCCGGTGAGGCTGCCGAGCAGTTGCGCCGAGGCGGCGTGGGGCAGGCAGCCGAAGACAACATCGACGCCGGCGAAGTCGACATCCTCGCTGGCGACCAGGCGCGGCAGCTGCGGTACCATGGCGAAATGCGGCCAGACCTCGGCCATTGTCTGCCCGGCCTTGGAATTTGCCGACAGCGCCACGATCTCGGCACGCGGATGCGTCAGCGCCAGCCGGACGAGGTCGGCGCCGGTGTAGCCTGAGGCGCCGAGGACGGCGATGCGGATGGTGCTGGCCATGCCGCCCGCGTTAAGGGAAGCGGGCGGGGGGTTCAACCTGTAACGATGGAAGGGACGAGGCGTGGAAACGATCGGAGCCGATCTGCGCGTGATGCAGCGGACCCCGCTGGCGGAATCGCACGTCGCGGCGTTGCGGGCGGCCGGGCGGATCGTCGAATATCCGGCGGGGACGATGCTGTCGGAGCCGGGGCAGCTGTTCGACCATTTCGTCTATGTCGAGGCCGGCGAGGTCGAGGTCGTCAACCCGTTCACCGGCGACCGGCACCTCGAGACGACGATCGGCCCGACGCAGTTCCTGGGGGAAATCGCCTTCATGAGCGGCGGCAGCTGGTCGCTGGCGATGCGCACCGCCGCGACGACGCGGGTTATCGAGGTGCCGCGCGAAGCCATGCTGACATTGATGGCGCAGATCCCCGAGATGTCCGACATCATCATCACGGTGTTTTCGGCGCGGCGGCGGCGCCAGCTCGATGCCCAGGACAGCAGCCTTGTCCTGATCGGCGAGGCCGAAGACCGCGATATCCGCAACATCGCGACCTTTGCCAGCCGCAACAAGATTCCGTATCGATCGGTGCCGCTGGGCAGCCCGGAAGCCGCGGCGGTGGCGAACAGCTGCACGATCGCCGTCGGCACGCCGGCGGTGATCTTCGGCCGCGATACCGTGGTGGCCGACCCGACGCCCGCCAAGGTGGCGCGGCTGCTCGGGCTCAACCGCGACCTGCACGATGACGAGGCGTTCGACGTGCTGATCGTCGGCGGCGGGCCGGCCACCACGGTAT
>QBLU01000078.1:0-4275 GCA_003241875.1 Alphaproteobacteria bacterium
GTGGTGATCGGTGGGGCATAGCCACGCGATCTGGTGCGATTTCCGGCGGATTTTTCTTGATCGCGCAATCAAGTGAGGGGTCCTGACGCCGTGTCACCCCGGCGAAGGCCGGGGCCCATGAACCACGAACTCCGCGGCATATGCGCTGCCCTGACCTCACGTTGGTGGGCCATTGGCCCCGGCCTTCGCCGGGGTGACAGGGAGGGGGGGGCGCGTCCTCATCCCGCCGCCAATCTTCGCATAACGAACTTGACTTCGTATTCCGAAACCAGCATCGGGAAATCCGGATGCTGCCGCAGAAGCGGCATCGCTGTGCTTGAATCGGGGGGAGTCGGCATGAAGTCGCTTGGAACGCTGTCGTGGTTGCTCGCCGGTTCGGCGCTGGTCATGGCGACCGGGGCAATGGCGCAAACCACCGCCGCTGCTGCCACCACCGCCGCCACGGACGACAATGAAATCCTCGTCACCGCGCTGCGCCGTTCGGAATCGCTGCAGAACGTGCCGGCGTCGATCACCGCCTTTACCGCCAAGACCATCGAGGCCGCCGGCATCGTCCGCCCCGCCGACTTCATCGGGCTGACCCCCAACGTCAACCTGGTGCAGACCCAGAACGCCGGCAGCAGCTTCGTCATCATCCGCGGCATCACCCAGGCGCGCAATTCGGAGCCGTCGGTGGCGGTCGTCGTCGACGGCGTCCAGCAGGTCAACGCCGCCCAGTTCAACCAGGAGCTCGTCGATATCGAGCAGATCGAGGTGCTGAAGGGCCCGCAGGGTGCGCTCTACGGTCGCAACGCCATCGGCGGCGCCATCATCATCACCTCGAAGGCGCCGACCGACGAGCTGGCCGGCAAGATCACCGCCGGCGTCGACAACGGTTTCGGCTATTTCGCCCGCGCCAGCCTGTCCGGCCCGGTCGCCGAAAACCTGAAGTTCCGCCTCGCCGGCACCTGGTACGATACCGACGGCTTCATCCCCAACACCTTCCTGGGCGAGGATGCCGACCCGTTCAAGGAGTTCAACCTGCGCGGCAACCTGCTGTGGCAGGCAACGCCGGAATTGACCGTCGACCTGCGCGGCGCCGTCAGCCTGCTGCGTACCCAGGCGTTCTACTACAACATCGTCAGCGACGTGAACGACGTGTCGCTGCCGGTGCGGGTCAACAATGCCGGCATCAACGATCGCGACCTGTACAATGCGACGCTGCGCATCGAGCATGCCAGCGACATCGGCACCTTCACCTCGACCACGTCGTACGACAAGGTCACCGAGATCCTGACCGGCGACGGCTTCAACTTCCTGCCGATCCCCGAATCGCTGCTGTTCCAGTTCTTCGGCTTCGACATCAACCAGAGCCAGTATCTCGACGTGTCGGCATGGAGCCAGGAGTTCCGCTATGCCTCGCCGGCCGACAGGCCGCTGCAGGTCATCGTCGGCGCCTATGGCATCGGCACCCAGCGCTATATCTCCACCGGCAATCTGATCGACACGGGCAATGGCGTCACCCCGATCTTCCGCACCCCGAGCACCAACCCGCTGAACCCGCAGCAGACGTTCCTTGCGGACGCGCAGGACAATTTCGCCTGGGCGCTATTCGGCAACGCCATCTGGAAGCTCAACGACCAGCTGCGCGTCGATGCCTCGCTGCGCTACGACCGTGACACCCGCGAGAACACGACGCTGACGCCGGCGAATTTCCTGCCCAATGTCCCGGGCTTCCCGCCCGGCGTCACCGGCCAGGTCCGCAAGCGCACCTTCGACGCCTGGCAGCCGAAGCTGACGCTGACCTGGAAGCCGCTCGACAATGTCACGCTGTTCGGCGGCTGGTCGCGCGGTTTCCGCTCGGGCGGCTTCAACCAGACCGGGGTGGGCGGCGTCGCCGCGTCGAACGGCATCGTCGGCGTCAACGACGTCTTCGAGGCCGAGATCGCCGAAACCTTCGAGATCGGCCTGAAGACCCAGACCGCCGACCGGCTGCTGACCTTCAACGCCAGCGCCTTCACGACCAAGTCGGAAAACAGCTATTTCTTCGTCTTCCTCGCCGCCAACTCGACGCAGAACCTCGGCAATGTCCCCGAAACCCGCATCAAGGGTTTCGAGGTCGACGCCACGCTGCGGCCGCTGCCCGGGCTCGACCTGATCGCCGCCTTTGGCTATACCGACAGCGAAATCAAGCGCTTCCCGGGGCCGGGCGTCGTCGGCAACCAGGCGCCGCTGATCTCGCGCTACACGCTCAACCTGACCGGCAATTATCGCGCACCGCTGACCGAGACGCTCGACCTGACGGCGCGGGTCGATTACCGCCGCACCGGGCGGACCTGGTTCGATGTCGAAAATTCGACGTCGCGCGACCCGATCGACCTGGTCGACACGCGGGTCGGCGTCGCCGGGCGCAACTGGTCGCTGACCGGCTTTGCGTCGAACCTGTTCGACATCAAGTACAACGCCGAATTCTCGCCGGGCGGTTTCGTCTTCAAGGCGCGGCCGCGGCGCTATGGCGTCGAAGCGAGCTTCAACTTCTAGGAGCTTGACGGCGCGGGTCTTTCGCGGCGGCATGCCGGCACGAACCTGTCTGGTAGAGGAGGATGAAACGATGACTGTCACCCGTCGGCCGAGCCGCCTGCACCATACCGCCTATGTCACCAAGGACCTGGAGGCGACGCGCGCCTTTTACGAGGATGTGATCGGCCTGCCGCTGATCGCCACCTATACCGAGATGGACGAGCTGTTCGGCAAGGAACGGACCTATTGCCATTGCTTCTTCGAGCTCGCCGACGGCTCGGCGCTGGCGTTCTTCCAGTTCGCCGATCCCGCCGACCAGGCCGAATTCGGCCCCGACATTCCGTCGTCGCCGTTCATCCATATCGCGCTGAATGTCGACGCTGACACCCAGGCCGACCTGGAGGCGCGCATCGTCGCCGCCAGCATCGCGTCGCCGGCGACCTATGTGCTCGAACACGGCTATTGCCGGTCGGTCTATGTCACCGATCCCAACGGCATGATCCTCGAATTCACCCATGACACGCCGAGTGCCGCCGATGGCGATGCCGAGCGCCGCGCCACGGCGCGGGCCGAGCTCGCCCGCTGGCTGGCCGGTGACCGGCGTAACAACAATCCCTATCGCCACGCGGCCTGACGCCGCGGGCGACGCGCCGGACGCTCCGGACGCGCCTGGGGACGCGCCGGTGGCCTTGCGGGGGGCAGGGCCACCGGCGCGCTGGCCCGGCGGCGCCGTGCGGCTGGTCGCCGTGCCCGGCGGGATGCTGCCCGTCGAAACCATCGGCCGCGGGCCGCCGTTGCTGCTGCTCCATGGCTGGACGCTCGATCGCCGGATGTGGCGGCCGCAGCTGGCGCTCGCCGACCGGGTGACATTGGTGGGCATCGACCGGCGCGGTTTCGGCGATGCGACGGCGCCGGCCGACCTGGCGGCGGAGCCCGACGATGTGCTGCGGGTCGCCGACGCGCTGGGGATCGAGCGGTTTCACCTGCTCGGCATGTCGCAGGGCGGCCGGGTGGCGCTGGCGCTGGCGGCGCGGACGGCGGGGGCGGCGCGGACCTCTGGGCGGCTGCTGTCGCTGACGCTGCAGGGGACGGCGCTGGATGGGCCGGAGGGCGACGACGAGGCGGTGCCGCTGGCGGCGATGGCCGACGCGGCGCGGCGCGGCGACCTGGCCGGGTTGCGGCGGCTGTGGGGAGCGCACCCGCTGATGCACGCGGCGACGCCGGCGGGTGCGGCGCTGGCCGCGGCGATGCTGGCGGATTATGCCGGGCGCGACCTGGGGGCCTCGGGCGCGCTGGCGGCGTCGGCGGCGGCGATCGCCGGGGCGGCATTTCCGGTGACGGCGATCGTCGGGGCACGCGACACGGCGCGGCGCCGAGCCAATGTGGCGGCGCTGGCGGCGGTGGGCGCGCGGGCGGTGGTGCTGCCGGGGGCCGGGCATCTGTGTAATATCGATGCGGCGGCGGGCTTCAATGCGGCGCTGGCCGGGGCGCTGGACCCGCTTTCAGCTTAGGTGAACAACAAAGCCCGCTCAGGCTGAGCTTGTCGAAGCCGTGTCGCAGGCCGGTGCTCCCTGGGGCTTCGACAAGCTCAGCCTGAGCGGACCGATTTTCAACGAGATCAACTCCAGGCCCTGGAGCAATCGGGCTGGCTGGTGCGGCCAAGAAGACTCGAACTTCCACGGCCTTTCGGCCACAACGACCTCAACGTTGCGCGTCTACCAGTTCCGCCATGGCCGCACTGCCAAGTGTCCGAGGCCAGGCCTCGTCCGGTAGGAG
>QBLU01000078.1:4335-10753 GCA_003241875.1 Alphaproteobacteria bacterium
GGGGATGTGCCGGAACTGGCGGTGATTGTTGCGGCGCGGCCACCGGATGGTTTGGTTTATGATGTGCGCTATCTTCACTGTCACCCCGGCGAAGGCCGGGGCCCATGGACCACGATTTCACCCGCGTGTGGGCGCAGCTGGTGGTTCATCGGCCCCGGCAGGGCCTCAATTGTATCTGCGCAGCTCGTTCTTCGCGATCGCCTGGCGGTGGACTTCGTCCGGGCCGTCGGCGAGGCGCAGGGTGCGCTGGCCGGCATAGCCGCTGGCGAGGCCGTAATCCTGGCAGACGCCGCCGCCGCCATGGGCCTGGATGGCGTGGTCGTGGATGAGGCAGCTCATGTTCGGCGCGACGACCTTGATCATCGCGATCTCGTTGGCGGCGGCCTTGTTGCCGACGGTGTCCATCATGTACGCGGCCTTGAGCGTCAGCAGCCGCGACGTTTCGATGGCGATGCGCGAATCGGCGATGCGCTCGTGCCAGAGGCTGTGCTCGCTGATCGGCTTGCCGAAGGCGACGCGCGACTTCAAGCGCTTGACCATCTTTTCCAGCGCGCGCTCGGCGGCGCCGATGCTGCGCATGCAGTGGTGGATGCGGCCGGGGCCAAGGCGGCCCTGGGCGATTTCGAAGCCCTTGCCTTCGCCGAGGATCATGTTGGCGACCGGCACGCGGACATTGTCGAGGATGACCTCGAAATGGCCATGGGGGGCGTCGTCATAGCCGAACACCTTCAAGGCGCGGACCTTGGTGATGCCGGGGGAATCGAGGGGCACGAGGATCTGGCTCTGCTGGGCGTGGCGCGCGGCAGACGGATCGGTCTTGCCCATGACGATGGCGATCTTGCAGCGCGGGTCGCCGACGCCCGACGACCACCATTTGCGGCCGTTGATGACGTACTCGTCGCCCTGGCGGACGATCGAGGTTTCGATGTTGGTGGCATCCGACGAGGCGACGCCGGGCTCGGTCATCAGGAAGGCGGAGCGGATCTCGCCGGCCATCAGCGGACGCAGCCATTCGGCCTTTTGCGCCTCGCTGCCATAGGTGCGCAGCACTTCCATGTTGCCGGTGTCGGGGGCGGAGCAGTTGAAGACCTCGCTCGACCACATGGCGCGGCCCATTTCCTCGGCGAGCGGCGCATATTCGAGGTTGGTGAGGCCGGGGCCCTTCCATTCGCCGGTGTCGTGCTCGCAGATGTTGAGGAACAGGTTCCACAGGCCGGCCTTCTTGGCGATCGGCTTCAGTTCCTCGATGACCGGCAGCACCTTCCAGCGGTCGCCTTCGGCGACTTCCTGTTCGTAGCGGGCTTCGTTGGGGTAGATATGTTCGTCCATGAAGGCGCGGACGCGCTCGATCAAGGCCTTGGACTTGTCGCTGTATTCAAAGATCATGGACGTACTCCCCTATGGCTTTCGGCTTGTCAGTGTCACGCCCGCGCCGGTGAATCCAGCGCCAAACTGATGGGTCGGGTGAAATCCCTAGCGTGATACGGTGATCGTCAGACTGGTTGCGGCGGGCGGAAAGCCCATCACCGTGCTGGTGAAGGTGGCGCTGGCGCCGGGGGCGAGTTCGGCCACGGGCGGCGCGATCGTCCAGCGCGTCGCCGCGCCGTCGGGGCCAGCGAGGGTGGCGCGCAGCAGCGGCACCCGGGCGCGGCCCTGGCCGCGGTTGGTGATGGTGCCCGTGACGTCGAGGACGCGGCCGCCCGACGGCAATTGCGTGACGACGCCGGTGACGCTGAGGCCGAGCGGCTGGCCGACGGGGATCAGCCGGGTCAGCGTGTCGCCGATGACGGGAATGCGGCCGGCGTCGACGCGGCCGACCCACAGCCCGGCAGCGGTAACGGTCAGCGCCAGGCCGAGCACGATGGCGACGACGTTGCGAACCAGGTGCGAGCGCGGTTCCTCCGCATCCTCCTCCTCGGGCGGCTCCCAGGCCGGCGGCTCGGGCTCGGCCGGCGGTGCTTCGGGTGGCGTCGTCTCGGGTGGCGGCGGCTCGGGTGGCGGCGGTTCGGGCGCGGCCTCGACAACGGGTGCGGCCTCGGGCGCCACTTCGGCCTCCGGCTCGGGCACCCAGCGGTGGTCGCAGGCGGCGCATTTCAGTCGGGCGCGGCGGGCCACGACGGCGTCCGACAGGCGGTAACGGGCGCCGCAATTGGGACAGGTAACAATCACGCGACTATCTAGAGCCAAAGCCCGCGGCGCGAAAAGCCCCAACATGGCAACGCACTTGCCAACCGTTGCTTGCGCGGACCGTCGGCTTTGGGCGATAGCGCTGCGATGCACGACATCCGCACCATTCGCGCCAACCCGCCGGCCTTTGACGCAGGGCTTGCCCGGCGCGGCGTTTCCGCGGCTTCGGTGGCGGTGCTGCAGGCCGATGTCCGGCTGCGCGCCATCCAGACCGAGCTGCAGGCGGCGCTGGCCCGCCGCAACGAGGCATCGCGCGACATCGGCGCCGCCAAGCAGCGCGGCGACCATGACAGCGCCGACGCGATGATGGCCGTCGTCGCGGCGCTGAAGGAGCGCATCCCCGGCCTCGAGGCCGATGAGCGCGAGGCCCAGGCGGTGGTGCAGGCGCGGCTCGACGGCCTGCCCAACCTGCCCGCCGACGCCGTGCCCGACGGCGCCGACGAGACCGGCAATGTCGTCGTCAAGACGCACGGCACGCCGCCGGCCTTTGATTTCAAGCCGCTGGAGCACGACGCCATCGCCGCCCGGCTCGGCTATGATCCGGAAGCCGCGGCGCGCATCGCCGGGGCGCGCTTTGCCGTCCTCAAGGGTCCGCTGGCCCGGCTGCACCGCGCGCTGGGCCAGTACATGATCGACGTCCAGACCGAGCGCCACGGCTATGCCGAGACGGTGGTGCCGCTGCTCGTCAACCGCGATGCCGCCTATGGCACCGGGCAGCTGCCCAAGTTCGAGGACGACCTCTTCAAGACCACCGACGGCCGCTACCTCATCCCCACCGCCGAGGTGTCGCTGACCAATCTGGTGCGCGAGGCAATCGTCGACGACGACACCCTGCCGCTGCGCATGACGGCGCTGACGCCGTGTTTCCGCTCCGAAGCCGGCAGCGCCGGGCGCGACACCAAGGGGCTGATCCGCCAGCACCAGTTCGAGAAATGCGAGCTGGTGGCGATCTGCACCCCCGAACAGGCCGCCGCCGAGCACGCGCACATGGTCGCGTCGGCCGAGGCGATCCTCGAGAATCTGGGCCTGCCCTATCGCCGGATGCTGCTGTGCACCGGGGACATGGGGTTCACCGCGCGGATGACCTATGACCTGGAGGTCTGGCTGCCGGGGCAGGACTGCTATCGCGAGATCAGCAGCATTTCCGACTGCGGCGATTTCCAGGGCCGGCGGATGAACGCCCGCTACAAGACCCGCGGCGAAAAGGGCACCAAGGGTTTCGTCAATACCCTCAACGGCTCCGGCCTCGCGGTCGGGCGGACGCTGGTGGCGATCATCGAGAATTATCAGCGCGCCGATGGCAGCGTCGGCATCCCGCAGGTGCTGCACGCCTATATGGGCGGCGTCACGGAGCTGCGGGGCTGATCTCCGGCCCGGTCCCGGTGTTGCGACAGAAAGAAACTGGATCCCGGGTCAAGCCCGGGATGACAAGAAGGGTATCGAAATGCGCATCCTGGTGACCAACGACGACGGCATCGCCGCCCCCGGCCTTGTCGCGCTGGAGGCGATCGCCGCCGAATTGAGCGACGATGTCTGGGTCGTCGCCCCGGCGGAGGAACAGTCGGGCGCCGGCCACAGCCTGACGCTGTCGCAGCCGGTGCGGCTGCGCGAGATCGAGCCGCGGCGCTTTTCGGTGCGCGGCACGCCGACCGATTGCGTCATGCTGGCGCTCGGCGTCGTGCTGAAGGACCACAAGCCCGACCTGATCCTGTCGGGGGTCAACCGCGGCGGCAACCTTGCCGAGGATGTCACCTATTCGGGCACCGTGTCGGCGGCGATGGAGGGCTGCCTGGCCGGGATTCGGTCGATCGCGCTGTCGCAGGTGATGGCCGACTATACCGCCGGCAAGGAGGATTTCAGCACCGCGACCGCGCACGGCGCCGCGATCCTGCGGCTGGTGCAGGCCATCGAATGGCCGGCCGGCGTGCTGGTCAACATCAATTTCCCCCCCGTTTCGGCGGATGCGGTCCGCGGCGTGCGGGTCACCCACCAGGGTTTCCGCGACTATGGCAACATCCAGCTCGTCGAGCGCATAGATCCGCGCGGATTCCCCTATTACTGGCACGGCTATGGCCGCGAAAAGACGACGCCGCACCATGATACCGACCTCGAGGCAATGCACGACGGCTGCATCTCGGTGACGCCGCTGCACCTCGACATGACGCATTACCAGACGATGGCGGCGCTGAAGACCGTGCTGGCGCCGCTGGCGGTGGTCTAGCGGGGCCGAGCGCAGCCAACTCCCTCCCCCCTGCGGGGAGGGAGAATGGTTTATCCCCGACACCCGCACAAACATCGGGCGGCAGGTTGCCCTACCGCCCGATCCGGCGTCCCCGCCTTCGAAACGGTGATCAGGCGGCGGCGCTGGTCCGCCGGCGCGTCGCCAGGCCGACGAGGCCGAAACCGATGACCAGCATCGCCCAGCTCTCGGGCTCGGGCACGGCGGCGAGGAAGTTCACCGTCGGCTGCGGATCCGACGAGAACTGGCCGCCGGCGACGGCGCGGAAGCTGCTGAGCGCATTGTTGGCACCGGCATGCCGGCCGAAAAGCGGGGCGACCGCGGTCAGCGACTGGGCGCGATCGAGGTTCACGACACCGGTGAAATCGACAAAGTCGGAGGTGAAGGTGATCGTGCCACCGTTGAGGCCCGACGCAAAGCTGCTGCCGGCGCTGCTGCCGATGTTGCCGACAATGCTGCCTTCGCTGAACACCCCCGACAGCAGGTTCGAACCGGCGGCGTAGGTGTGGGTGGTGAACCGCGGCCCGGAAACGGTGATCGCCTGGGTGGTGATGAACGAGAAGCTGCCGTTGAGCCCGCCCTGGACAAAGGCGCCGGATGCATTGACCGGCGAGTCCCTGACGATATCGGCGTTGAGCGTGTAGAGCGCGTCGACGCCGGTGACGAAGGTTGCCAGTTCCGGGATCAGGAAGCTGAACTTCACCGCGGCGGCGCCGGGCACGGTCGCGGTCGCGGTCGACGTCGTGTACATGGTGGCGTCGCGGGTGCGGCTGAGCGAGTTGCCGACGTTGACGAAACGCACGTTGCGCGCCGACACCGACGCCGAATAGGTGGCAAAGGTCTCGACTACGGCGGCGGCCGGCGTGGCTTGCACCAGCCCGGCACCCAGGACGGCAGCAGCAGTAATGACGGTCCGATGGTGCATGGCATACCCTTGGTTATAGTTTTCGACTGGAAAACGCTGTCAATACAAAGCGATGCAAGTGTCATGCCAAACGCGAAACCGGCAAATCACCCTCGTGGACGCGGCAGAATCTTCGTTTCGGACGCGCCCCGGTGTAAGGCGCGCCGACACGCGATCCGGGCGGCCCGGCGCGACGCCCGGCACGGCCGGCTGGCGGCCTCGGCCGGCGTCGCCTATCACGGGCGCGTGCCTGTCCGTTCCGTCGCCCGCCCTGTCGCCCGACCTGTCACCTGCGCCGTGAACCGTTTCGCGGTGCCGCTGCTGGTGCTGCTGCTGGCGGGCTGCGTTGCCGGCGACCGGCGGCCGGCGCCGGGGTCCGCCACCCGTGCCGCGGCACCGGCACGGCCGGCCTGGCAGGCGCGCAAGGTGATTGCCGATGGCGTGGCGACGCCGCAGGGCCGGCTGCACACCGTCAAGCGCGGCGAGACCGGGATCGCCATCGCCCGCGCCTATGGCGTCGAATGGAGCAAGGTCGCCGCCGCCAACGGGCTGAAGCCGCCCTATGTGCTCGAGATCGGCGACCGGTTGCTGCTGCCCTCGGCCGGGCAGGCGGCGGCGACGATCGCGACGATGAGCGTCGAGGACCGGGCCCGTGCCTTTGACATCGACATCGACGACATCATCACCGGCGGCGAGCCGGCGGCATCCGCCGGCAGGGCGGCTGCGGCATCCGCCGCCATGACAGCTGCGCGGCCGGTGCCGCCAAAGCCCGGCGTGCGGCCACCGGCGGTGGTGGCGGCGGCGCCGCTGCCGACGCTGACCGGGGCGGCGCCGGCATTCCGCTGGCCGGTCGAGGGCCGTGTGCTGTCGGGGTTCGGCGCCAAGCCCGGGGGCCGCTTCAACGACGGCGTCAATCTGAAGGCGAGCGCCGGGGCGCCGGTGCGCGCCGCCGGCGAAGGCGTCGTCGCCTATGCCGGCGATGCGATTCCGGGGTTCGGCAACCTGGTGCTGATCAAGCACGCCGGCGGCTGGGTCACCGCCTATGGCCATAACGAGGCGGTACTGGTGACGCGCGGCAAGCGGGTGGG
>QBLU01000078.1:10783-11023 GCA_003241875.1 Alphaproteobacteria bacterium
GCCGGCGGGCGGCTGGGGCACCGCCTATGGCCATAACGAGGCGGTACTGGTGACGCGCGGCAAGCGGGTGGGGCAGGGCGATATCATCGCCCGCGCCGGCGCGACGGGCGCGGTGTCCGAACCGCAGGTGCATTTCGAGCTGCGCCGCGGGCGGACGCCGGTGGACCCGGTGCGGGTGATCGGCGGGCGGTAAGGCTTCTTGCTCCCTCCCCCCACCGGCGCAGCCGGTAGGGTGGGGAG
>QBLU01000079.1 GCA_003241875.1 Alphaproteobacteria bacterium
GCCGCCGGCGAGGATGGCGCCGAGGATTTTCACCAGGCTGTCACCGTGGCAGAGGCCGGGGCCCATGGCCCACTGGTTTGGGCGCGGGAGGGGCTGGGTTGCCGAGGATTGGTGGGAGCCGCTTTCGGTGGTCTGGATTGTGGGCCATGGGCCCCGGCCTGCGCCGGGGTGACAGGGTGGGCGGGGCCGCTCACGCCGTCTCGTCGAACAGTTCGCGGCCGATGAGGTAGCGGCGGATCTCGCTGGTGCCGGCGCCGATCTCGTACAGCTTGGCGTCCCGCAACAGCCGGCCGGTGGGGTAATCGTTGATATAGCCGTTGCCGCCGAGGCACTGGATCGCCTCCAGCGCCATCCAGGTCGCCTTTTCGGCGGAATAGAGGATGCAGCCGGCCGAATCCTTGCGGGTGGTTTCGCCGCGGTCGCAGGCTTCGGCGACGGCATAGGTATAGGCGCGGGCGGTCGACTGGGCGACATACATGTCGGCGAGCTTGGCCTGCATGATCTGGAAGGTGCCGATCGACTGGCCGAACTGCTTGCGATCGTGGACATAGGGCACGACGACGTCCATGCACGCCGCCATGATGCCGAGCGGCCCACCGCTGAGCACGACGCGCTCGTAATCGAGGCCCGACATCAGCACCTTGGCACCCATGCCGACGCCGCCGAGAACGTTTTCGGCCGGGACTTCGCAATCCTCGAAGACCAGCTCGCAGGTGTTGGAGCCGCGCATGCCGAGCTTGTCGAGCTTCTGTGCGGTCGAGAAACCCTTCATGCCGCGCTCGATCAGGAACGCCGTGATGCCCCGCGGCCCGGCCTCGGGATCGGTCTTGCCATAGACGACCAGCGTGTTGGCGTCGGGGCCGTTGGTGATCCAGAACTTGTTGCCGTTGAGCAGATAGGCGTCGTTGCCCTTGCGCTCAGCCCGCAGCTTCATCGAGATGACGTCGCTGCCGCTGCCGGGTTCGGACATGGCGAGGCTGCCGACATGTTCACCGCTGATCAGCCTGGGCAGGTAGCGGCCCTTTTGCTCGGGCGTGCCCCAGCGCGCGATCTGGTTGATGCAGAGGTTCGAATGGGCCCCGAACGACAGCCCGACGCTGGCCGAGGCGCGGCTGATTTCCTCGATGGCGATGACATGGGCGAGATAGCCGAGGCCGGCGCCGCCATCCTCTTCCTTGACGGTGATGCCGTGCAGGCCAAGGTCGCCGAGCTTTTTCCACAGGTCCATCGGAAACTGGTTGCTGGCGTCGATCTCGGCGGCGCGCGGCGCGATTTCGGCGGCGGCAAAGGCGGCGACGCTGTCGCGCAGCATCTCGATGGTTTCGCCATGGTTGAAACGGAGCTGGGACAGCATCGGGGGCGCCTGTGTTGGGAAGGATGCGCCCGTTCCTAGGCGCGTTGCCGGAAGCGGGGAAGGGGGCTTGACCAAAGGCCGCATTGTGTATAGACAACGAATCACGATGCAGAACAACGATTCGCCACAGCTTCACAATCGACTGGCGCTGTTCCGTGCCGAGGCCGGGCTATCGCGCAAGGAACTGGCCGACCGGGTCGCGGTCAACCCGCAGACCATCGGCTTTCTCGAACGCGGCAGCTACGGCCCGAGCCTCGAGCTTGGCCTCAAGCTGGCGGCGGTGTTCGGGGTGCCGGTCGAGACGCTGTTTTCGCTGACGCCCTTTCAGTCCCTGGCCAGCCAGCTGGCGCCTTCATCAAGAGGAGAGATGTGATGGAAACTGCCTATCGGCCGGTGCTGCGGCTGAAACTGCGCACCGCGCGCCGGCTGTCGGTTGCGGTGCTGCTGGCGCTCGGCATCGGCTATCTGGGCGGCGCCATCGCCACCGACCCGCCGCGCTGGCTGTTCGTCGGTATCGGGTTGTTGCGGATCTTCGGCCTGATCGGCGCCGTCGCGCTGTTCGTCGACAGCACGGGCCAGCACGCCAACGCCCCCGACCGGCTGCTCGACGAGCGCCAGCGCCACGAGCGCGACCGCGCCTATGTGCTCAGCTACCAGATCATGGTCATCAGCATGTTCGCGGCGTTTCTGTACACCATACCGGCGCAGGTGCTGGATTGGTGGCTGCCGCAGATCCCGGCGGCGATCGACCTGCTGTCGGCGTTTGGCATCACCAGCCTTGCGCTGCCGGGCATCATCCTCGCCTGGCGCGCGGTCGAAAGCGATTAGGTCACGACCTAGCTGCGGCGCACCGTCCGGGTGCCGATGATGCGACCGAGCGCCTTCAGGTCCTTGCCGTCGATGAGGACGGGGACATGGGCGCGGCGGATGGCCTCGAAGGGTTCGCGCACGCCGTCATAGCCGCGCGCATCGGGGTAGCCGACCACCACGACGATGTTCCAGTCGCCAGGGTCGGCCGGTTCCGTGGCGTGATAGAGCGCATAGTGGCTGAACAGCCCGCGGGCGACGGCGATGCGGTCCATCGCGAACCAGTTCGCCTCGATGAAGGCGACCAGCGCCGCCGGGTCGGGGTCGAGCGAACGGAGGAAGGTCCATTCCTCGACAGCGGTCGTCGGCGCGGCCCTGACGGCGGCCGGCAGCAGCGCCGCCGCGCCGAGCAGCGTCCGCCGACCGATCAGGCGCTCGTCAGCCACCGATCTCCACCAGCAGCATGCCGTCGGCAACCTGGTCGCCGGTGGCGATGTGAACGGCGCTGACGGTGCCGGCGGCGAGTGCCACGATGCGATGCTCCATCTTCATCGCCTCCAGCACCAGCAGCCGGTCGCCGGCGGCGACATCCTGGCCGGGCGCGACGTCGACGGCGAGCACGCGGCCCGGCATCGGCGCGCTGATGCGGCCGTCGCTGGCGCCGGCGACATGGCCCTTTTTCGGGGCGCGGGTGGCAAGCCGATAACTCTGGCCGGCGAGCCTGACCTCGACCCCGGCGGCGCCGGCGACGACGATGCCCGACAGCGACTTGCCGCCGGCATCGACATGAATGGCATTGCCCTGCCGCGTCGCCCCGAATTCGGCGAAGCTTTCAATGCCGGCGATGCGCCAGCGGCCATTGGCGGGGCGCAGCGTCAGCGCATGGAGATGCGTGCCGTTCCACAGCCGGACACTGCGTTCCTCGGGCAGGTTGAGCCGGAAGGCGCTGCGCGCGAACACCGGCGGGGTGACGTTGGGGGCCAGCGGATCGGGCGTCGCGTCGGGCAGCGCGACGGCCAGCGCCGCCAGCAGCAGCGCCGCATCGGGCACCACCGCGGCCGGCGCCAGGCTGCCGGCGTGGCGGGCGATGAAGCCGGTATCGACCTCGCCGGCGCGAAACGCCGGGTGATCGGCGAGCCGGGCGAGAAAGGCGCGGTTGGACTTCAGCCCTTCGACAATGGTGCCGTCGAGCGCGCCGACGAGCCGGTCGATGGCGGTGGCGCGATCGGGGCCCCAGGCGATGACCTTGGCGATCATCGGATCATAGTCGAGGCCGATGGCGTTGCCGGTTTCGACGCCGGTGTCGATGCGCACACCGCCTCCCGAGCCGAATTCCAGCCGCGACAGCGTGCCGGTGGAGGGCAGGAAGCCGCCTTCGGCGTCCTCGGCATAGAGCCGCGCCTCCATGGCGTGGCCGGTGACCGCCAGCGACTCCTGGTTGGCCGGCAGCATCTCGCCGCGGGCGACGCGCAGCTGCCATTCGACAAGATCCTGGCCGGTGATGCATTCGGTGACCGGGTGCTCGACCTGCAGCCGGGTGTTCATTTCCATGAAGTAGAAGGCGGGGTCGCCCTCGGCATCGACGGCGTCGAGATCGAGGATGAACTCGACGGTGCCGGCGCCTTCATAGGCGATGGCGGTGGCAGCGGTGACCGCGGCGATGCCGAGGACGTGGCGCAGCCGGTCGCTGAGGCCGGGCGCGGGGGCTTCCTCGATGACCTTCTGGTGGCGGCGCTGCAGCGAGCAATCGCGCTCGAACAGGTGGACGACGTTGCCGTGGCGATCGGCAAAGACCTGGACCTCGACGTGACGCGGCCGCTGGATCAGCTTTTCGAGCATGACGCTGGCGTTGCCGAAGCTGGTCTGGCCCTCGCGCTGCGCCGACATCAGCGCATCCTGGAACTCGGCGGCGTCGTGCACCGATCGCATGCCCTTGCCGCCGCCGCCGGCGACTGCCTTGATCAGCAGCGGAAAGCCGACGCCATCGGCGGCGCGCTGCAGGCGAACCAGCGACTGGTCGTTGCCCTGGTAGCCGGGGGTGATCGGCACGCCGGCCTTTTTCATCGCCGCCTTGGCGCTGTCCTTCAGCGCCATGACGCGCATCGCCGCTTCGGGCGGACCGACGAAGACCAGCCCGGCCTTGCGCACCGCCTTGGCGAAATCGGCGTTCTCGCTGAGGAAGCCATAGCCTGGGTGGATGGCATCGGCGCCGGTGCGCTTGGCGGCGGCGATGATCCGGTCGCTGTCGAGATAGGGCCGCGTGTCGGCGGCGCCGAGCGCGATCGACTGCCCCGCCTCGCGGACATAGGGGCTGGCGGCGTCGGCGTCGGAATAGACGGCGACGGTGGCGATGTTCATCGCATGCGCGGTGCGGATGATGCGCCGGGCGATTTCGCCGCGATTGGCGATGAGGAGTTTTTTCATGGGATTACCTTGCTCATCCCGTTGCGGGGAGGGAGTTTGTCGGGGGCTTCATTTCGGGCAGCCCTTGGGTTCGGCGGTCCAGGTCAGGCTGGAAATGCGCCAGGCGCCGTCCTGCTTGACGAGACCGAAGCTGTCGACGCCGCAGTGCAGCCGCTTGCCTTCGAGGTCGAGGGTATAGTCGGCCCAGACATGGGCGAGGTCGCGCTGGACCAGCACCTTGCTCGTCGTGCGGCGCTCGTCGATCGTGCGGCCGGGGGTGCGCAGGCGCTCGGCCATCTGGGCGACGGTGTAGCTGCGGGTGGCCAGCGCGTCGGTGTCGGCATCATAGCCTTGCGCGATGATGACGGCATCGGGCCGCATGACCTTTTCGAACAGCGCGGCGTCGTTGCTGCTGACCGCCCGCAGCGCGTCGTCGACGACGGCGAGCACCTCGGATTCGGGGCTTGCCGTGGCGGCACTGGCGCCGAGCAGAAGGGCGGCGGCGAGGGCTATGCGGATCATGCGGACCATCCCGGCTGGCGTTTGTCGAAAAAGGCGGCGAGGCCCTCGCGGCCTTCGGCGCTGGCGCGGCGCGCGGCGATGCGGGCGGCGGTGAGGCCGCGCAGGTCGTCGTCGATGGCGCGACCGGCGACATCGCGGACCAGTTGCTTGGCGTCGGCGACGGCGCCCGGTGCGGCCTTGGCAATATGCGCCAGCCAGTCGGCAATGACAGCGTCGGCGGCGTCGGCATCGGCGGCGGTTTCGTGCACCAGCCCCATGCGCTGCGCAGCGGCGGCGCCAAAGGCCTCCGCCGTCAGGAACCAGCGCCGCGCCTGGCCGGTGCCGATCCTGGCGACGACAAAGGGCGAGATGGTGGCCGGCGTCAGGCCGAGCCGGACTTCGGAAAGGCGGAACTGCGCGCCGTCGATGGCGACCGCCATGTCGGCACAGGCGACCAGCCCGACGCCGCCGCCGGCGACGGCGCCATGGACGCGGGCGATGACGGGTTTCGGGCAGGTGTCGATGGCCTGGAGCATGTCGGACAGCTTCATCGCGTCGGCGCGGTTCTCGGCCTCGGTCCAGTCGCCGGCGCGGCGCATCCAGGCGATGTCGGCGCCGGCGCAAAACGACTTGCCGTTGCCGGCGAGGACGATGGCGCGCACGTGCGGGTCGGCGCCCAGCGTCGTGAACGCCGCTGCCAGCGCGGCGATCAACGCCTCGTCAAAGGCATTGTGGCGATCGGGGCGATCGAGGGTGACCCGC
This sequence comes from Alphaproteobacteria bacterium, assembly GCA_003241875.1. GTDB lineage: Bacteria > Pseudomonadota > Alphaproteobacteria > Sphingomonadales > Sphingomonadaceae > Sandarakinorhabdus. The sequence goes on from QBLU01000079.1 coordinate 5,828, forward strand.
GCGATACCGCCCGGATCGATGGTGGTGACCAGCATCGGTGATCCTGTATTCTGCCGCTTTGCGGATAGGGCCTAATCGACGAAAGGCAAGGACCGCATTTCGTTCAGGGGGTGACAAGAGCGGTCGGCGCGATTACTTGCCGCCGTCCCATGATGAACCCGCCCCCGATCCCCGCCCGCATCTTCCCGACCGCCCGCGAGGAGGCCCGCACCGCCAGTACGCCGACGAGCGCGCCGCAGACCGAGCATCCGGCCTATGCGCTGGCGTTCCAGGACAATGATTTCCTGCTGCGCGAGGATTTGCGGCCGGTGCGGTTCCAGCTCGAGCTGCTGAAGGCCGAGCTGGCGCTGGGCGAGGCGAACATCAACTCGACCTTTGTCTTCTATGGCTCGGCGCGGATCCCGTCGCCGGAGGAAGCCACCGGCGTGCTCGAAAAGGCGAAGACGCCCGAGGAAACGGCCATTGCCGAGCGGCTGGTCGCCAAGGCTCATTACTACAATGTCGCGCGCGACCTGGCGCGGCTGGTGTCGGCGCACGAGGAGGACGGCAAGCGCTGCTTCACCGTCTGTTCGGGCGGCGGGCCGTCGATCATGGAGGCGGCCAACCGCGGCGCCTTCGATGCCGGGGCGCCTTCGGTCGGGCTCAACATCGTGCTGCCGTTCGAGCAGGTGCCGAACCCCTATGTGACCCCGGGGCTGAGCTTCCAGTTTCACTATTTTGCGCTCAGGAAGATGCATTTCCTGATGCGCGCCAAGGCCGTGGCGGTGTTTCCGGGCGGCTTTGGCACCTTCGACGAGCTGTTCGAGCTGCTGACGCTGGTGCAGACCGGCAAGGTCGCGCCGCTGCCGATCCTGCTCTATGGCCGCGAGTTCTGGAGCCGGGTGGTGAATTTCGACGCGCTCGCCGATGAAGGCGTCATCGCGCGGAGTGATCTCGACCTGTTCCACATCGTCGAGAGCGCCGAAGAGGGCTGGGCGATCGTGAAGACGCATTTCGGAATGTAGGGTTGGCGCCGCGGCTGCGGCCGCCGGTCGCCAACCGTTCTGTCACACCGGCGAAGGCCGGTGCCCATGGACCCCGAATTCGGCAACTTGCGTGCTGTCATTGGTACGGCCGGTGGTTCATGGGCCCCGGCCTTCGCCGGGGTGACGGTCGAACCGGTTTACTTGGTTTCCGCAGCCGGTGCTGCAGCAGCCTCCGCGGCCGGTGCCGCGGCGGCATCGGCAGCCGGCGCTGCTGCATCTGCTGCAGGGGCCGCCTCGGCAGGCGCCGCTTCGGCCGGTGCGGCCGGCACCGGTTGCGGGCTGTCGCTCTTGGAGTTCAGGTACAGCAGCAGCGCGGCGCGGTCCTCGGCCTTGCCGATGCCGGCAAAGGCCATCTTGGTGCCGGGGGCGTAGCCCTTGGGATTGGCGAGCCAGGCGCTCAGCTCGTCCCAGGTCCAGGGCTTGCCCTTCATGCCGGCCAGCACCTCGGAATAGGCAAAGCCGGCGACATGGGCGTGAGTGTTGCCGACGATGCCGTACAGGTTCGGCCCGATGCCGTTGGCGCCACCCTTTTCGACATTGTGGCAGGCGCCGCACTTCTTGAACACGGCCTCGCCCTTTTCGGGACTGGCGCTGGCGAGGTAGAAGGCGATCGGCTTTTCAGCCACCGCGGGCGCTGCATCGGCGGACACTTCCTCGACAACGCCTTCGACGATGTACGACGGCTTTTCCGGCTTTTCCGGCAGAAAGATTTCGTGGCTGACGATGGACACGCCGAGCACGGCGATCACGGCGGCCAGACCCCAGCCGGCAAATTTGTTGAATTCGTAACTGTCCACGTCGTGGCTCCTGAACGGCAACAGGCAGCCGGCGCGCGGCGACCCTCAAGAAAGCGTTGAATGCCGGGCTGCTATAGCAGGCAGCGCAGCGGGGCAAGGGATTGCGTGTCGCGGCAGCAATTGCGCGGGGCGCCGGTAACACCTAAGCGGCTGGCATGAGCAGCTACCCACCCCGCGCCGAAACGATCGTTGCCACCATGACGGCCGCAGCCGCCGCCGACCCGGGCGCCGCCGTGGCGTTCCAGGGCGCGCCTGGCGCCTATTCGCACCAGGCGGTGCGCGAGCTGTTTCCGGACGCGCCGGCGCTGCCCTGTGCGTCGTTCGAGGATGCCATCGAGGCGGTGCAGACCGGGCGCGCCGGGCGGGCGGTGATCCCGATCGAGAATTCGCTGCACGGCCGCGTCGCCGACATGCATTTCCTGCTGCCCGAATCCGGCCTGGCGATCGTTGCCGAACATTTCGTCCGGGTGCGGCATTGCCTGATGGGGACGGGGGCGGTGGCGGACCTGCGCCAGGTGCTCAGCCATCCGCAGGCGCTGGGCCAGACCCGGCTGCGGATGCGGGCGATGGGGATCGAGCAGGTCAATTATTTCGACACCGCGGCGGCGGCGGCGCAAGTGGCGGGTGACGGCAATCCGGCCGTCGGCGCGATTGCGTCGCGGCTGGCGGCGGAGCTGTACGGGCTGACGGTGTTCGCCGAAGGGGTCGAGGATGCCGAGCACAACACGACGCGCTTTGTCGTGCTGCAGACCGACGCGGTGCCGCTGCCGGCGCCGGGCGTGCTGGCGATGACCAGCCTCAATTTCGAGGTGCGGAACGTGCCGGCGGCGCTGTTCAAATCCCTGGGCGGCTTTGCCACCAACGGCATCAACATCACCAAGCTGGAAAGCTATATCCGCGACGGGTCGTTCGCGGCGGCGGAATTCTATGCGGAGATCGTCGGCTCGCCCGAGCAGCCGGCGGTGCAGCTGGCGCTGGAGGAGCTGCGGTTTCACACGAAATGGGTGCGGATCATCGGGACCTATCCGTGCGTGCGGGAGCGGACGGCTTAAGGATCCAAGCGCTCAGTTTGTCACCCCGGCGGAGGCCGGGGCCCATGAACCACAAGCTCGGTAGCACAAGCACCCGTGTGCCAAAGATCGTGGTTCATGGGCCCCGGCCTTCGCCGGGGTGACAGATTAACCCGGCGCGCGCAGCAGGTGCAGGCGCGCCTTGCCATGGTCGCGCACCACCAGCACCTCGTATTCGCTGGCGAGCACGTCCTTCTTGCCCGTCTCGACCGAGATGATTGCATGCGGCGCGACCCAGCCGCGTTCCGCCAGCCTCAGCAGCGCCAGGTCGCCCAGCCCGGAGCCGTAGGGCGGGTCGAGCATGATCAGGTCGCACGGCGCCGGCGCCTGGCCGAGTGTGGCCATTGGCGCGGGGATGACATCGGCATTCGACTTCATGCCGGCGATGTTGGTGCGCAGCGCCTTGACCGCGGCGGCATCGCTTTCGACGAAGGTGCAATGCGCGGCGCCGCGCGACAGCGCCTCCAGGCCGAGCGCGCCGGTGCCGGCGAAACCGTCGAAGACGCGCAGCCCCTCGAAGCTGCCGAGACGGCTGGTCAGCATCGAGAACAGCGCCTCGCGAACCCGGTCGGCGGTCGGCCGGGTGGCGTCGCCGGGCGGTGCGATCAGCGCGCGACCGCGCCAGTGGCCCGAGATGATACGCATCAGGCCAGCTCCCTCAAGCTCTCGCGAGCGATTTCCGCAACGACGCGACGACGCCGTCGGGCACTTCATCGGCATCGCGCGGTTCGAGGTCGCCGAGTTCGATCGGGCCATAGGCGACGCGGATCAGGCGGCTGACCTGCAGCCCCAGATGTTCGAGCACGCGGCGGATCTCGCGGTTCTTGCCCTCGGTGAGCGTGATCGTCAGCCACAGGTTGCGCCCGGTGCGGCGTTCGATCTCGGCGTCGATCGGGCCATAGCGCATGCCGTCGATGGTCAGGCCCTCGATCAGCGCCTCCACCGCCGGTTGGGTGATCTCGCCATAGGCGCGCACCCGATAGCGACGCGGCACGCCGCTCGACGGCATCTCGAGCGCGCGTTTCAGGGCGCCGTCGGTGGTCAGCAGCAGCAAGCCTTCGGTGTTCATGTCGAGCCGGCCGACGGGGACCACGCGGGGCAGGCCGGGCGGCAGAATATCCATGATCGTCGGGCGGCCGCCGGGATCGCGCGCCGTCGTCAGGAAGCCGGCGGGCTTGTGAAAGCGAAACAGCCGCGACGGTTCCAGCGCGGCGACCGGATTGCCGTCGACGGTGATGCCGTCGAGCGTCGCGACGATGGTGGCGGGGGTGTCGAGCGTCTTGCCGTTGAGCGCGACCTTGCCTTCGGCGATCATGCGCTCGATGTCGCGGCGCGAGCCGATGCCGGCGCGCGCGAGCAGCTTGGCGATGCGCTGCGGTTCGACGGGAACGTTCTTGCCCGATCGTTCGGCGGCGCGGGCCGCGACGCGGGCATCACCGCGTCCGCGGCGGCCGGTCGGCGGCGCCGGCAGGTCGCTGAACGGCGCCGGGTTGGCGCGCACCGGCTTGCGGCCGTCGCGCGGCGGGCGCGGCACGGCCTTGGGCTCGCTGCGCGGCAGCTTGGGCAGGCGGCCGCCGGGAATGTGGCGGCGGCGCTCTCCCTGTGGTTGGTCGAGCGCCTCGGCCTCGCGGCGGCTGTGGACCAGTACCGCGTCGGCGGCGCGGGGGCGCGGACGCGGATTGACCGGGGCGACGGCACGGAAGGTGCGCGGC
>QBLU01000007.1:0-367 GCA_003241875.1 Alphaproteobacteria bacterium
TCGGTGAGGCTGGTGCGCGCCGCCGCCAGGGTGGCGGGGACGGCGCCGAGCCGAGTGGCGAGCGTACGGCGGGCGGCGGCGTCCTTCAGCGGGAGTTTGGGCGGGGCAAAGGCGGTGTCGACCTTGGGCCCCCAGCCGATGTCGAGCGTCGCCCACCAGCTCGCGTCGCGCTGCCATTGACGGAGGATGCGGTGCTGGAAGCGGACGCCGCGGGCTTCGGCGAGGACGAGCAGGTGGTCGGCGCGCTCAGGGGTGGTCCAGCCGGTCGAATCGATCGCCAGCAGCGCCGCCTCGGTGCGGTCGGCGACGGCAGCGCGGCGCACCATCGCTGCCGGGCCATGGTCGGGCACGCCGGCGACGACGGGGA
>QBLU01000007.1:377-87924 GCA_003241875.1 Alphaproteobacteria bacterium
GGCGCCGCCCTTGCGGAAATCGTCGTAAAGCGTGACCAGGTCGGCGTGGGTGGCGGCAGCGGCCGGGGCAGCGGCGGCGCAAACCGCGACGACCAAGAGCGTTGCCAGCTGCCGAATTCGAAGCACGATCGCCACCCCTGTCCTGCCGAAATGCGAACATCTGTATCCCATGCGAACGAAACTGGCTAGGATGCCGCATGGACGATGCACCCTGGACGATGACCGAGGCGGCGGCACTGGCGCTGGTCGGGCGGGTGCGCGCCGGCCGCCGGCTGGCGCCCGCGCATTGGCCCGGCGGCGCGCGCGCGGCGGTGGCGCTGTCGTTCGATTGCGATCATGAGACGTTCGAGCTGGGCGGCGGCGGCCGGGCCATCGGGCGGCTGGCGTGGGGTGAATTCGGGCGGCGGGTCGGGGTGCCGCGCATCCTCGACGTGCTGGCGCGGCGCGGCGTGCCGGCGAGTTTCTTCATGCCGGGCCTGTGTGCGCGCATCGATCCCGACGAGACGCGGCGGATCGTCGGTGCCGGCCACGAGGTCGGGCTGCATGGCTGGATCCACGAGAACAACAGCCGGCTCGACCATGATACCGAGCGGGAGCTGGTGTTGCGTGCCCATGATATCCTGACGCCGCTGATCGGCGCGCCGCCGGTCGGCTTCCGGTCGGCAAATTGGGATCTGTCGCCCCACACCATCGCCATCGTGGCGGAACTCGGGCTGCGGTATGACAGCTCGCTGATGGCCGACGAGGCGCCCTATGAGTTGCTGCTCGACGGGGCGCCGACGGGGGTGGTCGAGATCCCGGTCGAATGGCTGCGCGACGATGCGGTCTACCTGATGTTCAACCGCAATCCGCCGACGCGGCCGCTGATGACCCCCGATGACGTGTTCGCGATCTTCCGCCGCGAGCTCGGTGCGGCGTTCGATGAGGGCGGGCTGTTCCAGCTGGTGATGCACCCGTTCGTCATCGGCTATCGATCGCGCATCTGGATGCTGGAGGCGCTGATCGACCATGCCCGCAGCCGCGGCGACATCTGGTTCGCGACGCATGCCGAGGTCGCCGATTGGGTCTGGGCCAACCGGTAGGGCCTCCGGCGGCTGGGGCCTTGGCCCCAGACCCCATTTCGTTGGGCGTCCATCACCACGAGTGGGGGCCATGCACGATTTGAATCGAGTGGGGTGTGGGGCCAAGGCCCCAGCCGCCGGAGGCCGTTACTTCGTTCGCAGGCCCATGGCGTTGGCCTCGTCGTCTTTTCCGATCATCTGCCAGCGGATGAGAGGGACGGGGATCATGCCGTAGGTGTTGAGTTCGTCATAAAAGTCACGGACGCGGAATTTCGTGCCGCGCGCCTCGGCGGTCTCGGCGAACAGCTTGTCGACCATCGCCTTGCCGGTGATGTAGCTCGGGCCATAGCCGGGCAGGCGCAGATAGGTCTGCTGTTCAAAGGCGAGCAGCGGCAGGTCGGCCGACATGAAGCCGTTGGGCGTCCGGTCGACCTGCATCTTCATCGCGGCGGCAAGGTCGATCATGTTGGCCTGGGCGTAGAGCGAGGCGAGACCGCGCGCCGCCCGCTGCGCCTGCATGATCCAGACGATTTCACGGGCGCGGCGATCGTCGTCGAACAGGCCGGCGTGGAGCATGGCCTCCTCGAAGGCCGTCGCCTGGCCTTCGGCGCGGCTGAGCCAGATGTTGTAGAGTAGCGGCTGGCTGCGGATCGGCGAGGGGTTGGGGGTGCGGGCTTCGCGGGCGAGGTCGAACCAGTGGTAGAAGTGGGTGAACAGCGTCAGCGGCGCGCGGGTTCGGACGATCTGGAAGAAATCCTGTTCGGCGGGGGGCTTGTAGGTGCCGATCTGCGCCATCAGCGCCGGCACCATATAGTCGGCGGTGGTCAGGATCTGCTGCTTGTCGAGGAAATCGACGAACTTGACGACACTGCGGCGCTGCAGGGCATCATATTCGGCGGGGCTGCTGGCGCCGACGAGGGGCGGCAGGTCGCGGTTGCGGTGTTCCTCCAACCGCAGCGCGGCATGGGAACGCGCCAGCTCGCGGGACAGGATGGCGACCTCGTCGTCCCAGCTGTTGGGCGACAGCTGCACGTTCCTGAGGAACCAGCTGTAATGCTCCTTGCCGACACCCGACGGCCCGGTCTTTTTCGGCGCCTCGGCCTTTACCCAGGCCTCGAAGTCGGTGGTGGCGCGGGTGGCGGCGGCGATGGCGGCGGTCAGCGCCAGATCGCCGGTGCCGGCGCGCGTGGCAAGATCGGCCAGCGCCGCCCGCTGCTCCGCGATGTTGCGGACGCTCGCCGTCCAGAGATCGCGGGCGTTGCCGGTGAGCTGGCGGGGAGCCGCGGCGAGGAGGGGCGGGACATGGGCCAGCTCGCGGGTGAGCTTCGCCGAGGCCGCCGGGCTGAGCGGGAACTGATAGGTCCACAATTCGACCGGCATGGCGTGGACCGGACCTTCGTGGGCCGGCGTGTCCGACTGCGCCGACCAGATCGAGACGTACCAGGCCGGGTCGCGTTGCCACGGCCGCGCCACCCGCACGTCGAAATCGAGCCCGTTCATCTCGGCGCGGACGAGATTGTAGTCGATCTTCTGCGCGACGCTCCAGCCGGCGATGTCGAGCGCCGCGAGGCGCTGCTGGAAACGCTTGAGCCCGGCGGCCTGTGTCGCCAGCGCCGCCGGTGAATAGTCGGGCGCGCCGTCCCGGACCGGGCCTTTCTGAAAGGCGCGCCATTCGGTTTGAAGACCGGCGAGTTCGGCATAGTCGCTCGCCAGTGCCGGCGCCGCCGCAGCGACGACCATCGGCAGGATCAAGGCTCGGGTAATGGTGCGCCAAGCGGTCATGGGAGAGTTCCTGTTCAGGTGGGGCGGCGGGTGGCGAGCAGCCAGCGCGCCGCGGGTGGCGTGCCGACGTCCTCGACGCTGACGTCGAAGCCGGAGGCGCGAAGGCAACCGGCGGCGTCGGCGATATCGGCAGCGGTGGGAGCGGCGGCGACCATTGCCTGCATGCGGGCGCCATGGGCAGTGACGCCGGCGGCGAGAGCATGGGTGCCGGCAATGGGATCGGCGACGTCCTGCAGCGCCGAAATGGCGCGCCAGACGCCTTCGAGCACGCTGGTATTGCCCGCCGAAGCGGCGTGATCGACGATGGCGGTGCGCAGGGCGTCGATATCGGCAACGCTGGCCGGCGACGGCGCGCGAAAATGTGCCGCCAGCCTGTCGAAGGGCGCTATCGGCCCGGCCAGCCAGGCGACCTGCGCGGCCTGTTCCCGGGCGTCGTCGTGGACGGGACCGCCCGCCGCATGGACGAGCAGCCACAGGCGATCGGCCGCGACGCGCGCGGCCTCGGCGACGGCGGCGGCGAAACCGGCATATTCGATGCCGAACTGGCTGGTGACCACCGTGAAGGCGCGGTCGGCATAGGGCAGGCTGGCGGCGCTGCCGACATGGAGCGGGAAGAAAGTGTCCGCAATCGGCGCCGCGTCGACGCCCTGGAGACGCGTGATGCCGGCGTCCCGGGCAGCCGCCAGGACGGCGCCGCGACCGCAGCCGAGATCGAGCAGGCTGGCGTCGGGCGCGAGGCCGGTAAGCAACTGCCGCCAGCGCGCACCGATCGCCGTGCGCAAGGCGGGCGGCAGGCCCTTGGTACAGCCGTCGACGTCGGCGTCGACCCAGAACGCTGCCCACGGGGCGGGCAGGGTCGCGCAATCAGGAATCGGCAACGGCGGCATCGGCCCACAGCATAACAATTTTGCAACAGATACCAGCAAAAACTTGTACGCATAGCGTGCCACCGTGCGCCAAGCGCGCAAATGCGATTGACACGGCTTCGACAAATGATTGTTATCGGCCTGGGATACAGGCGCGGGGTCGCCCCGCGGAGGCGGGCCGCAGGTGCGGCACAATTGGGTTCTAACCCGTTGAGTATGCGTGTTTTCTGGGCATAAACGTGAAGGGTCACGACAATGGGGATCATGATGCAGACGGCCAGGTCGGTGGCCGTGAGGCGTTCGCCAGGTAAACATTTCCTGTTGGCGTCTGCCATTCTCGGCTTGCCGGCGGCCGCACTGGCGCAGGCGACACCGCCCGCCACCGACACCGCCGCTGCGCCGGGGGAGGAGGCGGCGATTATCGTGACCGGTTCCCGGCTGAGCCGCTCCGGCCTCGAAGGCACCAGCCCGATCGTGGCGCTGTCGGGTGAGGCATTGGTCGCACAGGGCCAGACGACGCTCGAGGCCGGCCTGAACCAGCTGCCGCAGCTGCAGCCGTCAACGACGTCGAGTTCCAACCAGTCCGGCGGCTCGGGCGTGCTGTCGGCCGACCTGCGCGGGCTTGGCCCGGTGCGCACGCTGGTGCTGGTCGACGGTCGCCGGTTCATTCCGGCCGATTTTTCCGGCTTGACCGATCTTGCCACTATTCCCGACCTGATGCTCGACAGGGTCGACGTCATCACCGGCGGCGCTTCGGCGATCTATGGCTCCGACGCCATCGCCGGCGCGGTCAATTTCGTCCTTAAGCGTGATTTCGACGGCCTGCAGGGCCAGTATACCTTTGGCGAGACCGATCGCGGCGACGGCCGCAGCCACAAGATCGACGTGATGATCGGCGCCAACAGTGCCGATGGCCGCGGCAACGTCACCGGCTATTTCAGCTATACCAAGCGCGACGCCGTATTGATGGGCGATCGTGAGTTCTCGGCGCTGCCGTTGCTGGCCGACGCCACCGGCAAGTTCCAGCCCTTCGGGTCGGGCAATATCCCGGGCGGCGCCATCGCGCTCAACAGCCAGCAGCTGGCGCAGATCCGGGGCGTCCCCGATCTCAACAATGCCTCGGGCGCCTGCAATACCGGCAATGCCGGCATCCGCTTTACCGAACCCGGCGGTCGCCCGGAACCGTTCTGCCGCCTGCGCGACCAGTTCAATTACGCGGCGCCGAACTTCCTGCTGCGCCCGCTGGAGCGCTACCAGGCGGCGGTGACCGCGCATTACGGCATTACCGACCGCATCGAGGCCTATGGCCAGTTCTTCTACACGCGGAAGGAAAATTCCTTCCAGCAGGCGGCCGAGGCGGTGAACCCGTCGAGCTCCGGCCAGACGGCGGGCACGGTGCTGATCCCCAATGCGACGACCAATCCGCTGTTCAGCCAGGCGCAGCGCGACTTCTTTTCGGCCAATGCCGCCTTCTTCGATCCCGATGGCGACGGCACCTACACGGTGCGCGGCTATGGTCGCCGGTTCGAGGAGTTCGGGCCGCGGACGGTGAACTTTGTCACCACCAGCTTCAATGTGACGGGCGGGCTGCGCGGTGACTTCGACATCGGCGGGAACCAGTGGAAGTGGGACACATTCTTCCAGTTCCAGCAGGCCGACGAGAACAACCGGCGGCTCAACCTGCTGTCGCGGTCGCGGACCACCGCGGGCCTCGACGTCGTGCTGGTCAACGGCGTGCCCCAGTGCCGGAACCGCGAGATTCCGGGCTGCGTCCCGGTCAACATCTTCGGTACCGATACGCTGACCCCGGCGATGGCGCAGTTCCTCAGCGTCGACACGACGACGACGAACCAGTTCAAGCGCACCGTCGCCGGCGGCAGCATTTCCGGCGATGCGTTCGCGCTACCGGCGGGCAATGTCGCAACGGCGTTCGGCGTCGAATATCGCCGCGACAGTTTCAACATCCGGCCCGATGAAGTGGCGCTGTCGAACGACCTGGCCGCCGTTTCGGTGCCGCCGATCGTCAATTCGGGCAATTACGACCTGTTCGAGCTGTTCGGCGAGGTCCGCGTGCCGATCCTGGCGGATGTGCCGGGCTTCAAGACGCTCGCGGTCGAAGCCGCCGGGCGCTACGCCAAATATTCGACGATCGGCGGGGTCTTCACCTGGCGCGCGGCCGTCGACTGGGAGGTGACCGACTGGGTTCGCCTGCGCGGCAACTACAGCCGCGCCATCCGCGCGCCGAACCTGTCGGAGCTGTATGCGCCGACCAGCCAGGGTTTCATCGGCGGTCGCGATCCGTGCCTGGCCGTCAATTCGCCGACGCAGCAGCAGAAGGAACTGTGCGTGGCGCAGGGCGTGCCGCGGCAGTTCGTCGACACGCTGACGGTCGGCGCCAGCCAGGGTTTCAACACCGAAAGCGGCGGCAACCTGTTGCTGGAGGAGGAGACCGCCGACACGCTGACGCTGGGTGCCGTGTTCAGCCCGGCGCGCGGCCTGGCGCTGACGGTCGATTTCTACGACATCAAGGTCAAGGGTGCGATCTCGCAGCTCGGTGCGCAGGTGCTCATCGACACCTGCTTCAATACGCTGGCTGCGGCGAGCGTGTCGTGCCAGGCGATCAACCGCGACAGCTTCTCCGGCAACATCAACTTTGTCCGGGCGCCGTTGCTCAACGTTGCCGAGCGCCGGGTCCAGGGTCTCGATGTCGGGGCCAGCTACAGCTTCGACCTGCCCAGCGCCATCAGCATTTCGGGCGACGGCGCCCGTCTCGGGCTGCAGGCCAATGTCTCGTGGCAGTTCAAGAACACGACGATCGCCGCCGAAGGGCTGCCGACGATCGACTGCGCCGGCTATTACGGCGGCGCCTGCTCATCGGATTCGACCCGCATCTCGCCCGACCTGCGCGCCTTTGTCGGCATCGACTACACCAGCGGCGGCGTGTCGCTGCGCAACCAGCTGCGCTACATCGGTTCGCTCGACCTGCTGCCCGGTGCGCCGCCGTCGGAATCGGGTACCTTGGGCGCGGAAACCTATTGGGACATTTCGGCCCGCTGGAATTTCGTGACCAACTTCACGGTCTTTGGCGGCATCAACAACGTGCTCGACAACCAGCCGCCGGTCATGGGCTTTGCCGCGGGTGGCGATTCGAACACCAACCCGCAGTTGTACGACGTGATCGGCCGGCAGTATTTCGTCGGCGTCGGGGTCAAGTTCTAGCGCCGCTGCCGTCCGGCACCTCGCCCCCTGTTGTGTGGAGATTGTGATGAAGAACCGGGTATTGGCGGCGGTCGCACTGGCCGCGCTCGCAACGACGCTGGTCCCGGTCGGCACAGCCGGGATGGCGATCGCGGCGGAGGCGCCGACCGGGCGCGGCAGTTACCAGGACCTGCTGACGCTGTGGGGCGATTTCCTCAAATGGCGCGACACACCGCCGGTGGATGGCGTCGGTGACTGGAGCGCCGCCGCCGTCGACGCGCAGCGCGCCACGATGGACGACTATCTGCGCCGCATCGAGACGCTGAACGTCGCCGCCATGCCGCGGGCGCAGCAGGTCGAATGGCTGGCAGCGCGATCGAAGATGCTGCAGCATTATTTCCTGCTGAATGCCGCCAAGCCCTGGGAGCGAGATCCGGGCTTTTACGTCGACCAGATGCTCGACGTGTCGTTCACCGAACTGCCGGCCAAGGGCGAGGCGCTGGCCAAGCTGCAGAAGGAGCTGCGCGCCGTGGCGCCGCTGGTCGCTGCCGCCAAGCGCAACCTGCGCAACGTGCCGGGCGACTATGCCGACCTGGCGCTGCACAATCTGAGTGCCGCCGACGGCGTCGGCCATGGCCATCCGTATCGCAAGGTGCCGCCGGCCGGCATCCTGGGCTGGTTCGACGACCTTGCCGGACGTGCCAGGACGACGCAGCCCGAACTGCTTCCCGACATTGCCGCGGCGCGCGCGGCCGCGGTCGATTTCCAGGGCTGGCTGAAGGCCGGTCGCCCGCAGATGACGGCCAAGGCCGGGGTCGGCGAGGCGCGGTTCGACTGGTATCTGAAGAACGTCAAGCTGCTGCCCTATACGGCCGCGCAGTTGCAGGTGCTGGGCGCCCGCGAGACGCAGCGGCTGTGGTCGATCCATGCCCTGGAGGAGCACCGCAACCGCAAGCTGCCCCGGCTGGAGCTGCCGACCAGCGAGGCCGAGTACGAGCGCCGCAAGACAGAATCGCTGCAACGCATCCGCAAATGGATCGCCGACGAAGGCATCATCACGGTGCCGGAGGATATCGGCGACCTGTATGTCAACGTGCCTTGGATCGTTCGCACCGGTGACCCGAACTTCTGGGAGCTGGTGCAGTATCGCGATCCCAGTCCCGACCTGCTGCACGCGACGCTGCCGGGCCATGCGTTCGACGGGCAGATGGCCAAGCGCGACAAGCGGCCGATCCGCGGCCGGATCGGCGACGGCGTGCGCGCCGAAGGCTGGGGCGTCTATCTGGAGGAAGCGGCGCAGAAGCTCGGCTTCTTCGAGGACCGCGGCCGGGTGCGCGAGCTGATCGACATCTTCGGCATCTTCCGCGCTGTGCGGGTGGCGGGGGATATCGATCTGCAGCTCAACCGCAAGACGGTGCCCGAGGTGGTCGCCGACTGGCGCAAGTACACGCCCTGGCTCGATGCCAATGTCGCGCGGGTCGATGCCGAAATCTACCTGCGGCGGCCGCCGGGCTATGGCCTTGGTTATACCGTGGGCATGATCGAGATGCAGAAGCTGCTGGCCGACCGCCGTCACCAGCTCGGCGACAAGTTCGAGCTGAAGGCCTTCCATGATGAATTCATGGCCGTCGGGCGCCTGCCGATGTCGCTCGTCCGGTATGACATGACCGGATATGACGACGAGATCCGCAATTTCTGGACGCGTGATCCGCTGCCGCCTGCCTAGGGCCGATCGTCTTTGAATGGAACCGTCATCCCCGCGCAGGCGGGGATCCATCGCCTGCCTGTCGGCGCCGGTAGAAGAGGTCGCGCGATGTCCGGTCGATGGTCGCGCTACAGTCCGCGCGTGATCGTCTGCGAGGCCACCATCAGCTGCGGCAGGATACGCTGCTGCATGTCCTCGACCGTGGTCCGGGAGGACGGGCAGCAGACGTTCAGCGCCGCCAGCACGCGGCCTTCGCCATTGCGGATCGGCACCGAGATCGAGCCGAGGCCGATTTCGAGCTCCTGGTCGACGATCGAATAGTTTTCCAGCCGGACGCGCTCGATCTCGGCGCGCAGCTTGACCTTGGAGGTCACCGTGTTCGGCGTGATGGCGGTCAGGTTGACCCGGTCGATGTAGCGGCCGAGCACGTCGGCGGGCTCGGCGGCGAGCAGGATACGACCTGTGGAAACCGCATGTGCGGGGGCGCGACTGCCGACGGTGATCGAGACATGGACGAGGCGTTCCGAGGTGGCGCGGGCGATATAGGTGACATGGTCGCCGGTCAGCACGGCGGCAAACACGGATTCCTGCAGTTCGTGGGCAAGCTCGTTCATGACCGGCTGCGCCACTTCGAGGATACCCATCGAGGACAGCGCCGAATAACCCAGTTCGAGGATCTTGGGTTTGAGGCTGAAGACCTTGTCGTCCTTTTCGGCATAGCCTTCGCGAACCAGCGTCAGCAGGAAACGGCGCACGGTGGCGCGTGTCATGCCCGTCGCGCGGGCAATCTCGCTCAGGGTCATCTTGGGCCGGGTGCGGGTAAAGGCGCAGATGACCTCCAGCCCGCGCGCCAGTGAATTCACATAATCCCGATCGTTCATCTCGGGGGTTTCAAGCGGCTCCATCGGCGCGTCATTTTCCTGTTGCAAGTTGTTCAGCTTAGCGGAGCAATCCCCGCCATGCACAGATATTTCGTCTCGAGAAACTCCTCGATGCCGGTGCGACCGCCTTCGCGGCCGATGCCCGATTCCTTCCAGCCGCCGAACGGCGCCGCTTCATAGGAGGTGGCCCCGGTATTGATGCCGACGATGCCATATTCCAGCGCCTCGCCGACGCGCCAGATGCGGGCGGCGTCGGTGGTGAAGAAATAGGCGGCAAGGCCATATTCGGTGGCATTGGCGCGGTCGACGGCCTCCGCCTCGGTCGCGAACTTGAAGACGGGCGCCACCGGGCCAAAGGTTTCCTCGGCGGCGATCAGCATGTCCTCGGTCGCATCGGCGAGCACCGTCGGTGCGAAATAGCTGCCGCCGAGCGCATGGCGCGCGCCGCCGGTGACGACGCGGGCGCCCTTGGCCACGGCGTCGGCGATGTGCGCCTCGCATTTTTCGACCGCTGCCATGTCGATCAGCGGACCCTGGGTGACGCCGTCTGCCACGCCGTTGCCGACGGTCATGGCGGCAACCGCCCTGGTTAGCGCCGCGACGAACCGGTCGTGGATACCGGCCTGGACGTAGATGCGATTGGCGCAGACGCAGGTCTGGCCCATGTTGCGGAACTTGGTGGCAATGGTGCCGGCGATGGCGGCGTCGAGGTCGGCATCGTCGAAGACGATGACAGGGGCATTGCCGCCGAGTTCGAGGCTGACCTTCTTGATCGTCGCCGACGCGCGCGCCATCAGCGCGCGGCCGACCTCGGTCGAGCCGGTGAAGGTCAGCTTGCGCACCATCGGGTGTGTCGCCAGCACGTCGCCCACCTCGGCGGCGCCGCCTGGAACGACATTGAAGACGCCGGCCGGCACGCCGGCGCGGGCACCGAGCTCGGCCAGCGCCAGCGCCGACAATGGCGTCGCGCTCGCCGGCTTCAGCACCATGGTGCAACCGGCGGCGAGCGCCGGTGCGGCCTTGCGCGGGATCATCGCCATCGGGAAGTTCCACGGCGTGATCGCGGCGCAGACGCCAATGGGCTGGCGAATGGCGAACAGGCGCCGGTCGGCGGCATAGCTGGGGATGACGTCGCCATAGACGCGGCGCGCCTCGTCGGCGAACCAGTCGTAGAAGGCGGCGCCATAGGCGATCTCGCCGCGTGCCTCGGCGATCGGCTTGCCCTGTTCGGCGGTCAGCAGCTGCGCCAGATCCTCGAGATTGGCCATGATGAGATCGTGCCAGCGCCGCAGGATCTGCGATCGTTCCTTGGCGGGGCGGGCGCGCCAGGCCGGCAACGCGGCGGCGGCGGCAGCGATCGCGGCGCGGGCGTCATCGGCATTGCCCTTGACGACGTCGGCGACCATGGCACCTGTGGCGGGATCGGTGACGGCGAAGCGGGGGCGGCCGGCGGGCGCCTGCCACTGGCCGTCGATATACAGGTCGGCGCGCAACAGCGTGGAATCGGTGAGGGTCATGGATGTGGTCATTGCATCTCGATAGCGCACACATGGACGTCATGCGAACACTTATGTCTTGCCTTGATTGTTGCCAGCGTCATAAATGCCCGCGGGCGGACGCCGGTCCGCAGCCGGCATCGGAGCCTGTTTCATGAACATCCGCAACAGTTTCGATGCGCTGGCCGAGCTCGACCGGCAGCATGTCTTCCACCCGTTCACCGCGCTCGGCGACCATGAAGCCAACGGGCCGGCGTTCGTCGTGACCCACGGCCGGGGTTCGCGGCTGACCGACAGCGCCGGGCGCGAATATGTCGATGTCATGGCCGGGCTGTGGTGCGTCAACATCGGCTATGGCCGGCCCGAAATCGGCGCCGCGATGCGCGACCAGGCCGAGACACTGAGCTATTGCCATGCCTTTTCATCGATGGCGAGCGACAAGCCCGCGCTGCTTTCGGAGCGGCTGATCGGGCTCGCGCCCGCCGGCATGTCCAAGGTGTTCTATGGCAACAGCGGGTCCGACGCCAACGACACCCAGGTGAAGATCGCCTGGTACTACAACAACGCCCTCGGCCGGCCCGCCAAGAAGAAGATCATCGCCCGGCAGCGCGGCTATCATGGCGTGACGATCATGACCGCCGGGCTGACGGGCCTGCCCGGTCTCCATGCCGGTTTCGACCTGCCCTTGCCGATGGTCCGCCACACCACCGCGCCGCGGCGCATCTGGGAGGGGCACGGCCTCGATGATGCGGCGTTCACCCAGCGGCTCGTCGACGACCTCGAGCAGTTGATCGCCGAGGAGGGGGCCGACACCATCGCCGCGATGATTGTCGAGCCGCTGATGGGGGCGGGCGGGGTGCATGCGCCGCCGGCGGGCTATTATCCGGCAATCCAGGCGGTGCTGCGGCGCCACGACATCCTGTTGATCGCCGACGAGGTGATCTGCGGTTTCGGTCGGCTCGGCACGATGTTCGGCTGCGAGGCGTTCGGCATCGAGCCCGACCTGATGACCGTCGCCAAGGGGCTCACCTCAGCCTATTTCCCGTTGTCGGCCTGCATCGTTTCCGACCGGGTCTGGGACACGCTGGTCGCCGGCGGCAAGCAGTTCGGCGCGTTCGGCCACGGCTATACCTATTCCAGCCACCCGATCGGCGCCGCCGTCGCGCTCGCCAACCTCGACATATTGGAGAACGAGGGGCTGGTGGCCCGCGCCGCGTCGATGGGTGTCTATCTCCAGCAGCGGCTGCATGAGGCGTTCGACGGGCATCCGCTTGTCGGTGACGTGCGCGGCCAGGCGCTGATCGGCGCGGTCGAGTTTGTCGACCGCATGACGGATGCGGGGCCGGTGGCCTTCGATCCGGCGCTGAAGGTCGCACCGCGCATCGTCAAGGCGGCGCTGGAGCGCGGCGTCATCGGCCGGGCGCTGCCGTCGGCGGACGCCGTCGCCTTTTCGCCGCCCTTCGTCATCACCGAAGCGGAGATCGACACGGCCGTCGCGGCATTCCGCGATGCCAGCGACCAGGTAGCGGCCGAACTGGGGCGGTAAACCCGCAGCAGCACGCGCAGGACGAAATCACCGGGCTCGGCCGCTGGCGGCCGGGCCCGCATTTGCGATTATTGCGCGGGAAGGTCCCCGTCGTGCGCGGAAATGCGGCCTGCAACGCAACCAGCGCAACGATGCGGTGCAGGCGACGGTGTTCTTCGCTCGCTGCAGAATTGTTACACCCGGGTCGCTGGGCAGTTCCGGGGAACGTTGATGAATCTTGCCGCGCGGGACATGAAAAACGCGCCACGTCGGTGCCGTGCCGTTATCGGGCTGCTGGCCTTGATGGCGACGGCGGGACCTGCGGCAGCAGCGGCTGCAGACCGGCCGGCCTATCCGCAAGTGCTGCCGATGCGCGAGCGCGCCGCGGTCGTAAATCGGCTGCTCAAGGATCGGCTCGATACCGTGGTGCCGGCGATCATGCGCGAGCGCGGCGTCGACATGTGGGTGCTCGTCGCCCGCGAGAATTTCGAGGAGCCGGTCGTCGCGACCATGCTCAACGCCGAAAGCCTGCTGGCGCGGCGCCGCACGATCCTGGTGTTCTTCGATCCGGGCAGTGGCAAGCCGGTCGAGCGCTTCACGGTCAGCCGCTATGGCATGGGCGACCTGTTCGCGTCGGCCTGGGTTCCCGAAAAGCAGCCCGACCAATGGGCGCGGCTTGCCGAAATCATCGCCGAGCGGAATCCCCGGCGCATCGCGATCAATTCATCGCCGCTGACCGCCTTTGCCGACGGTATGACGCTCAGCGCCCATGAGCAGATGATGGCGGCGCTGTCGCCCGAACAGCGCGGCCGCGTGGTGCGGGACGAGGAGCTCGCCGTGCGCTGGCTCGAAACGCGCACGCCGGCCGAGATGGCGGTCTATCCCGACGTCATGCGGCTGGCCCATGCCATCCTGGCGGAAGGGCTGTCGGATAAAGTCATCACGCCGGGGGCGACGACGACGCGCGATGTTGTCTGGTGGTACCGGCAGAAGATCGCCGACCTGGGCATGACCGCCTGGTTCCAGCCATCGGTGTCGATCAGCCGGCAGGGCACGACCGGGACGCTCGACGGCGACACCGTCATCCAGAAGGGCGACCTGATCTGGACAGATTTCGGCATCACCTACCTCAGGCTCAACACCGATACGCAGCAGAACGCCTATGTGCTGCGCGACGGGGAAACCGAGGCGCCCGCCGGCCTGCGTGCCGGCCTAGCTGCCAACAATCGTGTGCAGGATGCGCTGACCGCCAGTTTCCGCGCCGGCGACACGGGCAACGCCGTGCTGGCGCGGGCGCGGGCGCAGGCGATCGCCGAAGGGCTGGAGCCGAGCATCTATTCGCACCCGATCGGCTATCACGGCCATGGCGCCGGCACCGCGATCGGTTTCTGGGACAACCAGCAGCCCGATCCGCGCGGTGAATATCGCGTCTTTCCCAATACCGCATGGTCGATCGAGCTGAGCGCCACCCATGCGGTGCCGGAATGGGGCGGCCAGCGGGTCGCCTTCAAGACCGAGCAGGACGCTTTTTTCGACGGCCGCAAGGTCGATTACATCGACAAGCGGCGGACCGCGCTTTGGCTGATCGCGGCAAAGGGGAAATGATCATGATGAATGCAAAGCGCCTTGCCCTGTCGGGCCTTGGCTTTGCCGCCGCGCTGCTCGCCACCGCGGCGCCGGCGGAAGATTTCCGCATCACGCTGCCGGCCAGCGCGCCCGATGCGCAATATGACGGGCGCGTGCTGCTGATCCTGACGCCCAAGGGCGAAACCGAGCCGCGGTTCCAGGTGGCGGCAGATTTCGACGCCGCCCAGGTGCTCGGCGTCAATGTCGACGGCCTCAAGCGCGGCGAGACGGTGACGATCGATTCCAAGGTGCTCGGCTTTCCGGCGGAAAGCCTCGCGGGCGTGCCCAAGGGCGAGTATTTCGTTCAGGCGGTCCTTCACAAATACGACACCTACAACCTGTCGAACGGCAAGACCGTGAAGCTGCCGGCGGCGCGTGGTGCCGGGCAGAACTGGCGCAAGGAGCCGGGTAACCTCATCAGCAAGCCGGTCAAGCTGAGCTTCGATCCGGCAAGGACGGGGACGCTCGATGTCGCGCTCGACACCGTGCTGCCGCCGATCGCGCCGGCCACCGACAGCGAGTTCATCCGGCATTTCAAGTTCAAGAGCCCAAGCCTGAGCAAGTTCTGGGGACGGGACACCTTCATCACCGGCCATGTCCTGGTGCCCAAGGATTTCGACAAGCACCCCGAGGCTAGGTACCCGCTGGCGATCTTCCACGGGCATTTTCCCGACGACTTCAGCGGCTTCAGCACCACGCCGCCCGATCCGAAGCTGAAATGCCTGCCCAATCCGCGTTTCGGCGAGCCCTGCTACAACCGGATCGAGCAGCAGGAAGCGCATGATTTCTACAAGAAATGGGTGTCGCCCGACTTCCCGCGGATGCTGATCGTCGAGATCGACCATTCGAACCCTTATTACGACGACAGCTATGCGGTGAATTCGGCCAATCTCGGCCCCTACGGCGATGCCATTACCCATGAATTCATCCCCGCGCTGGAAAAGAAGTTCCGCGGCCTGGGGGCGGGCTGGGCACGGTTCCTGTACGGCGGCTCGACCGGCGGCTGGGAAGCGGCGGCGGCGCAGATCTTTTATCCCAAAGAGTATAACGGCGCCTTCATCGCCTGCCCGGATCCCATCGATTTCCGGCAGAACATGATCACCAACATCTATGAGGACAAGAACGCCTATTGGCGCGAGGGGCCGTTCGGCCGCGTGCCGAAACCGGGCAAGCGCAACTACCTCGGCCATGTGCCCTATCTCGCGGAGCACGAGAACCGGCTGGAGCTGGTGCTGGGCGACAAGACCCGGTCGGGCGGCCAGTGGGATGTCTGGGAAGCGGTCTATTCGCCGATGGGTGAGGACGGTTACCCCAAGCGCATCTACGACAAGCGCAGCGGTGTCATCGATCCGGCCGTGGCCGCGCATTGGCGGGACAATTACGACCTGCGCCACATCCTGGAGCGCGACTGGAAGAAGATCGGCCCCGACCTGCAGGGCAAGCTCAACATCTACGTCGGCGACATGGACAATTTCTACCTGAACAACGCCGTTTATTTGATGGAGGACTTCCTGAAGAAGGCCGATCCTCCCTATCAGGGTGAGGTCAAGTACGGCGATCGCGCCGAGCATTGCTGGAACGGCGACCCGACGCAGCCGAATGCCACCACGCGGCTGCGCTACAACAGCATGTACATTCCCAAGATCCTTGATCGCATCGCCAAGACCGCGCCGCCGAAGGCCGATCTGACGAGCTGGAAATACTGATCCGCCGGAACTCCGGCAGCCAACCGAGCCACTTCGAGACAACAGGAAAACATCATGGTCAGGATTCAGACGGCATTACTGACGACGACCATGCTCGCGGCACTGACCGTGCACGGCATCGCCAAGGCGCAGGACGTGCCGCCGCCACAGGCCGCCGGCGCCGATACCACCGCTGCGGCCGCGCCCGCCGACGGTGACGAGATCGTCATCACCGGCAGCCGCATTCGCACGCCGAACCTGCAGAGCGTCAGCCCGATCCTGCAGGTGACCGCCGCCGAATTCGCCCAGCGCGGTACGGTGCGCACCGAGGATCTGCTCAACCAGCTGCCCAACGTGTTCGCCGCCCAGGGCGCCAACAATTCCAACGAGGCGACCGGCACCGCGCAGGTCGATCTTCGCGGCCTGTCGCCATCACGAACCCTGGTCCTCGTCAACGGCAAGCGGCTGGCCTATGGCAGCCCCAAGAACATCCCGTCCGACGTCAACCAGGTGCCGGCGGCATTGATCGAATCGGTCGATGTGCTCACCGGCGGCGCGTCGGCGACCTATGGTTCGGACGCCATCGCCGGCGTCGTCAACTTCCGCCTGATGCAGAATTTCGAGGGCGTCCGCCTGACGGCCAACGTGTCTGCCTTCCAGCATGGCAACGGCAACGAAGGCCTGCGCGACCTGGTCAGCTCGTTCGAAACGCGCTTCCCCGGCCAGTATCCACTGGCGGACGACAATGTCTGGAACGGCTTTGCCCAGGATTACTCGGTCGTGCTCGGCACGAACTTCGCCGAAGGGCGCGGCAACGTCACGGCCTATGCATCGTATCGCAAGGTCAATCCGATCCTGCAGAAGGATTATGACTATTCGGCCTGCGCGCTCGGCGCCACCGGTCCGGGCGGCAATGCCTTCACCTGCTCGGGCTCGGCCAACAACGCGCCGGCGAACCTGACCAATGCCGGTCGCCTGCCCGGCGTGCCGACATCGTTCCGCGTGTCCGAAGGCCAGTTCGTGCCGGGCAGCGCCAGCTACAACTTTGCGCCGTTCAACTATTACCAGCGCCCCGACCAGCGCTACATGGTCGGCGCGACTGCCAACTACAAGTTCAGCGACCGACTGACCCTCTACATGGAGGGCCACTTCATGGACGATCGCTCGATCGCCCAGATCGCCCCGGGCAACAACAACGGCGGCATCACCGTCAATTCGACGGGCATCAGCGGGATCAATTGCGACAACCCGTTCCTGTCGGCGCAGCAGGCGCAATTCCTGTGCACGTCCAACGGCCTGTCGCTGGGCAGCAACTATGACGCCAGCGGCAATTACGTGTCGCCGCAGGGCATCGCGCAGGGCGTGCTCGTCGCCCGCCGCAACGTCGAGGGCGGCAACCGCCAGGACGACATCCGCCACACCACCTACCGCATCGTCGGCGGCATCCGTGGTGAACTCGCCGGCCCGTTCCGCTATGACCTTTACGGGCAATATTCGAACGTCGGCTATCGCAGCCGTTTCTCGGGCGATGCCAACCGGCCGCGCACCGCCAACGCCTTTTACGCGATCCGCGACGGCCGGCCCGGCTCGGCGACGTTCGGCCAGGCGGTCTGCAAGATCAACGCCGACAACAACCCGGACAACAACGACGCCAATTGCGCGCCGCTCGATTACTTCGGCGCGTCGGCGAGCCCGGAATCGGTCGACTACATCGCCGAATTCAAGAGCATCACCGGCGACACCAGCCTGACCAACATCGTGCTGTCGATCGACGGCAACCTGGGCGAATATGGCATCGTCTCGCCGTTCGCCACCACCGGCGTCGGCATTGCCTTTGGTGCCGAATATCGCAAGAACACCGTCGATTACGTTCCCGACGAGATCTATCGCGCCTCGGCCAGCCCGGAACTGCCGATCTCGGGCCAGACGGTCGCCAAGGAAGCCTTTGTCGAACTGAACGTGCCGCTGGTCGAGGGCCGGCCGTTCATGGAATTGCTCAGCGTCGAAGGCGCCTATCGCTATTCCGACTATGACACCGGCTTCACCACCAGCGCCTGGAAGCTCGGCGGCACCTGGTCGCCGATCTCCGACATCCGGTTGCGCGGCAGCTTCCAGCGCGCGGTGCGGGCACCGAACGTCATCGAGCTGTTCTCCGGCCAGTCGCTGTTCGAGGTCGAGCTGACCGAGAACGCCAATGGTTCGTTCGATCCCTGCTCGGGCGCCGTGCCGTTCGCCACCGCAGCCCAGTGCGCATTTACCGGCGTCACCGCGGCGCAATACGGCAACATCGTCGACAACCCGGCCGGGCAGTTCAACTCGCTGATCGGCGGCAACCCCGACCTGGGCCCGGAAACCGCCGATACGCTGTCATTCGGCGCGGTGCTGCGGCCGTCGTTCCTGCCGGGACTTACCGTTTCCGCCGATTACTTCGACATCGACGTCAAGGACCTCGTCGGCAGCGTCAATCCCAACCTGTCGCTGGCCAATTGCATCAACTCGGGCGACCCGTTCTTCTGCAGCCTGATCCAGCGCAATCCGCAGTCGGGCTCGCTGTTCCAGGGCGAGGCGGGCTTCTTCCGGCGCTTCAACGTCAATACCGGTTCGCTGCGCACCAAGGGTATCGACCTCACCGTCGATTACCGCACCAGCCTGCAGGACCTGCTGGGTGAAAATGCCGGCAGCCTGGCGTTCAACCTGCAGGGCACCTACCTCGACAGCTTCAAGACGACGCCGCTGCCGAACTCGCCCGAATCCAACATCTATGAGTGCAAGGGCCTTTACGGCGGTCTCTGCGGCCGTCCGCGGCCGGAATGGCGCCACCGTTTCATGACGACTTGGCAGTCGAACTTCAATTTCGACCTGTCGGTGGTCTGGCGGCATGTCTCCGCCGTGGCGATCTCGTCGACCAGCAGCCAGCCGGTGCTCGCGGGCAACTCGCCCGAGATCATCCGCCAGCTTGGTTCGCGCAACTACTTCGACCTGTCGGCCGCCTATCGCGTGCGTGACGGCTTCGTGTTCCGCCTTGGCGTCAACAACCTGTTCGACAAGGCACCGCCGCTGACCACCAGCGCCGCGATCGAGGACGGCGGCAACGGCAACACCTACCCGCAATTCTACGATGCGACCGGGCGTTACCTGTTCCTCAACGCCTCGGTCGACTTCTAGGCTGCGGTGCCGCCGGCGGGATGCCGGCGGCACACAATTGGAGACCATGATGACCGGTGCCGCACGCACGACACGAGCCGCGGCGATTGCCGCGGCGCTGCTGGCAACTTCGGCGCTGGCGGCGCCGGTCACCGATGCCGATCGCGCGCTGGGCCGCGCGGTGGTCACCGAGCTGGTGGCGATCCCGACGGTCAAGGGCAACGGCCAGGTCCCGACGCTGATCGCCGCCATCGAAAAGCGGCTGAAGGCGGCGGGCTTTGTCGATGCCGACATCATGCGCGTTCCGGTCAGCGTCGATGGCGAGGCGACCGCCGGGCTGGTGGTGCGCCTGGCGGGCCGCGGCAAGGCGAAGCCGATCGCGCTGCTGGGGCACATGGATGTCGTCGGCGCGGTGCCGGGCAGCTGGGACACCGACCCGTTCAAGCCGGTGGAAAAGGACGGCTATCTTTATGCGCGCGGTGCGTCGGACAACAAGGCCGGGGTGTCGGCGCTGGTTACGACCTTTATCCGGCTGAAGCGCGAAAAATGGGTGCCGAGCCGTGACCTGCTCCTCGTCTTTTCGGGCGACGAGGAGACCGGCATGCAGACGACCAAGGCGCTGGTGAAGCATCCGCTGGTCGCCACGGCGGAATATGCTTTGAATTCCGATGCCGGCGGCGGCTCGATGGAAGCCGACGGCTCCAACCCGGTGTTCGCCATCCAGTCCGCCGAAAAGACCTTCGCCACCTTCCGGATCGTGGCCAGCAACAAGGGCGGCCACAGTTCGGCGCCGCGCCCGGACAACGCCATCTTCGACGCCGCCGATGCGATCCAGGCGGTCCGCACGCTGCGCTTCCCGGCTGCCTTCAACGAGATCACCGGGCCGATGGTCGAAAGCCTGGCGGCGCGCAGCCCCGGCGCGTTCGGCAGCGCCCTGAAGACGCTGCTCGCCAACCCGCAGGATGAAGCCGCGCGTGCCGTTGCCGAGCGCAATCCCGAAAGCGCGCTGATGTGGACGACATGCGTGCCGACGATGCTGGCGGGCGGCAATGCCCCCAATGCGCTGCCGCAGACTGCCGACGTCACGGTCAACTGCCGCATCCTGCCGGGGACGAGCATCGAATCGGTCCAGCAGACCCTGCAGGCGGCGGTCGACAAGGGTGTGCCTGGCGACGCCAAGCCCAAGGTCACGCTCGACACCGCCGGCACCGCCAGCCCCGTTTCGCCGGTGCGGCCCGAACTGTTCGCCGCCATCCGCCGCGCCGTCCATGCCAATTACCCCGGCGCGCCGGCCGAACCGGCGATGTCGTCGGGTGGCACCGACGGGCGGGAGTTCCGCAGCCAGGGCATCCCGACCTATGGCGCCGGCAGCCTGGCAATGGTGCGGGTGATCGATTCGCGGGCCCATGGCGCCAACGAACGACTGCTGCTCAAGTCGTTCGACAAGGAGTTGGTGTTCTGGGACACGTTGCTGCGCGACCTCGGGTCGTGATCGCAAAGGACATCCGCCGATGACGCTTCTGGCCCGCCGTGAATTGCTGGCGATTGGAGCGGCTGGCGCCGCGTTTGCCGCCGGGGCGGCAAGGGCCGGCATCGGCACCATCCCTGCGACATCGCCGATCGCCGCGGCCAGCCCGATCGGCACCGCCGAGCGGGTCGCCCGCATGGCCAAGGTACAGGGGCTGATGCGCGACGCCGGCGTCGGCGCGCTGCTGGTCGAGGCCGGGTCGTCGCTGCGCTATTTCACCGGCATCAACTGGTGGCGCAGCGAGCGCATGACCGCGGCGCTGATTCCCGCCGAAGGGCCGCTGTGCGTCATCACGCCGTTTTTCGAGGAGCCGTCGATCCGCGAGATGCTGGCGGTGCCGGGCGACGTCCGCGTGTGGCAGGAGGACGAGAATCCGCACGCGCTGGTCGCCGGCTGGCTGACGGAGCGCAAGCTCGCCGGCCGCCCGGTCGCCGTCGAGGAGACGGTGCGCTATTTCATCGTCGACGGGTTGCGCAAGGCCTTGCCCGGCGTCGCCGTGCAATCGGGCGCGGCACTGGTCAACGCCTGCCGGCTGATCAAGTCGCCGGCCGAGATCGCGCTCATGCAGCGCGCGTCGGACATCACCGTCGCTGCCTATCGCGCGACAGCGCCCCGGATTGCCCTCGGCATGGACGGTGAGCAGATCTATGCGCTGATGGCGGCCGAAACGGCGCGGCTGGGCGGCCAGACGCCATCGGGCGGCGTGCAGCTCAACGAGGGCAGCGCGCTGCCGCATGGGTCGAGGCAGCGCCAGACGGTTCGCGAAGGCTCGGTGATCCTGATGGATTGCGGCTGCACCGTCGATGGCTATCACGCCGACATTTCCCGCACGCTGGTCTTCGGCAGCCCCGACGCCCGGCAGCGGCAGTTGTTCGAACAGGTCCGGCTGGGCCAGGATACGGCGATGGCCGCGGCCCGGGTCGGCGTGCCGGCGGGCCAGGTCGATGATGCCGTCCGCGCCACCTACATGCCGCTGGGCTATGGCCCCGGCTACAAGCTGCCGGGCCTGTCGCACCGGACCGGCCATGGCATCGGCCTCGACGTGCATGAACCGGTCAATCTCGTCCATGGCGAGGCGATGCCGCTGGCGCCGGGCATGTGCTTTTCCAACGAACCCGGGCTGTATGTTCCGGGCAGCTACGGGGTGCGCATCGAGGATTGTTTCTACATGACGGCGTCGGGGCCGCGCTGGTTTTCGCGGCCGCCGAAAAGCCTCGACGAGCCGTTTTCGTGAGAGCCCTTGCGATCATGGCCGGCCTGATGCTGGCGGCGCCGCTTGCCGCGGCGTCGCCGCTGCCGCCCGCAGCATCGTTGCCGCCGGCGGACCAGGCCGAGGCGTCGATGCAGCCGGCGCTGCCTGCCATCCTGCCGCTGCGCGAGCGCGCCGCGCTGCAGGACAAATGGCTGAAGGAGCGGCTCGACACGCTCGTTCCAAAGCTCATGCGCGAGCATGGCATCGATATGTGGGTGCTGGTGGCGCGGGAATATCTCGAAGATCCGGTGATGGCGACGATGCTCAATGCGACATCGCTGCATGCGCGCCGGCGCACGGTGCTGATCTTTTTTGATCCGGGTGGCGGCAAGCCGGTCGAGCGGCTGGTGGTCAACAAGCACGGCATGGGCGACCTGTTCGCGCCGGCCTGGGACATGGCGAAGGAGCCGGACCAGTGGCGGCGGATCGCGACGATCATCACCGAACGGTCGCCGCGCCGCATTGCGCTGAATGTCTCGTCCGACAGCGCCTTTGCCGATGGGCTGACGCACAGCCAGTACCAGGACCTGACCGCCGTGCTGACCCCGGCACAACGGGCGGCGATCGTGCCGGCCTTTTCGCTGGCGATCGGCTGGCTGGAAACCCGCACGCCCGCCGAAATGGCACGCTATGGCGAGATCGTGCGCATCGCCCACGCCATCATCGGCGAAGGCTTCAGCGGTGCCGTCATCAAGCGCGGGGTCACCACCAACCAGGACCTGGTGTGGTGGTACCGGCAGCGGGTCAGCGACCTCGGTCTCGGCAGCTGGTTTCACCCATCGGTGGAAATCACCCGTCGCGGCGTGCCCGGTGTGATCCGCGAGACGGCCGAGCCGATCAGGGCGGGCGACATGCTGCGGGTCGATTTCGGCATCAGCTACCTGGGGCTCAACACCGATACCCAGCATGTCGCCTATGTGCTGCGCCCCGGCGAAACCGATGCGCCCGCCGGGCTCAGGGCCGGGTTGCGCGCCAACAACGCCGTGCAGGATGCGGTGACCGCCGAGATGAAGGTCGGGCTGACGGGCAACACCGTCCTCGCCAGGGCGCGAGCGCGGGCGATCGCGCAGGGGTTGCAGCCCACCATCTATTCGCATCCGATCGGCTATCACGGCCATGCCGCAAGCAGTGCCATCGGCCAGTCGGAGAACCAGGACTTCGTGCCGCACGGCGAATACAGGCTGCGGCCCGACATCGCCTGGTCGATCGAGCTCAAGGCGACACAGGCGGTGCCCGAATGGGACGGCCAGATGGTCGATTTCAAGAGCGAGGAAGACGCCTTTTTCGACGGCCGGCGTGTCACCTATATCGACGGGCGGCAAACGCGCTTCCACCTGATCAAAGCGGCAGTGCCCTGACGGCTCGGGGTCAATTGTAAAATGCGGGTGCCCGGTGCATGATCGCCGGGCAAGTGCGTGCGACAGAGTAAAGGCTGGCATGATTACCGACGCGGCCCTGCAGTATTTCTATGAGACCGCAACATTGGGCTCGATGCGGCTGGCGAGTGACCGCATGGGGCTCGCGGTGTCGTCGATCAGCCGGCAGATCGCGACGCTGGAAAAGGACCTGGGAATTGCGCTGTTCGAGCGCGGCCGCCGCACCATCCGGCTGACCGAAGCCGGCCGGCTGACTTATGAGCATTACAAGGCGCAGATCGCCAGCCGCGACCAGTTGTTCGAACAGATAAGGAAACTCCGCGAAGCCCGGCTCGGCCATGTCGAGGTCGCGGTCGGCGAGGGCTTCCTCTGCCGCGCCTTCATGCAGTTGATCGCGGATTTCCAGCGCCGCCACCCCGGCGTTTCGGTGAACATCCGCACCGCCACCACCCCGGAAGCCGCTCGCCTTGTCGTCAACGACGAGGCCCATATGGCCGTCATCTTCACCATGGCGGGCGAGCCGCGGCTGCGGACCCGCGTGTCGATGGCGCAGCCGTTGCGTGTCGTCTGCGCCCCCGGCCATCCCGCCGCACGCAAGGCCGGCCTGACGCTGGCAGAGCTCGCCGGCCACCCGTTGTGCCTGCCGTCACAGGGGTTTCGTATCCGCCAGATCCTGGCGGCGGCCGAGAACCGCCAGCATCTTCGCCTGCAGCCGTCGCTGACCACCGATTCGATCTACACGCTGCGCTCCATCGCCATGCGCGGGGAGGCGATCACCGTGCTGCCGCACATCGCGATCATCGACGAACTCAGGGCCGGTGCGCTGGTGGCGCTGCCGCTGCTGGGGGTGGAGGACGAAGAGGAGCGGATCGCGCTGGTGCATCGCATCGGCCGCCAGCTCGAGGCGGTGCCGGCGCGCATGCTGGCGACACTGCAATCGAGCTTTCGCGGGCTGTTTGAAGTCCATGCGCCGGCGATGACCGAGGCGGCCTAGGGCCGATTGCGTCTGGGCGGCGCCGACTCCATTTGAAGGCAATCGACCCTGGAGTGGATCGCAGTTTCGTTGAACCAAGAAGGCCCGCTCAGGCTGAGCTTGTAGAAGCCGGGTCGCAGAGCGGCGCTCGCGGGGGCTTCGACAAGCTCAGCCTGAGCGGATCAACTTGAAGGCAATCAACTCTAAAGGCTCGGTTCAAGTCTCGTGTTCATGACCAGTTCGGCGACCGATGCCGTGTTGGGCAGCGACAGCAGGAACGCCACGGCCTCCGCCACCGTTTCGGGCTGCATGCGTTCGGCCTTGGGGGTGACGCCGGGCAGGTCGGCGATCAGTGCCGTGTCGACGGCGCCGGGACACAAGGCCGTCGCGCGGACGCCTCTGGCCCAGCCCTCCAGCCGCGCCGCATGGGTCAGCGCGACGACGGCGTGCTTGGTCATGGCATAGGCCAGGGCGCTGCCCTGCCGGACGCGTTTCCCATCGGTAGAGGCGATGGTGACGATGCGGCCGTGGCCGCCGGATTCGAGGTGTGGCATGGCGAGGCGGATCAGGCGAAGCGGCGCCTTGACGTTGACGGCCCAGTGGCGATCGAGGTCTTCCTCGCTGGTGTTGGCCAGCGTCGACGGCTTCAGCATCCCGGCGTTGTTGACCAGCGCATCGATGCGGCCGAAGCGGGCGAAGGTCGCCGCCACCCAGGCCGCGGCGGTGTCGGGCACCTCGGCATCGAAGCGGCAGTGCAGAGCGTCAGGAAAATCCGGCCCGGGGCGGCGATTGCCAAGCGACAGTCGATAGCCCTCCGCGTGCAATCGTGTGGCGATGGCACGACCGATGCCGCGGCCCGTGCCTGAGATCATCACCACCCGCCCGGCCGCGGCCAGCATCAGAACAGCCCCTGGTAAACGCCGCCGTCGTTGACGATGTTCTGGCCGGTCATATAGCCGTTCTGCGCGCTGCACAGATAGGCAATGAGATCGCCGCACTCGGCCGGGTCGGCAAAGCGTCCCGCCGGTGTCGACTGCAGCCGGTTCTCGACGATGGCTTCATAGGTCGTGTTGCCGCGCGCGGCATGGCCGTGCAGGTTGGTCTGCAACGCGTCGGTGTCGAAGAAACCCGGCAGCACCGAATTGATGACGACATTGTGAGCGACGAGTTCGCGCACCATCGCTGCAATGGCTCCGGCGAGCGCCAGCCGCGCGGCATGGCTGGGCCCGAAATTCACCTGTGGGAACTTGATGAAGCTGACCGAGATATTGACGATGCGGCCAAAGCGGCGCTCGCACATGCCCGGCACGACGGCGTTGATGAGCTCGAGCGTGCCGAAGAAATGTGCCTCCAGCCAGGCGTCCCAGCCGGCGCGGTCGAGCGTGCGGAAGTTTTCCGGCGTCTGTCGTACCCCGGGGTTAGCGACCAGGATATCGGGATCGGGACAGATGGCGAGGACCGCCTGGCGACCGGCGGCGGTGCCGAGATCGGCCGCTACCGTCTCCACGGCGACGCCATGTTCGGCGCGCAGCTGTGCGGCGACATCCTCCAGCAGCGCGGCGCCGCGCGCGACAAGGGTCAGGTTGACGCCCTCGCGGGCCAGCGATTCGGCGGCGGCATGGCCGAGGCCCTTGCTGGCGCCGCAAACAAGCGCCTTGCGGCCGTGAATATGCAGGTCCATCGGCTAGGCTCCCCATCCGGGTGTCGCGCGAGCCGGCACAGGGGCCGAACCGCCAAAGCCCAGTTCGGCGAGGCCGCGTTCCAGCCTGGCGACCTGGGCGCTGTCCAGCGCCTGCAGCGGGCGGCGCGGCTTGCCGCCACCCGGCAGCCCGAGCAGGTCCATTGCCGCCTTGGTCGCCGGGTACAGCGACAGGCCGTCGCTGGTGAACAGCCGTGTCAGCTGCTGCCCGATCGCCTGCAGGGCATTTGCGGTCTCCATGTCGCCGCGGCTGGCGGCATGGTAGAGGTCCAGTCCGCCGGGTCGCCACATGTTGGGAAAACAATCGATCGTGCCATCGGCGCCGGCCTGCACCGCCGGCACGCCGAACATCGAAGACGGCCCGCAGAAAACCCGCAGGCGGCTGCCGACCCTGAGCAGGCTGGCATGGAAGTTGTCCCAGTCGCCGCTGCTTTCCTTCAGCGCCACCACCGTCGGCAGGTCAGCCAGCCGATCCAGTATATCGGGCGTCAACGCGTTCCCGGCATTGCCGGGGATGTTGTAGAGCATCAGCGGCAGGCCGCAGGCGGCGCCGACAGCGGCGAAATGGCCGACGATCTCGTCGGGCGTCAGCGCGATGAAATAGCTCGGCAACACCAGCGCCACATCGGCGCCATTGGCCTCGGCGGCCTGCGACAGCAGGATCGTTTCGACCGGCGTGGCGGCCCCAGTGGCCACGATCAGCGTGCCGCGGCCTGCCAGGGCTTCGCGTGCCACCGGTGTCAGGGCGATGCGCTCGGCATGGGTCAACGCCCAGAATTCGCCGGTGCAGCCGCCGACCAGCACGCCGGTCGCGCCTTCGGTCATCAACCGGTCGATGTTGGCGGCAAGCGCATCGTGATCGACGGCGCCGTCAGTCTTGAAGGGGGTGGTTACGGCAGGCATCGGACCCTGCCAGTCGACGTCGTTTCGATCCATCATGGTGCCGTTGTCTCGTTGCTGGACGTGATCGGGGACAGGGCGGCATTGCGCCGATCCCCGGTTTCGGGGTTGAACAGATGCAGTTGCGCCGGCCGGACCTGCCAGTGGACGGTGGCCCCGGGCGCCAGCCGGCAATCGGCCGGTGCCCGCGCCGTCACGGTGCCGAATTCGCCCGACAGGGTGAGCAGAGTTTCATGGCCGACGGCCTCCATATCCGTGACGCATGCAGCGACGCCGGTGTCGGCGATCTCCACATCCTCGGCGCGAATGCCGACGGTCACCGGCCCGTCGGGGGCGCCGATCAGGGCCAGCGGACGACCGGCCAGCAGCAGCCGCCCGGTGGCCACCATGCCGTCGGCAAAGGCCATGCCCGGCGTACCGATGAACGACGCCACCATGCGGTTGGCCGGGCGGCGGTAAACCTCGGCCGGCGTCCCGAACTGCTGCAACCGACCGCCATCGATCACCGCGACATGCGTCGACATGGTCATCGCCTCCAGCTGGTCATGGGTCACATAGACCATTGTCCGCCCGATCCGGCGATGCAGCGCCACCAGTTCGCGGCGCATATGGCTACGCAATGTAGCGTCAAGGTTCGACAGCGGTTCGTCGAGCAGGAATATCCGCGGCTCGCGCACCAGTGCCCGGCCCAGCGCCACGCGCTGCTGCTGCCCGCCCGACAGCTCGCGGGGGCGACGGTCGAGCAGCGCCGTCAATTGCAGCACCTCGGCGGCCCGGGCCACGGCGGCGTCGCGTTCGCCGCGCGGCACGCCGCGCTTGCGCAAGGGGTAGGCGATGTTCTGCGCCACCGTCATGTGCGGGTAAAGCGCATAGGACTGGAACACCATGGCGATGTCGCGACGGCCGGGCGGAATGTCGTTGACGACGCTGCCGTCGAACAGGATCTGGCCGGCGCTCGGCGCCTCCAGCCCGGCGAGCATGCGCAGCAAGGTCGACTTGCCACAGCCGGAGGGACCGAGCAGCGTCAGGAACGCCCCCGACGGCACGGTGAGGTCGATGCCGCGCACGACATCTGTGGTGCCGAAGCGCTTGTGCAGCGCGCGCAGTTCGATGCCCGCCATCAGCCCTTGACCGCCCCGGCGCCGAAGCCCCTGACCAGATGGCCCTGCAGGAAGGCCAGGATGATGATCAACGGCACGCTCATCATCACCGACGCCGCCATCAGCAGCGACCATTCGATGTTGAAGCCGCTGACCAGCATGGTCATCACGCCGGTGGTCAACGGCCGCACGTCATCGGCATTGACGAGGACGAGGGCGAACAGAAACTCGTTCCAGGCAAGGATGAAGGTGAACAGCGCCGTCGAGATGATGCCGGGCAGCACCTGGGGCAGCAGTACGTCGAAAAAGGCCCCCATCCGCGAGGCGCCGTCGATCAGCGCGGCCTGTTCGATCTCCACCGGCACCGCCGCCATGAAGGTACGCAGCAGCCACAGCGCATAGGGCAGGGCAAAGCTGGTATAGGCGATGACCAGGCTGGCGATGGTGTTGGCAAGGCCGAGCCTGACCATCAGCAGGTACAGCGGGATGATCAGCACCACCGACGGCAGCATATAGCAAAGCAGCACCGCCGAGGCGATTGCCTCGCGCCCGCGATAACGAAAGCGCGCCAGGCTGAAGGCACCGAGCACGGCGAGCACGACGACCACCGTTGTCGTCGCGGTCGCGATCACCACCGAGTTGGCGAAATATGCCGGAAACGCCGTCTCGGTCAGGAGGACGGCATAATGTTCCAGGGTCGGCTCCACCGGCAGCAGCGTCGGTTCCAGCGAGAACACCTCGTCTTCCGACTTCAGCGAGGTTGCGACCATCCAGAGCAGCGGCCCCGCCACCAGCAGGATCAGGCTCCAGGCCAGCAGGCTCCAGCCGGTGCGAGCCAACCGCGGGCTCATGTCCGGCCCCGCACGGCAAGCCGATAGAGCAGGAAAAAGCCCAGCATGGTGATCATCATGGCAACGGCATAGGCGGCGGCCATGCCCATGCGGTTGAGGCCGAAAGCTTCCTGATAGACAATCAGCGGCAGCGTACGCGTCGCATCGACCGGCCCGCCGCCGGTCAGCAGGTAGACGAGATCGAACTCCTTGAAGTCCCAGATCGCCCGCAGCAGCACGACGATGCCCAGCACCTCGCCGATCTGGGGCAGCGTGACATCGCGGAACCGGCTCCAGGCCCCGGCCCCGTCGAGCCGGGCCGCGTCGTACAGGGACTCGGGAATGGTCTGCAGCCGCGCCAGTACGGCGATGACGACGAAGGGAAAGAACTTCCAGGCGCCGACGACGATGACGCTGAGCAGGGCGCTAGGCATGGTGCCGAGCCAGTCGAGCGGCGCCGCGATCACCCCGATTTTCATCAGGAGCTGGTTCGCCAGCCCGAACATGTCGTTGAACAGCCAGCGCCAGACGAGGACGGCGACCACCGTCGACACGAAATAGGGAAACAGCACCAGGCTGCGGGCGAGGCTGCGCAGCCACAGGTCGCGATTGAGCAGCAGCGCCATCGCCACGCCGATCACGATCTGCAGCGCCAGCGTTGCCGCTGTCCACACGAGCGTCACGCCGAGCGCCGGCCAGAAGCGCCCGTCGGCGCCCAGCAGCTCGGCGTAATTGCCCAGCCCGACGAAGCGCGAGCGCAGCGTCGGCGTGTCGACGGCAAAGGCCGACAGGGCAATGGCGGCGAAAAGCGGATAAGCGATGACGGTGCCGAGCACGAGCACGACCGGCGCGATGAGCAGCGGGCCGAGCGACCGGTCGCCAAGGTGATGCAGGGCCGGCCTCATCGTGGGACGTCGGCGCCGCGCATGATGGCGGCAATCCGGCTGCTGGCGCGGGCGACCGCCGCCTTGGCAGATTCCCCGGAGATGACGACACGTTGCACCATCTCGGCAATGGCATGGCTGGCGATGATCTCCCCGGCCTTGGTATTCGGCCGATGGGCCGGGCTTTCGAAACCGAGGTTGTGGCCGGCAGCGGCGGCCCTGGTCATGGTCGCAATCTGGGTGGCGAACAGCGAGGTGATCGGGTTGCCGCGATAGTCAGGGCTGTCGGTGATACCCTGGAGAACGGGCAGCACATGGCCCGGGGCCGCCAGCATCTGCCGCACATAGCCGGCGGGTTCGTACAGCGATGACGCCAGCGCCTTTGTCGCCGCGATCTCGGTGGCGCCTTTCGGAATGAACAGGCACGGAAAGTCGTTGAAGGTCCACGACGGCGTCGCGACCGTCTGGCTGGGGTAGGGCACGCAGACCAGGGTGCGCGCCATCCTGGGGTTCTGCCGCGCCGCGCTGATCAGGACACGGCCGCCATAGATGCCGGTGGCGGTCGCGCCCGATACAAAGGCGTTGAGGCTGTCGGACCAGCCGTAGCTGCTGGCGCTGGGCGGGCAATATTCGCGCATTGAGCGGTAGAATTCCAGCGCGGCATAGGTCGGCGCGCTGTCGAGCGCCAGTTGCAGGTCGGGCGTGAAGACCTGGCCGCCGGCGCGGTGGATGAAGGAGATGAAGACCAGCGACGTCATGCTGTTGCTGCCATAGGGCAGGGGTGCGCCATAGATGCGCTTCGTCTGCATCCGGCGGCAGGCGTCGCGCAACGCGTCCCAGTCGCGGGGCGGGGTGTCGATCCCGGCCGCCGCCATCAGGTCGCGGCGCAGCCAGAGCATGTCGACCGCCGTGCCGCCGATGGCGACGGCGCTGAGGCGTCCGTCGGCAGCCCTATAGGGCGCATTGGCGCCAGGCAGGAAACGCGCCGCGCCGATCGTGGCGGCGACCCCGTCCATCGGCTCCAGCAAGCCTTGCGCGTAATAGCTTTGCGCCGCGAACGACGGCAGATGGGTGACGATGTTCGGCACTTGGCCGGCGGCAAAGGCGGCGGCGAACTGTGCCGGATAGCCTTCGTCCGAGGTCGGTTCGAACACGACGCGATAGCCGGGGTTGGCCGCCTCGAATCCGGCGATCTGCGCGCGATAGGCGCGCGCCTGCGCGGGTGCCGCCTGGGGGGACCACCAGCGCAGGACCTTGCGATCGTCGTTGCCACTACAGGCCGCCATTGGCAGGGCCAGCATCGGCAGGGCCAGGGCGCTGCCGAGCAGGCAGCGCCGATTCAGCAGCGGCGCTCCATTCTCGCCCGTTGTTGGCTTGCCGGTCATTGCTACGCTGTCTTGCCGCCCCTGTCTGACATCGACCATGGCGCCGGGATGGGGAAGGGTGCAAGACCGGCGCGCGGCGTCGCAGGATCGCGCGACCGACGGCGCCGCGGCCAAGGCCGAGGTGATATCCCTATTTTTCAAAGATATACGAGACATTCTCAAGTCCGCGCCGCGCGTGTCGGTGCCGCTTGTGCGGGTAAAGCAACGTTGAAGCGCTCCGGACGAAAGGCTTCGATGTCGGCAATCGGCACGCGCCCGAGAATATCGTCGGCCACCATCCGCGCCGCCAGGGGTCCAAGCGTATAGCCGGCGTCGCCCGGGATCGCGATGGCAAGCCCGGGGCTGGTCGCCACCCGGCCCAGCACGCCACGTCCGTCGACGACCGTGTTGTTGCCCGCCCAGCAGCGGATGATCCGCAGCAGCCCCAGTGCCGGCACGACATGCAGGCCGAGCGTGGCGCTGGCGACCAGGCTGTCGAGCTCCAGCCCCGGCGCAGCGCTGCCCTCGGCGGCCCGCGCCGGCCAGCCACCACCGATGACGATTTGGCCGGCGGCGAGCTGCTTCAGCGTGATCATCCGGTCGGCATGCTGGACCAGGTGCCCGATCAAGGGCTGCGCCGGCTCGGTGATCGCGATATTGAGCGGCTCGGCGATGCTGGGGATCGCCAGCCCAAACGGAGTCGCCAGCCGCCCGCTGTCCCAGGCTGCGGCAATTATCACCTGACGGCAGTGCAGTGGCCCGATGGCACTGTGGACGACATAGCCGTCGCCGTCGGCGACGATATCCGTCACATGCACGCCGCGCCGCCAGAGCACGCCCAGGCCGCGCGTCCAGCCTGCCAGCCCACGATTGGCCGCCAGTGGATTCAGCTTGCCTTCGTTACGGCACAGCTCGGCCCCGATGATCGCCGGGCCGAGATAGGGCGCCATCTGCCGGACAGCTTCGGACCCCAGGATTTCGACGTCGAGGCCGATCTCGCGTTCGCGCGCCGCCTTGGTTTCGAGAAAGGCGAGCTGTTCCGGGGTTTCCGCAACCATCAGCCCGCCGGTCAGCTTCAGCTCGAAATCGAGACCCAGCCGGGTACCGAGTTCGGCCCAGAAGCGCACGGCGAGCGGGTAGAGCGGCAATTGGGCCTCGAGCCCCGGCACCCGGTCGGGATAAAGCCGCATGAACCGGCTCTGCATCTGGACGTGGAGACTGCCCGCGTTGCTCGTCGAACCGGCCGCATGCCCGGCGTCGAGCACGGTTACCGCCATGCCCGCTTCGGCCAGGAATCCGGCGATGCAGGTGCCGACGACCCCGCCGCCGATCACGACCGTGTCCGTGCGCTCCGCCGCGCTGTCGCTCATCCGGCCAGTTCCGCGATCGTCACCGGCCGCACCGGCGCCCGCGGCGCCAGGCCGACCGGGACAGACTCCGGCGACAGCCTCGCCAGCAGTGGCACACAGCCGCGCCCCTGGCAGCGGCCCATGCCGAGCCGGGTGGCCTGCTTGATCGCGGCATGACTGTACGCGCCTGCCGCTTGCGCCGCCGCGATGTCTTCTGCAGTCACGCCTTCGCAGCGGCAGATGATCGTCGTGGGCGTGATATGGCCGAGCAGCGGCCGGGCGGGGGCATAAAGCCGCCACAGCGCCGCCTGGAACGCCGCGGCGCGCTGCATCCGCGCCTGCGCCTCGCCCGGATCGGCAGCGAGGCCGAGGTATCGCGCCGCCGCCGCCCCTGCAAGCGTACCCGCCGCCGCCGCGACATGCGCGCCGCCGATCGTCGTGCAGTCGCCGGCAATAAAGACCCCAGGCGGCATGGTGTTCGTCGACAGGCCCGGCATGGCCCCTAGTGCCCGGGGCAGGGCAGTTTCAGGCACCAGTCCATAGCCAAGGCACAGCATGTCCGCAGCCAGCCGTTCACCGCCGTCGGTCTCGATCTCCAGCCCGGCCGCGATCGAAGTGACCTGCGTTGCCCATAGCGTCGGCACGCCCGCCCGTCGCAACCGCGCGCGATAGGCGATGCCCCGACGGACCAGCCCCGGTGCCGCAGCCGCCATGCGCGCCACCGTTCCGACACGGCCGAGCCCGGGGGCGGGCGCAGCCTCGACCAGCGCGGCGACATCGGCCCCGGCCGCCAGCAATTCGGCGGCGAGTTGCAGGTTGAGTGGACCGTTGCCGGCGATGACGATGCGACCCGGCGGAATGCGTCCGGCGGTGCGCAACAGGCCCTGGGCGGCGCCGGTGGACATGACCCCGGGCAGGGTCCAGCCCGGCACCGGCCAGGCGGTTTCCTGCGCCCCGGTCGCCACCACGACCGCCCGCGGCCGGATTCGGAACGCCGCGCCGCCCCGGCTGGCGGCAAACTCCAGACCGGCGAAAGCGCCCCAGACCGTCGTTTCCGAAAGTATCTCCACCCCGGCCGCCTGTACCCGGGCGATCAATGCCGCTCCTTCGGTGGCCTGCGCATCGATCGGCATGCCGGCGATGTCCGGCTGCTTGTAATATTGGCCACCGGCGCTGCCGCGTTCATCGACCAGCAGGACGTTCAAACCAGCCCGCCGGGCGACCAGCGCTGCCGACAGGCCTGCCGGGCCGGCGCCGATCACCAGGACGTCCGGCCGCCGCTCCGGCAGGTCTGCGGCTCGCCGGGGCGGTGCGGACGCCATTTTGTGCAGCTTCGCGCGCTCCGTGGCAGGCGCTGCCGTCATGCCCGCGGCGACCTTGACCATGCAGGCGCGCCGGTTCGGCATGCCGTCGACGTTGACGAGGCAGGCCTGGCACGCCCCCATGCCGCACCATGCGCCTTGCGCGGCGCCTTGGCCGTCGTGCCGCAGGGTCGTGATCCCGGCGGCGGTCAGGGTCGCCAACAGGCTTTCTCCCGGGCGTGCCGGCAGGGCCTGTCCGTCCCAGTCGATGAACACCTGCTCAGGGATAGCGCCAGCTCGTCAGGTCGGCGCCGGCCGGCGCGGTCTTTGCGATCCGGGCAAGGATCTTGGGCACATACATGCTGTTGTAGCGCAGCCGGGTGATCGCATTGGGCAGGCTGGGGTCGCCATTCCAGCAATGCTCGGCGCGATCGCCATAGGTGACTTCGCCCTGATACGGCGGATCGGCCTTCTTCAGAAAATCCTCCATCAGATAGACCGCGTTGTTGAGGTAGAAATTGTCCATGTCGCCGACATGGATGTGGATCTTGCCCTGCAGCTTTGGACCAAGCGTCGCCCAGTCGCGTTGCATGATGTGCCGAAGGTCATAATTCTCGCGCCAGTGCGCCGCCACAGCCTTGTCGATGACGCCGCTGGTCTTGTCCCAGATCGGCTTGGGATAGCCGTCCGCGCCCATCGGGGAATAAACTGCGTCCCAGATATCCCATTGGCCCCCCGACCGTGATTTCGACCCTATGACACGTTCGTAACGATTTTCCATCTCGTTGGTCCAGCCGACATGGCCGAGATAATTGCGATTGACGAAGCGCGGCACCCTGCCGAACGGCCCCTGTTTCCAGAATGCGTTGTCGTCCTCGTAGATGTTTACGACCTTGGTTTGCCGGAAATCGACGGTGTCGGGGCAGGCGGCAAAGGCGCCGTTATACTCGTCGGGGTAAAAGACCTGAACGGCCAATGCCTCCCACCCGCCGGTCGAGCCGCCATAGGTGAACCTGGCCCAGCCGGCGCCGATGCCGCGGAATTTTTTCTCCAGCGCCGGCAGGAATTCATGCTGGATCGCGTCGCCATAGGGCCCCAGATTGGCCGAATTCACCGCATAGCTGTCGTCGAAATACGGGTTGCTGTGGTCGATCTCGACGACAAGGAAGCGCGGGAAGTCGGGCGATATCCATTTCTTGTAGAAATCATGCGCCTCCTGCTGCTCGACGCGATTGTAGCAGGG
The DNA here is from genome assembly GCA_003241875.1 of Alphaproteobacteria bacterium. Taxonomy (GTDB): domain Bacteria; phylum Pseudomonadota; class Alphaproteobacteria; order Sphingomonadales; family Sphingomonadaceae; genus Sandarakinorhabdus. The sequence goes on from QBLU01000007.1 coordinate 35,146, forward strand.
GTGGTTGAAGCGGGCGTTCGGCACACAGACGAGGCCGGGATCGGGCGGGGTCTCGCGAAAGCCGGCGAAATCCTCCGGGAAATGGCCGTGGTTGACCATCACCGGAAAGCGTGCGTTCGGATGTTTGTCGAAATCGCGCGGTACCAGCACATAGGCGTTGAGGAATGTGTCGCGTCCCCAGAACTTCGACAGGCTGGAGCTGCGGAACTTGAACGTCCGCACAAAGGTCCCATCCTTGGGAGGCGCGATCGGCGGGAGGGCCTTTTCCAGCACAAGATCGATCGGGCTGGCTTGCGCCGGGTCGAATTCGATCTCCATGACCGGGCTGACCAGGTTGCCCGGCTCCTTGCGCCAGTTCTGGCCGGCGCCGCGCGCCGCGGGCAGCTTGACGGTCTTGCCACTTGCCAGGGTGTACGTGTCGTATTTGTGCAGGATCGCCTGCGCGAAATAGCGTCCCTTGGGTACCTGCCCGAGCGTTTCGAGCGGGTAGCCGGTGACGCCGCTACCGATGGTCACCGATTGGCCGGCGCGCATCGCCACGGCGTCGACGCCAAACACCTGGGCCGAGGTGTCGCTGCGATTGGCCTGGAACCGCGGCTCGGTGCCACCATTCTTTGTCAGCACGACGAGCACGCGGCCGTCATATTCGCGCTGCGGCTGTCCTGGCCCCAGCGTCACGCGCAGGTCGTTGGCTGCAGCCGGCGCCGCCAGCGCCAGCGCGATCAACCAGGGCGCGTAACGCCGCATCAGGCGGCTTCAGGACGCGCGAACGACGCGGCCAGCAGGTGGGGCGGCACCCGGAAGCGGCCTGCAACATCCTTCAACTGCTCACGCTCGGTGATCACCGCATGGCGGCTGCCGCTGACCAGCACCGTCGCGGGCAGCAACTGGGCATTGTAGCGTGCGGCCGCGCTTTCGGTGTAGCCGCCGGCATCGAGGAACGCGACAAGGTCGCCCCGCGCCAGCGCCGGCATCGGCCGATGTGCGCCGAGCTCATCGGAATTGCACAGGGGCCCCACCAGATCGACGGTCTCATGCGCTTCCGCCCCGGCATCGTGGACGCGCACCGCATGATAATACCAGTCGAGTACCGCCGCCCAGGACAGGTGGTTGGTCGACAGGTCGAGGTTGACCCAGGTCTTGGCACCGCGCTTGACGGCACCGACGCGGCCCACAGCGACGCCCGCCGGCCCGGACAGCGCCCGGCCCGGCTCCAGCCGCAGTTTCGGCAGCGGCAGGCCCAGCTTTTCGGCCTCGTCCTTGATCGCGTCGCAGACGGCCTGCGCATAATCCGCCGGCGTCGGCGCATCGGGCCCGTCGATCTGCCCGTTTGGCCCGGTTCCGTACCATTTGCCGAAGGTCCAGCCGCCACCGATGTCGATCGTCGGCGGCGTCCAGCCGGTGGTGTCGCGCAGATAGCCCGACCAGGTGATCATCTCGCGCGCCATGACGGCAAAATCGGCGGGTTCGTTCGACATGCGGGACAGGTGGAAATGCGTTTCCTGCAACCGCACGGTCGGCATGGCCAGCGCGCGGCGCACGATGTCGGCGGTCTGTTCGCGGGTCATGCCCCATTTGGTGCTGTCGCTCTGATGCTTGAGCGAACCCGGGCCATGCATCGCCACGCCCATGCGATCGCGCAGCGGCTCCAGATCGAGCTTCAGGCGGATGCCGATATTGGCGATTGTGCCGAGGCGATCGGCGATCGCTGCGATGCGGTCGAGTTCGTCCTCGGCATCGATGTTGATGCACAGCCCGTTGGCGATGGCCATTTCGAGCTCGTCGTCCTGCTTGTTCGACCCGTTCAGCACCAGGGTCGCCGGATCGGTCCCGGCCAGCAGCGCCATGTACATTTCCTGGGCGCCGAAACAGTCGCCGCCGGCGCCCTCTTGGTTCATGATGTGCCGGATGGCGAGGCCATTGTTCGACTTGTTCGCAAACAGGATTTCGACATCCGGATACGCGTTGGCGAACGCATCGCGGAAGGCGCGATAGTTCTGGCGCAACTGGTTCTCCGAAATGATGAACAACGGTGAGCCATAGGTCTCGATAAGCTTTTCGACGTCGCAGTTATCGACCCAGAGATTGCCGTTGGCACCGATCCCGATGAACTCACCGAAACGGGCACCATAGGCCGGGGGCAGCAGTGGCGGCGCAAATCTCGGGTTGTGCACGTCGTTCTCCATGCTCGAGGCGTGATCTGGGGTTCAACTCGTGATGTTCATGCGAACACACTAGCGACGCAAGCAACTTTGGCGATACGGGTACGCAACGCAACCAGACGAGGCAGCGAACGCAATATGCATTCTGGTCGGCGTTCGTTGCGGCGCCGCGTGACGAGATCATCATGGCCGGCCAAGCCTTGATCCCGCGTTGCAGCGGGAACGGGCAGCACCGCCGCTCGGTCAACCTGCATGGCCATAGTCACGGCAAGTCAAAGCCGCTGCCGCGCCAGCACGCAGTCGGGGCCGATGCACGTGGCATTCGGTCGGTGTCGCTGAATGCGCCGCCTGGCTTCAGCAGCGCATGACTGCAGGTGCTTACCCGGAGACTCCCGACGGGCGCTACTTCGTCGTCCGGGGGCGGCTATGGCGCCGGTCCGATCCATCGCTGCCGGACGAGCGGCGGGTGGTTCTCGTAGCCGCGTTGATGGCGGCGCGGCGGGCCATCGGCATGGCACTACGCCGCCAGGACGCGGCCGCCCTCGCCGAAGCCCGGGCGGCGGTCGAGCGTGCCAAGACCGCGCTCGGTGAGCGCGGTCCGGTGTGGTGGACCGACGGTGCTCCCGATCTCAATCGCCGCATGGCCATGAACACTGTTTACGCCGACTGGTTCGCGCTACTGGAGTCGCAGGCATGACTGACGATCCCTTACCCGAACTGCCGGCAGGCGCCTTCGACAAGCAGGATGGCAGCGATGACCTCGCCTTCTACGCGCCGCCGCGGCTGGTCAGCCACATCGACGATGCGGCAGTCGCCGCCCTCACCAGCTTCTACCGCGCGGTTCTGCCGGCGGGCCGTATCCTCGACCTGATGTCGAGCTGGGTCAGTCATCTGCCCGGGAACCGTCAATTCGACGCGGTAATCGGCCACGGCATGAATGCCGAGGAGCTTGGCGCCAACCCGCGGCTCGACCGCTGGTTTGTCCAGGATCTCAATCGCCGGCCCGTGCTGGAGCTTGCCGACGATTCGCTGGATGCCGCCCTCTGCTGTGTCGGCGTGCAGTATCTTCAGCGGCCCGTAGCCGGTTTTGCCGAGGTCCGTCGCATCCTCATCCCCGGCGCGCCGTTCGTTGTCAGCTTCTCGAACCGCTGTTTTCCGACCAAAGCGGTGGCGATCTGGCGGACCCTCGATAGCAACGGGCACGCCGCTCTCGTCAAACTCTACCTCGAACATGCCGGGTTTACCGGGATCGCCGTCGACGTGCTGGCTGATGGCCGCTCCAGCGACCCACTGATTGCCGTGACCGGACGCGCCTGACGGTTGCCTTAGGTCGCGGATCGTAGGGCAGCCACGTCCTCTCCAGCCGCGAACCAGCGCTCCTCCCGCGTCCTGGAAACGGGGGAGCACGCCGATCCGGCCAACGGCGGAGCGGCGAGTCATGAAGCCAAGCCGCGCAGGCGCCGCGTCGACCTCCAGATTACTTTCACTCGAAGTCGAAGGTACCGTCAGCTATGAACTTGACGGTGCGCGTGTTCCGGCAATCGTCGGCAACACAGTAACCGCCGTCGGCCATCACGAGCATGTCAGTCGGTCGAATGAAATGGCGATTGTCGTTTCCCGGCACGCCTTTGCACTGAACCGCGCGTCAAGCGTCTGGTCTCGGCGAGGCCCAAGTCGTGAACTCATGAATGCCATGCCCCCTCATGGCGTCAGGGAGCCAAATTTCGGACGACATTTCGGCCTTCATGCCCGTATGCAGGCTAAAGCATTGGCCGCGTGCGAAGGTCACGTCGGGCAGCCGCAGGGTGACGACCGGAGGCGAAATTGGAAGGTTACACCTGGTTGCAGCCGCTGACCGATCGCTGGGCATTGCTCCCGGCGCAGGGCGTGTTGGGTGCCGTGGCGATCCTGGGCGCAGCACTGTTGCTGGCCACCATCGTGGCGCGTCTCGCCTGCCGATACCTCCTGCCCTTGCTGCCATCCAACCTCGCGACGGCGGTCGCACCGCGCCTGCGCGCCGTGACGCGCGGCGTCGTTGCAACGATCGCCCTGGCCGCATTCATGGGCGTGCGTGGACTGGGGGCCGGTGCCGATCTGCTGCTTGCAGCGGGCCTTGGGACAGCCGTCGCCGCGGTCGTCTATGAACTCACCCGCGCGCTGGGGGTCAAAAGCCCTGCGGCCAGTGGCATAGCCATCGCGGCGTTGGTCATCGTGCTGATGGGGCGGTTGGGCGGGCTCGCACCGCTGATCGCCGGCCTTGACCGAGCGAGCATCGGGGTCGGAAGGCGGGACATCTCGCTCCTCGACGTGGTGAACGCGTTCGGCCTGACGCTGCTGCTGTTCGTCACCGCCCGCGCCTTGCTGGGGCTGTTGTTGCGCTGGATCGGGCAAGTTTCCCTGCTGGACGCCGCGCAGCGCGTGCTTTTTCAGAAGCTGGCGCAGATCGCCATCGTCACGGTCGCAATTTTTCTGGGGTTCGACCTGCTCGGCATCGACCTGACCGCGCTGAAGGTTTTTTCGGGCGCCTTCGGGCTCGCCATCGGCTTTGGGCTGCAGAAGACCTTTGGCAACCTGATTTCCGGGCTCATCCTTCTGATCGACCGCTCGATCAAGCCGGGCGATGTAATTGCCGTCGGCGACACGTTCGGGTGGGTCAACAAGATCGGCGCCAGGGCTGTTTCGATCCTGACCCGCGATGGCAAGGAACATCTGATCCCCAACGAGCGGTTGATGATCGAAGAGGTCGAGAACTGGTCTTATTCGAGCCGGGACGTGCGTATCCACGTCGGCTTCTTCGTTTCGTACGAATGCGATCTGCGCCTGGCCCAGCGCCTCGCAGTCGAGGCAGCGGCCATTTCCCCTCGCGTCCTCACGTCGCCGGCGCCGGTTTGCTGGATCAAGGCTTTCGGCGACAATGGGGTGGAATTCGACCTGCGGCTGTGGATCGACAGTCCGGAAGCCGGCATCGGAAACATCACCAGCGAGGTGTTCTTCCGCATCTGGGATCTGTTCAAGGAAAACGGGGTCACCATGCCCGTTCCGCAACGCGATCTGCACATACGTGAGTTGCCGGCGAACTGGAAGGGAACAGCGGATCGAGCAGACAATTTGTAGGTGATCTGAACGACGTACCCTTGCCTGTGGCTGTTCGGACGGCACCGGCGCCTTCGTGTCGATGCGGTGCTTCGACAGCCTGCGGCTGTTCGATATGTCGCCCGAAAATGCACGGCTTGCAGTGGTCTGGAGCGGCAACGTCATGATCAGCGGGACGGACGGGGGGCGGCGGGTTCAACGGTCGATCGCGGGCGGCATTGAAGCTGTTCGTCGGCGCGGGTTCGAGGACCGCCGCCACGGGCCGGATGCTCCGGACTATGGAGGCTGCGCGGGCGCGTGGTGAGGCAGTGGTGCGCGTTTCGTTCGAAACGGATGCGGACGTCGTCGGAAATCGGGTGTGGGTGGACGCGACTGGCGATGCTGCCATCGAAATCGACCGGATTGTCGCCTTTCGCCCGGCAGCCCTCGTGCTTGACGATCTTGGCCGCGCAAACGAGGACGGCGCGCGTCATCGCTGGCGCTGGCAGGACGTCAATGATCTGCTCGACGCCGGGATCGATGTCCTCGCGATCCTCGATGTCGCCGATCTCGCCAGTTTGAGCGACATCACCGAAGCAATCACCGGCAAGCCGGCCGAGCCAACGGTGCCGGACGAAATATGTCACGATTCGAGGATGTTGTTACGGCTGGGTTCTGCCCGTAAGGCTGACCCGCCGCGCCGCGGTCAGCCTTTGGCGTCGCGGAACTGCGCCCGGCGCGACCCCAGATAGCCGAACAGGAACGCCGCGACTTTGCGCATTTGGATCTCCTTCGAGCCTTCGCCGCAGGCCGAGCAAATACAGCGGGTGCCGGTCGTGAAACCGGATGGTTCTGCCTCCGTTACACTCAAATGCAGGCAACCATGTTTTTCGCCAATGCTCAGGGCATTCTGTGCGTCGTGGTTATCGGGGCGTTGGCTTATGTAGCGCTGGTGCTGGCGTTGCGGGTGACCGGCAAACGCACGCTGTCGAAACTCAATGCCTTCGACCTCATCGTGACCGTGGCTTTGAGATCGACACTCGCGACTGTTCTCCTGTCAAAGGATGTACCCCTTGCCGAAGCATCACCGCGTTTCTCGTGCTGATCCTCCTGCAATATGGGGTGAATTGGACTTCGGTGCGCTCGAAGCGCGTCAGGAACTGGGTCAAGGCCGAGCCGAGACTGCCGTTTCGGGACGGCGCGTTTCTCGAGCGAGCCATGCGGGAGGAGCGGGTCACCCAGGACGAGCTGCTCGCCGCCATCCGCCTGCAAGGTCATGCAGAGGCCGACGCTGTACATTCGGTTGTCCTTGAAACCGATGGCAGCATGAGCGTCACCCAGGCAGCGCGAAAGTGAAGGGCTTTGCAGGGTTCCCGGCGGTGGCTGCGCTGGCACGGCTTCGCGACAAATACTGGTTCTTGCCGGCGATGTCGGCGTTTGTCGGGCTGGTTGCCGGCATTGCCATGGTCGCGCTCGACATCGCGGTCGGCTCCGACTGGCTGGGCCGGTTCGACACGCTCCACGGCAGCCGTCCCGAAGGCGCGCGGGCCATGCTGTCGACCATCGCCGGCTCCACGATAACCGTTGCCGGCGTGGTCTTCTCGATCACGCTGGCCGCGGTGACCTATGCTTCGGGCCAGCATGGACCGCGGCTGCTGACGAACTTTGCGCGCGACCGCGGCAACCAGCTCACGCTCGGCGTCTTCGTCGGCACCTATGTCTACTGCCTCATTGTCCTTCGAACGATCCGCAGCGCCGGCGAGGAGGGGCAGGCGCCGGCGTTCGTTCCCCAGATTGCCGTCTACGGCGCGCTGTTGCTGGCACTCGCGTCGATCGCAGTGCTGATCTACTTTTTCCACCACGTTACCGAGACGATCCACATCAACAACGTCGTCGCGCGGATCGGGCGCAAGCTGATCCATACGCTGCACGAGCAGGATCAGGAAAAGGCCGGCGCTGATCCGGTGAAAATGGTTGAACGCAAAATCGGTACCCTGGAAGCCGATGTCCGCGCCGCGCGCCCGGGATATGTCGAGACCATCGACCATTCCGAGCTGTCCGAACTGGCGACCGAACACGGCGCCTATATCCGATTGCGCTGCCGCCCCGGCGATTTCGTGCAGATCGGAACGCCGCTGTTGACGGTGGTGTCCGGCAATGCACTGCCGCCCAAGGCTAGCGGTGCGTTGCGGGCGGCTCTCACGATCGGCGACCGGCGCACCGATTTGCAGGACCTGCGCTTCGGCTTTGACGAACTCACCGAGATCGCCATCCGGGCTCTGTCTCCCGGCATCAACGATCCTTTCACAGCCATCGCCTGCATCGATTGGTTGTCCGCTGCACTTTTGGAGTGCGAGAAGTCCATCGCTCCGGCAGTTGCCGAAGCACCGGGGCTGGCACCCCTGGTCCAGACTTTGCCGCTCACCTTCAGCGATTTTGTTGCCGTTACCTTTGGGCGAATGCGCCAGCATGCAGCGACCGAAGGCAGCGTGAAGGCAGCGGCCCTGGCGGCGCTCACAGGCCTGGCCGCAAACGCCACATCGCCTGCCGACACGTCCGTTCTGTTGGTGGAGGCAGCGCAGCTCGAGCGGGTCGAACCATGAGGCTGGCGGCCCTTGCTGACGTAGCAAAGTCGTCCCTGCGGCATATGCTAGCGTCGCGGCTGCAGCGGGCTATCGCGCCAACGGGCGGTAGAACTTCGGCCGGGACATCAAGTCGCCGATCGAGTGGTCGCCGGTGTCGTATACGCGGCGCAGTTCCTTGCTCTGAATCGCCGACAGCGGCGGCTGCTTTCCCGTCAACTTGCCCTTGGCTACCCGCCATGCGCGCCGCTTGCGGACACCCTCAGTGGCTGGACGTGCGAGCCCAGCCTGGCCACCACCGATGACAACGACGTCCTTTTCGATTAGGGTCACGACCGCTTGGCTTGCGGTGCCGTCGCGATCGAGGACAGGTCGGTCGCGGCGTCGATGGCGATGCCGGCTTCTTTCCGTTCCGAATAGCGATCGACCAGTTGCGCCGCGTGCGGCCGCATCAGGATCGTGAAGCGCACAAGCTCCTCCATGACATCGACGATGCGGTCGTAATAGGCCGATGGCTTCATGCGGCCGTCGTCGTCGAACTCGGTGAAGGCCTTGGCGACACTCGACTGGTTGGGGATGGTGAACATCCGCATCCAGCGGCCGAGCACGCGCAGCGTGTTGACACTGTTGAACGATTGCGAGCCGGCCGAGACCTGCATCACCGCCAGCGTGCGGCCCTGCGTCGGTCGCATGCCGCCATAGCTGAGCGGCAAATGGTCGATCTGGGTTTTCATGATGCCGGTGACCTGGCCATGGCGTTCCGGGCTGCACCAGACATGGCCTTCCGACCACATTGAATGCGCCCGCAGCTCGGCAACGGCGGGGTGATCGTCATTGGCGACCTGGTCGGGGAGCGGCAGGTCGCAGGGATCGAAGATGCGGGTTTCGCAGCCGAAGAATTGCAGGATACGCGCGGCTTCCTCGACGCACAGGCGCGAATAGGAGCGTTCCCGGAGCGAGCCATACAACAGCAGGATACGCGGCGGCGGTTCGTCGGGCCCGAGCCCCTGCGCGGGGCGAAGATGCACGAACGCCGGGTTGAGCGCTGGCAGATAATCGGGATCGGCGAGGGTGCGCAGGCGGGTCAGCATCGTGGTGTCGCTCATGCCGTACGCGCCGACGGCTCGACGAAGCTGTCGGCAAAGAACCGCCGGCCGATCGACGTCGCGACACCGACAAGCAGGATGAGCACCGGGACTTCGACGAGTGGCCCGATGACGGCGGCGAAAGCCACTGGCGAGGCAAGGCCGAACGCCGAGATCGAAACGGCAATCGCCAGCTCGAAATTGTTGGAGGCGGCGGTGAACGACAGCGCCGTTGCCCGTTGGTAGTCGGCGCCGGCCTTCTTCGCGAGGGTGAAGCTCAAAAGGAACATGAACAGGAAGAACAGCACGAGCGGGATGCCGATGCGGACGGCATCGAACGGCAGGGCGAGGATTTCGCCGCCCTTCAGGCTGAACATCGCGACGATGGTGAACAGCAGCGCGAACAGCGTGATCGGGCTGATGCGCGGGATGAAGACGGTGCGATACCAGTTGTCGCCATATCTTGCGGTCAGGGTGCGGCGCGTCAGATAGCCGGCCAGAAACGGAATGCCGAGGTAGGTGAGCACCGCTGTGGCAATGGTAATGAAGCTGACATCGACGATCTGCGCTTCGACGCCGAACAGCGGTGGCAGCACGGTGAGGTAGAACCAGGCGAACGGCGCATAGAAGAAGATCTGGAACACCGAGTTGAAGGCCACCAGCCCGGCGACATATTGGCCGCTGCCGCCGGCAAGCTGATTCCAGACCAGCACCATGGCGATGCACGGCGCGAGGCCGATGAGGATCAGCCCGGTCATATAGGCGGGCTGATCGCGCAACAGGGTGATGGCGAGCAGGAACATGACCGCCGGGCCGACCACCCAGGACACGAACAGCGACAGCCCAAGGATCGTGCGATCCCGGAAAACCTGCCCCAGTTCCTCGTACTTCACCTTGGCCAGCGGCGGGAACATCATCAGGATCAGCCCGATCGCGATGGGGATGCTGGTGTCGCCGACGGACATCGCATCCAGGGCCCTTGGCACAGCCTCGAAGTAGGTCCCGATGGCAATGCCCAGCGCCATCGCGGCGAAGATCCAAAGTGTCAGGTAACGATCGAGGAACGACAGGCGGCGCGGCGCCACGGCAGTTGTCATGACGTCACCTTCGGGGCGCTGGCACCGTCGCTGCGGCCGATCTCCTGCAAGCGGCGGCGGAGTTCAGCCTGATCAAGGTCGGCGATCGCCAACGCCAGCAGTATGTCGAGGCGGGTCTCGAGATGGCGGGCCGCCTTCAAAAAGGCCGCGCGCTGACCTTCGCCAGTGACCGCGGCAGGATCGTCGATCCCCCAATGGGCGGTCATCGGGTGACCAGGCCAGATCGGGCAGGACTCGCCTGCCGCGTCATCACAGACGGTGAAGATGAAATCGAAGTCAGGAGCGTCAGACCCCGCAAACTCGTCCCAGATTTTCGAGCGCAGGCCCGTCGTCGGCAGCCCAAGATCGGCGAGGACCTCGAGCGCCACCGGGTGCACCTTGCCCTTCGGATAGCTGCCGGCGCTGAACGCCTTGAACCGCCCGGCGCCATGATGATTGAGCAGGGCCTCGCCGAGGATCGAGCGCGCCGAATTTCCGGTGCACAGAAAGAGGACATTGCAGACGCGATCGGTCATCGGTCGGCTCCGGCAAGGGCGGGTTGGCAGGCGGGGACGCTCAGCAAATCGTCGCAAAGCGCGGGGTTGCCTTGGCAGCAATCGGCCATAAGGAAGCCGAGGAGGCCGCGCATGCCGTCGAAGTTGACTGTGTAGCGGATCAGCCGGCTCTCCCGTTGCGAAACAACGAGATCCGCGCGCTCCAGCGTGGCGAGATGATGCGACATCGTTGATCCCGGGACGCCTATATGCTCGGCGATACTACCGGCAACCATGCCCTCCGGTCCCGCACGCACGAGCAGCCGGAAGACTGCCAGGCGGGTCTCCTGAGCGAGCGCAGCGAGTGCCACGACGGCACGAGATTGGTCCACTTGCAACTCCCGTCAACGATTCGATGGTGATCGAAATATCAGGTTGCAAGCGAATGTCTCGATGTTTCTACAAACATCGAAATGTCTTGTGCCATCCAGCATCGGCGCGGTGGAGAATATGGTCGCTCGCGTACTGCCAGGGTCACGAAGCCGGCATGTCATCAGCCGCACGCATGTGTGTAACAGCGCCGATTGCAAAGCCGGTCTTGTCGTGGAGCGCGAGCTGCGCCGGCCTTGACGAACGCCTCGATGGGCAGCGAGCTTCGGCGACTGGTCGCGACGTGCAAGGCGAGTAGCCCCGACGGCCAGATGACCCTGATCCAGATGGTGCAGAAATCAGCCGGTCGCTGCTTGGCATCATGGCACTCAATTGGCTGAGCTGCCGCCATGCCTTCCGTGCATCACACCACCGCCGGCTCCAGCAGCCGGATTGTGCCCGCGTCGGCGTCGATTTCAACCATCCCGCCGACAGGCAGGGTGAACTGGTCGGCAATGTGGCCGAACCAGGCGCCCTGATAGGCCGGCACGCCTAGCCGCCCGAGGTGATGAACCAGCAGGTCGGTCACGGTGAAGCCGCCATAGCGCCCGCTGCTCGACCCCGTGCAGTTGGTGCACTGGCCGAACACCACGCCCGCCACCTTGCCCAGCACCCCGGCCTGGCCCAGTTGCGTCAGCATCCGGTCGATTCGGTACTCGGCCTCGTCCACATCCTCCAGGAACAGGATCGCGCCGGAAAAATCCGGCATGTATTCGGTGCCCGCCAGCGATGTCAGTACGGTGAGGTTGCCGCCCAGCAGGCGCCCGCGCGCTCGCCCGCCGCCAATGGTCTGGGTGCGCCAGAGCCGTTGCACCAGCCGGTTTTCGCCACCCGGCGGATTGACCAGCAACGGCGCCGCGCCATCAAAGGCAATGGCCCGGAAATGATCGACCGATGCCGTGCCCCAGGCGCTGCCGGCATTGGGGCCGTGCAGTGTGACAAAGCCGGCCTTGGCGGCAATCGCCATATGCAGCGCAGTGATGTCGCTGAACCCCAGCACCAGCTTGGGATTGGCCCGGATCATCGGCCAATCCAGAAGCGGCAGCATCCGGGCACTGCCCCAGCCGCCGCGCACCGCGAACACCGCCTTGACCTGCGGATCGCGGAACATGGCGTTCACATCGGCGGCGCGGCTTTCGTCGGTGCCACCCAGATAGCCGTGGCGGCTCGCCAGGTTGGGCGCGCGCCTGGGGTTCAGCCCCATGGCGGTTACCATTTCCTCGACCATGGTCAGCTGCATCGCCTCGTCGCTGGCTGATGCCGGTTCGATCAGGCCGACGGTGTCCCCGGGGCGTAGGCGGCGCGGCTTGACACTCCTGCCCGCCGGTAGGGCTGCATGCAACGGCGCCGCTGCCGCCATCGCAAGCGTCGCCATGACGTCGCGCCGGGAAAACTGCATTATCAGCCCTTTCAGAACCAGGCTCGGCGACGACCAAAAAACTTCGGCGATGTCGTCATGCCATCCCTTTCCGCTGCCCGCCATCAAACTGTATCGAGCAACCGGTGCAACCTGCCACGGCATGCCCGGCGGATTCCAGCCGCCGCACAAGCCTTTGCAGGCCGATGACCAGGACGCAGGATGCGCTTTCCGCGCGGGGCGGAACGCCGCCTCGATTACGCGTTCGACAACCAGTCCTGCTCGCGGGCCCACACGAGCATCGGGGTCGGACGAACCGGCAGGACGGCCAGTACCGGTCGCAGGTCGACGGCGAGCGGGCTGGTCGGCTGGGCATTGTACCAGCGATAGAATTCGGCGATCCGGTCGTAGATGCTGCCTTCCGCAAACTGCGCGGAGCCGGTGACGAGGCGGCTCATCGAAGCTGCGAATTCATCGGGCAAGAGGCTGCGAAAGACGACCTGACGGCCGAGCGCGGTGCTGAGCCGCGCGGCGACATCGTCACCGACCAGGATTTCGGGGCCGCCGACGAGATACTGTCGACCCGGATTGGCCAGTTCATAGGCGGCGACCATGTAGGCGGCGATATCATCCTGAGCGACCCAGGAAATGCGCAGGTCCGGTTTGCACGGATAGGCGAAGATGCCGTGGTTGACGACGGCCGGCTTGGCCCAGATGCGGACGATATTGTCCATGAACACGGCAGACCGGATGAACACGCAGCGGATGCCCGATGCCTCCAGTTCGCGTTCAATGTCGCGGCGTCCGTCATGCGCCGACAGCCCCAGGTCCTCGTCCATCACCACGCAGCTGGTGTGAAACACGATCCGCTGTACCCCCGCTCGCCTTGCCGCCGCCGCGATGCCGCGCCCCATCGTCACCGCATAGGCGCGGTCGAAGGTGAAAGGCAGGTGCATGACGATGCCGTCGCAACCCATGGCCGCATCATCGAGGCTCGACTGGTCGTCGAAATCGGCGGCTACGGCCTCCACGCCGGGATAGGTCGCAATCGGGAACGCCGCCGGCTTTCGAGTTGCCGCGCGCACGCGATAGCCGCCAGCGAGAAGGCGCTGCAAAAGCGCATGGCCCTGGTCTCCCGTCGCCCCGAACACGAGAATGGTCTGCATCACGCGACTCCATCGAAGTTGCTGGCAGCGGCCGTGCGCCCGGCCAGCCAGCCATAGGTCAGCGCCGGCCCGAGCGTGCCGCCAGCCCCGGCGTAGATGCCGCCCGTCGGCGCGGCCATGACATTGCCCGCTGCGTAGAGCCCTGGGATCGGCGCCCCGTCATGGCCGAGCACGCGGCCATGATCGTCGGTGCGCGCGCCGCCGTTCGTGCCGAGCGCACCCATGTGCAACGGCACCGCATAAAACGGAACGGCGGCGAGCGGGCCCAGCGTCGCCAGGCTGCCGGGCCGGCTGCGGTCGCCGTAGAAGCGATCATATTCGCTGGCGCCGCGCCCGAAATCGCGGTCTTCGCCGCGCGTCGCGCCGGCGTTGAAGCGCGCCACCGTCGGCGTCAGCGGGTCGCCGGCCATGCCCAGCCGCGCGGCGAGCGACGGCAGGTCGGGTGCCGTGATCATCCAGTCCGGCACGTCGCTGCCCGGCAGTGCCGTGGCGACGGCGTTGCGCAACTTGTAGTCGTGGTCGAACACCAGCCAGGCTGGCAGGTTGGCATAGCTGTAGCTGCCCGGATCAAAGGCATGGAAGGCGCCGGCGATTGCCGAATAGTTGACCGCTTCGTTGCAGAAACGCTGGCCGCGGGCATTGACGATGATGCTGCCCGGCAATGTCCGTTCGATCAGTACCGGCACGGCACGCGGGCTGCCGTCGCCCCAGGTCTGTTCGGTGACGATCGTCGGGCACCACCAGGCGCTGGTCATGTTGCCGAGATCGGCACCCGCCGCCATGAGCAGGCGCAGCCCGTCGCCGGTATTGGTCGGCGGCGAGGCGGGATGGGCGATCGGGCCGCGCAGGAAACTGCGCGCCAGTTCCGCGTTCCATTCAAAGCCGCCGGTGGTGACGATGACGCCGCGTCGCGCCGCGAGCTGCTGCGGGCCATCGACCGCCATGATGTCGACGCCGGTGATCCGGCCGGCGACCTGTGCGAGGCCGGTCACCCGCGCGCCGAGCCGGATGTCGACACCCGTGGCCAGGCACGCCTCCAGCAGCCCGGCCACGAGCGACTGGCCGAAACCGCGCTCGTCGCGGGCGATGCGGGCGGCCATCACCTCCGGGGCGGGCATTGTCGTCGCACCGCCCAGCGGCGTTTCGGCAAGCGCCAGCGGATAGGCGGTCGCCACCGCGACCCTGTCCCGCCATTCGCCCAGTTCGCTGTACGGGAACAGGCCGCTGTCGAGCGCTCGCCCGCCCTGCGGCCGCGCCCCCGGGCGGTCGATGTAATAATCGGGATAGCCGGGCAGCACGGCAAAACGCAGGCGGCTGTTGGCCTCGATGAAGGCGATCGCCGCGGCCGCATGATCGACAAACCCGGCCAGCACGTCGCCCCTCAGGTCGCCGCCCTCGAGCGCGCCGAAATAAGCCAGCGCCGCCTCGCGATCATCGGGATCGGCCGGGTCGATATGATGATTCATCGGCGCCCAGACGATGCCGCCCGACACGGCCGCGGTGCCACCCAGCTGCTCGGCCTTTTCCAGCAGGATCACGCTCGCGCCGGCCTTAGCCGCGGCGATTGCCGCGACCATGCCGGCAGCGCCGGCGCCGACGACAATGATGTCGGCGACAGCCGCATCCGGCCGGACTGGTGGCGTCTTTTCCACGCGGCGATGGAACACCGAGAACTGGTCGCAAGCCACCTATCCAAATATCTAACTGTCAAAACTGTCCACTTGTTGGATCTGCGCAGCCGATCACTAATGCTAGACGGTGCTGAATGTCTGCCGACAGGTCCGCCACTAGAGCGATTCGTCGTCGGACTTGGGGGAGCCACGTCGATGCAGACGGCATTGGTCCAAAAAACCAGTCTAATCCAGATGATGTTACTTTGCGGTATTGCTGCGGCACCGCAGCAGGCCCGCGCACAGGCGGCGCCGCCGACACCGCCGCCAACATCGGCTGCCAATGCTGACGGCCTTGCCGAGATCGTCGTGACGGCGCGGTTTCGCAAGGAAACGCTGCAGGATACACCGCTGTCGGTCAGCGCGCTCGACAGCGCGACGCTGCAGAAATTCGTCGTCACCGACGTCCAGAGCATCCAGCGTTTCCTGCCCAATGTGCAATTGAGCCGAATCAACTTCGCCGGCAACGCGCTCGGCGCGTCGATCCGCGGGATCAGCTTTGCCGACCTTGAAAAGACCTTTGACCCGGCGATTGGCGTCGCCATCGATGGGGTGTTCCTCGGCACGAATACCGGCGCCAATGTCGATTTCGTCGATGTCGAATCGGTCGAGGTACTGCGCGGGCCGCAGGGCACGCTGTACGGCCGCAATACCATCGGTGGAACCATCAGCGTGCGGCGCAGCCGCCCCACCGGCGAATTGGGGGTAAAGCTCCACGGCCGCTACGCCAGCTACGGCACCTATGATCTCGATGCGATCGTCAACCTGCCCAGGATCGCCGACATCTTTTCGGTCAAGCTATTCGGTTTCAAGCGGGATTCCGATTCCTTCACGCGCAATCGCTATACCGGCGAGCGCGAGCCCGGCCGCAATTTCTACAATGTTGGCGGCGCCGTCCTGGCCGACCTCGGCTCCGATACGACGTTGCTGGCATCGGTCGATTATCAAAAGGACCGCAGCTTCTATCCCTCGATCATCAACCTGACCAAGGCCAACGGTCTGCCCTTTGGCGCCGGCGGCACCATCTGCGATTTCACCAACGCCATCGGCTTCGGTGACCTCGGCTGCGATACCCAGGGTGTCATCATCCAGGCGCCGGAACGGTTCACGCGAGCGAATACCAGCATCCCTTTTGCCAGCAATCTCGACGGCTGGAACGCATCGCTGGAGTTCAACACCAAGATCGGCGACTGGGCGCTTACGGCGATCACCGGATACCGCAACACCAACGACGATATTCGGGAGGAAAACTCCGGAACGCCGCCGGTGCCGGTCGCCCCGGGGGTCACCCTGCCGCTGTTCGTCGCTGTCCGCGACCAGAGCTACAAGCAGTTCAGCCAGGAAATCCGCGTCGCAGGCGACGTGGCGCCCTGGATGGACCTGATCGCCGGCGTCTATTACCTGCATACGGACTACAAGATCGGGCCCGGTCTCAACCCCAGCGGCGTGCTCGGCACCGCCTTTCTGCTCGGCGGTCCGATCCAGTCGTTCACCGCGGCCCAAAAGCTCGATTCCTACGCGGTCTTCCTCGAATCGATCTTCAAGCTCGGCAACAATGTCCGGCTGACCGTCGGTGGCCGCTATACCAGCGAGACCAAGACCTTCTCGGTTGATCAAACGAGCGCTCCGGCGTTCGCGGCCGGGGCCAGGGCGACCTTCAGCGACCCCACGGGCCGCGTCATCCTCGACTGGAAGCCCAATCCCGACACAATGCTTTATGCCAGTTGGTCGCGCGGCTTCCGTTCGGGTGGCTTCAACGGCCGCGCCACCTCGGCGACATCGATCGGGCCCTATGATCCCGAACGCGTCGACAGCTACGAAGCCGGGCTGAAGGCCGACTTCTTCGACGGCCGGCTGCGGTTCAATCCCACCGTGTTCTGGGCCGAATACGCCGACAAGCAGGAAGAAATCCTGCGCGCCAGCGGGGCCGCCACCGAAACCATCGTCCAGAACGCCGCATCGGCGCGGATCCGCGGCGTGGAGATCGAACTGCAGGCGCGGCCGACGCCGGCACTGCTGCTGCGCGCCTCGGGCGGCTATCTCGATGCCAGGTACAAGTCTTTCAGCATCCCCGACCTCGCCAACCCCGGCAGCTTCATCGACGTCTCGGCGCAGCGCAACTTCCGCCGGGCGCCGGAATTCTCCTATTCGCTGGGCAGCGACTACACGGTCGCGATCAGCGACGACAACAACGTCAACCTGGCGCTCAACTATTCCTATATCGACGATATCACGACGTCGCCGATCAAGGACCCGACCGGTGCCAACCGCGACGTCATCGCCGGCTATGGCAGCCTGGATGTCACCGTGTCGCTGATCCACACCGGGCAGGCAGTCAAGAACCTGCGGCTCAGCGCCTATGCCCGCGACCTGTTGAACGGCGGCGGCCGGCTCAACAACAGCCTCGATGCCGGCGTCTTCTGGTTTGGGGTCGTGTCGCCGCGGCGCGAATTGGGCGTCGAAGCCACCGTCAACTTCTGAAAAGAAAAGAGAAAATCGTCATGGCCCGTCTGGCTGGCAAGGTTGCGATCGTCACCGGGGCGGCCAAGGGACTGGGCGCCGCCGACGCCAGGCTGTTCGCGGCCGAAGGTGCAAACGTCATCGTCACCGACGTCGACATCACCGCCGGCGAGGCGCTGGCGGCCGAAATCGGCGGCCAATTCCGTCGGCTCGATGTCCGTCACGAGGCCGAATGGCAGGCGCTGGTCGCGGCCGTGATGGCGGAGCACGGCCGGCTCGATATCCTCGTCAACAATGCCGGCGTGGTAGAGGTCGGATCCCCCGAATCCATCACCGAAGACAGCTACCGGTTCGTCATGGCGGTCAGCCTCGACGGCACCGTTTGGGGGTGCAAGCATGCCATTCCGGCGATGCGCGCCGGCGGCGGCGGCTCGATCATCAACATGGCGTCGATCGCCTCCATCCAGGGGGAGCCCTATGTCGCCGCCTATTGTGCGGCCAAGGGCGGCATCGAGGCCTATACCCGCGCCGTCGCCGTGCATTGCGCCCAGGGCCGCATGAACATCCGCTGCAATTCGGTGCACCCGTCCGGCATCGACACGCCGATGGTGCGATCGATGCCCGACAAGGTTGCCGAGGCGGCACTGCCGACGCTGGGTGACCAGGGGCAGGGCGCCGGGCTCAACCGGCTCGGCGAGCCCAACGATATCGCCCATATGGTTGTCTATCTGGCGTCGGATGAATCACGGTTCGTCAGCGGCCAGGCCTTTGTCATCGACAATACGGCCTCGATTACCGAAGGCATCGTGCCCGGCGGTCGCGGCAATTCGGCGAGTGGCGACTGATCGTGCCGGTGACCGCCGACCAGTTGCTCGCCAGGGCCGAGATCCTGGATGTGCTGGCGCTGTATTGTCATGCCATCGACCGCCGCCAGTGGCACCTGCTCGGCAGGTGTTTTCATCACGATGCCCGCTTCCGATTTGGCGCGATCGACGGCAGCTGGCAGGATTTCGTGACCGCTGCGCGCGCCGTCATCGATCCGTTGCGCATGTCCCAGCACCGGCTCGGCCAGACGCTCTTCGCCTTTGCCGGCAACGTCGCGACGACCGAAACCTACATGACTGCCTTCCACCGGGTCGCCGCCGAGGCTCCGGCGGATGCAGTGTTCCCGGGCACGGGGGTCGACCGGGATATCGTCATCGCCGGGCGCTATGTCGATCGCTTCGAGCGCCGCCACGGAAACTGGCGGATCGTCAGTCGCATCGGCCTGACGGATTATCGTCAGGAAACGAACGGGACCGATCTCGGCCTGTTCGACACACCTCGGGATTGGCGCGGTGACATCGGACCGGACGATCCTGCCTGCGCGGTCGTGGCCACGTTCGAATAGAGGCCCGAACAAGGCCCACGATCTCGAAGCCATGCCTGCCGGCGAGTCCGGGGCCATGTCTGCGCAGCTAAACGCGGACGCCGCGCACCAACCACGCTTCCGGCCGTGACCCGGCTGCCCCCGCCGGTGCGCAGCGGCTGGTCGCTCCGGTCGCCGCCAGCGCCGCGTCGTGCTCGCGTACCTTGCCGTGCGCGAGAAATTGACCTTTTGACGTGGCTCAGGCTCGTGCGTCCAGTCGATGATACGGCCCGGCTTGAACTTGTAGATCGGCTGCGGCAGGACATGGCGCTGCTCGGATTGTTGAGGGCCGCCCGGCAGCGGCGCCGCAGCAACGGTCCTTCCAGCCAATCGAGCATGAAACAGCGTTCGTTCGACACGGCCGAACTCGTCAGCGTGCGCCTTCGCCCGCTGACGGTCGGCAAGTTCAGGCGGCGACGGCCTCGGAGCGACGGCGTCGCATCGTGGCGCCGACAAGGCCGAAACCGGCGATCAGCATGGCCCAGTTCTCCGGTTCGGGAACCGCCGTCAGCTGGAAAAAATGCGTGCCGACATAGCGGCCTATGTTCTGCCCGGCCGTGACGGCGTCACCATCGTCGAACTCGAAATGGATGCCGCCGTAGATGCGGCTGATGCCAGCCTCGGCGGCAGCGGCGCTGAAGCTGCCGAAGCAGCGATCGCCGAGGATCCCGGAGAGCGGATCGGCAGCAAAGCAGAAGTCGGCGAAGCTGTCCGAGCCGAAATAGCTTTCCAGCGCGCCGGCGGCGGAGCCGCTGAACGTGCTGTGTCCCGAGGAATAGGTCGGGAAATTGGGCGTCGTCAGATACGGCACCCAGCCCGGTTCGCCGGCAACGCCGCAAACCAGTTCGGTGCAATTGTTGATGGCGGTGACCGGCCGCCAGAAATTGCTCGTGTATTTGTTGTCCCAGGCCGAGATACCGGCATCGGCAACCGAAGCGCCGACGAGCGCCGTCAATCGGGCCGCTTCCATCGTCCCCAGATCGAGATCGAGCATCAGCCCGGTCGAAATCTCGAGCCAATGCCCGGGCGGCGTGACCGTACCGCCGCCATCGGCCCAGAAGGTCGCGATGGCCTGCTGTTCGGCCGTGCCGCAGGTGGCGCAGCCAAGGGTGCGGACCTGTTCATAGTCGGTGATGAACGCGGCTGAACCAAGCGCCGGTGGGCCCGACAGACGGAACTGGTCACCGCTGGTCATGGCAAATGGCGTGACGCTGCCCCAGCCTGGAAAGGCGGGTTGCCCGCCGCCGTTCGTGCTCTGGAAATCACCGGGGTCGGTGCCGAACACATAAGGCGATTGCGCCGTTGCGCTGCCATCGACCAACCGGCCGTTGAACGACGACGTGGCAATTGTCGAACCCAGCGCGATCGAGCCCGCCCGCCGCGCGGCGGACAGTCCCAGGCTGTTGATCTTCATGTTCATTTCGGCGGTAAGCGCCGCGCTTTGGCCCGGAAAGAGATTGGCCAGCATGGTGTATCCGGCGGCATAGGCAGCGGCATCTGCCGACACGCCGGTGACCTTGCTGCCGGCATATTGGTAGCTGTCGTAGCGCAGACCGGTTGCAGCGTTCACCGAATCGAACATGGCCGTGCCGACCATGGCGATCGCTCGTGCGGCGCGCGGCGGCGGCGTGCCGTTGCTGCGGATCGCGGCCAGCAGCGACGCATTGACATCAGTCACCGATGACGCGTGCCCGGCGGTTGCGCTGGACAATGCTGTGGCAATCACGATTGCCGCGATGCTGCCACGATGGCGCAGGCGCGCTCGCTTGGAACGCGTGAAGTCGATCGACATGTAAGTATTCCCCAAAATCGAAAAATCAGAATTTGGGCGGGCAGCCTTGCGCCCCAACGACCTGACCACCGCAATGATCTACGGTCGTTAGTGAAGCGCAACAAGCTTAAACTATCATAAGATAACCGATATTTGAGCTGGTGCGGACGTACATCCGTGCGCCCAAGGGTTGACCGGTCCATGGCCCGGCAACCTTGCGCCCTCGGGGTCCAGAAATACTTGCTTTTTGTCTGAGAAGATCAAGGCGTCGTCCGAACTGCCAACGTTGGTCGGGTTGCGGCTTCAGCGGGTGGCAAGGACCAACCAGCCAAAGAGTGGGCCGGGGTAGAGGCCGAAGACAAGGAGCGCCGCTGTGCAAACGGCCATTACCGCGCGGGCGGGTGGTGGGGAGTGCAGGACAACGCAGCCATCGCGGGCAAACAGCACGATGAAATAGCGGAAATAGACGAAAAGGCCGAGCCCCGAGGCAATGACAACGGCGGCCAGCAATGGCCAAGCCTCTGCCCCAACAAGTGTCCCGACGAGGAAAATCTTGGCGAGGAACCCGGCTGCCACCGGCAGTCCGGCAAGCGATGCCAGCGCTAGCGCCAACGTCGCACCGGCCAGCGGCGAGCGCCAGGCGAGACCCCGCAGCGAGGTGATGGTCGCCGCCTCCCCGAGGCTGGCGGCGACGAGCAGCGCGGCGATCAGCGCCGGCAGATAGGCGGCGATGTAGAAGAGCAGTGCGGCAGGTGCAGCGCCGATCCCGCAAGACAGCATGGCGGCGATATAGCCCGAATGTGCCACCGAGGAATAGCCGATGACGCGGACGAGCGACGGCTGGCGCAGCGCCGCGAGGTTGCCGAGCAGCACCGAGGCGATGGCGAGCAGCGCCAGGCCCTGATGCCACAACGGCTGCGCCGGGACGATGGCATCGAGGCGCAGGATGGCGATAACGACGGCCGCCTTGGCCGCCGAGCCGGCGAGCGCCGCGGTCGCCGGCGGCGCGCCTTCGTAAAGGTCGGGCGCCCAGAGGTGGAAGGGGACGAGCGACAGCTTGAAGGCGAGGCCGGCGAGGAGCAACGCGGTGGCGAGCGCCGCCATGCTGCCGCTGCCGTGGAAAGCAGCGAGATCGAGCCGGCCGGTGCCTGCATAAGCAAGGCCAGCGCCCATCAGCAGCGCCGCCGAGCCGGCGGCACCCGGCAGGAGATATTTGTAGCCGGCTTCGAGCGATTTGGGCGTGAGCGGCAGGACGACAAGGCCGACAAGCGCCAGCGAGGCGATTTCAAGGCCGAGAAGCAGGCTGGTGACATGCACCGCGCCGGCCAGTGCTGCCGCACCCAGCGCAACGATGGCGATCAGCGCCGGGCCTTCGCGGCGGGCGGTGCCGAAGCCCAGAACCGCCAGCGCCGACAGGCAGGCAACAAGTGTCCCGAAGCGGGCGAGGCCATCATCGGCGAGTAGCGGCGGTATCGGCGCGGGCGGGGCCGGGAGGCGAACCAGCACGACGAGTGCCGCCGCCACCAGCCCGGCCGCGGCGGCGAGGCGCGGCGCCGCGGCGGGTCCTCGTGGCGCCAATAGCATCGCGACAACGGCGGCGAGGCCGATGAGGCCGAGCGGCAGGACCGCAAGGGTCACCGCCGCACGGCTTCCAGCGAGGCGAGCACCGCATCGACTGCCGGGGTGAACGGCGTCATCAGCAGTTGCGGCAACAGACCGAACAGCAGTGTTGCCGAGCCGAGGACGACGGCGATTGAGAGCTCGCGGCTGCCGAGATCTTGCGTGACGGGTTTCGGGCCGGGTTCGCCGAAAACGACCTCTTTCAACAACCGTGTTGCATAGACCACCGAAACGACCAGCGCTGTCAGCACGATGGCGGCATAGATCCAGTTGACCTGGAACATGCCGGTGATGACCAGCGCCTCGCCGAGGAAATTGGCTGTGCCAGGCATTGCCAGCACCGCCGAAAAGCCCAGCGCAAACACCGCTGCAAAGCGCGGCGCGGTGCGTTGAAGCCCGCCAAGATCGCGCAGGTCCCGCGTGCCGACGCGGTCGTAAACAGCGCCGATCAGGAAGAAGAGCAACGACGCCGAAAAGGCATGGCCGACCATTTCGACGGCCGCTCCCATCAGCGCGAAATGCACGCCTCCCGACACGCCCATGAGGACGATGCTCATGTGCGCAACGGAGGTATAGGCGACCAGCCGCTTTGCATCGGTTTGCCCGCAGGCCATGACGGCGCCGTAGAGCGCGCCGACGCTACCGAGGACGAGACCGACGGGCGCGAGCGCCAGATAGCCTTCGGGAAACAGCATCGCCGGGAAGCGGAACAGGCCATAGGCGCCGGTTTTGAGCAGCAGCCCGGCGAGCAGGATGGAGCCGGCCGTCGGCGCATCGGTATGGGCGTCGGGCAGCCAGGCATGGAACGGCGGCACGGAGAGCTTGACGACGAAAGCCAGTGCAAAGCCGGCCAGCAGCCAGGTCTGGACGCCGGCGGGGCGGGCGAGCTTGGCCAGCTCAAAGGCATCGAAGGTGACGATGGGAGCGCTGGCGCCGAGCCAGAAGACCGCACCCAGCAGGCCTAGCCCGGCGACGGCGTTGAAGATGAGGAATTTCATCGCCGACGCCTCGCGCGCGCCATGGCCCCAGAGTGCGATGAGCAGGAAGCTGGGGACGACCATCAGCTCCCAGAAGAAGGCGAGGACGAGCAGGTCGAACGACATGAAGACGCCGTTCGACGCCGCCACCGTCCACAGCAATGCGGCATGGAAAAGCCCGGAATTTTCGTTCGTCTGCCACGAGGTGAAGACGGCGACCATGCCGAGGCCCAGCGACAGCGCCAACATCGCCGCCGACAGGCCATCGACCGCAAACAGCAACTGCACGCCCAAGGACGGTGCCCAAGGGGTGCGCGAAAAAGCCAGCCAGCGCGGATCGGGGCTGCCGCCGAGGCAGGCGGCGACCAGCACGACAAGGCCGATTCCAAGCACGCCGACCGACAGCCAGCGTTCGGCATTGTTGCCGAGGCGCGCCGCGAACAGCGCCGCAACGCCGCCGAGCAGCGGCAACAGGATGAGGGCGATGAGGCTCATGCCGTCATCCAGCCGAGCAGCAAAAGCCCGGCGGTGCCGCCTGCCAGCGCCATCACCGCATCGCGGGCGCGGCCGCTCTGGCTGCGGCGAGCGACCGCCCACAAGGGAGTCGCGGTTCCGGCCAGCGCCATCCAGCCGCTGTCGAAACCATCGCTGCGAAAGCGGTCGATCAGTTGCCGCTTCAGCCACAGCATCATCGTGACGGGCGCGGCGCCGAACGGATCGGGCGTGGTGCCATGGACGCCGCTGAGCCGGTCCACCAGCCGCTGGAACGGCTGCACGAACCAGGCTTGGTAAAGCACATCGATCTGCAGGCCCTGGCGCAGCAGCCGCCGCGCCGCCAGCCAGTCGGCCAGTTGCGGCGAGCGTGAAAGCTGCCACGAAATGGCAAGACCGGTCAGCGGGGCCAGCGCCGCCACCACGACCGAATAGGCCGGCATTTCGGGGTGGACGCCGCCGAGCAGCCGGATAACCGGCCCGACGAGCAGCCCGCCGGTCAGCGAGCCGAAGCCGAGCAGCACCAGCGGGATGCGCGTGGCAAGGCCGGGAGTGTGCGGGTGGGCATCGACGGGCCCCGGCTTCAGCGCGATCAGCACCGGGCGAAAGGCATAAATGGCCGTCATCACCGCTGTCAGCAACGCCAGCACCCAGAGCGCCCGTCCGGCGCCGCCGGAGCCGAGAACGGCATCGAGCACTTCCTCCTTCGACCACCAGCCGGCGGTGACGAGCGGCAGGCCGGACAGCGAGGCAGCGCCGATGGTGAAGGCGGCGAAAGCCAGTGGCCGGCGACTTGCAGCGCCCTTCATTGCAGCGATGGACGTATCGTCGCCGGCGCTGTGGGCGATGTCACCGGCGGCCAGAAACAGCAGCGATTTGAACAGCGCATGGGTGACGAAATGGGCCATCGCCGCCGCCGGGGCGCCGACGCCGAGCGCCAGCAGCATGAAGCCGATCTGGCTGATCGAGGAAAAGGCGAGCAGGCGTTTGACATCCGATTGGAAGATGGCGGTCATCGATCCGAACGCCGCCGTCAGCGCGCCGCCGACCGCCATGACCAGCATGACATCGGGCGAGGCCGCGAGCAGCGGCGCAAAGCGCGCCATGAGGTAAGCGCCGGCCGCGACCATTGTCGCCGAATGGAGCAAGGCCGATACGGGCGTCGGTCCGGCCATGGCGGATGGCAGCCAGGTGTGAAACGGCAGCTGCGCCGATTTGCCGAGCGCGCCGCCTAGAAGCAGCAGCGCGATCACGGTGCGTTGCCCCTCTGGCAGGGCGAGGCCGGCGGCGATGAGCGCATCGATGCGCACCGAGCCGGCCGCGATGAACAACAAAAGAAGCCCGCCGAGCAGCAGTGCATCGGCGATGCGCGACATGATGAAGGCCTTGCGCCCCGCCGCCACCGCCGGGTCCGAAAAGACATTATAGGCGATGAGGAAAAAGCTGCAGAGGCCCATCATCTCCCAGCCGAGGAAATAGACGATGGAGTCGCCGGCCAGCACCATCGCCAGCATGGCGGCAAGGAACAGGTTCATCAGCGCGAAGAAGCGGCGGAGATCAGCGGTCTTGGCGCCGGCCATGTAATCGATGGAATAGATGAGCACACAGGCGCCGATGAGCGTCACGGTCATGCCGGTGATCATGCTTAACGGGTCAAGCAGCAGCGCCAAGTCGACGATGGCGGTGCCGACCTGCAGCGTGAAGATCGGCGCGACCCCCCGGCATTGGCCCGTCAGGCACAGCCCCATCATGCCGGTCATCGCCAGCAACGGCGCAGTGCCGCCGGCCAGCGCGATGAGCATGACGAGGCGGCGGTGCAGGAAGACGGGTGCGAGGCCGAGCACCATGAACGCCGCCAGCGCCGGTGCGGGGACCAGCAGCAGCAGGTGATAGACGGTTAGCGCCGGGATCATGTCCATCAGCCTTTCAGATCGCTGATGGTGTCGACGTCGCTGACGTCTGCGATGCGCGAGAGACGCAGGTAGAGCGACAGGCCGATGCCGACTTCGGCGGCGGCAAGGACGAGGATGAGGACGAACATGCCCTGCCCCTGTGCGTCACCGCGCGCCGCGCCCGCGGCGACGAAGGCAAGTGCGGGGCCGGCCAGCATCACCTCCATCGACAGCAGCTGGAACAGCAGGCTGCGTCGGGCCATCATGCCGAAGAGGCCGATGCCGAACAGCGCCGCCGCCAGCCAAAACAGCGCTGTCATGGCTTCTCCTCCCACCGCGCCAGGTGTCGGGCGGTCAGCAGCGCGGCGAGCAGCAGGAAGGAAGCGAGTTCGACGGCGATCGCCCAGGGGCCGAAAAGCAGTGCGCCGATGGCCTTGACCGGCACCGGGTCGGCATTGCCGACGGCGATGCCGACCCCGCCGAACAGCGGCAGCAGCAGCAGCGCCACTAGCAGCGCCGGCCCGCGCCAGCCGCGCCGCAGCCGGGCCTTTTCGCGCGCCAGAGCCTCGGGCGTGCTGTCGACGGTCATCACGACAAAGACGAACACCGCGACGATGGCGCCGGCGTAGATGAGGATCTGCAACGCCCCGGCGAAGCCCGCGCCCAAGGCAAAGAACACCGCCGCCAGCGCCAGCAGCATGGCGACGAGATACATCAGTGCATGGACGATGCTGTCGCGCGTCACGACCATCAGCGCGGCGAGCAGCGCGATGGCGCCGGGCCAAAGGGCGGCGCTGGTCATGGCGCGAGATCCTTGGGGTCGGTGTTGGGCGGGGCGGTCTTTCCGGCGACGTCCCAGTAACGATAGCCGGGATATTTGCCCTTGCCGGCGATCAGCAGGTCGGGCTTGTCATAGACGAGTGAGGAGCGCGCGTAGTCGGCGAGTTCGAAATCGGGCGTCAGCTGGATCGCCGCGGTCGGACAAGCTTCCTCGCACAGGCCGCAGAAGATGCAGCGGGCGAAGTTGATGCGGAACGTCTCGGGATACCAGCGGCCTTCGACCGTCTCGGCCTTGACCACTTCGATGCAATCGACCGGGCAGACGACGGCGCAGAGGTTGCAAGCGACACAGCGTTCCTGGCCATCGGGATCACGCGACAGGATGATGCGGCCGCGATAGCGCGGCGCAAGGGCCGGCTTCACCTCGGGATAGCCCTGCGTCTGCGTTGGCGCGAAGAGTTTCAAGCCGACCGCCCACAGCGATTTCAAGGTGCCGATCATGCCACCACCACCCAGCCGGTGAGGAGCAGGTTCAAGAGCGCCAACGGCAGCGCCAGCTTCCAGGCAAAGGCGATGAGCTGGTCATAACGCGGCCGCGGCAGCGCCGCGCGGACCCAGATGAACAGCAGCGCGACCGCGCCGACCTTGAGCCCGAACCAGACCGGCCCCGGCAACCATGGCCCCAGCCAGCCGCCGAGGAACAGCGTCACGGCCAGCGCCGAGACGAGCAGGATGGCGACATATTCGCCAAGAAAGAACAGTGCGAACGACATGCCCGAATATTCCGTCATGAAGCCGGCGACGAGGTCGGTTTCGGACTCCTGCAAATCGAAGGGGAGGCGATGGGCAGCGGCCAATGAGGCGATGAAGAAAAGCACGGCGCCCAAGGGCTGGACCAAGATGAACCACGCCCCCTTTTGCGCGGCGACGATGTCGGCCATGGCAAAACTGCCGGCAATGAGGACGACACCCATCAGCGACAGGCCGAGAAAAGCCTCATAAGCGATCATCTGCGCCGCGGCGCGCAACCCCCCTAGCAAAGCATAACGGTTGCGCGAGGCCCAGGCGCCAAGCACAAGCGCATAGACGGTAAGCGCCAGCATGGCGGTGGCGAATACCACCCCCATGTCGAGCGGTGCGATGGCAAGGCCGTCACCGAACGCCACGACGCCGAAGCCGGCGAGGATGGGCAACGCGGCGAGCGCCGGGGCGAGGCGGAAGGCGATGACGTCGGCGCCTTCGGGCGGCGCGTCTTCCTTGGTCAGCAGTTTCACCGTGTCGGCGACCCATTGCAGGAAGCCGAACGGCCCGACGCGGTTGGGGCCGAGCCGTTCCTGGAGGAAGCCGAGCAGCCGGCGCTCGACCCAGGTGAACACGCCGGCGGCGACGAGCAGGCCGGCGATCAGCACCGCGGAGGCAAGGATGACCAGCCAGCCGCTCATTTTGACCCCTCGGGCATCAGGCGGCGGGGCGTGGTGCGGCGGGTGGTGAGACCGGCGTGGCCGATCGGGATGTGCTTGTCGAGCACCAGCGGGACGGTCCGGCCTTCGACGCTGACGATGGCGCCTTCAGCGAGCTTCAGCCGCGCCGCATCGGCCGGGTGGAGGCGCAGCTGTGGCCCGGGTGCGCGCGCCGCGAGGATGGTGCTGGCGCGGTCGGTCTCGCTCACACTGAACGGGTCGTGGAGGGGGATGAGGATCAGGCCGGCGCCGCCAATTGCGGGCGCTTGTGCGGGCGGCGGTAGCGCGGCGGCAGCGAGGATGCGGACGCCTTGGAACAGCTCGGCGGGGAGGGCGCCGCCCTCCATGGTCCAGCTGAACGGGGAGTCGGGGTCGCGTGGCGGGGCAGCATCGCCACCGGCACTGTCCGACGCGGTACGGCCGGAGAAGCGCGCCGGGGCGCGGGCGATACGCCCGCTGGGCGTGC
Organism: Alphaproteobacteria bacterium; assembly: GCA_003241875.1. Taxonomy (GTDB): domain Bacteria; phylum Pseudomonadota; class Alphaproteobacteria; order Sphingomonadales; family Sphingomonadaceae; genus Sandarakinorhabdus. Next base: position 63,565 of record QBLU01000007.1, read on the forward strand.
GGTAGCTGGCGGCGGGCGCGGCGGCAGCGATGGCGGCAAACTGTGGGCAGTCACGGGCGAGGGCGACTTGCAGATCGTCGAGGCCGGCCTCGGCGCCGCCGCCGAACGCCGCCAGCACGCGCCACGCGGCAGGGGCTGAGTCCGGGCGGGCAGCGATGGTGCGTTGGGCGCGGCCTTCATGGTTGATGCAGGTGCCGGCGGCGTCGGCGAAGCTGGCGACGGGGACGACGGTATGAGCGATGGCGGTGGTGGCGGTTTCGACGCAGTCCAGCGCAATCACGGCGCGGTCGGCGAACAGGCGCGCAATGGTGGCGGGGTCGCAGCGGCTGTGGAGGTCGTTTTCGAGCACGACGACGGCACCGCGGCCCGGAACATCGGCGGCGGCCTCCAGCCCCTCGCCGCCCAGAAGCGCGAGGCCGAGGCTGTTGGCCTCTGCCGGGAACAGCGCCAACCGGGCGCGCGGGTTGAGTGCTGTAGCGATGGCGGCGGCGGCATCGAGAACGGCCGGATCGCCCAGGCCGGCGCCGGCGATGATGACCGGGGCGCTGGCGGCGGCGAGCGCGGCCGCGGCGGCGCTGGCATCGGGGTCGGCGCGCTTGCCGGCGAGCGCGGCGGCAATGGCGTGGCCGAAGCCGGCGATGTCGGCGGGGGCACGGCGTAGCGGATGGGTGGCGATGGCATCGAGCGCGTCGGGAACCGGCGTCACCAGCACCAGCGGCGCGCGCCGCCCCTCGCCTGCGACACGCACGGCATTGTCGAGAAAGGCCGGCACATGCTTTTCGGCGGCGAGCGCGCGTTCGGCGGCGCGCGAGGCCTGGCGCACGGCGAGCGCCGCCATCGGGGCGGTGCCGGTCAGGTCTTCGCCGAGGACGAGGATCGCGTCCGCAGCGGCGATGTCGGCGAGGCTGGCGATGCTGGCATTGGCGAGATGTGCGGCGAGGCGGCGGTGAAGGGCGACTTCGGCCGCATCGAGGCCGGCGAAGAAGTGTTCCGGGCCGACGAGGCGGCGCAGCGCATAATTGGCTTCGAGCGACGCTCGCGGTGAGCCGATGCCGATGGCGCCGCCCAGCGCCGCACTGACGGCGATGGCCTCCTGCGCCTGGTCGAGGGCGGTGCGGAGCGGAACCGCGTGGCCGTGATGGCGCGCCGCCTTGAGCGCGCTGGGGCCTTCGATGAACAGCGGGCCATAACGGCCGCGGTCGCAAAGAAAGTCGGCGTTGATGGCGGGGTGGCTGCGGCTGATGACGCGGCGCAGGCGGTTGGCGCGGACCGACAGGCCGATGTTGCAGCCGACGGCGCAATGCGGGCAGACCGACGGCGTTTCGAGCATGTCCCAGGGGCGGGCGTAAACCTTTGACCAGCCCCTGTCGTTGAAGACGCCGGTGGGGCAGATTTCGGCGAGATTGCCGGCAAAGGGGCTTTCGAGGACGCCGTCTTCGGCGCGGCCGAAATACACCCGGTCGTGCGCGCCGAAGACATCGAGATCGCGCCCGCCGGCAACGCCGCGATAGAAGCGCGTGCAGCGATAACAGGCGATGCAGCGGTTCATTTCGTGGGTGATCAACGGGCCGAGATACTGGTTGCGGTGGATGCGTTTGTCGGGGCCGGCACGGCGCAGGTGGTGCCCGCTGGCGATGGTCATGTCCTGCAGTCGGCAATCGCCGCCTTCCTCGCAGACGGCGCAGTCGTGCGGGTGATTGCGCATGAGCCATTCGATGACATGCCCGCGGAAAGCCGCCGCCTCCGGGTCGGCAATGTCGATGTGCTGGCCGTCGGCAACAGGGATCATGCAGGCCATTTCGATGGTGCCCGGGTCGGCTTCGTGGCGGCGGACCTTGACGGCGCAGAGCCGGCAGGCGCCGATCGAGCCCATCGCGCGGTGCCAGCAGAAGTGTGGAACCTCCACGCCGGCGTTGGTGCAGGCGGTGAGGAGGTCCTCGCCCTCCTGGGCCTCGACCTGGCGGCCGTCGATGGTGAGACGCACGGTCATGCCCGGCATCCGTGCGCGGCGTGGTCGGCGAACTGGCGTTCGAAGCGGTGGAGCCCTGTCGCCAGCGGCGCCATGGCGCCGCCCATCAGGTCGCAGAAGCTGCGGCCGCGCGGGCCCGCCTCGCCGGCGGTCATGTGGAGGATATCGAGGTCGGCTGTTTTTGCAGTCCCGGCTTCGAGGCCATCGACGATGTGCGCCACCCACGGCAGGCCCTCGCGGCAGGGGGTGCACCAGCCGCAGCTCTCCCGCGCATAGAAGCGCATGTGGCGGGCGATGACGCCGATCGGACAGGTGCCGGTATCGAGGACGATGAGCGTGCCGGTGCCGAACATCGAGCCGGCATCGGCGACGTTGGCGAAATCGAGCGGCAGATCGAGGTGTTCCGGGCCGAGAAATCCGCTGGCGCCGCCGCCGGGTTGAAAGGCGAGCAGTTCACCGGTGCCCGAGACACCGCCGCAGCGGTCGATCAGTTCACGCGCTGTTGTGCCCATCGGGGCTTCGATAAGCTGGGGTTTGTGGACGCGGCCCGAGACGCCGAACAGCTTGGTGCCGCCCTCGGCGGTGCGCGACAGGCCGCGGAACCAGTCGGGACCGTTCGCGACGATTCCGGGGATGTTGGCGATGGTTTCGACGTTGTTGACGGTGGTCGGCCGTCCCCACAGCCCCGATTGCGCCGGGAAAGGCGGGCGCTTGCGAGGGACGGCGCGCTTGCCTTCAAGGGCCTCGATCAGCGCGGTTTCCTCGCCGACGATGTAGCGGCCGGCCGAGGCGTGGACGCGGATCTTCAGATTACGGCCGGTGAGGCCGGCGGCGTCCACTTCGGCGATGGCTTGCTCCATCGCATGGATGCCGATGCGATAGGCATCGCGGACGAGGATGATGATCTCGCTCGCGTGCATGGCATGGGCGGCGATCATCGCGCCTTCGATGACGAGGTGCGGCAGCGCTTCCAGAAACAGCCGATCCTTGAAGGCGCCGGGCTCCATTTCGTCGCCGTTGACGATGAGATAGCTGGGGCCGTCGCCGGGGATGGTGCCGGGGGCTGGCATGAAGCGCCATTTCTGCGCCGCCGGGAAACCGGCACCGCCGCGACCGTTGAGGGCGGCAGCGGCAACCATGTCGACGATCGCCGCGGGCGGCTGTTGTCGGGCAAGGCCGAGCGCCGCATGGCCGCCGTCCGCCTGCCATTCGGCGAGGCTGTGCGGGCGGCGGTCGGCGCGGGCCCTGCCGGTTAATGGGCCAGACAGCGGGGCGGCGGTCATGTCAGCAGCCCATCGAGCGTGTCGGCCCTCAGCGGGCCGACGAGCCGGCGGTTGCGCCCCGTCACGGCGGCGGGGGCATGGTCGCAACCGCCGACGCAGCAGGTATTGAGGAGTGTGAACCGGCCATCGGCGGTGGTTTCGCCGAAGCCGATGCCGAGGCGCGCCTTGACCGCTTCCGCCACCTTGTCGCCGCCATTCATCCAGCAGCTGGCGCCGTCGCAGAACATCACGAGGTGCCGGCCGACGGGTTTGCGGAAGATGTGGCTGTAGAAGGTGGCGAGATTGTCGATCTCGGCCGTCGTCATGCCGGTCAGCGCCGCGATGTCGGCAACGCGTTCGTCGCTGACCCACCCTTCGGCATGCTGGACCATGCGCAGCGCTTCGAGGATGGCGCCGCGCGGGCCGCCATGGCTCGCGATGGCGTGCGTGATCATCACGGTGAGCGGTTCAGGGAGGCTCACCGATCGACGTCCGACATGACGAAATCGATGCTGGCGATATAGGCGACGAGGTCGGCGACGCTGAGGCCCTTCGCCACCAGCGGCAGCAGCTGCAGATGCGCAAATGACGGTGTGCGGATGCGCGTACGATAGCTGGAGGGGCCACCATCGGAGACGATGGCATATTGGGCGAGGCCGCGGTGGGTCTCGACCTGGCCCGTCGCTTCGCCGGCGGGGACATCGAGGCCGCGGCTGACGCTGACGAAATGCTGGATCAGCGTTTCGATGTCGTGGCGCATGGCCTCGCGCGGCGGCGGCATGGCGAGCGGGTGGTCGGCCTTGATGGCGCCGCCCGGCATATGGTCGAGGCATTGGCGGATGATGCGCAGCGATTCCCGCATTTCGGCGACACGCACGCGGGTGCGGTCATAAATGTCGCCGCGAGCGCCGGTGGGCACGTCGAACTCGAACTGGTCATAGCCGCCATAGGGGCGTTTCTTGCGCCAGTCCCAGTCGCAGCCCGTGGCGCGCAACTGCGGCCCCGTCGTGCCCCAGTCGAGCGCCGTCGCGGTGTCGAATTCGCCGACGCCGATGGTACGGGCTTTGAACAGACCGCTTTCCAGCACCATTGTCTCGTAATCGTCGAGCCGCTTGGGCATCCAGTCGAGGAACTCGCGCACCTGGACGTCCCAGCCCGGCGGCAGATCCATGGCGACGCCGCCGATGCGGAAGAACGCCGGGTGCATGCGGGCGCCGGTGATGGCCTCCATGATGCGATGGGCGCGCTCGCGATCGGTGAACATGTAAAAGACCGGGGACATCTGGCCGACGTCCTGGGCCATGGTGCCATAGAACAGCAGGTGGTTGGTGATGCGGAAGAATTCGCAAAGCATGACACGGATGATCTGCGCCCGCGCCGGCACGGTGATGCCGCACAGCCGCTCTACCGCCATGAGGTAGGGCAGTTCGCTCATCACGCCGCCGAGATAATCGATGCGGTCGCAATAGGGGATGAAGCCGTGCCAGGTCTGGCGCTCGGCCATCTTTTCGGCGCCGCGGTGGTGGTAACCGATGTCCGGGGCGGCCCAGACGACCTCCTCGCCATCCAGCCCGAGGACGATCTTGAAGACGCCATGGGTGGACGGGTGGTGCGGGCCGAAGTTGAGGGTCATCAGCTCCACCCCGTCGCGGTGGGTGGGGAGGCCGTGTTCCTCGGGCGAGAAGGTGGCGGCTTTTTCCTCGGCGGCGAAGTATTCTGGCGTCATGCGGAACGGCGCCTGTTCGGTGGCGCGGGCATAATGGCTCTTGCGCAGTGGGTGGCCCTGCCATGTCGGCGGCATCAGTATGCGATGGTGGCTGCCGCGGCCGTCGAAGCGGACGCCGAACATGTCGAAGGCTTCGCGCTCGTACCAGTCGGCGTTAGGAAAGACGCCGGCGATGGAAACAGCGCGCGGGTCGTCGGCGGTGCAGGCGGTTTTCAGGCGGATGTCGCGATTGCGCGCCAGCGAGACGAGATGGATGCACAGGGTGACGCCCGAGGCGGGCTGGCCTTCGCGGTGCTGGCGTGCCGTCTCATCGATACACCACAAGTCGGCAAGCAGCGGATAGGGTTCGGCGATTTCGGTTTTCAGGAACTGGTGGATGGCGGGGGCAGCGTCGGGCGCGATCCAGAGGACGGGGAAGTCCTCGGCGGTCGCCTGCCGGGCGATAATCGCCGGGCCGAAGCGGGCGCGGAGTTGCGCCACCACGTCGGGCGTCACTTCCGGCGTTGCCGCCGGGCGGGCGGCCGGTTCAGAGGCTAGCGTCGTCACGGCGCGTCAGGGTCTGCGAGGCGGGTGACGGCCATGCGTTCGGCGCGGCGCTGGTCGCGCCGGGGTTCGGGGGTGAAGGGCAGCGGTTCGGCACCGAGGCTGAGTCGCAAGGGCCGCGGTCGGGCAGCGAGCTGGCCCTGCAGAAGGATCATCGCATCGAGCAACGCTTTGGGGCGCGGTGGGCAGCCGGGAATATAGACATCGACGGGCAGGAAGCTGTCGACGCCCTGCACCACCGAATAAATATCGTACATGCCGCCTGAATTGGCGCAGGCACCCATCGAGATCACCCATCGCGGCGCCCGCATCTGTTCGTAAAGCCGCTTCAGCGGCACCGCCATCTTGGTGAAGACGGTGCCCGAGACGATGAGCAGGTCGGCTTGCCGCGGAGTGGCGCGAATGACTTCGGCGCCAAAGCGCGCCTGGTCGAAAACCGGCGTCAGCGCGGTCGCCATTTCGACATAGCAGCACGAGAGACCGAAGTTGAACGGCCACAGGCTGTTCTTGCGCGACCAGGCGACGAGGTCGTCAAGGCGCGTGAACAGCGCGCCTTGTGCCATGGCCTCGCCTTCGGGCAGGCTGTCGGCCAGGGGGGTCAGCGTCGGCTTCATTTGCGCCGCTTCGGCCCGGTTTCGAGCGCGCCATCGGCCCAGAGATAGGCCAGCGCCGCCAGCAGCAACACAATGAAGACGGTTGCCGCAACCAGGCCGGGTCGCCCAACCTCGCGCGCGGCCCCGGCCCAGGCGAACAGCACCGCCGCCTCGACGTCGAAGATCATGAAGGCGATTGCGATGAAGACATAGCTTGCTGTCACAGGTGCCAGCCGCGCCGGGCCGGGCGGGGCGCCACTTTCATAGACCCCCATGCGCCGACGCGACGGCTCGCGCAGCAGCGCAGCAAGCCCCAGCGCCGCAGCCAGGATCGCTGCAGCGACGGCAATGTGAATCGCCAGGGCGGCGCGGGGATCAAGGGCAGCAAGATCGGGCATCGATGTCCCTTGAAGTTGCGTGCAGCCCCAGGGTTGTATGCTGGACAGGAAGGCGCGGACTACCAGTAGAATCCCGGATTAGCGGCTGCGGCGTGCGGGGTTATTGCGGCGCTTCAGGATTGGGGGAGCCATCCCATGGCCATGATGAAAGCCGCGATCTTCGTTGAACCAGGCCGCGTCGAGCTTGCCGACAAGCGAGTGCCGGAGGTGGGGCCGCTCGATGCGCTTATCCGCATCACCACCACAACGATCTGCGGCACCGATGTTCACATCCTGAAGGGCGAATATCCGGTCAGCCGCGGCCTCACGATCGGCCATGAACCCGTCGGCATCATCGAAAAGCTGGGCAGTGCCGTCAGCGGCTACCACGAAGGGCAGCGCGTCATCGCCGGTGCGATCACCCCGTCCGGCCATTCGAACGCCTGCCTGTCGGGCTGTGGTGCGCAATGCGGCACGCACAGCCCCGGTGGCTGGCAGGCGATGGGCGGCTGGCGGTTTGGCAACACCATCGACGGCGCCCAAGCCGAATATCTGCTCGTCCCCGACGCGATGATCAATCTGGCGCCCATCCCCGATGGCCTGACCGATGAACAGGTCCTGATGTGCCCCGACATCTTGTCGACAGGATTCAGCGGCGCCGAATCCGGCGGAGTCCGCATCGGCGATACGGTGGCCATATTTGCCCAGGGGCCGATCGGGCTGTGCGCCACCGCCGGCGCCCGGTTGATGGGGGCGGCGCGGATCATCGCCGTCGAGGCGTTGCCCGAACGCGCCGCGCTGGCGCAGGCCATGGGGGCCGACCATGTCGTCGATTTCAACTGCGGCGACCCCGTTGCCGCCATCATGGCGCTGACCCAGGGCCGCGGCGTCGATGTGGCGATCGAGGCGCTGGGCCGGCAAGCGACGTTCGAGGCAGCGCTGCGCGTGCTGCGGCCGGGCGGCACGCTATCGTCACTGGGCGTCTATACGGAGGATCTGCGCATCCCGCTCGATGCTTTTGCCGCCGGGCTGGGCGATCATCGCATCGTCACGACCCTGTGCCCCGGCGGCAAGGAACGCATGCGGCGGTTGATGGGCATGATCGCGTCGAACCGGATCGATACCGGCCGTTTTGTCACCCATCGCTTTGCGCTCGACGAGATCGCCCATGCCTACACCGTCTTCGGGCAGCAGCAGGATGGCGTCATCAAGGTGGCGATCCGGCCCTGAATGTTGCCGGCGGAGGGGCCGGCACGGCTATCCGCGGTGCCGCACGGCGGTCTGCTGCGAAAGCTGGCGATGACCCGGCTAAAATTCTTACCATGCATCGCCACGATCGCACCCGACGGCGCGATGGGCCCGGGTTCAGCCCGGGGGCGTCCCGGTGCTGGTCTGGCCGGGGGTGACGGTGCTGGTACTGGACGAGCTTGTCGGGGTGCCGCTGGTCCCGACGCTGCTGCCGGACGAGCCCGACGACCCACCGGCACCGCTCGAACCCATGTCCATCGCCTGCGAGCCCGTGGTGGCGTTCATGGCGCCGCCGGGGGTGGAGCCGGCGGTGCCGGTCGTGTTGGTGGCGCCGGTGCCGGCGCCGGCGCCGGTGTCGCCTGTCGCTTCCGACCCCACGCTTCCCGTCGTGCCCGACGTCGTGGTGGGCGTGCTGCCACGACTGGTGGCGGCATCGGGGCTGGGGGCGTCGCTGTTGTTGCCGCAGGCGGCGAGACCGGCGGCGAGGCTGAGGGCGAGAATTGCGCGCATGGAGGGGTCCTGTTCCTTTTGCTCAGGCAAAGAAGCGCCGGCGATGCGTCGCGGTTCCGAGGCCCGGCCGTGAAGTCTTGGGCCCCGGCGGAGTAGCTGCCACGGACCCCGGCGATGGCGTCCGCAATAGCCCGTATATCGGTACGCATCCGCGCCGGTGCATTGGACCGGAAGGCTTCAAATCCGAAGCAGCGGGGCGGTGCAATGCAGGCGACAGTGGTGCGGGCGGGCGGCTATGTGGCCGTGATGGTGGTGGCGGTCCTGGCCACGGCAAAGGCCGTCGACGGCGGCTTTGCGGTGCACATGGCAATCGTCGCGCTGGCGGCACTGATCGCGGCCGTCGCCACGCTGCGCACGGCCGATTTTGCCGGCACGCGGGTGATCGATCGATCCGAATATGATGACGAGCCGGTGCGCTGGGGTGTCATCGCGACGACGTTCTGGGGCGTCGTCGGCCTGCTCGTCGGCCTGACCATCGCGCTGCAGCTGACCTTTCCGGCGCTCAACCTGGGGCTGGAATGGACGAGTTTCGGCCGGCTGCGGCCGCTGCATACCTCGGCGGTGATCTTTGCCTTTGGCGGCAATGCGCTGATCTGCACCAGCTTCTACGTCGTCCAGCGCACCTGCCGGGCGCGGCTGGCGTTCCCGACGCTCGCTCGCTTCGTGTTCTGGGGCTACCAGCTGTTCATCGTGCTCGCCGCGACCGGTTATGTCATGGGCATTACCGAGGCGCGCGAATATGCCGAGCCCGAATGGTATGTCGATATCTGGCTGACCATCGTCTGGGTCGCCTATCTCGCCGTGTTCGTCGGCACGCTGGTGCGTCGCCGCGAGCCGCACATCTATGTGGCGAACTGGTTCTACCTCAGCTTCATCATCACCGTCGCCATGCTGCACCTGGTCAACAACCTGTCGATGCCGGTCAGCTGGGTCGGCAGCAAATCCTATTCGGCCTTTGCCGGCGTCCAGGATGCGCTGACGCAATGGTGGTACGGGCATAACGCGGTCGGTTTCTTCCTGACCGCCGGCTTCCTCGCCATGATGTACTATTTCGTGCCCAAGCAGACCGAACGGCCGGTCTACAGCTATCGGCTGTCGATCATCCACTTCTGGTCGCTGATCTTCCTGTATATCTGGGCCGGCCCGCACCACCTGCACTACACGGCGCTGCCCGACTGGGCGCAGACGCTCGGCATGGTGTTCTCGGTCATGCTGTGGATGCCGTCGTGGGGCGGCATGATCAACGGCCTGATGACGCTCAACGGCGCCTGGGACAAGATCCGCACCGACCCGATCATCCGCATGATGGTCATGGCGCTCGCCTTTTACGGGATGAGCACCTTCGAAGGCCCGATGATGTCGATCAAATCGGTCAATTCATTGAGCCATTACACCGACTGGACGATCGGCCATGTGCACTCCGGCGCGCTCGGCTGGAACGGCATGATCACCTTTGCCTGCATGTATTACATGACGCCGCGCCTGTGGAAGCGTGAGCGGCTGTACAGCCTCCGCCTGATCAACTGGCACTTCTGGACCGCCACCATCGGGATCGTGCTCTACACCGCCTCGATGTGGGTTGCCGGCATCATGCAGGGGCTGCTGTGGCGCGAGTATGGCGCCGACGGCTACCTGGTGAACAGCTTCGCCGAAGTGGTGGCGGCGATGCACCCGATGTACCTGATCCGCGCGGCGGGCGGGCTGCTGTACCTGTCGGGCGCGCTGATCTTCGCCTTCAACATCGGGATGACCATTGCCGGCAAGATCCGGGACGAAAAGCCGATGACCGAGACGCCCTACAACCCTGCGGCGGATCGTCCGCTGCTCGCCCAGCCCGCAGAATAGGGGATCAGACCCATGGCCAATGACCCGAATGCGAGCCCCGGCGGATTCTCCCACCGCACCATCGAGCGCAACATCACGCTGCTCGGTGTGCTCGCCCTGGTTACCGTCGCCATCGGCGGCCTCGTCGAGATCGCGCCGCTGTTCTGGATCGACAGCACCGTCGAGAAGGTGGAGGGCGTCCGGCCCTACACCCCGCTCGAGCTGGCGGGCCGCAACATCTACATGCGCGAGGGCTGCTACAACTGCCACAGCCAGATGGTGCGGCCGTTCCGCGACGAGGTCGAACGCTATGGCCATTACAGCCTGGCCGCGGAAAGCATGTACGACCATCCGTTCCAATGGGGATCGAAGCGGACCGGGCCGGATCTCGCCCGCGTCGGCGGTCGCTATTCGGACAGCTGGCACGTCCAGCACCTGACCGATCCGCGCAGCGTCGTGCCGGAATCGATCATGCCGAGCTATGCCTTCATGGCGACCCGGCCGCTGAGCGCCGGCGACATGCGCGACCATCTGAAGGCGCTGACCCATGTCGGCGTGCCCTATACCGCCGAGGCGGTCGCGCGGGCCAACGACGACCTGAAGGCCCAGGCCGATCCCGATGCCGACACCACGGCGCTGAAGGCGCGCTATCCCAAGTCGCAGACCCGCGATTTCGACGGCGATCCGAAGCAGTTGACCGAGATGGACGCGCTCGTCGCCTATCTCCAGATGCTCGGCACGCTGGTCGATTTCGAGGCGGCCGCGCCGCAGGAAACGGCGAAATGAACTATGACCAGCTCCGCCATCTCGCCGACAGCTGGGGGCTGGTCGCGATGGGCGTGATGTTCGTGACCTTTGTCGGCTGGACCTTCCGCAAGGGGTCGGCCCAGCGGCTCGACGAAGCTGCCAACATGATCTTCAAGGATGGCTGCGATGACAAAGCGCGTTGACGAACCGACCGGCACGACCACGGTCGGCCACGAATGGGACGGCATCGAGGAACTCGATACGCCGCTGCCGCGCTGGTGGTTGATCATCTTTGTCGCCTGCATCGTCTTTGCGGCGGGCTATGTCGTCGTCTATCCGGCGATCCCGATGCGTCATGCCGCGACAGCCGGCGTGTTCGGCTGGTCGAGCCGCGGCGATCTCGCCGCCGAAGTCACCGCCGAGCGGACGCGCAAGGCTTCGACGCTCGCCGCCATCGCGGCGCTGCCGATCGAGGCGCTGCCGGCCCAGCCGCAACTGCTGCGCACCGCCATCGAGGGTGGCCGCGCCGCCTTCAAGGTGCATTGCGTCCAGTGCCACGGCTCCGGCGCCGCCGGCTCCATCGGCTATCCCAATCTCAACGACGATGACTGGCTGTGGGGCGGTGACCTGACCAGCATCGAATACACGCTGACGCATGGCATCCGGAACCCGGACCATGACGAGACTCGCCAGTCGCAGATGCCGCCGTTCGCCGACGTCCTGCAGGCAGCCGAGATCGACCAGCTGGTCGCCCATGTCCGTAACATTTCGGGCCAGGGCAAGCCCAGCGGCGCCGGCGCGGCATTGTTCGAAACCAATTGCAGCGCCTGCCATGGCACCGCCGGCAAGGGCGGCCGCGAGTTCGGCGCGCCGAACCTGACCGATGGCATCTGGCTGTACGGCGGCGACAAGGCGGCGGTGCGTGTCTCGATCGCCAAGGCCCATGCCGGCGTCATGCCGCGCTGGAACAGCCGGCTCGACCCGGTGACGATCCGCATGCTCGCGGCCTATGTCCATTCGCTCGGCGGCGGCGAAGCCCCCCCGGCGCCGGTGGTGGCCGTGGCTCCGGAAGGGAAAGCCGATGTCGGCGCTTGACCTCATCAGCCCGTCGAGCCCGCTCTATCAAAAGCGCAAGGGCGTCTTTCCCAAGGCGGTCGACGGCTTTTACCGGCGGCTGAAATGGGCGGTGATGGCGATCACCCTGACCATCTATTACGTGACGCCGTGGTTGCGCTGGGACCGCGGCGCCTATGCCCCCGACCAGGCCGTGCTGATCGACCTGGCACATCGCCGTTTCTACATGTTCTCCATCGAGATCTGGCCGCAGGAATTCTACTATGTCGCCGGCCTGCTGGTCATGGCGGGCATCGGGCTGTTCCTCGTCACCTCCGCCGTCGGCCGCGCCTGGTGCGGCTATGCGTGCCCGCAGACCGTGTGGACCGACCTGTTCGTCCATGTCGAGCGCGCCATCGATGGTGATCGCAACGCCCAGATCAGGCTCGCCAAGGCGCCCTGGACCTTTGAAAAGACCGTCAAGCGCCTCAACAAATGGTCGATCTGGCTGCTGATCGCGCTGCTGACCGGCGGCGCCTGGGTGTTCTATTTCGCCGACGCCCCGACGCTCGCGCGCGACCTCGTCAGCATGCAGGCGCCCTTTGTCGCCTATGCGACCATCGGCGTGCTGACGACGACGACCTTTCTGCTCGGCGGCTTCATGCGCGAGCAGGTCTGCATCTACATGTGCCCCTGGCCGCGCATCCAGACCGCGATGCTCGACGAGAAATCGCTGATCGTCACCTACAAGGACTGGCGCGGCGAGCCGCGTTCCGCCGGCCTGAAGAAGGCGCAGGCCATGGAGGCCGACTACCCGGTCGAAACCTTCGGCATTGCCAAGGCCCGGATCGGTGACTGCATCGATTGCAACCAGTGCGTCGCGGTCTGCCCGACCGGCATCGATATCCGCGAGGGGCCGCAGATCGGCTGCATCACCTGCGCGCTGTGCATCGACGCCTGCGACAAGGTCATGACGCAGATCGGTCGGCCACGCGGCCTGATCGATTATGCGACGCTCGACGACGCCGTCATCGAAAAGGCCGGCGGCACCGCGCGACCGGTGTGGAGGACGCTGCTGCGGCCCCGCACGCTCATCTATTTTACCATTTGGGCGGGCATCGGCGCCGCCATGCTGTTCAGTTTGGGCCAACGCGACCGGCTCGACATCAGCGTCGCCGCCGATCGCAACCCGCGCCATGTCCAGCTTTCGGACGGCAGTATCCGCAACAGCTTCACGGTCAAGCTGCGCAACATGGAAACCCGGCCGCGCAGCGTCGACCTGGTAGTCTCCGGACTGCCCGAAGCCGTGGTGTGGAGCGAAGTCGGTAGCCGCGAGACCGCCGGCCCCCGCCTCCGCGTGCCGCTGGCACCCGACGCGACGACGCAGCTGCGCCTGTTCGTGGCGGCGCCGGCCACCGGCGAGGAGCATGTCGAGTTCCGGATCGTCGCGCAGCCGACCGACGGCGCCCCCGGCAGCCGGGAAGCGCGGCCGGCGCGCGATGACGTGGTCTTCGAACGACCCGAGCGGGAGGACGACGAATGAGCCGCGGCTTTACCGGACGCCATATGTGGGCGGTGATGATCGGCTTTTTCGGGCTGGTCGTCGGCGTCAACTTCACCATGGCGACCTTTGCCAGCCGGACCTTTGGCGGCACCGTCGTCGACAACAGCTATGTCGCCAGCCAGAAGTTCAATGGCTGGTTGCACGCGGCGCGGGCGCAGGCGGGCTATGACTGGCAGGCACGCCTCGGCGTCGATGCGGCGCGGCACGTTACGGTCGTGCTTGCCGACGGCGGCGCGGTGACGGCGACGGGCACCGCGCATCACCCGCTCGGTGGTGCCCCCGATGTCGCGCTGGTCTTTGCGCCGCGATCGGCTGGCGGCCTGCAGAGCACCGCGCCGCTGCCGCCCGGCCGCTGGCTGGTGCGGGTCGCGGTCGCGCATGATGGCCGGACTGCCCGTTTGGCCGATACGCTGCAATGACGATTGCCGTCGCCACGGGCGCCGCGACGGCGCTGCCCGAAACGCTGTTTTCGGTGCCGGGAATGCGCTGTGCCGGCTGCATCTCGAAGCTCGAGACCGGGCTGGCGGCGGTGGAGGGTGTGGTCACCGCCCGAGCAAATTTCACCGCCAAGCGGGTGACGATCACGCATCTGCCGGTGCTCAAGGTTCCCGAGCTGACGGCGGCGCTGGCGGGCCTCGGCTTCGAAGCGCAGCCGCTGGGCAATGCCGTGCCGGTGACCGGTGGCGATGAAAGCCGGCAGCTGCTGCGCGCCATGGCGGTCGCGGGCTTTGCGGCGATGAATGTCATGCTGCTGTCGGTGTCGGTGTGGTCCGGCGCGACCGGCGCGACGCGTGACCTGTTCCACTGGCTGTCGGCGCTGATTGCGTTGCCCGCGGTCGCCTATGCCGGGCAGCCGTTCTTTCGGTCGGCCTGGACGGCGATCAGCCACCGCCGCACCAACATGGACGTGCCGATTTCCATCGGCGTGACGCTGGCGACGGCGCTCAGCCTGTATGAAACGATCACCGGCGGCGCCCACGCCTATTTCGACAGCGCCGTCATGCTGCTGTTCTTCCTGCTGACCGGACGCTGGCTCGATGCCGTGATGCGCGACCGCGCCCGCGACGGGGTGACGGCGCTGCTGCGCCATGCGGCGCCGGGGGCGCTGGTGGCGGTGGCGGGCGGCGCCAGCGTCTGGACCGCGGCCGCCGACCTGCGGCCCGGCATGACGATGCTGGTCGCCGCGGGCGAACGGCTGGCCGCCGATGGCGAGATCATCCTCGGCCGCAGCCACATCGATCGCTCGCTGCTGACCGGCGAAAGCGCTGCCGTGCTGGCGCTGCCGGGCGACATGGCGCTGGCCGGCACCATCAACATCGACGGCCCGCTGCAGGTGCGGGTCACCGCCGCCGGCGCCGATACCGGCATCGCCGACATCGCGCGGCTGATGGACAATGCCGGGCAATCGCGGTCGCGCTATGTCCGCATCGCCGATCGGGCGGCGCGCCTGTATGCGCCGGCCGTCCACGCGCTGGCGCTGCTCAGCCTGGTCGGCTGGCTGCTGGCCGGCGCGGGCTGGCACCAGGCGCTGCTGATCGCGGCGGCGGTGCTGATCATCACCTGCCCGTGCGCGCTCGGTCTGGCGGTGCCGGCGGCGCAGATCGTCGCCGCCGGGGCGTTGCTGCGCGCCGGGGTGCTGGTCAAGGATGGCTCCGCGCTCGAACGGCTGGCGGAGGCGGACCGAGTCGTTTTCGACAAGACCGGCACGCTGACGCTCGGCCGACCGCAACCGCTGGCACTGGAACAGCTGTCGCCGCTGCAGAAATCGCTGGCGCTGGCGCTGGCAGAGCCCAGCCGCCATCCGCTCAGCACCGCCCTGCGCCGCGCGCTGGCGGGTGCCGGCGTCGTTCCGGCGCGGGTCGTCGACATCGCCGAGCAGGCGGGGCAGGGCATGTTCGGTCGCTGGGACGGCAAGACCGTCAGCCTGGCGCGCGCCGAGGGCGTGTCCGACACGCCCGCCTGCGCGCTGCGCATCGGCGAGGCGGCGCCCGCGATCATCGAATTTGCCGATCCACTGCGCCCGGACTGCGCCGCGACGATCGCCGGGCTGGCGCGGCTCGGCCTGCCGGCGTCGATCCTGTCGGGCGACCGCCCGTCGGCGGTGGCTGCGGTGGCGCACGAGCTCGGGCTCGGCGCCCGTGCCGGCCTGTCGCCGCAGGACAAGCTCGCCGCCATCGGCGCGCTGGCGGCCGAGGGCAGCAAGGTCCTGATGGTCGGCGATGGCCTCAACGACGGCCCGGCGCTGGCGGCCGGCCATGTCGCGATGGCGCCGGCGTCGGCGAGCGATGCCAGCCAGAATGCCGCTGACGCGGTGTTTCTGGGCGACAGCCTGGCGCCGGTGGCAACCGCGGTGCGGGTGGCGCGGGCAACGGCGCGCATCGTGCGGCAGAACTTTGCCGCCGCAATCGCCTATAATGTCGTCGCCGTGCCCCTGGCGATCGCCGGCCAGGTGACGCCGCTGGTCGCCGCGCTCGCCATGTCGGGGTCGTCGATCATCGTCGTCGCCAATGCGCTGCGGCTGCGGGGGGCCGGCAAGTGAACGGCCTTGTCATCCTGATCCCGGTGGCGCTGGCGCTCGGGCTGGGCGGGCTGGTGGTGTTTTTCTGGACCTTGCGCCATCGTCAGTACGACGATCTCGATGGTGCCGCGCTGCGCATCCTGATCGACGATGGCGACAAGCCGCTGGAGCAGCCCGATGCGCCGTGACACTGCCTTTGCCGCGCTGCCGGCGCTGCTCGCCGCGGTAATGCTGGCGGGGGGGTCGGCGTCGGCGCTGCCGATGACGGTCGCGCTGTGCAGCGGCGGCAGTTCCGAGCTGCCGGGGAAGGTGCCGGGCTGCGATCAGGCCTGCCACGCCGGTTGCCAGCGGCGCAAGGGCCGCGCCTGACCCTGTCGGCCGGGGGTCAGCCCGGACCCGCGACCACGCCGATCCGCGCGGTGAAGGCGATGCGCAGCGCTTCGGACAGGCTGTGCACGGCGAGTTTTTGCATCAGGTTGGCGCGGTGGATCTCGACGGTACGCGGACTGATGCCGAGGTCGTAGGCGACGACCTTGTTCGACTGGCCATTGACCAGGCCTTCGAGCACGTCGCGTTCGCGCGGCGTCAGCACGTTGAGGCGCGCCTGTGCCGCCTCGGCGAGCGAATGTAGCTGTTCGCGGCCGGCATTGTGCAGGTGCGCTTGCGCGATCGCGGCGAGCAGCGTCGCCTTTTCGAACGGCTTTTCGATGAAATCGACGGCCCCGCCCTTCATGGCGCGCACGGCCAGGCCGACGTCGCCGTGACCGGTGATGATGATGACCGGCAGCATGATGCCGCGGGCGCGCAGCTGTTCCTGCACCGCCAGCCCGTCGATGCCGGCCAGCCGCACGTCGAGCAGTACGCAGCCGGGCTCGAGATGTCCGGCCGCCTTGAGGAATTCCTCGCCCGATTCGAACGCGTCGACGGCCATATGGGCGGTCTTCAGCATGAAGCCGATCGAGCGCCGGACCGCGAGTTCGTCGTCGACGACATAGACGCGCGGCTCAGTCATGCTCGGCAACCGATGCGCGCGCGAGGGTGAAGTGAAACGCGGCGCCGCTGATGTCGGCAGGTTCCGCCCAGATGCGCCCGCCATGCGCCTCGATGATGCTCCGGCTGATCGACAGGCCAAGCCCCATGCCCTGCTCCTTGCTGGTGTGAAACGGTTCGAACAGATGGCGCAGGATGTCGGGCGCGAGGCCCGGCCCGCTGTCGGCGACGATGACGGTGACCGTGTCGTTGTCGGTCGCGATGCTGCGGATGTCGATACGCCGGCGCGGGCTACGCTGCATGGCCTCGACGGCGTTGCGCACGAGGTTGAGCAAGACCTGCTGGATCTGGATGCGGTCGACGAGGACGAGATCCGCCACGCTGTCGAGCCGGACGGCGAGATCGACGAGCGCCGTGCCGGTGCCGGTCAGCGCGAGTGCGCTCGCCTCGGTGACCAGCTTCCTCAGGCTCTCGACATGCTTTTCGCTGTCGCCGCGCGCGATGAAATCACGCAGCCGCCGTACGATCTGGCCGGCGCGGATCGATTGCGCCGCGGCCTCGTCGAGCGCTTCGCGGACCATTGCCAGCGCTTCGGCGTCGGGGTTGTCGAGCAGGTCGCGCGCGCCTTCCATGTAATTGGCGATGGCGGTCAGCGGCTGGTTGAGCTCGTGCGCCAGCGCCGAGGCTAGCGAGCCCATCGCCGTGATACGCGACATGTGGCTCAATTCGGCCTGCAGGTCCTGCAGCCGGCGTTCGGTGCGCTGGCTCTCGGTCAGGTCGCGGATGAAGCCGGTGAAGACGCGGCCCTGGGCCATGTCGGCGTCGGCGATCGACAGCTCGATCGGGAAATTGCTGCCGTCGCGGCGGCGTGCGGTGGTGACGCGGCCGATACCGATGATGCGCGCGACGCCGGTTTCGAGATAGCGTTCCATATAGCTGTCATGGGCGGCGCGGTCGGGCTCAGGCATCAGGATCTTGACGTTCTTGCCGGCGACATCGGCCTCGGCATAGCCGAACATGCGCTGTGCCGCGGCGCTGAACGACAGGATGGTGCCGTGCGAGTTGATGACGATCATCGCATCGGGAACGGTCGCCAGGATCGATTTCTGATAGGCGGCGCTGTCGGCGAAATGCGGCCCGGCTATGGCGCCGCCCGGTCCGTCAGGTACGATTGTTCGAAACGGACACATGGGTGTGTGTAGGCGCAAAGACGCCGGTTTATCAATGCGCCAGCAGCAGCGGCACGGTCGTCGACTGGATCAGCGCCCGCGTCACCCCGCCGAGCACGGTCTCGCGCAGCCGGCTGTGGCCGTAGGCGCCCATGACGAGATAGTCGGCATTGAGCTCGGCGACGGCATGAAGCAGCGCGACGGCGGTGCGTCGGCCCTTGGCCGGCCAGTCGTGGACCTCGCACGGGATGCCGTGGCGGACGAGATAGCTGGCTGCTTCGACCGGCGGGGTGCCCGACGTGTCATCGCTGACTTCGACGATGTGCACGCATGCGGCATGCCGCAGCAGCGGCACGGTCAGGCGCATGGCATGGGCGGCCTCGGCCGAGCCGTTCCAGGCGAGGACGACATTGCCGTCGGCCTGGAAGCTGCGGACGCCGATCGGCGCCACCAGCACGGGCGCGCTGGTGTGGAGGACGACGTCGCCGACGATCGGCAACGGGTGATCATGGACATGGCGCCCGGTCATCGGCTGGCTTACCACCAGCACATCGGCGAGCCGGCTCTGGGCGATCAGCGTCTCGACGACGCCGCCGTCGAAACAGCGCCAGTCCCAGGCGACATCCTCGCGCGCCAGCCGCGCCTCGATGGCCTGGCGGGCGAGCTTGTCCTGGTCGTGGATGGTGTCGATGATCGCCGCCAGCCCGAACAGCCCGCCATAGGGGTCCGACGCATAGGGCTCGACCGCTGCCACCTGCACGCAGCTGATGTGACCATTGCCGAGCCGCGCCAGGTCGAGCGCCAGCTGCAGCCGATTTGCCTGTTCGGCATCGTCATGGATATGCAGCATTATCGACTTCAAGGCCGGCGCCTCCCATGCGCGCGCAAAGCGTCCCCATGGGCAATCTGGCGCCAACGCCGGTTACGGTCTTTACGGAAGAATACGGACGCCGGCCACCGTCATTCGCGGAACTCCGCCAATTCGGGGATGCGGGTGAACGCGATACGCGGTCCCGAACTGCGCGAGGCACCGGCGGCATCATGGCCGAGCGTCACTGCATCACGGCCGAAACGCTGGTTGACCTTGTCCATCGCCCGGCTGAGCGCCAGTCGCCGCGTCTCGTCGTGTTCGCCGAGCGCGGCGCCGCCATCGAACAGGTGCAACTGCAAGGCGTCGGCCTCCACCAGTTCGCCGAGCGTCACCGCGACCTGGATGAAGCGGCGGCCGGGAAATTCGCCGAGCATCCGGTCCCACAGGCGGTCGAGCGCCGCCAGCAGCGTGACGGTGTCCATGACCTGCGGGAGCCGCGTGCCATGCGCCCATTTCGCGCCCTTTTCGCCGCGCTCACCCTCGGCCTTGACCGCCAGCACCATCTGGCCGGTGCGGCGTTCGGCACGGCGCAGGCGCGTCGCGGCCTTGGCCGTCAACCGCCGTGCCACCAGCCGGGCGCGATCGGGGCTGCGCTTTTCGGGGCCTAGGACATGGCTGTGGCCGATGCTGCGACTGACGGTCGGGATTTCGGCGACCTCCTCACCCTTCAGCAGCCAGTGTAGCCGCGTGCCCCAGACGCTGCCCCACGCCAGCCGCGCCTCGCGTTCGTCGAGGCTCAGCAGTCGCTCCATTGTGACGACGCCGGCGGCGGCCAGGCGCTTCTCCATGTTGCGGCCGACGCCCGGGATGTCGGACAGCTTCAGCGTGCACAGCCGCTCGTGGAGCGTAGCGGCGGGCAATATCGTCAGCCCGTCGGGTTTCTGCATGTCGGCGGCGATCTTGGCGAGCAGCCGGTTGGGGGCAACGCCGATCGACGAGGTCAGGCATTCACCGACATGGGCGCGGATGCCGGCCTTGATGCGCGCCGCGAGCGCCGTCACCTCGTCGATGCCGTTTTCATTGTCGAGCAGCCGGCAGGCGACCTCGTCGATCGAGCACACAGCGGTTACCGGCACATGACGCTCGACCTCGGCGATGATGCGGTGGTGGAAGCGGACATAGTCCTCGTGGCGGCCGGGGACGATGATGAGGTCGCGGCACAGCGCCTTGGCCTCCCAGATCTTGGTGCCGGTGCGGATGCCGTACGCCTTTGCCTCATAGCTGGCGGCGATGGCGCTGGTGCTGTCGGTATCGACCGGCGCGACCACGACCGGGCGGCCGCGGATGGCGGGGTTCAGCTGCTGCTCGACACTCGCGAAATAGCTGTTGAGATCGAGGTAGAGCCAGCGGAGAGGCGGCGACTCGGCCATGGGCGCGAGTGTGGCATAGCAAGAACAAATAAGGAACATGGAACCGGTACGAACGCCATGGCTTCCACCCGTAACAATTGAGGGGAGCATACGATTGGCGACAGATCCGGAGAGTGTCGCAGCGGCGAAGGAAGCCGGGCTCCGCTATGTCAACGACGATGATCCGGGCATCACCCGCGAACGCTCGGGCGAGGGTTTTGCCTATCGCGGCCCCGATGGTCGCAAGCTGCGCGACGCGGCAACGCTGGACCGTATCAAGGCACTGGTGATCCCGCCGGCCTGGACCGACGTGTGGATCTGTGCGCAGCCGCGGGGGCACATCCAGGCGACGGGGCGCGATGTGCGCGGCCGCAAGCAATATCGCTACCACGCGAAGTGGCGGGAGACGCGCGACACCGCCAAGTTCGGTCATATGGCGGCGTTTGGCCGGGCACTGCCGAGAATTCGGGCTGCCGTAGACGCCGACCTGCGCCGCCGCGACCTGTCGCGCGAACGCGTGCTGGCGACGATCGTGCGACTGCTCGAGCTGACGCTGGTCCGCATCGGCAATGATGAATATGCCCGGTCGAACAAGAGCTTCGGCCTGACGACGCTGCGCAATCGGCATCTGAAGTCCGAAGGCGCTGCGCTGGTGCTCGATTTCCGCGGCAAGAGCGGCGTGCGCCACAAGGCGCGGATCGGCGATCGCCGGGTCGCCAATATCGTGCGCAAGCTTCACGACATGCCGGGGCAGCGCCTGTTCCAGTATGAAGATGCCGATGGGACGCGGCACCAGATCGATTCGGCCGACGTGAACAGCTATCTGCGCACGATCAGTGACGAGGATATCACCGCCAAGGATTTCCGCACCTGGGCGGCGACGCTGGCGGCGGCGCAGCAGCTCGCCGTCGCCGACCCGCCGCTCAGCGAGGCCGAGGCCAAGCGGCAGCTGGTGACGTGCGTCAAGGAGACCGCGGGGCTGCTCGGCAACACGCCGGCGGTGTGCCGCAAGGCCTATATCCACCCGGAGGTGTTCACCGGCTGGCGCGCCGGGGCGCTCGCCGGGCGCTTCAGCGGCGATCTCGACGCCGACGAGGCTGCGCTGATCGGGTTTCTCGACAGTATTGCCTGAGCCGCTAAAGTCCCGCAGCGATCGGGGGACTTGCCATGGACATCACTGCGACCGAGGAACCTGCCGGCATCACTGCTGTCGATGCCGATGCGCTCGCCGGGCGGCAGCTGCGCTATTATGATTTCGCCATGGCGGCGTTCGCTGTCATCCTCATCTGCTCCAACCTGATCGGCGCGGGCAAGCCGGCGCAGGTCACCCTGCCGGTGCTCGGCACGGTGACCTTCGGCGCCGGGATATTGTTCTTTCCGCTGGGCTATGTGCTCGGCGACGTGATGACCGAGGTCTACGGCTTTGCGCGCGCCCGGCGGGTGGTGTGGGTCGGCTTTGCCGCGTCGGTGTTTGCCGCGGCCATGGCCTTTGTCGTCGTCGCGCTGCCGCCGTCGCCGGACTGGGCCGGCCAGGCGGCGCTGGCGGAGGTGTTCGGCCAGGTGCCGCGCATCTTCCTCGCCTCGATCCTCGCCTTCTGGGCCGGGGAGATGACCAATGCCTTTGTGCTGGCGCGGATGAAGGTGATGACCGGCGGCAAGCATCTGTGGACCCGCACCATCGGCTCGACGGTGGTGGGGCAGGGGGTGGACAGCCTGATCTTCTACCCGCTGGCGTTCCTGGGCGTGTGGGAGACGAAGCTGGTCCTATCGGTGCTTGTCACCAACTACCTGTTGAAGGTGCTTTGGGAGATCGTGCTGACGCCGGTCACCTATCGCGTCGTGGCGTTCTTCAAGAAGGCGGAGGGGCTCGACGTCTTCGACACGAAGACCGATTTCACGCCGTTTGCCACGAAGGTGTGACGTTGGGGGAGGGTGCATGCCGACGTGGTATGTTCGGCCGAGTCACCCACCCCCGACCCCTCCCTTGCAGGGAGGGCAGAAGGGTCAGCCGAGTGCCGCTTGCAATGCCTCGAACATCGCGCGCCCATCCGTGCCGCCCTGTTCCGGCTCGATGAGCCGCTCCGGGTGGGGCATCAGGCCGAGCACATTGCCACCAGCGTTGACGATGCCGGCGATGTCGCGAGCCGAGCCGTTGACTGCCTCGGCATAGCGGAACACGACGCGGCCTTCGCCTTCCAGCCGGTCGAGCGTGTCGGCATCGGCGACATAATTGCCGTCGTGGTGGGCGACGGGGATGCGGATGGTGGCGCCGGCGTCATAGCGCGCGGTGAATATCGTCTGGCTGTTCTCGACCGTCAGCGCCACGTCGCGGCAGACGAAATCGAGGCCGGCGTTGCGCATCAGCGCGCCGGGCAACAGCCCCGCCTCGGTCAGCACCTGGAAACCGTTGCAGACGCCGAGCACGGCGCGGCCCTCGCTGGCCGCGGCGATCACCGCCTGCATGACCGGCGAGCGCGCGCTCATCGCGCCGGAGCGGAGATAGTCGCCATAGGAAAAACCGCCGGGCAAGGCGATGAGATCGAGCCCGTCTGGCAGTTCGGTATCGCGGTGCCAGACCATCGCCGGCGCGGTGCCGGTGATGCGTTCGATGGCGACGGCGAGATCCCGGTCGCAATTGCTGCCCGGAAACACGACGACGGCGGATTTCACAGCACTTCGATCCGGTAGTTTTCGATGACGGTGTTGGCCAGCAGCCGGATCGCCATCTCGGCGATGGTCGCCTCGCTGGTGCCATCGGCCAGGTCGAGCTCGATGACCTTGCCCTGGCGGACGCCGTCGACGCCCTCGAATCCCAGGCCGCCGAGCGCGTTCTGGATGGCACGGCCCTGCGGATCGAGCACGCCGGGTTTCAGGGTGATGGTGACGCGAGCTTTCATGGGCTCGCCTTTACGGCGGGCCGGCGCGGGGGTCCAGCCCCTACCGCCGCGCGCCGTGCCGGCCTATGACCGCGGCATGGCCGAACGATTCGAACGTCACAAGCAAGCCTGGACCAGCGAAGAGGTGCAGAAACTGCATACGCTGGCCAAGAAGGGCATGCCCTTGCGCGCCATCGCCCGCGCCCTCACCCGCAGCGAGGAATCGACCAAGGCACGGGCCAAGGCGGACGGGCTGAACATCGCCAGCTTGCGTTAGGGCGCTCTCACTCCCTCCCCGCAAGGGGGAGGGAGCACGCTTAGGCGCACATGCCGCCGAGGCGGCCGCGCTCGGCCTGGTCCATGTGCAGGTGATCGGCGTGGGCGGCGTTGTAATCGGGTGACAGCACCGTCGCAAAGACCTTGCAGCCGCCGTCGCGGACCTCACGCAGGAAGGCGGCGCGGGCCGGGTCACCGGTCCAGTCGCGACGGACGCTGACGGTGCCGCCGCCCTGCAGGCGGAAACCGGCGATGTCGATGGCATCCGCGGTGGCGTGTTCGCTCCAGTCGCCTTCGGGGCGGCCGTTGATGCGGCGGCAGCTGAAGCTGCCATAGTGGTCGATGCCGGTCACCGCCTTGCCGAGATGGCGCGTCGCCGCCGGCTGGACGACCTCACGCTGCCAGATCGTCAGCGCGGCGGCGACCGGGCAGGCGACGCCGAGGCCGCCGGGATGGAAGCGGACATCGAGCGCTCCGCCGCGCTCCAGCGTCACGCCGTCGGCATAGCCGCACTGGTCCTTCGACACCGGCGGCAGCGGCGCATAGCGGACGCCGGCGGCATCGAGCAGCGCCATACATTTGGGGGCGTCGCCGGTCAGCGCTGCCAGCTTGCGGCCGGTCGCCCAGCCGATGGGCTCCGACAGCGACAGCGGCGTCCAGGGCATGTCCTTTTGCGCCGTGCGGATACGTTCGCAGCCTGCCATGAGCAGCAACGCGGCGAGAATGATGGCGTGACGGGGCATGGCCGCAGCTAACGCCGGCGCGTCAGGGTCGTTGCCGCAAATCAGTCGACTGCGACGATTTCGACCTCGTGACCCGCCAGTATCGCGACATCCCCGACGCGGCGGCCCATCACGGCGCGGGCCAGCGGCGAGACATAGGAGACGCTGCCGCC
>QBLU01000007.1:87934-120116 GCA_003241875.1 Alphaproteobacteria bacterium
GTCGGCTTCGTCGTCGCCGACGATGCGCCAGTCCTGCACGCGGCCGTCGGCGCGCTCGATGCGGACACGGCTGCCGAAGCCCACCGTGCCATCCGCCGGCGCGCCTTCGGCCAGCTGCGCGCTGGCGCGGCGGGCAGACCAATAGCGCAGCTCGCGTGTCGCCACCGCCATGGCGCTGCGATCGGCGCTGATCTCGCCGCCGGCGCGGGCCTCGTCATAGGCGGCGCGGGCTGCCGCCAGCGCCGCGTCGATGGCGGCAAGGCCGGCAGCGGTGACGAGATTGGCATGCGCCGGGACTGGCCGGTCGGGCAGGTTGGCGGCAACCGCCTCGGCATCGGATTCCTTGGTGAAGGCTACGCTCATGGCAGGGATATGGCGGTGGGGGTGGCGCTTGGCTAGGGTAGGGCATGATCCGGGCCATCCTGCTGTTGCTGCTTGCCGCGCCGGCGGCTGCCGTGCCGCTTCCCGACCTGGTGGCCGGGCGGACGCTGGCGACGCCGGGTATCGCCGGGCTGGCGGTGGTCGTCGCCGACCGCAAGGGCGTGGTGCGGGCGGAGGCCCTCGGCGACGCCGTGATCGGCGTTCGGCCGCTCGCGGTCGACACCCCGATGCGGGTGGCGTCGATCTCCAAGGCGGTGGTGGCGATCGGCGTGATGCGGCTGGTCGAACAGCGGCAGCTCGATCTCGACGCCGATGTGTCGCGCTGGCTCGGCTGGCGCTTGCGCAACCCGGCGTTTCCCGACGCTCCGGTGACCTTGCGGCAACTGCTGTCACACACCTCGGGTATCGATGACGCGGCGGGTTATCGCCTGCCGCTCGGCAAGATGCTGCGCGACGAACTGCCGTCGCACTGGTCGGCCGCGCCGCCGGGCACGCGCTTTTCCTATGCCAATTTCAACTATGGCATCGTCGCGTCGGTCATGGAGGCGGCGACCGGCGAGCGTTTCGACCGGCTGATGATGCGGCTGGTGCTGGCGCCGCTGAAGCTCGACGCCGGTTACAACTGGAGCGGCGCTGGTGATGCCGCGGTGGCGCGGGCGGCCGTGTTGTACCGGCGCGGCAAGGACGAGACGGCGATCGACCCGGCTGGACCCTGGGTCGCGCAGGTCGACGACCTGAACGGCGTGCGCCCGGCCTGCCCGGTGGCCACCGATGGGGCCGCCTGTGACCTCGCTGCCTATCGGCCCGGCACCAACGGGACGCTGTTCAGTCCGCAGGGCGGGCTTCGCATCTCGGCGCTGGGATTGGCAACGATCGGCAGGATGCTGCTTAATGACGGCAGCGTCGACGGTGTTCGCATCCTGCGTCCGGCATCGGTGCAGACACTGATGACGCCGGTGTGGCGCGAGGGGCAGGGCACGGCCGGCGATACCTACCAGGGCGAGATGCGCTGCTATGGCCCCGGCCTGCAATGCCTGTCGGGCGAGGCAGGCGCCAGCGACCAGCCCGTCGCCGGCGCCCGCTGGTGGGGGCATTTGGGCGAAGCCTATGGCTTGCTCGGTGGGCTTTGGGTCGATCGCGAACAGGGCCGGGTGCTGGTCTATCTGATTACCGGCACCGGCGACGATCCGGCCAGGGCGCCGCATCGTTCGGCCTTTTCCGGTGTCGAGGAAGCGGTGCTGCAGGAACTGGCGGCGACGCCGGCGAGGCGCTAGAAGCGGCACTGATCAAGGGAGGACACGACCATGCTTGGCTATACCATGTACGGCACCAACGACCTGCCGCGCGCACTGACGTTCTACGACGCCCTGTTCGGCGCCATCGGAGTCAACCGAATGATGGCGTTCCCGACCGGCGCGGTGGCCTATGGCGTCGCCTGGGACAAACCGATGTTCGCGATCGGCACCCCCGAGAACGGTGCCCCGGCGACGGTTGGCAACGGTGCGATGATGGCGATCGTCCTCGATGAACGCGCCAAGGTCGATGCGCTGCATGCGGCGGCGCTGGCGGCGGGCGGCAGCGACGAGGGCGCGCCGGGCGTGCGGGGCGAGGAGGGCGATCAGGCCTTTTACGGCGCCTATTTCCGCGACCTTGACGGCAACAAGTTCTGCGGATTCCGGGTCGGCCCAGCCTGACACACTCCCGCCTGACCGATTTCGACCTGGTTTCCGCCGATGTCCGGACGCGCGACCGCGACCGGTACCTGAGCGTGCTCTATGCGCCTGCGGCGGTCCGCCCGGCGCTGATGGCGCTGCACGGCCTCGACCTGGAGCTTGGCCAGGTCGTCGCCGGCACCAGCGATGCGATGATCGGCCAGATCCGGCTGGCGTGGTGGCGCGAGGCACTGGCCGCGCTCGACACCACGCCGCCGCCGGCGCAGCCGCTGCTGCAGTTGATCGCCGCCGAGGTGCTGCCGCGCGGGCTGGCCGGGGCGACGCTGGCCGGGCTGGAGGACCGCTGGGCCGGGCTGATCGACAGCGACGACGTGCCGATGGCGCATATCGAGGGTGGTGGCGACCTGTTCGGCTGGGCGGCGCAACTGCTCGGCGGTGATGTCGGGCTCGGGCGCCGGCTCGGCCTGGCCTGGGCGAGCGGCGAGGCTTTCGTCGGCGCGGTGCCGACGCCGCTGCGGCCGCTGCTCGGGCTGGCGCGGCTGGCGGCGCGCGACGCGGCGCGGGCACGGGCTGCCCAGCCGCAGGAACCGCGCGGCAGCACCGGGCGGCAGTTGCGGCTGCTGGCGGCGATTGCCTTTGGCCGCTGAACCCGGCAAATTCGTTGCGGGTACCGAAAGGACAGGATGATGCGGCGCGCGCTGGCGCTGGGAGTGGCACTGCTGGCGCTGGTCGCCGCCGGGTTCCTGTGGACCCGCGACCGGCCGGTGGCGCTGGCGTCGCTGCCGCCGCCGCCCGCCGCCGAGGACAGCGACAGCGAGGCCGAGCCTACCGGGCTGATCGCGCCGCGCAGCGACGTGACCCCTGCCGAGCGCGAGGCCCGGCGCTTTGCCCGCGTCGACAAGGACCGTGACGATCGCGTCAGTCGCGACGAGTATCTGGCGACACGAAAAAAGGCCTATGCCCGGCTCGACAGCAACGGCGATGGCCGCGTCAGCTTCGAGGAATATGCGGCGAGGACGGTGGAAAAATTCGCCCGCGCCGACCGCGACGGCGACGGCGCGCTGGCGGCGCCGGAGTTCGCGACCACGGCGGCAAAGCGCAAGCCGAAGCCGGCGTGCCGGTGCCCGTCCGGCGTGGGGTGACGTTGCCCGGTTGATCAGCCCGCGACGCGGGGTATGGCCCGGTCGATCGCGGCTGCCGCGGCCCAGGCCAGGCCGTGGCTGACGAGGTGCAGCGCGCCCTGTGCCGCCAGCAGGGCGGCAATGGCGGTCGATGCATCGCCGGCCAGGCTGACGGCGATGCCGGCGAACAGGATCTCCTTGTTCGGCAGCGGCATCCGCGTCATCACCATTCGCAGCGCGCCGAGCTGCACCCAGGTGATCGCTGCGACCGCCGGCAGGGCAACGACCCAGCTGGCGACCAGCAGCGCCTGTGATCCCAGCACGCGCAGCAGGTGCCACCAGAAGGCACGGACATTGGCGCCGACCGGCAGGCTGAACGCCCGGCCGCGATTGAGCAGGATCAGCAGCGACAGGCTGACCAGCAGCGCGAAACCGATGCCGACGCGCCGGACCAGCGCCGGATCGAGCCCGGCATCGATCACCGTGTCGGCGCCGAGCAGCAGCGCCAAGCCGAGCATCAGCAATGTCGACAGGTTGCCGGCGAGGCCCGAGGTGATGGCAACGTCCTTGATCGCTGCGATCGGCTGCGCGGCGGGATCGACCCCGGGGCCGTCGCCGCGACCGGCCAACTGCGCCGCCGGGTTGGCCGGATCGATGGCGACATCCAGCCGTGCCGAGGCCCAGACCATCAGATAGCCATCGCCGGCATAGCTGAACAGCGCCTCGTTCATCACGCGGCGTTTGAGGAAGACGGCGATGTCGCGCGCCTGCAGGCGCCACCAGTGCCGAAAAATCTGCCAGTCGATCAGCGGCTGCAGCAGGTAGGAGCCGATGAACAGCGACCAGAACAGCGCGCTCGCCGGCAGCGCGGCGACCAGCGGCTGCCAGCCGATGCGGACGATGGCACGAACCAGCACGAACAGGATGACGGCCGAGGCGGCAAGGCTGACCCCGCGCTGGACGCGCTTGCCGCGCGGTGAGCCCCACCAGGCCCGCGCCGCCTTGATGCCGTGACCAAGGCGGGTCAGGCGGCCATCCATAGCGCCAGATCGGTGCGCGCCCGCGCGACAAGCGCCGGCTTGCGCTGGTCCTTTGAAGACGGCGGCGGTAGCAGGGGTGGGAACAGGCCGAAATTGATGTTCATCGGCTGGAATGACTTGGCGTCGGCGCCGCCGGTGATGTGGCTGAGCAGCGCGCCGAGCGCGGTTGTCGGCGGCGGTGGCACCGGCTCGCGGCCCTGGCGCTCCGCGACGGCGAACCGTGCCGCGACCAAGCCTATCGCTGCGCTTTCGACATAGCCTTCGCATCCGGTGATCTGGCCGGCAAAGCGCAGCCGCGGGTCGGCCTTGAGGCGCAGCACCGGGTCGAGCAGCACCGGCGACTTGATGAAGGTGTTGCGGTGCAGCCCGCCGAGTCGGGCGAATTCGGCGCGTTCGAGGCCGGGGATCATGCGGAACACCCGCACCTGTTCGGCATGCTTCATCTTCGTCTGGAAGCCGACCATGTTCCACAGCGTGCCGAGCGCATTGTCCTGCCTCAGCTGGACGACGGCCCAGGCACGGCGGCCGGTGCGCGGGTTGGTCAGGCCGACGGGTTTCATCGGGCCGAAACGCGGGGTGTTGCGGCCGCGCTCGACCATCACCTCGATCGGCATGCAGCCGTCGAAATAGGGGGTGTTGGCCTCCCAATCCTTGAAATCGGCCTTTTCGGCGGCGAGCATCGCATCGACGAAGGCGTTGTACTGGTCCTTGTCGAGCGGGCAGTTGAGGTAATCCTGGGTGTCGCCGTTCTCGTTGGGGCGATCCCAGCGCGACTGCGCCCAGCAGATGTCCATGTCGATCGAATCGCGGTGGATGACGGGTGCGATGGCATCGAAAAAGGCGAGGCTGTCCTGACCGGTGAGGTCGCGGATGGCCTCTGCCAGCGGCGTCGCCGTCAGCGGGCCGGTGGCGATGATGACATTGTCCCATTCGGCTGGCGGCAGGCCGGCGATCATTTCGCGGCGGATGCTGATCAGCGGCTCGGCCTCGATCGCCGCGGTGACGCCGGCAGCGAACTGGTCGCGGTCGACGGCGAGGGCGGAGCCGGCCGGCACCCGCGCCTTGTCGGCCTCGCGCATGATGAGGCTGCCGAGCGCCCGCATTTCCTGGTGGATCAGCCCGACGGCATTGTTGTCGGGGTCGTCGCTGCGAAAGCTGTTGGAGCAGACGAGCTCGGCGAGTTGGTCGGTGTGATGCGCATCGGTGCCGTGGGGCCCGCGCATTTCGTGCAGGATCACCGGCACCCCGGCGCGGGCGGCCTGCCACGCGGCCTCGGAACCGGCGAGGCCGCCGCCGATGATGTGGATTGGGCTGGTCATGCCGCGTCTATGGCGGCATGGGGCCGGCGCCGCAACCGGGCCGGCCCCTGATGCCCGTGCTCAGGCTGCGACGGTGCGCCGCCGCCGCTGCATGGCACCGACGAGCCCGAAGCCGGCGATGAGCAGCGCCCAGCTCTCCGGTTCCGGCACCGCAGCCAGCATGTTGATCTCGTCGCCGGATATCGAGAGCCCGGCGCCGGCCAGCATCTTGGGCTTGGTGTGGCTGAGCTGGTTGCCGGCCGGGATGGCATAGTTGGCATCCAGCGCGGCAATGTCGGTGAAGCTCACCATCGTGTTGGCGAGCGGCCCGTTGGTGCCCTTCAGGCCCGAAGGATCATTGGTGTAATCCATGCAGGTGCCCTTGTTGGCGTCGGTCCGCGCCGAGTTGTTGTGGTCGAGCCCGAGGCTGTGGCCCATCTCGTGGCAGATCGTCATGTCGCGCCACGCGTCGGTGCCATAGCCGCCGGCGGCGAGATAGTAATCGTTGAGGCGCACCGTCGCCTGAACGATGAAGCCGCCCGACGTCCAGACGTTGGTATAGCCCAGCCAGCCGTTCTTGCCGTAGTTGCCGTTGCAGATCTGGATGGAACCATAGCTCGGGCCACAGGCCGAGGTCGTCGCCTTGCCGGGCGCCGCCACCAGGTCGATGTAGGCCGCCTGCGACCACTGCGCGAGGACGTTGTCGAGTTCCCCGACCCAAAAGCCTTTCAGATTGTTGCCGACGGTGATCTGCAGCGGGCCGGAACGTGCCCAGCGATAGTTGTTCCAGGATTGCACCAGCGCCGAAGCCGGTGTGGCCGAGACGAGCATGGCCATGGCGGCCAGGCAAAGTCCAGGCAGCCGCCGCGAGGCGGTTTTTGCATTGATGGATGTCATGTCAGTCCCCCGTTTCGCGCAGCCAGCCGACCAAATGTCGGCACTCCCCCCGGAGCTGGTCTGCAGGCGAATACCTGCCAGCCTATGCTTAGTGAAATCTTAAAAAGAACGTTTCGGCTTCAAATAAACCGCGATTTCGCGCCTAAACGCGATGAAGCGAATATCATAACGGATACGTATCGAAGTTGATTGCCTGTCGGCGTCGGCACAAGAACGTATTGATACGTATCGTATGCGTTCCGACTCGGTTTTCGGTCAGACAGTTTCGAAAGTGTAAGCCAAATTTAACACTGTTTCGCCTCCATAAGATTTGAACACACTGGAATCGCGGAATTTTAGTCTTTGGCATGAAGCTTGCATCGTTTCCGTTGCGGGGGGCCGCTTCGGAGTAGTGTTACATGAAAGCCCTCGTCACCATCCTCGCCATGACAGGCGCCCTGGCCTTTGCCGCCCCGGCGTCTGCCGTCACCCTCATCAACGGTAGCTTCGAGCTGAGCGGCAATCCCAATGCCGGTCCCCGCGGCTATACCGAAGTGTCGCCTGGCAGCCTCGAAATCCTCGGCTGGACCGTCGGCGGCGCTGGTGTCGACCTCGTCGGCAGCAACTATTGGGATGCCTCGGACGGCATCCAGTCCGTCGACCTGTCGCGCCGCGGCGCCGGCAGCATCTCGCAGAGCTTTGCGACCGTCGTCGGTGTCACCTACCTCGTCACCTTCGACCTTTCGGGCAATCCGTTCGGCGGTGTCGACGACAAGATCACCGTGATCTCCTTCAGCGGTAACGACCCGGTGGAGCAGGTCTATTCGGTGAGCGCGGCCAATTCGCCGACCAACATGCTGTGGGAAACCTATGGTTTCTCCTTCACCGCGTCGGCGCTGACCAGCACGCTGACCTTCACCAGCGCGGAAGGCAACCGCTTTGGTCCGGCGCTCGACAACGTCGCGATCACCGGCGACGATGGTGCGGGTGCGACCATCCCGGAACCGTCGACCTGGGCGATGCTGGTCATCGGCTTCGGCCTTGTCGGCGTGGCGCGTCGTCGCCGCGCGACGGCGGTCGCTGCCTGACATCTGGCGGGCTCGAACAGGGGGAAGGCCCGGGACTTGTCCCGGGCCTTTCTTGTTTCCGGCTGGCACGAAACCGGCCCTGAAAGCGGCCGCCAGCTGCCGCACTGCCTTCCCATCGCGCGCTGCCCTCGCTATAGCCGCCGCGACGCGCGGATTCGACCGCGCCTGACCCAGTTGGATTGATCATGGCGAGCCGCTTCGCTGCCCTTGTTCCCGCCTGCACCGGCTTCGTTCTTGCGGGAGCCCGCTGAGCCATGCCCCGGCTGATCGTCGATGGCATCGAAGTCGAGGTTCCGGCCGGCGCGACCGTGCTGCAGGCCTGTGAGGCCGCCGGCGTCGAAGTGCCGCGTTTCTGCTACCATGAGCGGCTGAGCATCGCCGGCAATTGCCGCATGTGCCTCGTCGAGATGGAAAAGGCACCGAAACCCGTCGCCAGCTGTGCCATGCCCGCCGCCGACGGGCAGGTCGTGATGACGACGACGCCCAAGGTGAAGAAGGCGCGCGAAGGGGTGATGGAGTTCCTGCTCATCAACCATCCGCTCGATTGCCCGATCTGCGACCAGGGCGGCGAATGCGACCTGCAGGACCAGAGCCTGGCCTATGGCAAGGGCTACACGCGCTATCAGGAGAACAAGCGCGCGGTCACCGAAAAGTTCATGGGGCCGCTGGTCAAGACCGCGATGACCCGGTGCATCCATTGCACCCGCTGCGTGCGTTTTGCCGAGGAAATCGCCGGCGTCGAGGAGATCGGCGCCATCGGTCGCGGCGAGAACATGCAGATCACCACCTATCTCGAAAAGGCGGTGACCAGCGAGGTTTCGGGTAACATCATCGACCTGTGCCCGGTCGGCGCGCTGACGTCGAAGCCCTATGCCTTTCAGGCGCGGCCGTGGGAGCTGAAAAAGACCGACGGCATCGATGTGATGGATGCGCTCGGCTCGAACATCGTCTTCGGCAGCCGCGGCCCCGCCGTGATGCGGGTAACGCCGCGCATCAACGACGACGTCAATGAGGAGTGGCTGTCGGATAAGGCGCGCTTTGCCTGTGACGGTCTGTCGGAGCGCCGACTCGATCGCCCCTATGTGCGGGTCGGCGGCAAGCTGAAGGCAGCGACCTGGGCCGAAGCCTTTGCCGCCATCAAGACCGGCCTTGACGGGCTGTCGGGTGACGCCATCGCCGGCATCGTCGGCGACCTGGCGGCGGTCGAGGACATGGTGGCGCTGAAGGACCTGCTGGCGACGTTGGGCTCGACGCTGATCGAAAGCCGGCAGGACGGCGCGCAGTTCGGTACCGCGGCGCGCGGCGACTATCTGTTCAATTCGGGACTTGCCGGCATCGAGGACGCCGATGTCGTGCTGCTGGTCGGCACCGATCCGCGGCGCGAGGCGCCGTTGCTCAACGTGCGGCTGCGCAAGAAGGCGTCGCGCGGCCTGTCGAAAGTGTTCGGCATCGGGCCGGCGGTCGACCTGACCTACAAGGTTTCGTGGCTCGGTGACGACGCTGCGCTGCTCGGCAGCGTGCCGGCGGCGCTGGCGGAGGCATTGGGCGAGGCCGAGCGGCCGGCGATCATCGTCGGCATGGGCGCGCTGCGGACGCCGGGGCTGTACGCGGCGGCGCGGGCGCTCGCTGCGAAGTATGCGGTGGTCCGCGAGGTCTGGAACGGTTGGAACCTGCTCCACACCGCAGCGGCACGGGTCGGCGCGCTCGACCTGGGGTTGAGCGTCGATGGCGGTGTCGCGGCCTTGGCCGATGCGAGGGCGCTGTTCCTGCTCGGTGCCGATGAATGCGACATGGGAGCCGATGCCTTCACCGTCTATATCGGCACGCATGGCGATCGCGGCGTCCGGCACGCCGATGTCATCCTGCCGGCGGCTGCCTATGCCGAAAAGGCTGCGACCTGGGTGAACCTGGAAGGGCGGGCCCAGCGCGGGCTGCGCGCCGTGTTCCCGCCGGGCGAGGCCCGCGAGGACTGGACGATCTTCCGCGCGCTGTCGTCGGTGCTCGGCACGCCGCTGGCCTATGACGACTTGCGGGCGCTGCGGGCGCGGATTGCCGCCGAATGGCCGCATCTGGCCGGGGGCGAAGCCACGGCGGCGACGCTGTCCGACCCCGGCACGGCCGCCGCGCCATCGGGGCCGCTGCGCCTTGCCATCGATAACTACTATCTGACCAATCCGATCGCCCGCTCCAGCCACACGATGGCGGAGTGCGTCGAACAGATCCTCGCTCCGCTGCCGGAGGCGGCGGAATGACGTTCACCGGCTGGTTCCAGTCCCATCTCGGCGACGGCCTCGGCTGGTTCGTCGGCACGACCGTGCTGATCCTGGCGATCGTGCTGCCGGTGATGGTCGGGGTTGCCATGGCGGTCTATGCCGATCGCAAGATCTGGGCGGCGATGCAGATGCGGCGCGGGCCCAACGTTGTCGGGCCGTTCGGGCTGCTGCAGACCTTTGCCGACGCCGCCAAGCTGTTCCTGAAGGAAACCATCATCCCGTCCGGCGCCAGCCGCGAGGTGTTCCTTATCGCGCCGATGATCAGCTTCGTGCTGGCGCTCGCGATCTGGGCGGTGATGCCGTTCGACGCCGGGCTGGTGCTAGCCGATCTCAATGTCGGGTTGCTCTATGTCTTCGCGGTCTCGTCGATGGGTGTCTATGGCATCATCATGTCGGGCTGGGCGTCGAATTCGAAATACCCGTTCCTTGGCGGGCTTCGCTCGGCGGCGCAGATGGTCAGTTATGAAGTCTCGATGGGCTTCATCCTCGTCGCCGTGATGCTGTACGCCCAAAGCCTCAACCTCAGCGACATCGTCATGGCGCAAAAGGGCAATGTGCTCGGATTTCTGAACGGCAACGTCTTCAATCCGCTGCTGTTTCCGATGGCGATCATGTTCTTCATAACCGCGCTTGCCGAAACCAACCGGCCGCCGTTCGATCTGCCCGAGGCCGAGGCGGAACTCGTCGCCGGTTACCAGGTCGAATATTCGTCGATGAGCTTCGCGCTGTTCTTCCTCGGCGAGTATGCGAACATCCTGTTCATGTGCGCGCTGATCCCGGTGCTGTTCCTCGGCGGCTGGCTGCCGCCGCTCGACTGGGCGCCGCTCTACTACATCCCGGGCTTCGTCTGGATGCTGTCGAAGATGGCGTTCATGTTCTTCTGCTTCGCCTGGGTGAAGGCGGCTGTCCCGCGCTACCGCTATGACCAGCTGATGCGGCTGGGCTGGAAGGTATTCCTGCCGCTGTCGCTGTTTTGGGTGGTCGTCGTGTCGGGCTGGCTGATGTTCTTCACCGACAAATTTGCCACCGTTCCGGGGAGCGTCACGCTGTGACTGCAATCTTCCGCGCCGCCAAGTCGCTGTTGCTGCTAGAATTCATCGGCGGGCTCGGCCTGACCTTGAAGTATTTCTTCAAGCCGAAGCTGACCCTCAACTACCCTTACGAAAAGGGGCCGCTGTCGCCGCGTTTCCGTGGTGAGCATGCGCTGCGCCGCTATCCCAATGGCGAGGAACGCTGCATCGCCTGCAAGCTGTGCGAAGCGGTCTGCCCCGCCCTGGCGATCACCATCGAGGCTGAACCCCGCGAGGATGGCAGCCGCCGCACCACGCGCTACGACCTCGACATGACCAAGTGCATCTTTTGTGGCCTGTGCCAGGAAGCCTGCCCGGTCGATGCCATCGTCGAGACGCCCAACCTCGAATACTCAGTCGAGACTCGCGAGGAACTGATCTACGACAAGGCCAAGCTGCTCGCCAACGGCGACAAATGGGAACGCGCCATCGCCGCGAACCTTGCGGCAGACGCCCCGTGGCGGTAACCCGGCGGCGCTTCGCGGCGGCTGACTGCCGCGCCACTTTTCACGCCGTCCGGAATATCCTGTGACCGTTGCCGTCTTTTCCTTCTACCTGTTCGCCGTGGTGCTGATCACCGCCGCCGTGCTGGTGATCACGTCCAAGAACCCGGTGCATTCGGTGCTCTGGCTGATCGTCTGCTTCTTCAACGCCGGCGGGCTGTTCATCCTGCTCGGCGCCGAATTCCTCGCGATGCTGCTGGTCATCGTCTATGTCGGTGCCGTTGCGGTGCTGTTCCTGTTTGTCGTGATGATGCTCGACATCGATTTCGCCACCTTGCGACGCGGTTTCCTTAGCTATCTGCCGCTTGGGCTTGTCGTCGCCGGCGTCATCCTCGGCGAGGTGCTGTTCGCGGTCGGCAGTTGGGTCCCCGGGCGCGGCGTGATGATGTTCGATGAACTGGTATCGGCCCCCGACGGCATGACCAACACGCAATGGATCGGCTCGGTGCTTTACACGCGCTATCTGTTCGTCTTCCAGGCGGCGGGGCTGGTGCTGCTGGTGTCGATGATCGGCGCCATTGTGCTGACCCATCGCCAGCGCGTCGGCACCAAGCGGCAGAACATTGGTCAGCAGGTCGCGCGGACGCCCGCCAACGCGGTGCACCCGGCGCAGCCCGGCATCGGCCAGGGGATCGACCTGTGATCGGGCTTTCGCACTATCTCGTCGTGTCGGCGGCGCTGTTCGTGCTGGGGGTGCTCGGCATCTTCATCAATCGCAAGAACGTCATCATCATCCTGATGTCGATCGAGCTGATCCTGCTCGCGGTGAACATCAATTTCGTCGCGTTTTCGGCCTATCTTCATCAGGTTCACGGCCAGATCTTCGCGATGTTCGTGCTGACCGTGGCGGCGGGCGAGGCGGCGATCGGCCTCGCCATTCTTGTCATCTATTTCCGTAATCGCGGTACCATCGCGGTCGACGACGCCGACATGATGAAGGGCTGAGCCAAGTGATTCAGCTTCTCGTCTTCCTGCCGCTCATCACGGCGCTTGTCGCCGGGCTCGGCGGCCGCGCCATCGGGCATGTGCCGGCCAAGATCATCACCACCGGCGGCCTGTTCCTCAGCGCGGCCCTGTCGTGGGTGGTGTTCTCGCAATTCTGGCTGTCGGGCGCGCCGGCGACCGTGGTGCCGGTGCTCGACTGGATCCAGTCGGGCGATCTCGACGTCCGCTGGGCCTTCAAGGTCGATACGCTGACCGCGGTCATGCTCGTCGTCGTGACCACCGTGTCGGCGCTCGTCCACCTCTACAGCTGGGGCTATATGGAGGAAGACCCGTCGCAATCGCGGTTCTTCGCCTATCTGTCGCTGTTCACCTTCGCCATGCTGATGCTGGTGACGGCCGACAACCTCGTCCAGATGTTCTTCGGCTGGGAAGGGGTTGGGCTCGCATCCTACCTGCTCATCGGGTTCTGGTACCACAAGCCGAGCGCCAACGCCGCCGCCATCAAGGCGTTCGTCGTCAACCGCGTCGGCGACTTCGGCTTTTCGCTCGGTATCTTCGGCACCTTCCTGGTCTTCGGCACGGTGTCGATCGATGCCATCCTGGCCGCTGTGCCGAGCCATGCCGGGCAGACCTTCTCGTTCCTCGGCCAGACCGTCGACGTGATGACCTGCCTGTGCCTGCTGCTGTTCGTCGGCGCGATGGGCAAATCGGCACAATTGGGCCTGCACACTTGGCTGCCTGACGCCATGGAAGGGCCGACGCCGGTGTCGGCGCTGATCCATGCCGCGACGATGGTCACCGCCGGCGTGTTCATGGTCTGTCGCCTGTCGCCGATGTTCGAGGCCAGCCTGACGGCGCAGGCTGTGGTGACCTACGTTGGTGCCGCCACGGCGCTGTTTGCGGCGTCCGTCGCGCTCGTGCAGACCGACATCAAGCGCGTCATCGCCTATTCGACCTGTTCGCAGCTCGGCTACATGTTCTTTGCCGCCGGCTCGGGGGCCTATGGCGCGGCGATGTTCCACCTGTTCACCCACGCCTTCTTCAAGGCGTTGTTGTTCCTTGGTGCCGGCTCGGTCATCCATGCCATGCACCATGAACAGGACATGCGTTTCTACGGCGGCCTTCGGAAGCACATCCCGATCACCTTTGCGCTGATGACCGTCGGCACGCTGGCGCTGACCGGCTTCTTCTTCACCGCCGGCTATTATTCCAAGGATGCGATCCTGGAGGCGGCATTCGCCAGCGGCACCAGCCATGGCCAGTTCGCCTTTGTCGTCGGCGCATTCGTGGCGCTGCTGACCAGTTTCTATTCCTGGCGACTGGTGTTCCTGACCTTCTACGGCGAACCGCGCTGGGCGGCGTCGGAGCATATCCAGCACGCGCTGCATCACGGCCATCACGATACAGAGGACAGCACCGACAGCGGGCTGGAGCACGACCATGCCCCGGTCGCCCACAGCGCCCCGCATGGCACCGGTGGCTATCACCCGCATGAAAGTCCCGCGTCGATGCTCATCCCGCTGTTCGTGCTTGGCGCCGGCGCGCTTTGGGCGGGCTGGCTGTGGCATGAAAGCTTTGTCGGCGCCGAGCACGGTGCCGCGTTCTGGCGCGGCAGCCTCGCCTTCCGCGAAGAGCTGATGCACGCCATGCACGAGGTGCCGGCCTGGGTGGTGTGGACGCCGTCGGTGGCGTTTTTCCTGGGGCTGCTCGGCGCCTGGTTCGCCTATCTGCGGTCGCCGCAACTGCCGGCGCGGGCAGCGGGTGCCATCCCGGCGCTCTATGCCTTCCTCACCCACAAATGGTATTTCGATGAGCTGTACGACGCCATTGTCGTGCGGCCGTCGTTCGCCATCGGCCGTTTCCTGTGGGTGCGCGGTGACCAGCAGACCATCGACCGCTTCGGCCCCGATGGCGCCGCGGCGGTGGTCGCGGGCGGCGCTCGCGCGGCGGGGCGCTTCCAGTCGGGCTATGTCTATTCCTATGCGCTTGTCATGTTGACCGGCCTTGCCGCCGCGGCGGCCTGGTTCTCCATCGGCACCGACGTGGGGGGCCAGTGATGCCCATCCTGTCGATCATGATCCTGGCGCCGGTGCTGTCGGCGGTGCTGCTCGTCGCCTTGCCGGGCATGGATGCGCGACGGGCGCGGATCATTGCCCTTGTGACAACAGTGGTGGAGTTCGCGCTCGGACTGATCATGTGGTCGGGGTATGAAAATGCCGCCGCCGGCTTCCAGTTCGTCGAGAAGCTGCCGCTGTTTGCGCCCTATCTCGACTGGCACCTGGGCATCGACGGGATCGCGCTGATGCTGATCCTGCTCAGCGTCTTCCTGATGCCGTTGTGCATCCTGGCGTCGTGGGAGAGCGTGAAGACCCGCGTGCCCGAATATATGGCGGCGTTCCTGATCATGGAATCGCTGATGATCGGCACTTTTGCGGCGCGCGACATCTTCCTGTTCTACCTGTTCTTCGAGGCCGGCCTGATCCCGATGTTCCTGATCATCGGCATCTGGGGCGGGGCGCGGCGCATCTATGCCTCGTACAAGTTCTTCCTCTACACGCTGCTCGGCTCGGTGCTGATGCTCGTCGGTATGCTTTACATGGTGGGAGAGGCCGGCAGCACCGATATCGGCGTGCTGTCGCGGTGGAATTTCACGCCCGAGGCGCAATTCTGGCTGTTCCTGGCGTTTTTTGCCTCGTTCGCGGTCAAGATGCCGATGTGGCCGGTGCACACCTGGCTGCCCGATGCCCACGTCGAGGCGCCGACCGCTGGTTCGGTCATCCTTGCCGGCGTGCTGCTGAAGCTTGGCGGCTATGGCTTCGTGCGGTTCAGCTTGCCGATGTTCCCCGATGCCTCGGCGCAGCTGATCTGGCTGGTGCTGGCGCTGTCGATGGTCGCGGTTGTCTACACGTCCCTGGTGGCGCTGGTGCAGAACGACATGAAGAAGCTGATCGCCTATTCGTCGGTCGCGCACATGGCATTCGTGACCGCCGGCCTGTTTGCGCTCAACACCCAGGGCATCGAGGGCAGCCTCGTCATGATGCTCAGCCATGGCCTGGTCTCGGGCGCACTCTTCCTGTGCGTCGGCGTCGTCTATGACCGGCTGCACACCCGCGAGATCGGCCGCTATGGCGGGCTCGCCGACACCATGCCGCGCTATGCGCTGCTGCTGCTGTTCTTCACCATGGCCAGCGTCGGCCTGCCGGCAACGAGCGGCTTCGTCGCCGAATTCCTGGTGCTGCTCGGCCTGTACCAGACATCGACCTGGGCAACGTTCGTGATGACGACCGGCATCATCCTCGGCGCGGCCTATATGCTGTGGCTTTATCGCCGCATCGCCTTTGGCAGCGCTGCCGGCGACGACACCCGCGCCATGCCCGACCTGAGCGTGCGCGAGATCGCCATCCTGCTGCCGATCACCGCCGCTGTGCTGTGGATGGGCATCTATCCCAAAAGCTTCCAGGCACCGATGAAGCCCGCCATCGCCAGCATCGTCGCCCGGCTTGATGGCCGTGAAATGGCGACGCTGCCGACGCGGATGACGCTGACGCCGGGGTTGCCGGTCAACCTGCTGCCACCTGCGGCGAAGGCCGCCTTCGACATGCCGATGGCGGCCGAGCCCGAGACGCACCGATGAACCCGACCTTTGCCTCCATCGCCATCGCCGGGCCGGAAGCCGTGCTGACCGCCGGCAGCCTGCTGGCGTTGATGCTCGGCACCTATGGCGGCGGCGATCGCGCTCTGAAGGGCCTGACCTGGGTCTGCGTGCTGATCCTTGGCATCGCCGGGCTGACATTGCTAGACGATCCGGCCACCCGGCAATATGCCTTTGACGGCCTGTATGTCGCCGATGGCTTTTCGGCGTTCCTGAAGGTTTTGATCCTCGGCTCCGCCGCGGCGTCGATGCTGCTGGCGCTGCCCTATCTGGCCGACGTGAAGACCGGGCGTTTCGAATATCCGGTGCTGCTGATGCTGGCGACGCTCGGCATGTGCATGATGGTCAGCGCCAACGACATGCTGTCGCTCTACATCGGCCTCGAACTGACCAGCTTGGCGTCCTATGTGCTTGCCGCCTTCCATCGCGGCGAAGCACGGTCGTCCGAGGCCGGCCTCAAATATTTCGTTCTCGGCGCGCTGGCCTCGGGCATCCTGCTCTACGGGATCACCCTGGTTTACGGCTTTGCCGGCTCGACCGGCTTCCCGGTGATGCACGCGGTGCTCGGCGCGCAGGCGGAGCGGTCGCTGGGCGTGCTGGTCGGGCTGGTGTTCATCGTCGCCGGCCTCGCCTTCAAGATCTCGGCAGTGCCGTTCCACATGTGGACGCCCGATGTCTACGAAGGCGCGCCGACGCCGGTCGCCGCCTTCTTCTCGGCAGCACCCAAGGCGGCAGCGCTCGGCCTGCTGGTGCGCGTCCTTGTCGGCGCCTTCGGCCCGATGCAGGTCGATTGGCAGCAGATCGTCATCTTCCTCAGCGTCGCCTCGATGGGCCTAGGCGCGGTCGGGGCCATTGGCCAGACCAACGTCAAGCGGCTGCTCGCTTATTCGTCGATCGCCAACATCGGCTTTGCGCTGGTAGGGTTGGCCGCGGCGACGCCCCAGGGTATCGAGGCGCTGCTGTTCTACACCGCCGTCTATCTGGCGATGACGCTCGGCAGCTTCCTCGTCGTCCTTCAGCTGCGCCGCGCCGA
This sequence comes from Alphaproteobacteria bacterium, assembly GCA_003241875.1. Classification (GTDB taxonomy): domain Bacteria; phylum Pseudomonadota; class Alphaproteobacteria; order Sphingomonadales; family Sphingomonadaceae; genus Sandarakinorhabdus. The sequence continues at coordinate 104,888 of QBLU01000007.1, forward strand.
CGGGGCGCCGGTGGAACTGCTCAGCGACCTCAGCGGGCTGTCGAAGGTGCGGCCAGGCCTTGCCGCGGCATTGGCAATCTTCATGTTCAGCCTCGCCGGCATCCCGCCGCTGCTGGGTTTCTGGCCCAAGTTCGCGGTGTTCCAGGCGGCAGTCGGCGCCGGCCTGGTGCCGCTGGCGATCATCGGGTTCATCACCTCGGTGGTGGCCGCCTATTATTACCTGCGGCTCGTCAAGGTCATGTATTTCGATGATGCCGGCGTCGCGGTGGTCAGCGATGGCGGCCGTACCAATGGCGCGATGATCGCCGCGGCGGCGCTGTTCTGCTCGCCGATCGGCATGCTGGCGATCACGCCGCTGGTGGCGGCGGCCGGGCGTGCCGCCGCCGCGCTGTACGTGATCACCGGTTGATCGCGCCGGACTTCACCCACCTTGCCGAGGTGGGATCGACCAACGACTGGCTGCTCGCCCGCGCCGCGGAGCTGCCCGACAACCACTGGGTGCTTGCCGATCGCCAGACCGCCGGCCGTGGCCGCCGCGGCCGCGCCTGGGGCGATGGCGCCGGCAATTTGATGGCATCGGTGCTGGTGAAGGCGGAAGGCCCGGTGCAGCAATTGTCGTTCGTTGGCGCGCTCGCGCTGCACGCGGCACTGGGGCAGGGGGCGCGCATTCGCTTGAAATGGCCCAACGACTTGCTGCTCGATGGCGTCAAGCTGTCGGGTATCCTGCTCGAGCGCAGCGGCGATGCGCTGGTCATCGGCTTCGGCGCTAATCTTGCCACCTTTCCGGAAGGGACCGACCGCCCGGCGACATCGCTGGCCGCCGCTGGGTTGCCGGTACCTGCGCCCGCGGCGGTGCTGGCGGCGTTGATGACCGCTTTTGCCCAGGTTCGTGCGCTGTGGGCGGCGCAGGGCTTTGAGCCGATTCGCAGCCGCTGGCTGGCGCACGCCGCCGGAGTCGGTGACCGTATTGCTGCCCGCCTGGGCGACACGACGTTGGAAGGCCGCTTCGAGGGGCTGGCACCCGATGGCGCGCTGGCGCTGCGGCTCGACGACGGCAGCCTGCGCCCGGTGCACGCCGGCGAAGTGTTCGCGCTTTAGGGGGAGGGGGCTCATGCTGCTCGCCATCGACGTCGGCAACACCAATATCGTCTTTGCCATTTGCGAAGGCGACGAGATCAAGTGGCGTTGGCGGATCAGCACCGATGGCCAACGCACCGCCGATGAATATGCCGTCTGGCTGCACCAGTTGATGCAGTTGGAGGGGGTCGAACGCGGGCTGATCGACGCCGCCATCATCGCCACCGTGGTGCCGCCGACGCTGTTCAACCTGCAGCGCCTGTGCCGCAAGTATTTCAACGTCGAGCCATTGGTCGTTGCCATCGGCGGTATCAACCTCGGCCTCCGCATCGACATGCCGAACCCGGCCGAGGTCGGCGCCGACCGGTTGGTCAACGCCGTCGCCGCCCATGCCGCCCACCCGGGCAACCTCATCGTTGTCGATTTCGGCACTGCCACCACGTTCGATGTCGTGTCTGCCGACGGGGCCTATCAGGGCGGCGTCATTGCGCCGGGTATCAACCTCAGCATGGACGCGCTCTACCAGGCGGCCGCCAAGCTGCCGCGTATCGCGGTGGAGCCGCCCGGCGGCAATCTCGGCGTGATCGGCAAGGGCACCGTCCATGCCATGCAGTCCGGGGTGTTCTGGGGCTATGTCGGCCTCATTGAAGGTCTGGTGCGACGCATTACATCGGAGATCAACGGTGCCGTGACGGTGATCGCCACCGGCGGTCTTGCCACATTGTTCAATCGCCATACTTCCGCCATCGATAGCGTCGATGGCGACCTGACAATTCGCGGTTTGATCCGCATTCATGCCCTCAACCAGGGCCAATAACACAACAGAAAAGACTTTTGATTAGATGAAACCGGGTAAAGAACTGATTTTCCTGCCATTGGGCGGGTCGGGCGAGATTGGCATGAACGTCAATCTTTATGGCTGCAACGGCAAATGGGTGATGGTCGATCTCGGCATGACCTTTGCCGATCCGTCCTATCCCGGCGTCGAACTGGTGCTGCCGGACCTGAGCTTCATCGAGGATCGCGCCGCCGACCTGCTCGGTATCGTGCTGACCCATGGCCATGAAGACCATATCGGCGCCATTCCCTATCTCGCCAACGACCTCGGCGTGCCGCTTTATGCGACGCCGTTCACCGCCGGCCTGATCGCCAAGAAGCTCGAGGAGGAGGGGCTGACCAAGGAGGTCAAGCTCAACATCATCCCCATGGGCGGCACGCTGCAGCTCTGCGATTTCGGCTTTCGCTATGTCGCGCTGGCGCACTCGATTCCGGAAGGGAACGCGCTTGTCATCGACACGCCCTATGGCCGGATTTTCCACACCGGCGACTGGAAGCTCGACGACGGCCCGCTGCTCGGCAGCCCGGCCTCGGCAGCGCAGCTGACCGCGATCGGCGACAGCGGCGTCCTCGCCATGGTCGGCGATTCCACCAACGTCTTCAATGAAAAGGCGTCGGGCAGCGAGACCGATGTGCGCGAGGGCCTGCTGAAGGTTGTCAAGGCGCGCAAGAAAGGTCGTGTCGTTGTCACCACCTTTGCCTCAAACGCCGCGCGCCTGGCAACTCTCGGCTGGGTCGCCAAGGAAACCGGCCGCCACCTGGTGCTCGCCGGCCGCTCGATGGACCGCATCACCCAGGTCGCCAAGGCCACCGGCTATCTGAAGGACATGCCGCCGACGCTGTCGTGGAACGATGCCGCCAACATGGACCCGTCCAAGCTGCTGATCCTGTGCACCGGTGCGCAAGGCGAGCCGATGGCGGCGCTGAGCCGCATCGCCGATGGCTCGCACCCGGTGCTGAAACTGGAGCCGGGCGACCTCGTCGTCTATTCGTCAAAGCAGATTCCCGGCAACGAACTCGCCATCGGCCGCGTCCAGAACGCGCTGGCCACGCGCGGCATCGAGGTCATCACCGAGAAGCAGGCGCACGTCCATGTGTCGGGCCATCCCGGCCGGCCCGAGCTGGAGGCCATGTACGACTGGATCCGCCCCGAAATCGCCATTCCCGTGCATGGCGAGCGCCGTCACATGGAAGCGCACGCCGCCCTGGCGCTGGCCAATGGCGTGCCCCGCGCGATGGTGCCGATCAACGGTAGCGCAATCCGGCTGGCACCGAATGGCCCCAAGCTGCTCGGCCATGAAAAGGCCGGACGGCTGGTGCTCGACGGCGACGTCATCCTGCCCGCCAATGGCGCGACAATCGTCGAGCGTCGGCGCCTGATGATGAGCGGCCATATGGGCGTGACCGTCGTGCTGTCGCGCGATGGCAAGGTCGCCGCCGATCCGGCGATTACCGCCCAGGGCGTGCCGGTGGAGGAGGACAAGGCGGATTTCCTGTCGCAATGCGCCAACGCCGCCCGCGCCGCCGCCACCAAGGGCGATTCGCGCCAGACCGAGAAATATGCCGAGGCCATTCGCCTCGCCGTCCGCAAGGTGGCGCGCGAATGGACCGGCAAGAAGCCGGTGACCGATGTGCAGGTGGTGCGGTTGTAGCGGCGCGATGACCGGGATGCTGCCATGAAACCGGCCTCCGCCATCGCGATCTACCTGCTGTTCTGGACGCTGACGCTGTTCGCGGTGCTGCCGTTCGGCGTCCGCACCACCCGTGAAAGCGGCGCCGAGCCGGTGCCGGGCCAGGCCGAATCGGCGCCGCACAATCCGATGCTGGGCAAGAAGCTGATGTGGACAACGGTCGTGGCAACGGTGTTGTTTGCGCTGTTCTATGCCAATTATGTCCAGGGTTGGATTCTGTTCGAGGATATTCCGGGCTGGAAGGACAGCGGCCCTTATCGCCCGGCAAGCTGATCGGCGGCGCGCACCGCTGACACGAATGCTGCCAGCTTGGCCATGTCGAGCGTCCTATCGCTGCGGATCCCCGAACATAGATCGACGCCGAACGGCTTCACCCGGGCGATGGCCGTGCCGACATTGGCCGCGGTGAGCCCGCCCGCCAGGAAGACCGGGTGCGGGCTGGCTGCGACGAAGGCGGCGCTGATAGTCCAGTCATGGACGTCGCCGGTGCCACCCAGTGTCGGGATGGCCGCGCCGGGCTTGCCCGAATCAAGCAGGAAGGCGTGGACGTGCGGGGCATAGGCGGGGATCAGGTCGAGTGCCTCGCCGCCTTCGACATGGATGACCTGCACCCGGCGGGTATGCGGCAGCAATGACGCCAGCCGCGCCGATTGGGCCGCATCGATATGACTGACGATCTGCACGACGGGGACGCCGGTGCGGCGGACATGATCGGCAATCGCCGCCGCGTCGGTTTCGCTGGTCAGCAGGAAAGCGGCGACCGGCGGCGGCACCGCGGCGGCAATTTCGGCGATCAGTGCGTCGGAGATCGGCCCCGGCCCCGAGGGCATGGCGCCGACGAGGCCGACAGCATCGGCCCCGGCGGCGACGGCGGCCCGCATTTCCGCCACCGACGCCATGCAGCACGTCTTGATACGGGTCATTGCCGGACGCGTTACTGGAAGCGATCGGCAGCCTGGGCCAGTGCGACGTAGAGCCGGCCGACGTTCGAGGACAGCAGCGCCACCGACAGCGACTTGCCCTCGCGGTCGGGGAGCACATGGCTGATAAGCTTTTCGAATTCCTCGATGTAATGCGTCGCCTTGACCCGGAATTCGGGGTCATGGTGGAAATGCCGTTCGACGGCACGCTGGCCATTGGCGTCGAGGTGCTCGGCGACGCGGCGGGCAAAGATGCTGCGGTCGCCCTTCATGTAGCTGTCCCAGGCGTTGTCTTCGATCTCGAACGACAGCAGTCCGGCGATGTCGATGGCCTCGGCGTGCATAGCGTCGATCAGCTCGCTCGACCGCCGGGCGAGTGTGTTGCGTTCCTTGACCTCGAAGCGGGTGTCGACTTCGTCGATCCGCTGCTCGACCTTGGCGACGGTCTCAGTGAGCCCGAGCAGCCGCTGGGTGATGCGATCCGATGCGGCCTGGGCGGCCGCAGCGACCCGCTCGTGCATGGTTTCGACCTCGGCGAGCTGGGCCCGGATCGGCACGCCGAACGCCAGCTCGGCGCGGCTGCTGCCGACCTGGTCGAGTGCTGCCTCGGCTTCGGCGACGACGTTGGTCAACGTTTCGCGCATCGTGCCGGCGGTCTGGTTGGCGATGTCGCGGACGCGGCCGAACACTTCGATCAGCTGGGTCGATGCCGCGAGCGAGGCGCTGCCGGTATGGGTCTCGATGTCGGCGAGCGCGGTGCGGGCCAGCGACAGGTCTTCGCCGAGCTTGGTCGCCGCGGTATCGAGCGCATTGCGCGCCGCCTCGAGCTGGGCCTGGGCCGCGGCGATGCTGTCGCCGCCGCTGCGCAGTGGCAGCGACAGCTGGTCGGCGCGCTCGTGCAGGTCGCCGAGGCGCAGCGCCATGTCGTCGATCTGCGGCAGGGCCGCAGGCAGCGCGCTCTGCAGCGAGCCGAGCGTGCCCTCCACCGTCAGCCCGATGGCCGCCAGTCGCGATTCGACCGTCGCCAGCGCCTCTTCGGTCACGCCGATCGGGTCGCCGAGCTGGTGTATCGCCTCGCGTGCCTCGACCATCCGGGCGGCGATGCCTTCGAGCGCGTTGCTGCCGGTTGTCGCCGAATTGCCGAGCTTGGCATCGAGCACGGTGAAGCTGCGGCTGATCTCCTCGATCATCGCGTTGAAGCGTGCCGACTGGTCATCGAGCTCGCCGCCGAGCTGGCCGGTGGTGCCAAGCAGATTCTGGAGCCTCTCCCCGATCTGGCGAGCAGCCTCGCCGCCGATATGGTCGAGCGTGACGCGGGCTTGGTCGACACTTGCCAGCATGGCGTTGGTCTGCGCGTGGACACCGTCGCGGGTGGCGTCCATGGCGGCGGTGGTCCGTGCAAAGGCAGCGTCGACGCCGTCGACGAGCTGCGCCAGCGGGGCCGCAACGGCTGCCTGGGCGGTGGTCGAGGCTGTCCCGATGGCGGTGAGGGCGGCGACGGTTTCCGCGGTCGTAGCCCGGGCCTGGGCTTCGGCGGCGGCGGCTTGATCGTGTAACGCCGTCAGCATGCGCTCGGCTTCGGCAATCTGCTTGTGCAGCCCGGCTTCGGACGCGGCGAGCATCGCGGTCAGGCGTTCGGCCTCGGTAACGGCAGCGGGGGTGGCATCGGCCAGCGAAACCGTCGCGTCGCGGGTGTGGGCGGTCGCTTCGGTCAGCTTCATGCTTGCGGCCTCGAGCGCTCCGACGGCGCCAAGCAGGGTTTCATGCTGGCGCTCGACCGGCCCGGCAATGGCATCGAGGCGGGCGGTCAACGCCGACAGCCGATCCTCCAGCATGACGAGGGCATTAGCGCTGCGGTCGGTGCGCTGCTCGGCGAGCAGGGCATGGCGCGCCATCAGCTCGGTGCGCTGCGCATTGGCGCCGCTGCGGTCGCGCAGCTGCCCGGCGACGAGCCAGATTACCGCCAGCGGGGCAGCGAGGATCATGGCTGCCGAGGCGGCGTTCGCAGCCGCGAGCAGCGCTGCCGATGGCGGGCCGCCCGTCACCAGCGGTGCCAGCGCCAGCGCCGCCAGACAGAGCCAGACGACGCCCGCGACGATGGCCACGACCATCGGCCAGCGCCGGGATTGCGGCAGTTCCAGATTGTCTTCCATCATCCCCCGACGTGGCCGTGCCGAACCGGCATTGACGGATGCAGGGTAAGCGCGGATTCGCAGCGCCGCAACTGCCATGCCAACGCCAGCGCCAGCAGCGTCAGGACGGCGATTTCCCAGTACCAGTAAAGCAGCGGATTGCCGGCGAGGCAGGCCAGCGCAATGGCGATGGTGCGGTTGTTCGCCGACAGCACGCACAGGCGCCGCACCAGCGGCGCGGTCTCGGCCAGATAACGCGGCAGCAGGCCGGGGTCGGCGGCGAGCGTCACATCGACCTCACGGGCGCCGCTGCCCAGCTTTTGCTCGACGCGGTTGTACAGGCCCTCGATGCCCATGCCGGAGGGTGGTCGTGCCTCGGTGCAGAAGACGCCGCGGGCGCGGCGCTTCCAGGCTTCGCGCTCGCCTTCGTACCAGGCCGACTGCACCGCGTGGCAGGCACCCGAGACCAGTGCCAACGCCAGCACCCAGGGCCAATCGGCGAACGACAGCGCGATCGGCAGCAGGACGAATACAAAGGCGAGATAATCGCACAGCCCGTCGATGACCCGGCCGAGCGGGCTGGTCTTGCCGCTGGCCCGCGCCAGCTTGCCGTCGAGCCCGTCCATGATGTGCCAACCGACCATCAGCAGGAAGCCCGCGACGACGTACAGCGGCTGCTGCCAGTGCCAATAGCACCAGCCGGCGGCGGCGCCGAACCCCATGCCGGTGAAGGAAACCGTGTTGGGATGGATGCCCAGGCGCAGCGCCAGCGGCAGCAGCTGATCGGCAAGCGGATGCACCACCCACAGGTTGGTCGGGTCCTCGATGACGGCCGGTCGGGCGATGTTCTGGGTCAAATCGATCACGACACTGCGCTAATCGCCACAGTGCAGCCTTGGCAAGCGCCACTGCAACGCCCTATGAGGCACGCCGCACAGGCAATGGGGTGTAATGCGTACGGTAGGCCTTTTATTTCCACCTGCTGAAACACCGGCTTCGCTGATTGTCGGCGGTATTTCGATCCTGGAACGCCAAGCGCGGCAATTGCGCCGTGCCGGGATCGATGTGCTTTTTGCTGTGGATGTTGTCCCTTTGACACAGTTGCCGGTCGGCGTGACGCCGGTGGCCGCGGCAGCGCTGTTCGAGCATGTCGAGCCCGGCGACCGGGTCACCGCACTGGCCGCGGGTCTGATCATCGACGAACGGGCCATCGCGGCCGTGCTGGCGGCGCCGTCGCCGGCCGTGCTGGTGTGCGCGGCCGATGTGGAAGGCGCGCAAGGCGTCGAGCGGCTCGATGCGCTGACCTTTGCCTGCGGCGTGCTGACGCTGTCAGGGACCGCCCTGCGCACGTTGGCGGCGCGGCTGGGCGAATGGGACCTGGCATCGGTGATGACCCGGGCCGTCGCCGGCGACCCTGCGGCGACTCGCATCGCGTTTTCGGACCTGCCCATCTATGCGCCCAATCGCCGACGCGAGATCGCACTGGTATGGGCGCGTCCGGACACGCCGGAGGCGGCCCGTTCGGTCGGCGAGACGTTGATCGCTGCCTCGCAAAAGGGCTGCCTCGACTGGCCGGCGCGCTTCCTCCACCCGCTGCCCGAAAACCTGCTGGTGCGGCTGCTGGCACCGACTCGGGTCACGCCGAACATGGTAACGGTTTTCACCGGCGTCGTCGGGGTTGCGGCCGGCGTGGCGTTCGCCACCGGCTGGCTGTGGACCGGCCTCATCCTGGCGCTTGTAACCGGGCCGCTCGACGGGGTCGATGGCAAGCTGGCACGGACGCGGGTCGAATTTTCGAAATGGGGTGACCTCGAGCACCTTATCGACAAGTTGTTGGAATATGGCTGGTATCTTGCGGTGGCCTGGCACTTCGCGCAGACGCGTGCGTCGATGCTGGCGTTCGCCATTGCCGCCTTGATCATCCTGCCGGCCATCGTCGAAGCGGTGCAGGGCGAATTCTTCCGGCGCATCACCGGCATCCAGCTCGATGACGCCGGTACAGTCGAACGGCGCCTTCGGTTGTTCGCCGGCCGTCGCAACACCTTTTTGTGGACCTGGGTGCCATTTGCCGCATTCGGCCTCTGGTTTGAAGGTTTTGTGAGTATTGCAGTTTATAGCGTTGCCACGACTGGCATCGCACAATGGCGTTTTTACAAGAGGTTATCCCAGTACGGTCGCCAGCACGGCGATCGGATCGCCGCAAACTACCAGGCGACCTCCTACACCTTCTTGCCCCGGACGGGCGCGTAGTCTAACTGCAACAAACAAAGCTGGGGTCCGCGGCTGATGAATCGTGCCGCCCGAAAAGGAACTTTCAACCATGTCGTCCATTCCCGTCGCCATCGTCGGCGTTGGCAATTGTGCATCTTCGCTCGTTCAGGGCCTGTCGTATTACTCGAATGGCGGCTCCAACGACGAACAGGGCCTGATGCATTGGGACTTGGCCGGCTATCGGCCCAAGGACATTGAAATCGTTGCAGCCTGGGACGTCGACGCGCGCAAGGTCGGCAAGGACGTCGGCGAAGCTATCTTTGCCAAGCCCAACTGCACCGCAGTGTTCTGTGACCATGTCGGCAAGACCGGCGCGATCGTGTCGATGGGCCGCGTCCTCGATGGCGCTTCAGATCATATGAACGCCTATCACGAAGATCGGCGCTTCGTCGTGGCCGACCTGCCGCAGGCCACCAAGGCGTCGGTCGTCGAGGAACTGAAGCGCTCGGGCGCCCAGGTGATGACCAACTACCTGCCCGTCGGCAGCCAGGAAGCCACCGAATTCTATGCCGATGCCGCGATCACCGCGGGCGTCGCCTTCGTCAACAACATCCCGGTCTTCATTGCGTCGAATCCGGAGTGGGCCGAGCGTTTCCGCGCGGCCGGCGTCCCCATTCTGGGTGACGACATCAAGGCGCAGCTGGGCGCCACCATCGTCCACCGCACGCTGACCGACCTGTTCGCCAAGCGCGGCGTGACGCTCGATCGCACCTATCAGCTCAACACCGGTGGCAACACCGACTTCCTCAACATGACGAACAAGGATCGGCTGGCTTCAAAGAAGAAGTCGAAGACCGAGGCTGTCCAGTCGGTGGCGCACATCCGCCTCGACGACGACAACATCCATGTCGGCCCGTCCGATTATGTGGCCTGGCAGAACGACAACAAGGTCTGCTTCCTGCGCATGGAAGGCCGCATGTTCGGCGGCGTGCCGCTCAACCTCGAGCTGCGCCTGTCGGTCGAGGACAGCCCGAACAGTGCCGGTGTCGCCATCGACATGATCCGTTGCGCAAAGGTCGCCCTCGATCGCAAGATCGGCGGCCCGATCCTCACGCCGTCGTCATACTTCTGCAAGCATCCGCCGGTCCAGGTGACCGACGACGAGGCCTATGCCGCGCTGGAAGAATTCATCGCTGGCACCGTCAACTAATCGGCTCTGCGGGGCCGGGAGCGCGCGCTTCCGGCCCCGTTCGCTATGCAGGCAATCATCCTCGCGGCCGGCATGGGCACGCGGCTGCGATCGGTCTCCCCGTCGAAGCCGTTGACGATGGTCGCCGGCCGGCCGCTGATCCACCGCATTCTCGACAATCTGGCGGCCGCCGGCATCACCCGGCCGCTGGTCATCACCGGCTATCGCGGCGACGAGGTCGCGGCGGCGGTTCATGCCTGGGGCGCCGAGACGCTTCACAACCCCGAATGGGCGCAACCCAACGGCGTGTCGGTGCTCGCTGCCGCACCGCGGCTCGAGTCCGAGGCGCTGCTGGTCATGGCCGATCATCTGGCCAGCCCCGGCGTCTATGCAACGGTTGCGGCCTCCGGCAATCCGCATGCCGGGCTGGTGCTCGGCATCGATCGGCGTCTGGGGCATCCCTGGGCCGACGAGGCGGATGTTACCCGCGTCGCCACACGGCAGGGCCGCATCGTCGCCATCGGCAAGCAGATCTGCACCTATGACGCGCATGACTGCGGCGTTTTCCTGATCACGCCCGAACTCATGGCGGCACTGGCGCCGCTGCCGGCGCCCGGGCTGTCGGATGGTGTCAGGGCGCTGGCGGCCACGGGCCGGGCGCTGACGGTGGATATCTCTGCCCACGACTGGATCGACATCGACGACCCGCGCGCGTTGGCGCTGGCGGAGGACTGGGTGGGGTAACGGCCCGCCCGGCGGCGGCTAGAACCGCTGGCGGAACTGCACTTCCACCGCCGCCTGGCGATCCCGGAACCCGGGCGTGTTCGGCGAATCGGTTTGCAGGCGTCCCTCGATCCGCACGTCGCCGAACGCCAGCGGCAGCTCGGCACCGGCGGTCACGATCGCGAACTTTTCCGCATTGGCCGAAATCCGGTAGCTGACGAGGCCGCGGAGGGCGCCGGTCGGGTCGGTGGCCGGAAACGGCGGATTGCCGACATTGTTGAAGTTGAGATGCACCGATCGCACCGACCCATACCAGCGCCGATTGCGGGTGTCGGTCACGGCGGCGGAGAATGAAAGGTTGCGGCTGTCGCCATCGGTCCAATAGCCGATTGGCCGGCCGCGATAGGTAAAACCGTCGAAATACAGACTGTTGTTGTACATGGAGCCGGGATAGGTCGTCTCGCCGCCGGTCACCGATTCCAGCGGCGTGCCGTTGAACAACGATGCGGCCTGGGTGTCGGCATATTCGACTGTCGCCACCCAGCTGGCGCCCTTCTTGCCCCAGGGACCCTGCAGCGTCATGCCGACCTGACGCGAATATTGCTCGAGGATGATGTTGTCGAAATCCTCGGCTTCGGCCTCGACATAGAACTTTGCCGATACCGGCCCGAACCGCTGGGTATAGCTGATGTCCCAGCCGGCGATCTGGTTGCCGGCCTGTTGCAGGAACGCGGTCGGATCTCCAGGGGTCGGGTTGTCGGCGTTGCCGAAGCCGATGAAGCTGCTGCTGATCTGCTTCAGTCCGCAGGGCCGTCCGTCGCCGCACAGCATTTGCGCGCGGTTCAGCCCGATCGACAGCCCGCGCGCCGGTTCGAAGCCGACGCGGGTGCCAAAAGTCAGGATGTTGGCATAGTCGCGGCGCGGGCCATTGAGGACGCCTCCGAAGATTTCGAACTGCACCGGCCCGAGCCAGCGCAGCACCGGGAAATCGATGCGTTCCGGCACCAGTCGCTTCAAGCCGACCTTGGGAATCGGCCGCGCGCTGTTCGACCAGAGCAGGGCGCCGTCGTGGCCGGGGCCGAACCATTGCTCGGTATAACCGCCATAGACGGCCCAGTTGCCGAAGCGCACCGCGATCTGTGAAGGCTCGAAATGCAGGTAGCTGTTGTCCTGGCCGCCGGCGCCGGCGCGATAGCCAACGCCGAGCGCGACACTGACCACGTCGCTGTTGAATTCGACCCGTCCCGAGGCATCGCCCTTGCCGCGCGCCAGGGTGCCGAAGTCGCGTGCGACCGAAACGTCGTTGGTCGCGCCGAGCCGGATGTCGACGGCCTTGCGCTGCGCCGCCAGGTCACCGAGCCGATCGAGCCGGTCCACCGCCGCCTTCAGCCACGGATCAAGCGTGCGTCCGTCGTGCGCCTTGTCGAGGCCGGTATCGATCTGTGCCCAGGGCAGCGGCCAGCTGTCGACCGGCCCATCGATCAGCCCGGCGGCCTTCAGCAGGTCGACGTCCTGGCGCAACTGCCGGTCGCCGACTTCGGCGAAAGGACCGGCCAGCGACGGCGTGGCAACCAACGCCGCGAGCAGCGATGCCAAGGCAAGAAAACGCATACACTACTGTCCTCGGTCGTCGCTGTCGGCTTCAGGCGCGCTTGTTCAGCGGCACATAGTCGCGATGCGTTGGCCCGGTGTAGAGCTGGCGCGGACGGCCGATCTTCTGCTCCGGGTCCTCCATCATCTCGGTCCACTGGGCGATCCAGCCGACGGTGCGCGAGATGGCGAACAGCACGGTGAACATCGAGGTCGGGAAGCCGATCGCCGACATGACGACGCCCGAATAGAAATCGACGTTTGGATACAGCTTTTTATCGATGAAATAAGGGTCGTTGAGGGCGATGTGCTCGAGTTCTCGGGCGACGTCGAAGATGGGATCATCGATGCCGAGCTTGTCGAGGATGGTCTTGGCGACGCCGGCCATGACCTTGGCGCGCGGATCGTAGTTCTTGTAGACGCGGTGGCCAAAGCCCATCAGGCGGAACGGGTCGTCCTTGTTCTTGGCCCGGGCGATGAATTCGGGAATCCGTTCCGGCCGACCGATCTCGCGCAGCATGTTCAGTGCCGCCTCGTTGGCGCCGCCATGCGCCGGGCCCCACAGGCAGGCGATACCGGCCGAGATGCAGGCGAACGGGTTGGCCCCCGACGATCCGGCCAGGCGGACGGTCGAGGTCGAGGCGTTCTGTTCATGGTCGGCCTGGAGGATCAGCAGCTTTTCCATGGCATCCTCGACGACGGGGTCGATGATGTAGGGCTCGGCCGGCACGCCGAAGGTCATGCGCAGGAAGTTGCCGGCGAACGACAGGCTGTTGTCGGGGTACAGGAACGGCTGGCCGATCGAATATTTGTACGCCATCGCCGCGAGCGTCGGCATCTTGGCAATCAGCCGGTGGCTGGCGATGATGCGCTGCTGCGGATCGTGGATGTCGGTGGAATCATGGTAGAAGGCCGCCATGGCGCCGACGATGCCGCACATGATCGCCATCGGGTGGGCGTCGCGGCGGAACCCGCGATAGAATTGCGCCAGCTGCTCGTGAATCATTGTGTGGCGGGTGATGTTGCGGGTGAAATCGGCGTGCTCGGTTGGGTTGGGCAGGTTGCCGTTCAGCAGCAGATGCGCGACCTCGAGGAAGCTCGACTGTTCGGCGAGCTGGTCGATCGGATAGCCGCGATAGAGCAGGATGCCGGCATCGCCGTCGATATAGGTAATCTTTGATTCGCAGGCGGCCGTGCTGGTGAAGCCCGGATCATAGGTGAAGCGCCCGGTCTGGGCGTAAAGTTTGCGAATATCGACAACTTCGGGGCCGACGCTGCCGGCGAGGACCGGGTAGTTGCCGGTCTTGCCATCGACGGAGAAGGTTGCGGGTTCGGTCATTCGGCTTGCCCTTTATGCTTCAATCAGTGCGAGGGCGTCGTCGATGCGCCCCAAGGTTTCGTCGCGGCCCAGCGTTTCCATCACTTCGAACAGGCCCGGCGACTGCGACGACCCGGTGACCGCGGCGCGCAGCGGCTGCGCGACTTGGCCGAGCTTCAGAGCCGATGTTTCCGCCAAGGCGCGTGCCTGTTCTTCCAGTTGAATTGCCGTCCAGTCGGGGATGGCGGCGAACAGCGCGCGTGCCGATGCCAGCATTCCCGGTGCCGCCGACGCTAGCAGCTTGCTCGCGCCATCGTCCATCGGAATTGGGCGACTGCGAAGATAGAACACCGAGCCTGTGGCCAGATCATTGATATTGTTGGCGCGCTTCTTCAGTTCGGGCATGCTGCGCTGCAAGATGGCGCGATCGGTATCGTTGAGGTCGCGGCCCAGCGCCTGCGCCACGCGGCTGTCGATCAAGGCAACCAGCCGGGCATCGTCGGCCGCGCGGATGTAGTGGCCGTTGATGTTTTCCAGCTTCTTCATGTCGAATCGGGCCGGGCCACGGCCGACGCCGGCAAGGTCGAACCATGCGATCGCCTGCGCTCGGCTGATGAATTCGTCGTCGCCATGGCCCCAGCCGAGGCGCAGCAGATAGTTCTCCACGGCCTCGGGGAGCATGCCGAGCTGGTCGCGATACTCGTTGACGCCGAGAGCGCCGTGCCGCTTCGACAGCTTGGCGCCATCGCTGCCGTGGATCAGCGGGATATGGGCATACAGCGGCTCGGGCCACTGCATCGCGCGGATCAGCGCTAGCTGGCGAAAGGCGTTGTTGAGGTGGTCATCGCCGCGGATGACGTGCGTCACCCCCATGTCGTGATCGTCGACGACGACGGCGAGCATGTAGGTCGGCGTGCCGTCGGAGCGCAGCAGCACCATGTCGTCGAGCTCGGCATTGGCGACCGTCACTGACCCCTGGACGAGGTCGTCAATGGTCACGCTGCCTTCCTGCGGTGCCTTCAGCCGGATGACGTAGGGCAAGTCGTTCGGCCAGTCGCTGCGATCGCGCCAACGCCCATCATAGCGCAGCGGCTGCTTGGCGGCGCGCTGGGCGGCGCGCATTTCCTCCAACTCGGCTGCGGTGGCATAGCAGCGATAGGCGTGGCCGTTGGCGAGCAGTTGGTGGGCGACCTCGGCATGGCGGGCGGCGCGAGCAAACTGGTAAACGACGTCGCTGTCCCATTCGAAATCGAGCCAGCCGAGGCCATCGAGAATGGCGGCAATGGCCGGTTCGGTCGAGCGGGCGCGGTCGGTATCCTCGATACGCAGTCGGAATTCGCCGCCGTGGGCCCGCGCGAACAGATAGTTGAACAGTGCCGTGCGGGCGCCGCCGATGTGGAGGTAGCCCGTCGGCGACGGGGCGAAACGGGTAACGACTTTGCTTGCGCCCATCTGGTTATTGTCCAATGGTAATGAAGGGTGTTCGGAGGTTGATCGGGGGCGGATTGCGGGGGCAATACGGCAATGGCGGGGCCATATGC
>QBLU01000007.1:120126-126800 GCA_003241875.1 Alphaproteobacteria bacterium
GCCATATGCGGGGCTGACTAGCAGAAGCGTTGGGGGGGTTCAAATCGCGGCCCCCGGGGGCCGCGAGGCGTTGACTGCACGCTGGTGGGCGCTCGTCGATGCCGAGCGGGAATCGGTGGCGCTGTGGCTGCCGGTGGCCTTTGGCGCCGGCATCGCCGCCTGGTTCGTGCTGCCCTGGACCGAACAGCGACTGGCGGCGGCCGTGCTGTGCGTCGGGCTGGCGCTGGCCGGCGGGCTGGCGCGGCTGCGGCCGCTGCTGGTTGCCGGACTGTTGGCGCTGGCCGGCATGGGCGTCGCCGAGTGGCGTTCGGCGCGGGTCGCGCACCCGATCCTGCCGGCGCGGACGGTCGCCAGCTTCAACGGTACCGTCACCGGCGTCGAGAACCGCGCCGATCGTCGCCAGGTCAGGCTGCTGGTTGCGCCCGACGCCGATGACGATCCTGGCACCGCGCTGCCGCCACTGGTGCGGTTGACGATACGCGGCACGGTCGATGTCGCGCCCGGCGCGCGCATCGCGGTGCGTGCCATGCTGTCGCCGCCGGCCGCCGCCGCCATTCCCGGCGGCTATGACTTTGCCCGCCGGGCGTGGTTCGCCGGCATCGGCGCCACCGGCTTTCCGATGGGGCCGCTGCGCGTGCTGGCGCCGGCACCGCCGCCTTCGGGGCCGCTGGCTTGGCTCGATGCCGCCCGGGCCCGGCTGACGGCGCGCATCATTGCCGCCGTACCCGGTGAGACCGGCGCGATCGCCGCTGCCTTCGTGACTGGTGACCAGGGCGCGATACCGCTCGAAACCGCCCAGGCGATGCGCGATTCGGGGCTGGCCCATCTGCTGTCGATTTCGGGGCTGCACATCGCCGTCGTGGTTGGCGGTGCGATCTTCCTGGTGCGGCGGACGCTGACGCTGAGCCCGTGGATCGCCTTGCGCTGGCCGGTCAAGACGATCGCGGTCGCGGTCGCTGCAGTGATCGGCGTCGCCTATACGCTGCTCGCCGGTGGCGAGGTGCCGACCGTTCGCACCATCCTGGCAACGCTGATCGTCCTCGTCGGCATGGTCCTCGGCCGCGAGGCGTTCTCGCTGCGGCTGCTGGCGGCGGCGGCGTTTCTCATCCTCGCCCTGCGGCCGGAGGCGCTGCTCGGCGCCAGTTTCCAGCTGTCGTTCGCCGCCGTCATTGCCATCGTGGCGCTTTATGAATCCCGCCTCGGGCGCTGGCTGACGACGGCGCAGGAGGACGAGCACCCGCTGCATCGGCTGGGCCGCAACCTGTTGTCGCTGCTGGTGTCGGGGCTGGTTGCCGAACTGGCGCTATCGTCGATCGGGCTGTTCCATTTCAACCGCGCCGGCCTTTACGGCGTGCTTGCCAACCTCGTCGCGATACCGTTGGCAAGCTTTGTCATCATGCCGGCGCTGGTGCTGGCGCTGGTCGGTGACGCGATCGGGCTCGGCGCCTGGCTGTGGCCGCTGGTCGGTTTGGCGATGGGCTGGCTGGTCGACATCGCCCATGCGGCCGCGGCAATGCCCGGCGCGGTGGTGCGGCTGCCGGCGATGCCGGTCCAGGCCTATGCACTGATCATCGCCGGCGGCCTGTGGCTGGCGCTGTGGCGCTCCCGGCTGCGCTGGTGGGGCGGCGGCGTGGTTGCGACGGGGCTGGTACTGGCGCTGGCGACAACGCCCGCCGACCTGCTGGTCAGCGGCGACGGCCGTAACGCCGCGGTGCGCCTGCCCGACGGCCGGCTGGCCTTTCTGCGCGCCCGCACGGGGAGTTTCCTCAAGGATGTCTGGGGCGATGCGCTGGCCGCCGAGGGGGATGCCGCCTTTGTCGACCTAGCCGGCATGGCGTGCAGCGCGGATGCCTGTGTCAGCCGTGTCCGCGCCGGCGGGCGCGAGTGGCGCCTGCTGGCGACGCTGTCGCGCGATTATGTCGCCCGCGCCAGCTTCGAGCCGGCCTGTGCGGCCGCCGACATCGTCATCAGCGACCGCCGGCTGCCGGGCTGGTGCCGGCCGCGGTGGCTGCGCCTCGATCGTGCGGCGCTGGCCGACAGTGGTGCGGTGGCGATCTGGCTGGGGGAACGCCGGGTCGAGACGGTGCACGCGCGCATCGGCGACCATCCGTGGCGGCCGGTCAGCCGAGGGCGCCCGTGGCGAAAGCGGTCAGCCAGCACGCCGCCATCGACAGGCTGACAGCGGCGCCGACGCGCAGCAGATAGGCGGTCGTCGCGGTGCTCGCCGCCATCGCGATCTTCATCGCGGCGTTGACGGTCATCGCCGCGAGCACCGGCGCGACGGCCTCGGATGCGGCAAGCTTGCCGCCGGCGACCAGTGCGGCGACCGACATGGCGGCGGCATGGGTGTCGACGATGCCGCCGAGCGCCGCGCCGACGGTAATCCCCGCCGTGCCGAACAGTGGCTGGGCGGCGGCGGTGAGCAGCAGGATGGCGGCCATGCCGGCGGCGAGCAGCAGGGCGGCGCCCAGGCTGAAGGCGCGGCCACTGGCCGGCGGCGGTGCCGCGGAGCGGGCTGCCCGCAGCGTGTAGAGGCCGCCGAACGCCAGGATGACCGCGGTGCCGGCGGCGAGCGCCGGCGCCAGCGCGAGCAGCGTCGGGCGGCTGACGGCGCCGAGCACCAGCACCATCTGCACAAAGGTTGCCAACGACGACAGCGTGCCGCCGGCGACGGCAGCGGTCAGCGCGGCGGGTTCGGCCCGGGCCTTGCTGCCCATGGCGCCGGTGGTGGCGACGCTGGACACGAACCCGGCGGCGAGGCCCGACACCGGCAGGCCGTAACGTGGCCCCAGCGCGCGCGTCATGACGTGGCCGGCGGCCCCGATGGCGAGGACGAGGATGACGACCAGCCCGAGCAGGTGCGGGTTGATGGCGCCATAGGGGCCCATCGCGCGGTCGGGGAGCTGCGGCCAGACGACGACGGCGATGATGGCAAGGACCAGCGCATCGTCGATCTCGGCCTGGCTGAGCGTGCCGCGCACAAAGCCGTGCAGCCGGGTCTTGCCGGCGAGCAGCACGACGACGATGACGGCGATCGCGGCGGCGGGCAGCGGCGCGGTCAGCGCCATGGCGCCGAGCAGCGGCACCGCGACCAGCGCGACCTCGGTCGTCAGCCCGGGATCGGTGGCGCGGCTGCCGAGATAGGCGAGCCCGGCCAGCCCCGCCACGGCGGCGACGACGATGCCGAGCAGCAGCGCGCCGCCAAGATGCATCGCCAGCGCGCCGAGCAGCGCCACCAGCGCGAAGGTGCGCAGCCCGGCGGGCCCCCGCGTCGGGCCGCTGCCCTTGCTGCGCTCACGCTCGAGGCCGACCAGCAGGCCTATGCCGAGCGCCACGAGCAGGTTGAGGGGCAGGCCGGTCATTGCGCGCTACGCGAACAGGTTCCGCGGCGACAGGCAATAGGGGCAGTTACGCAGTGGCGTGTCGCCGGGCTGGCATCAGCGCGCCGCGATGCTCAGCGCATTGGCCTTGCCATAGTCGCGCAGGGATGCCGGGGCGCCGCAGCGGCGGATGACACCGGCGACGATCTGGCGGCGATAGGCGTTGAGCGGCAGGACGTTGAGTGGCCGGGTGCGGATCGCCGCGACCTCGGCGGCGGTGAAGCGCACGGCCGCGGCGGGCGTCGAGGCGCCGCCAAGCTCGAAGGTGACGAAGTTCATCACCTCGGCAAGGTCGGCATCGCTCAGCTGCGCGCGGGAGACATTGGGTAGGCGAATGACATATTCGCGGGCCTCAGGGGTGCACAGGAACCAGCCAGCGAGGCCGCGCAGCTGCGGCACCGATAGCGGCGGCGACGCGCCGAGGGTGCCGTGGCAGCCGCCGCAGCGCAGGATGAACCTGGTCTGCGCCGGGCTGAGCACGACGGCGTTGCGTTCACTGGCGCTGTTGTCGCTGGCTACGGCTGGCGCGGCGAGCAGCACCGCCAACGCCGCCAGCGCCTTCATGGAATGGTGCCGTCGGCGACCAGCCGCGCCCGCAGCTCGGTCATTGCGCTGTTTTTCATCGGTGTGGTGCGGGCCGCGGCGATTTCGGCCGGCTTGAAGGGTGCTGCCGTGCCGCCGCGGGCGGCATGGCTGAGCGCGGCGGCGAGGTCGCGGTCCGACAGGGTCGCAAAGCTGGGCATGACGCCGATGATGGGCGTGCCGTCGACGGTGATGCGGCCGGCCAGTCCGTTGGTGACGACGGCGGCGAGATAGGCACGCCCCGCCGGCTTTGTCGCGATGGTGGCGGCGCGTCCGGCGAGGCGCGGGAACTGGCCGGCGAGGCCCTGGCCGTCGGCCTGGTGGCAGACCTGGCAGTTCGCCTTCCACGCCGGCGGTGGTGCGGCAGTGGCGGGGGCGGCACAAAGGGCCGCCAGCAGGGCCGCGACGCCGGTTCGCCGCATCAGCTGGCGACGCCGACCAGCGCTGCCGTGGAGCAGTGATAGGCCATGCTCGATGTGCCGAAGCACCAGATGATCTCGTTGTTGCCCTGTGGGCGGTAGGTCGGCATGGCTTCCTCGGTATTGTCGCAGCCGCATTGGCCGCAGCCCGAGGTGCCGCAGCAGTCGCGATAGGCGATGAGGTAGTTGCGCTTGTCGTCGGGATTGTAGCAGGTGCCGACCCAGGACGTCAGCGAGGGCTGGGTGCCGGCCGGGCAGGTGTGGACGCCGCCGCCGCAGCAGGTGCACAGCGACCCGTCGATGGCGCAATAGCGCCAGTAATTGCACTCGGTATCGTCCTTGGTCTGGGCCTTTTTCTGGAAATCGGTGAGGTCGGGCAGCACCGTTCCGGGCACCGGTGCCGGGGTTTGCGGCGTCTGGGCGCGGGCGCGTTCGATCGGCAGCAGCGGAAACACCGGCGCCGCGACGATGGCGAGGCCGAGCTTGCTCAGCACGCCGCGCCGCGAGGTGCCGCCGGCGAGGCGGCGGACGAGCCGTTCGCTCCAGCCGTCGATACCCGTGCTGGCCTGGAATTCAGCCATTTGGTGTGCCCCCGATCATGCCGCGACCTTGCCGTTCAGGCTTTTCAGATAGGCCTGTGCCGATGAAAAGCCGGTTTCGTCGGCAATCATCAGGCTTTCGAGATGCTCGCGGCTGCTGACCAGGCCTTTTGAAGCGATGATCCCGTCGGGCCGGATCAGCACGCCATAGGGCAATTTGCCGACATGGAAGGCAAGGCCGATGCTGGCGCTGTTGGCAAAGGGGTGGCCGCCGAGCTTGTAGCGATCGACCATGGCGCGAATGGCGCTGTCCTCGCCGTCGCCGACGAACACCAGGTCGAGGTTTTCGGCCGTCGCGACGGCCTTGGCGAGCGGCGCGACCTTCTTGCAGACCGGACAATCGGGCGCGATGAACATCAACAGCGTGTTGCGCGTCCCCATATGCCCCGGCCCGATGGCCAGCGCGGCGCCGTCGAGCGTCGTGGCGTGGACGTGCGGGGCCATGTCGCCGGCGCGCGGGCCCGCATCGGTGACCAATGCCCCCATCGGCGCGATGCGTTCGTGGAGCACGCCGACCTGCCGGGCGAGGGCGAGCACCGCGATGGCGAGCACGGCGACGACGATCCACAGCAGGAAGGTGGAGGCGATCAGCATGTCAGAAGCCCGTCACGGTGATGAGGCCGGTGCGGCCGAGATCCTTGATGTTGCGCTCGATGCGGCCGGTTTCGGGGTCGATGACCCAGAACCAGCCCTCCTCCGACACCACATAAAGCTGGGGGCGGGCATCCTGGCTGACCGCGACGACATAGCCGTCGGTCGGCAATTCGAAGCGGCGGAGCAGCGATTTGCCCGCGGTGTCGAACACCCAGACCTCGCTGCCGGCCTGTTTCTGGGTCCAGTGCTTGCCATTGTGCATCAGCGCGAACAGCCGGCCGCTGGCGGCATGGAGCGCAAAGGGGTGGCGGCCACCGGGGCGCCAGGTCTTATGCTGCGGCGCCGTGGTGGCGGTGCCGAGGCCGGCGGCCTGCTGCAGCGACCAGGGGGCATCGATCGTGGTGGTGGCGCCCAGCGTCGCCGGGTGGACCATGCCGGTATAGGTGATGAACAGCGCCTTGCCGGTGCTGCGATCGACGAGGCTTTCCTCGAACACCGGGTCGGTTTCGGCGTTGAAGAACACCGGCGTGTGGGTGATGCTGCCCTTGCCGCGGCTGTCGAGTGTGACATTGGCGAGTGAACCATCGGCGCAAAGCGCGGCGAAACCGGCGTCGCGGAACGGGAAAACCAGGCCGCAACCGGGGGTTTCGACCTCCGACAGCAGCTTGTTGGCCTTCAGGTCGACAACGACGACCGAGGCTGCCGGCTGCATGTTGAGCACATAACCACGGTGGCCGCTGGCCGACAGGTTGAAATAGGGGACGCGGCCCGAGGCGATGAGGCGGCCGGGCAGGGGGATTTCGGCCAGCAGCTTGAGCGTTGTGCCGTCATAGACCGACACCAGGTCCTGGCGGGTACCGCGGTTGATGCGGCTCCAGATCGATTCCGAGACGTAAAAGCGGCTGTTGTCGGGGGCGGCAGCAAAGCCCGCGGCGGGCGCGGCGTTGACGGTGCCCTCGATTTTGGCGGTGTCGCCGTTGACGATGGTGATGCCGCTGCGGCGCGACGCGACGAACAGCCGGTGCGGCCCGGCCGGCGGCAGGGTGGCGATGTCGCTGGTTTCGCTCTCCAGGATGGGCGCGCCGGTGGCAGCGGTGGGG
>QBLU01000007.1:126856-127112 GCA_003241875.1 Alphaproteobacteria bacterium
GGCGCCGTCGCCCGCCCCCACCGCTGCCACCGGGGGCGCGAAAACCGTCGGCGTGGCGGCGGTCGGAGCCGGAGTCTGGGCCGAAAGCGGCGCGGCCAGCACCAGGGCGGCGACGAGAAACGGCGTATGATGCGTGGTTGTCATCATCGGTCCAGACCTGCCCCCGGCGTTTGCAACGTGACCGGCACGTCGAAACCTGTGGCAAGGCTAGGGCGGGGGCGAAGGCCGCGGCCATAAGGCGTATGACGTATCGGGG
>QBLU01000080.1 GCA_003241875.1 Alphaproteobacteria bacterium
GCTATAGCGGGGGTATCGGCGGCGAAACCCGCTTGCCCCCCGCCGATACCCCCGCTATAGCCGCCGCCTTGCCCTGTTCCGCGGTAGCTCAGTGGTAGAGCAGACGACTGTTAATCGTCTGGCCGTAGGTTCGAATCCTACCCGCGGAGCCATTCCTTCCCCCTGGGCAAACGGGCGCTGTGCCGCCCGAATCGCCGGTCGCTGCCGGACTTTCCTTTCACCCCGCTAAACCTGCTATTCATCGCTGCGACAGTCGGGCGGGCGTACAGCATCGGACATTCGAAAGGATTGCCATGCATGCTTCCCCGACTTCCCTGCTGCGCGTGATGCCCCTTGTGGCGCTGCTGTTCACCGGCGGCTGCGCCTATGACAGCTATGCCCAGGGTTATAATACGGGTTATGCGCCGAACTATCCGGCCGGCTATGACGACGGCATGGGCAGCGGCCAGGTGATCCAGCCGGGCGACCTGTTCGGCGGCCAGAATGTCGAATCGATCGAGGCGTTCTTCGAGCCGCTGGCGCAGTACGGCCAATGGGTCGACAGCCGCTTCGGCCGCGCCTTCCTGCCCAATGCGTCGCCGGGCTGGCGTCCCTATGTCAACGGCCGCTGGGGTGAAGACCGGCTGTGGATCAGCGACGATCCCTGGGGCTGGGCGACCGATCACTATGGCCGCTGGGGCTATGACGAGCGCATCAACGCCTGGGTCTGGGTGCCCGGCACCGAATGGGCGCCGTCGTGGGTGGCGTGGCGCGAAGCCGATGAGGCGCAGGGCCAGGTCGTCGGCTGGGCGCCGATCCCGCCGGGCGTCAACTATTCGTTCGGCGTCGGCTTCGGCAGCGGCTTCGGCTTTGACAATTTCAACAGCTGGTATGGCCCGAGCTGGGTCTGGGTGCCGAGCGCCTATCTGTACCAGCCGCGCTTCGGTGGCCGCGTGCTGCCGTGGAACCGCGGCTTCGATTACTGGCGCGGCAGCCGCTGGAACTGGAACAGCGGCTGGAACGGTCGCCCGGGCTACAACAACTGGCAGGGCCGCCCCGGCGGCAACTGGAACGGCGGTCGCCCCGGCAACTGGAACGGTCGCCCCGGCGGCAACTGGAACAACAACCGGCCGCGGCAGCCGGTCGTCGGCGGCGCCATCGGCGGCAGCATTGCCGGCGTGCCGCAGCGGCCCGGATACGGCGGCAACTGGCAGGGTCGCCCGAACGGCGGCAACTGGCAGGGCCGGCCCAACATCGGCAACACGCCGGGCCGGCCGGGTTACAACCAGGGTCGCCCGCCCGCGGTCGGTGATGCGATCGGCGGCGGCATCGCCGGTGCGCCGGTGCGGCCGGGATATGGCGGCCAGGGCAATTGGCAGGGCCGTCCCAACCAGGGCCAGCCCGGCACCGGTGCAAACCTCGGCAGGCCGGATCGGCCGGGCGGCCAGATGAACGGTGGCTATGGCCGGCCGCGTCCCGGCGGCGTCGCCGGCGGCGCTCCCGGTCGCCCGGCGTACCAGCGCGGCAACGGCGGCGGCGGCGTCGGCGGTGCCATTGCCGGCGGCATGGTGCAGCGGCCGGCGCCCCAGGTGCAGGCGGCCCCGCAGGTCCAGCGCTCCGCACCGCAGGTGCAGCGTTCGGCGCCGCAGGTCCAGCGTTCGGCGCCGCCGCAGCGCGGCAACGATGGCCGCGGCTTCCGCGGCCGGTCGGGCGAATCGCGTTACGAGCGACCGCAGTAGCCGATACGGGGCCGGGCGTTGCGCCTTTGCGGCAACAATCGGCCCCGTATTCGCCGTCATCAAACAATGAACTTGCGCTTTTCGCTGCGCTGCACACTATCGCTCGGCACAATCTGGAGCGGGAATGGCGGCGGCAACAGCCTTTGACGAAATGTACGGCCTAGGGGAGGCCTATGGGCCGACTGCCGGGCAATCCGTCAGCGCGGCGTACAGTTCGATCCAGCTCTGGCTCGACCAGTCGCCGCCCGAGCTCATGGCCGCGCGGCGGCGCCAGGCCGAGCTGTTCTTTCGCCGCATCGGCATCACCTTTGCCGTCTATGGCGATCCCGATGCCGCCGAGCGGCTGATCCCCTTCGATATCGTGCCGCGGATTCTCGCGCGCAGCGAATGGGTGCAGCTCGAAAAGGGCCTGAAACAGCGCGTCGGCGCGCTCAACGCCTTTCTCGCCGATGTCTATGGCGCCCGCGACATCCTGCGCGCCGGCATCGTGCCCGAGGAACTGGTGCTGCAGAACCCCGGCTATTGCCTGCACATGGCCGGCAAGAAACCACCCGGCGGCATCTGGACCCATATCGCCGGCATCGATCTCGTCCGCACCGGCCCCGACGAGTTCTATGTGCTGGAGGACAACGCCCGCACGCCATCGGGGGTCAGCTACATGCTGGAAAACCGCGAGGTGATGCTGAAGCTGGTGCCCGAGCTGTTCGACCAGGTGAAGGTCGCGCCGGTCGAGACCTACCCCGAGGAACTGCTCGAGACGCTGGCCTCGGTCAGCCCGCGCAAGAGCCGCAACGGCGGCGCCCCGGTGTGCGTGCTGCTCACCCCCGGCCGCCACAACAGCGCCTTTTACGAACACAGCTTCCTCGCCGACAAGCTCGGCATCGAGCTCGTCGAGGGCAGCGACCTGTTCGTCCGCGACGATGTCGTGTTCATGCGGACGACCGAAGGCCCCGAACGCGTCGATGTCATCTACCGCCGCCTCGACGACGCCTTCATCGACCCGCTGGTCTTCAACCCGACGTCGATGCTCGGCGTCCCCGGGCTGATGGCGGCCTATGGCGCCGGCAATGTCACGCTGGCCAATGCGGTCGGCACCGGCGTCGCCGACGACAAGGCGATCTACAGCTACATGCCCGACATCGTGCGCTTCTATACCGGCGAGGAGCCGATCCTGAAGAACGTGCCGACCTGGCGCTGCCGCGAGCCCGAGGCGCTGGGCTATGTCCTCGATCACCTCGCCGAGCTTGTCGTCAAGGAGGTCGACGGCTCCGGCGGCTATGGCATGCTGATCGGGCCGCACGCCCCCCAGGCGACGCTCGCCGCCTTCGCCGCCAAGCTGAAGGCCCATCCCGAAAAGTTCATCGCCCAGCCGACGCTGGCGCTGTCGACCTGCCCGACCGCGACCGACGCCGGCATCGCGGCGCGCCACGTCGACCTGCGGCCGTTCGTGCTGACCGGCGCCAACGGCGTGAAGATCGTGCCGGGCGGGCTGACCCGGGTAGCGATGACGCCGGGGTCGCTGGTGGTCAATTCCTCGCAGGGTGGCGGGACCAAGGATACATGGGTGGTGGATGATTAGCGCAGCGCGCCCGGCGCGCGTGCCGCGCGCGGAGTCGCGCAAGCTCGGCCAGCGGGGCGGGCGGGCAATCCGCCCGAACCCGTCTGACGTCACGACGCGGCTTTGCCGCGGCGCCGCTGCATCGCGAGTTTCAGTCCATGCTCTCTAGAACCGCCGGCAACCTCTACTGGATGGGCCGCTACCTCGAGCGCGCCGATTTCACCGCGCGGCTGATCGAGGCCACCCAGCGCCTCGCCGCCCTGCCCTCCTCCTATGGCGGCGCCGGCAATGCCTGGGAATCGGCCCTCGCCGCAACCTGGATGACACGCGCGCACAAGGATCGCGGCCTGGCGCTCGACGAGCACCAGGTCAGCGATTTCCTCACCCTCGATCCCGCCAACCCGTCGTCGATCCGTTCCTGCCTCGAGGCCGCCCGCGCCAACGCGCGTTCGGTCCGCACCGCGTTGACGGAGGAAGCCTGGGAGGCGATCAACACCGCCTGGCTGGAGATTTCCCGCTACGGCACCCATCTCGAAAGCCGCGAGGCGCTCGGCCCCCTGCTCGAACTCATCAAGCACGCCGTGGCCGCCTATGACGGCGCCGCCCAGCGCACCATGCTGCGCGGCGATGCCTATTGGTTCGTCAATCTGGGCTCGGCGATCGAGCGTGCCGACAATTCGGCGCGGCTGCTCGACGTCAAATATCACCTGCTGCTGCCGCGCGGGGAATCGGTCGGCGGCAGCCTCGATTACTTCCAGTGGACGACGATCCTGCGGACTGTCTCGGCGATGACCGCCTATCGCTGGGTCTATCGCGACAGCGTCAAGCCCTGGCTGGTCGCCGACCTGCTGATCCTCAACCGCCAGATCCCGCGCAGCCTCGCATCCTGCTATGAAGAGATCCTGCGCCACCTCGACCTGCTCGCCAGCGTCACCGGCAAGCGCGGCCCGGCGCACCGCCTCGCGTCGGCCGGAAACAACCGCCTGTCGCAATCGAACATCGACAAGATCTTCGCCGATGGTCTCCACGAGTTCCTGACGCGATTCATCGTCGAGAACAACAAGCTCGGCGAGGCCATCGCCGAGCAGTACCTGTTTTGAATAGATAGACTCATGCGCATTCGTGTCGATTACACAACCACTTACGATTACTCGTCGCTCGCCAGCGACGTGATCCAGTTGCTGCGCGTCGAGCCGTGGGGCCATGACAACCAGCATATCGTCAGCTGGCGGCTCGATACCGATACCGATGGCCATCTGCGCCGCGGCACCGATGTCTTCGGCAACGTCACCCACATGTTCTACGCCGATGCGCCGATCCGCCGGCTGGCGCTGCATGTCAGCGGCGATGTCGACACCACCGAAACCCATGGCGTCCTCGGCGGCACCGCCGAGCCGCTGCCGCCGTCGGTGTTCCTGCGCACCACCCCGCTCAGCACCGCCGACGAGGGGATCCGCGCCTGGGCGCGCAGTTGCGTCGCGGTCAACCCGCTCGATACCTGCCACGCGCTGCTCGGCGGCCTGTACGGGCGCATGACCTTCGATGCCGATGTCACCCACAGCCATACCGACGCCATCCACGCCTTCGGCCTCCAGGCCGGCGTCTGCCAGGATTACAGCCATGTCTTCCTCGCCGCCGCCCGCCACCTCGGCATCCCGGCGCGCTATGTCTCCGGCCACCTCGTCCGCGCCGACGGGCTGGTGACGCAACCCGCCGGCCATGCCTGGGTGGAGGCGCACCTGCCCGACCTCGGCTGGGTCGGCTTCGATCCGACCAACGGCATGTCGACGACAGAGGCCTATCTGCGCGTCGCCGTCGGGCTCGATTACCTCGATGCCGCCCCGGTGCGCGGCGCCCGGCGCGGCGGCGGCGCCGAAACGATGATCGTCAGCGTCACCGCCAGCGATGCCGGCCCGGCGCAGCGGCAGTCGCAATCGCAATCGCAATCGCAGGGCCAGGGTGAGGGCGAGGGTGGTAGCCAGGGCCAGTCGCAATCACAGGCACAGGTGCAGTGAATGAACGCGCCCCCGAACAATTCAGCCTGTTGGGTGGGGAGGCGCTCGACATGACCTATTGCATGGGCATTCTCGTCCGCGAGGGCGTCGTCATGATGGGCGACACCCGCACCAACGCCGGCGTCGACAATGTCTCGACCTACAGGAAGCTGCGGGTGATGGAGACGCAGGGCGACCGCGTCATCGCCGTCGCCTCGGCCGGCAGCCTGTCGGTGACGCAATCGGCGCTGAGCCGCGTCGCCCTGGGCGTCACCATGCCCGACAGCGGCGAGATGGAAACGCTGACCAGCGCACCGACGGTGTTCCGCGCCGCCCAGATCGTCGGCCATGCGTTGAGCGAGGCCAAGGCCACCATCGATGCCGTGGTCAGGAACGAAAGCAGCGCCCGCCGCGACCGCGTGCTGACCGATGCGACGCTGCTGCTGTCGGGCACCATCGACGGCCGCCGCCCGCGGCTGTTCCTCATCTACGGCGCCGGCAACTTCATCGAATGCCAGCAGGACACGCCCTTCCTGCAGATCGGCGAGCACAAATACGGCAAACCCGTGCTCGACCGCATGATCAGCTATGACACGCCGCTCGCCGAAGCCATCAAGGTCGGGCTGATTTCCTTCTCGGCCACGATGCGCTCCAACCTCGCCGTCGGCCTGCCGATCGACCTCATCACCATCCGCAGCGGCGTCTCCAAGATCGAACTCAGCCACCGCATCGGCCCCGATGACGAATATTACGGTGAACTCAACGACCGCTGGTCGAACGCGCTGCGGGCCGCCGCGGCGGCGATCCCGCTGCCGGCTTACGCCAGCGAACCGGATATCGATGCGATGTTCGATTAGGGCCTCCTCTCCCGCCTGCGGAAGAGGAAGGCTCGGCTGCTTTCGCTCCAGTTGAAGACATTCCGAACGGCAGATTGATCTTTGAGATTACCCTATTAAAGTAGCCGCGATGATAATCGCACTAATCTGTCCTATGATTTGGTTGTTAGTGTGCTTCACCTGGATTGCGCCTGCGATTTATCAAGCTATGAAAAACTCCTACCATTTTTACCATGAAATAAGACTGATCGACGTGGATAGAAGTACTGGTTTGAGATTCTTGGACTTGAACCACAGTTTTGCTCGAAAGCTCGAGGCCTTAAAAATTCGTCTTAGGGTATTCGGCACCGCTGTGATTGTCGCGCTCTTGTGTTTTGGAATTTATTCTAACGTAATCTTCAATAAAACATCGTTAAATGTCTTCATTGCTTTGATGTTTTCTGTCACGTTGTTTTCGGTTTTGGTCCAGACCGTCTTCACTCGGTCGATCAGGCTTGACGATGGAAGTAAGATTCGCATTATAGATGGATTTGAAGACGGGCAGGAAAAAGCTTACTTTATCAGATTATTCAGGCGAAGCTGTGCGAGCAGCTGTCTATTTATCGTGGGTCTCTTCGCTATCGTTATTGTTGCAGCAATCACATCGGGGGTAGTTTTCCGTGCCTGATTTTCTACGGAAAGAAGGAATTGCAGCATTTGCTGCCTTGGCGTTCGGTTTCTCGCTATTTGAAGGTTTCGAGAATTTTTTGCAATTTTGCGAGTGGCTTCAGCCATTGATTTTTTATTGGCGGTTTATCATTTACAACCTTGTAGACGGCCTACTTTTTTTTCTTCCTTTCAAACTGCCGCGGTTTTTAATCGATACTGTTTTGTTCGGCGTCTTTGTATTTGGTTTCGTTATGAGGGCGGAAATAGAGTGGGATAGAAATAGAAAATCCCAA
This sequence comes from Alphaproteobacteria bacterium, assembly GCA_003241875.1. Lineage (GTDB taxonomy): Bacteria > Pseudomonadota > Alphaproteobacteria > Sphingomonadales > Sphingomonadaceae > Sandarakinorhabdus. The sequence continues at coordinate 7,048 of QBLU01000080.1, forward strand.
AAGATCTCAGATGAAGAGGTCCGCTCAAGTTTCTATCTTAGATTATATGCTTGGGGAGGATTAATCCTCGCAATTGTCTTTATCTTGCCGGTATTTGGAGAGATGCAACGGGATAAAATGCTTGAAGGTTGGGAAGGATTGTCATGGTTTTATCAACAAATAACATTGATCATGAGGTTCCTCGCGTTCATAATTTTTTCGATATTTTTGCTGTTTGTTCGCGCGGATGATTTTGAAGGACAATTTAGGGAGTATGCAATATCTCGCTACTGCTGGAGAACGCTGGCCGTCTTCTCTGCACTGCTCGCTGTGAACGGGATTGGCCTCTATGCTGATAAGATTGCCAAGATCGAAAAAGATGATTTCATAGCTGCAGACCTCTAGCTGCTCGGCAAAAGCCTTTGGCAGATGGCGCGCGTACCAAGGACTCAGAGAAGATGCAATTGATGAATGACACTGAAGGACGCACTTCTGAGTGCCGTTGGAAACCTACGCTGCCGAACGAACGCTAGACGCAGCGGCAGGTTCGAGAGTCCGCTCATCACCAATTGCAGACATTCATACTTCAGAACAAAAGGTCTATTACTCTGTCGCAGCCGCCTCAGCACGCCTCGCCGGCATGCGGCGCAGCCACAGCACCACCGCAAACACCAGCTCCACGACACCGACGCCCAGCGCCACGTTCAGCATCAGCGGCCGCAGCAAGCACGCTGCCCCCACCAGCATGATCACCCCGCCCAGCGCCCAGTAGCGCCGATCGCCATACAGCGTCGCAAAGGCGAAATAGCGCCCGCCCATCACCACCGCAAAGGCCGGGATCGCCGCCGGCGGGGCGAGCCGCAGCAGCACCCAGGCGATCAGGATGCCGGCGAAGAGTAGTACCGTCGTTTCCAGCGCCAGCCGCTCCAGCGGGTTGCCGCGCGTCACCGGCCCGGCGCGGAAGCCGAGCCGCGAGATTGCCATCGCCGCCGGCTGGATCAGCATGCCGCCGAAGAACAGCGCCAGGAACGCCGAATTGACCCCTCGCGAGGCCAGCACCAAGCCGGCGACCAGCCAGACGACGCCCGATGCCAGCACGCCGGGGGCGCCGCCGACATAGGCCCGGCCGAGGTCGCGTTGTGCTGCTTCGATCTCCATGCTGGATCGCCCCTGTTGCAGACCCGGCGCTACTCCGCCGAAACCGTCGCGCCCTGCTCCGCCGGCACCCGGCGCAGCCACAGCATCACCGCCAGCACCAGGCCGACGCCGGCCACCGCGGTCATCGCCAGATAGCCCGGCGCGCCCAGCCGATCGTACAGCGGCCCGGAAATCAGTACCGCTGCGGCATAGGTCGGCGCGTTGGCCAGCCCCATGTAGATCATCTGCGCGGTCGGGGCGCGGTCGTCGCCATGGATGGTCTGGATGAAGCGCATGCCGCCGAGGAACGTCGCGGCAAAGCTCAACGAATGCAGCAGCTGCAGCGGCACGATCACCCAGAACGGCGGCAGCGCGGCGAGCGCCGTCCAGCGGATGACGGCGCCGATGCCGCCGGCGACGATCAGCGTTTCGGGCTTGAAGCGCGCCGACCAGTTGCCGAGGAACATCAGGAAACCGACTTCGGCCAGCGTGCCGACGTTCCACAACATCGAAATTTCCTTGGACGACATGCCCTGCTGGTTGGCCCAGACCAAGGATCCCGAGGTGTACAGGAACCCGGCGCTGGCCTGGATCAGCCCGGCGGCAAAGATGAACAGCGTGAAATTGGGGTTGCGCAGCATGCCGAGGCCCGCCGACAGCCGGTCGCCGAACGGCTGGGCGATCTCGGCGCGGGCCAGCACCGGCTCCTTCGGCATCCAGGCGCTGCCGGCGATCATCAGCGCCGAAATCAGCAGCATGAAGCCCCAGATCGGCCAGAATGCCCCCGACCAGTCGTTGAGCACGCCGACAACCGTGGTGCCGACGACGAACGCCGCGGACGCGAGCCCGCGCGCCACGCCATAGGTCGGCTTGCCGGTGCGCGTCAGCCGCAGCAGCGCCGTTTCGACGACCGGCAGCAGCCCCCAATAGGCGATGTCGAGCACCAGGATGACGGCGAACACCGCGACGAAACTGTCGAGGAAATACAGCACCGCAAAGCCTACGGTCAGCAATATGGTGAACATGAACAGCGGCGCGCGGCGGTCGCTGCGGCCATCGGCCCAGGCCGCGGTCAGTGGCCCGGCCAGCGCCCGGCTGAACCCTGCGATCGCCAGCACCACGCCGATTTCGGCGCCGGTGAAGCCATGCACCTTTTCGAGCCACAGCGGCAGGAACGGAATCAGGCAGCCGAAGCCCGCGAAGAACAGGCACGACAGAAAGGTCGACCGGACGGCGGGGGAAAAATTCAATTGTGGCCCTCCGGGGCCGCTGGCTTGCCCCCTGCCCTGCCATTCGCCTACGAGGGCATTAAAATCAAGGGAGGTTACCAATGGCACTACCTGCACTGTTCGACCTGACCGGCCAGACCGCGCTCATCACCGGATCGTCGAAGGGCATCGGCAAGGCCATCGCCCACCGCATGGCCGAGCACGGCGCCAATGTCATCGTGTCGAGCCGCAAGGCCGATGTCTGCGATGCCGCGGTTGCCGAGATCAACGCAGCCGTCGGCCGCGACGCCGCCTTTGCCATCCCCGCCAACATCGCCGACAAGGCCAGCCTGCAATCGCTGGTCGATCGCACCATCGAGAAATACGGCCAGATCGACCATCTCGTCTGCAACGCTGCGTCCAACCCCTATTTCGGCCCCCAGGCCGGCATCAGCGACGACCAGTTCACAAAGATCCTGCAGAACAACATCGTGTCGAACCACTGGCTGATCGCCATGGTCGCCCCGGCGATGCGGGCCCGCAAGGACGGCAACATCACCATCATCTCGTCGGTCGGCGGGCTCAAGGGCTCCACCGTCATCGGCGCCTATTGCATCTCCAAGGCTGCCGACATGCAGCTGGCGCGCAACCTCGCCGCCGAGTTCGGGCCGGACAATGTCCGCGTCAACTGCATCGCCCCGGGCCTCATCAAGACCGATTTCGCCAAGGCGCTGTGGGACAATCCCGAGATCCTGAAGGTGTCGACCAGCACCGCGCCGCTGCGCCGCATCGGCATCCCCGATGAAATCGCCGGCATGGCGGTGCTGCTGGCCGGCAAGGCCGGCGGTTTCGCCACCGGGCAGTGTTTTGTCATCGACGGCGGAGCGACGATCGCCTGAAGCACCGCGGTTGGAGTTGATTGAACTCAAGTTGATCCGCTCAGGCTGAGCCTGTCGAAGCCCCCGCGAGCACCGCCCTGCGACCCGGCTTCGACAAGCTCAGCCTGAGCGGGCCTTCCTGGTTCAACGAAA
>QBLU01000081.1 GCA_003241875.1 Alphaproteobacteria bacterium
ACCCCGCCGCCGCCCGAAAAGCCGCCGCCGCCGATGCCAATGCGGAACGGCGACGATTTCGGCGGCCCCTGGCGCGAGGTCTGGTAGACATTGAGCACGCCGACATAGGCGCTGCGGCCGTCGGCGCCGACCGGATGCAGCCCGACGGCATCGAGGTCGCGCGCCACGGCGGCGGCATGGCTGCGGAATTCCAGGCTGCCAGCATCGACCCCCGTGGCCGGCACCAGCGCGATAGCGTCGCTGGGGATCGGCGTGCCGATGTTGAAGCGGGTGACCTCGGCCATCGGCGTGCTCGTCGCGCAGCCGGCGAGCAGCGCGGTTGCGGCGAGCGGCGCCAGCCATGCGGCGAGGCGGTGTCGGGGGGTCGGGCGCATCACGCAAACTCCTGCTATATCAGCCTGTCCCTCAGGTGGCATGGCGGCGCTCGCTTCGCAACGGCCGTTGTGAAATCCATTGACTTTGGCCCGGGCTTTCCCTAGCCAGCCCGCTCTTGCCGCAACCGCATTAATTCAGAGAATTTCCATGAAGGTCCGCAACAGCCTCAAGTCGCTGAAGAATCGCCACCGCGACTGCCAGGTCGTGCGCCGTCATGGCCGCACCTATGTGATCAACAAGACCAACCGCCGCTTCAAGGCCCGCCAGGGCTGATTGAACGCCCCTCCCGCCTGCAGGAGGAGTTGGGGGTGGGGGAGTGTTGAGCGTGGCACCCGCCTCCGCGATCAAGGCCGTTGTCTTCGATGTCGGCCATGTCCTCTACGGTTGGGACATCGCCGCGCTTTATGAAAAACTGATTCCGGACCGGGCGCATCGCGACTGGTTCCTCGCGAATGTCGTCACGCCGGAATGGCATTTCCAGCACGACCGCGGCCGGCCCAGCGCCGAGACCATCCCCGAATTGAGCGCGCAATACCCGGCCGAGGCCGCGCTGATTGCCGCCTATGGCCCGCGCTGGCTGGAAACCATCACCGGGCCTGTCCCCGGCATGCACGAGATCGTCGCCGAACTCGACGCCCGCGGCGTCCCGCTGTTCGCCATTACCAATTTCGCTGACGAATTCTGGGCGATGTTCCGCCCGACCGCGCCGATCTTCGACCGGTTCCAGGACATTGTCGTGTCGGGCACCGAGCAGATGTTCAAGCCCGAACCCCCCATCTACCAGCTCGCGCTGCGCCGCTTCGGCCTGGCGCCGGGGGAGGGGCTGTTCGTCGACGACCGGCTGGAAAACGTCCGCGCCGGCAAGGCGCACGGCTTCCCCGGCCACCATTTCACCAACGCGGCATCGCTGCGCGCGCGACTGGTGGCAGAGGGGCTGCTTTAGGCGCAGGCGTCGTCCTGGTCGGCGCGGGTCGACATTTGGCGGCGTCGAGGGCGATGCATGTCCCGCCGCTGTCCTACACGCCACTGTTCTGCCATACCGGTTGGACGTCAGATCGAAACATGTCGTCACCCCCGCGAAGCCGGGGGTCCAGCTCCCGACCATGGTCACAAGGGGGTGACGATCCTGTTTTAAAGCAAGCATCTCAGCCGGTTAACACGCTCTTTGAACCTGTCCATACGAACGTCGGCGCGGGGTGTGGGCACCGCGCGAAAAGTCTCTGAATCCGTCAAAGATGACAAATAACTACCGCGTCGGCACCGGCTCCGACCCCGAATAGTCGTAGAACCCGCGGCCCGACTTCTTGCCGTACCAGCCGGCCTCGACATATTTCACCAGCAGCGGCGCCGGGCGGTATTTGGGGTCGCCGGTCGCCTCCTGCATGACCCGCATGATGCTGAGCAGCGTGTCGAGCCCGACGAAATCGGCCAGTGTCAGCGGCCCCATCGGGTGGTTGGCGCCCAGCTTCAGCCCCATGTCGATGTCGACCACGCTGCCGACACCGTCGCCCAATGCAAAGATCGCCTCGTTGAGCATCGGGCAGAGGATGCGGTTGACGATGAACGCCGGGCTGTCGGCGGCCTCGATCGCGGTCTTGCCGATGCGGCCGGCGAAGGCGTGCATCGCTGCCTTGGTGGCGTCCGACGTCGCAAGGCCGGGGATGATCTCGACCAATGTCATCAGCGGCACCGGATTGAAGAAATGCAGCCCGGTGAAGCGGTCCGGGCGATCGGTCGCCGCCGCCAGCCGGGTGATCGAGATCGACGAGGTGTTGGTGGCGAGCAGCGCCGCCGGCTTCAGGTTCAGCCCGGCAAAGATCGTCTTCTTCACCGCCTCGTTCTCGGTCGCCGCCTCGATAACGAGGTCGGCGTCGGCGAAATCGCCATTGTCGGTGGTCAGCCGGATGCGCCCCAGCGCGGCATCGGCGTCGGCCTGGGTGATGACGTCCTTGGCGACGCCGCGCCCCAGATTTTTCGCGATCGTCGCCCGCGCCGCCTCGGCCCGCGCCATCTCGACATCGGACAGGATGACGTCATAGCCGGCCAGCGCCGCGACATGCGCGATGCCATTGCCCATCAGGCCCGCACCGATAACCCCGATCGTCTGCACGTCATTCTCCCGCAATCCGGCGCCGGTTTAGCGGCTGTGCCGCCAGCCGCAAGCCACCCGAGTAGCGGAGCAGGTCCGGATCGGAACAATGCCCCGCTCAGGCTGAGCGGGTCCGTTCCCATGAAACGCCTCTAGCCGACCTGCCGCCCGCCCTGTGGCCAGTACGGCGCGCGCAGGTCCTTCTTCAGGATCTTGCCGCTCGGATTGCGCGGCAGCACATCGATGAAATCGACGCTTTTCGGCACCTTGTAGCCGGCGATGCGGCCGCGGGCGAAGGCGATCAGCTCCTCGGGCGTCACCTCGCCCTTCCTGACGACGATGGCCTTCACCGCCTCCCCCCAGCGTTCGTCGGGCACGCCGATGACGGCGCAATCGGCGACCGCGGGGTGCTCGTGGAGGGCATTTTCGACCTCGGCCGGATAGATGTTCTCGGCGCCCGACACGATCATGTCCTTGACCCGGTCGAACAGCGTCAGATAGCCGTCGGCATCGACAAAGCCCGCATCGCCGGTGCGATACCAGCCGTCCTGCATCGCCTTGGCGGTGGCGTCGGGGTTGCGGTGATAGCCAGTCATGTTGCTGACCGACTTGATGACGACTTCGCCGACGATGCCCGGTGCGACGTCGTTGCCGTCGGCGTCGATGATGCGGATCGCGTTGCCCGGGAACGGCTTGCCGCAGCCGAGCATGCGCGGGTTGCCCGCCGGGTCATGGTCGGTCGGCGGCAAATAGACGACGGTGCCGCAGGTTTCGGTGGCGCCATAGCATTGGATGAAACTGGCGTTGGGAAAGGCCTGCATCGACCGCCGCAGGATATCGAGCGGGATCGGCGAGGCGCCATAGAGCAGCTCGGTCAGGCTGCCGAGATCGGCGGGCGCGGTTTCGAGATGGGCGAGGATGGCGGCGAGCACCGCCGGCACCGCAAACATCTTGGTGATGCGCTGCGTCGCGATGGCGTCGACGATGCCGGCGATGTCGGGGCGCGGCAGGATGACCATCGTCGCGCCGGCGTGGAGCGCGTGCAGCGCCCAGCCGGTGCCGCCGATATGGAACAGCGGCATGGCGACCAGGCAGACATCGTCTTCGTCCCACTGGCTCCAGCTTTCGCCGGTCAGCGGGCCCTTGCCGATGGTGCCGAGCAGCGCCCGGTGCGACAGCAGCGCGCCCTTGGGAAAGCCCGTCGTGCCGCTGGTGTAAAGCTGCAGCGCGATGTCCTCGGGCGCCGCCGGGTGGCGGGCGGCATCGGGGGCATGGCCGGCGATCCAATCGGCGAACGCCGGCCGACCGGCGTGCGGCGCATCGATGAGCACGATCGTCTCGACCCCGGCGGCGGCGCGCGCCTCCTCGGCAACGGCAAGGAACTGGCCTTCGCTGATGAGCAGCCCGATGCCGGCATCGGCGAGGATATAGGCGATCTCGCGCGCCACCAGCCGGGCGTTGATCGACACCAGCACGGCGCCGATGCGGAAACAGGCGTCCATGACGACGACATAGTCGGGATGGTTCAGCCCCAGCCAGCCGACCCGGTCGCCGGCCGCGACCCCTGCCGCCCGCAGCGCCGCGACGGTGCGCAAGGTCTGGTCGTGGAGGGCGGCATAGTTGGTGGTGCGCCCTTCGAAGATGATCGCCGGCTTCTGCGGCGCGGCCCCGGCATGGGCGGCGGTCAATTCGGCCAGTGTCGCAAAGCTCATCATGGTCTCCCCGCGCCACCATGCCGCGCAGGGGCGGCGATGGTCCACTGGCGATTGCCGCAGTGCGGTTGAGCGGCTAGAGCCAGCACATCCCTTGCCAGCGAGAGCGATCGCGCCCCCATGAACACCCTTTACGTCGTCGTCGGCCTCATCACCATGGTGCTGCAGTGGCTGATCTGGGCGCTGGTCATCTGGGCCGTGCTGTCGTGGCTGATCGCCTTCAACGTCGTCAACATGCAGAACGGCTTCGTGCGCGGCGTGGTGACGGCGCTCGACCGCTTCTTCAATCCGATGCTGCGGCCGATCCGGCGCATCCTGCCCGACATGGGCGGCATCGACCTGGCACCGATGGTGCTGATCCTCGTCATCATGCTGATCCAGCGCGGCCTGCCGGCGATCCTGCTCGATACGGGCCTGATGTGACGCTGCCGCACGCCTGGTCGCCGGTGGCCGGCGGCATCCGGCTGCGCGTGCGGGTGACGCCGCGCGGAGGCCGCGACGCGGTCGAAGGCGTCGGCGCCGATGCCGACGAGGCGCCGCACCTGAAGCTGCGCGTGGCGGCGGCGCCCGTCGATGGCGACGCCAATGATGCGGTTGAAAAGCTGCTGGCGAAATGGCTCGGCGTGCCGCGCAGCAAGGTCGAGGTTGTCGGCGGCGAGACCGTGCGGCTGAAGACGGTGATGATCGACGGCGACCCGGTGCAACTGCTCCACCGCTGCCAGCAGCGGGTTTCGGCATGACGGTGATCATCGATGGCAAGGCCCGCGCCGCGCGTTTGCGCGCCGAGGTTGCCGCGGGTGTCGCCGATTTCGTCGCGGCGCACGGCCGTGCGCCGGGGCTTACGGTGGTGCTCGTCGGCGAGGACCCGGCGAGCGCCGTCTATGTGCGGTCCAAGGGCAAGGCGACGGCCGAGGCCGGCATGGTGTCGGGCGAGCACCGGCTGCCGGCGACGGTCGGCGAGGCCGAACTGCTGGCGCTGGTCTCCGCGCTCAACGCCGATCCGGCGGTCGACGGCATATTGGTGCAGCTGCCGCTGCCGAAACACATCGACGCCGATCGCGTGCTGGCGACGATCGACCCGGCCAAGGATGTCGACGGCTTTCATCCGATCAACGCCGGGCGGCTGGCCACCGGCCTCGATGCGCTGGTGCCGTGCACGCCGTCGGGCTGCCTGCTGATGATCGAGGAAGCACTCGGCGACATCACCGGCAAGGAAGCCTTGGTCATCGGCCGCTCCAACATCGTCGGCAAGCCGATGGCGGCGCTGTTGCTGGCGCGCAGCGCGACGGTGACGATCGCCCATTCGCGCACCCGCGACCTCGCCGCCCATGTCGCCCGGGCGGAGATCGTGGTCGCCGCGGTCGGCGTGGCGCACCTGGTGAAGGGCGAATGGATCCGCCCCGGCGCCTGCGTCATCGACGTCGGCATGAACCGCGTGGCGACCGCCGACGGCAAGTCGCGGCTGACCGGCGATGTCGATTATGACGGCGCGATCGGCCGCGCCGGCTGGATCACCCCGGTACCCGGCGGCGTCGGGCCGATGACGATAGCCTGCCTGCTCGCCAATACGCTGAAGGCGGCCCTGGCGCGCAGCGCCACGACTGAACTGACGCCGGCGCGATGACCGAATCCCTGATCGCCCTGTTCGTCTCGGCCTTTGTCACCCTGTTCGTCGTCCTCGATCCGCCCGGCTGCGTGCCGATCTTTTCCAGCCTGACCAACGGCGCCAGCGTGGCGCACCGGCGGGCGATGGCCTTTCGCTCGGTGGCAATCGCCAGCGGCGTGCTGGTGGCCTTTGCGCTCGGCGGCCAGGCGTTCCTCGGCGCGCTCGGCATCAGCCTGTCGGCGTTCAAGATCGCCGGCGGCGTCATGGTGTTCCTGATCGCCATCGACATGGTGTTCGAGAAACGCACCGAGCGCCGCGAGAACCGCGCCGAGGAGGTCATCGCCTCCGCGGCCGCCGCCGCCAAGCCGATCGAATCGGAAGATATCTCGGTATTCCCGATGGCCATCCCGATGCTCGCCGGGCCGGGCTCTCTGGCTGCCATCATGCTGCTGGCGGCGCGCAGCCGCAGCCCCGAGGAGACGTTGGTGGTGATGGCGGCGCTGCTCGCCGTCATGCTGATCACCCTCGTCTGCCTGCTGCTCGCCGGCCCGCTGATGAAGCTGATGGGCGCCAAGTTCGAAGGCGCGCTGACCCGGTTGCTCGGCGTCGTCCTGGCCGCGCTGGCCGCGCAGTTCGTCGTCGACGGGATCAAGCAGAGCTTCGGGCTTTAAAAGCCTGTCACCCCGGCGAAGGCCGGGGCCCATGGCCCACGATCATCGCCACCCGCGGTCCTCACGCGGATGAAATCGTGGTTCATGGGCCCCGGCCTGCGCCGGGGTGACAGGTGAAAGCGCTACTTCCCGTCGCGCCGCCCCAGCAGCCGCAGCCGCAGCGCGTTCAACTTGATGAACCCCGCCGCATCGCGCTGGTCATACGCCCCGGCATCGTCCTCGAACGTCACGATCCCCGCCGAATAGAGCGAATTGGGCGACTTGCGCCCGACGACGCTCACCGAACCCTTGTACAGCTTCAGCCGCACCGTGCCGCTGACCTTGGCCTGGCTATGGTCGATCGCCGCCTGCAGCATCTCGCGCTCGGGGCTGAACCAGAAGCCGTTGTACAGCAGCCCCGCGTATTTCACCGCCAGTTCGTCCTTCAGATGCGCGGCACCGCGATCGAGGGTGATCTGCTCGATGCCGCGATGGGCGATGTGCAGGATGGTGCCGCCCGGCGTTTCGTACATGCCGCGCGACTTCATGCCGACGAAGCGGTTCTCGACCAGGTCGAGCCGCCCGATGCCATGAACCTTGCCCAACTCGTTCAGCCGCGCCAGCAGTGACGCCGGTGACAGCCCCTCGCCATCGACCGCAACCGCATCGCCGGCCTCGAAATCGACGGTGATGTACTGCGGCGTATCGGGCGCGGTTTCCGGGTCATCGGTGCGCGAATAGACATAGTCCGGCACCTCCATCCACGGGTCCTCGAGCACTTTGCCCTCCGACGAGGTGTGGAGGAGGTTGGCGTCGGTCGAAAACGGGCTCTCGCCGCGCTTGTCCTTCGACACCGGGATCTGGTGCGCCTCGGCAAAGGCGATCAGCTGCTCGCGGCTGTTGAGGTCCCATTCCCGCCACGGCGCGATGATGCGGATGTCGGGCGCCAGGGCGTAATAGCCGAGCTCGAACCGCACCTGGTCGTTGCCCTTGCCGGTGGCGCCATGGCTCACGGCATCGGCGCCGACGGCGCGGGCGATCTCGATCTGCTTCTTGGCGATCAGCGGCCGGGCGATCGAGGTGCCGAGCAGATACTGGCCTTCGTACAGCGCGTTGGCGCGCATCATCGGGAACACATAATCCTTCACGAACTCCTCGCGCAGGTCCTCGATGAAGATATGCTCGGGCTTGACGCCCATCATCACCGCCTTGGCGCGCGCCGGCTCCAGCTCCTCGCCCTGGCCGAGATCGGCGGTGAAGGTGACCACCTCGCAGCCATAGGTCTGCTGCAGCCATTTCAGGATCACCGAGGTGTCGAGGCCGCCCGAATAAGCGAGGACGACGCGATTGACGGGGCTGTTGGCCTTGGACACGGGGCAGAACCTTTTCGGGGATGGTACGGGCGGAGCTATAGCGGCGGCGGTGGGGCTTGGAAATGCCGCTGCTGGTGTCGCTTCCATCCTCCCGTCATGCTGGCGAACGCCGGCATCCACGGTTCCGCCATGGTCCGGCCACGGCCACCCGGCACGCCGTTCGGTCCAGCGGCGGTTGGGGCGGCACCTCGCACGGCGGTGGATGCTGGCGTTCGCCAGCATGACGGTGTCTCTCAACGCCCGCCGATGACGTAGCTCTCCCGCACATAGCCGAAATCGCCTTCGCCCTCCCAGGCGCGCCCGTCGGGAAAGCGCAGCTCGATGCCCGCAAGGTCGCCCGGCTCGGCCAGCCACATGTTGACGCCCATCATGCCGTTGCCGAAGCGCGCCACGGCGGCGTCGGTCAGCGTCCAGTGCGTCGTCGCGCTGCACCGCGGGCAAAAGCCGATCGCCGCCGCCGGCTCCGCCTTGTCGACCCGGTTGTAGGTGCCGGCAGCGCCCGTGACGCTGACTTCCGACGGGTGGAAGTAGCCCCAGCGCACGCCGGTCTTGCTGCACAGGCTGCAGTTGCATTCGTGGATATAGTCAGGCCGCTTGTCGATCCGGACGCGGATGTCGCCGCAATGGCAGGTGAATTCGAGCATCCGGCGTCGCTACCAAAAGCCCCGCCGGCCCGCCAGCCGCACCCGCTTCATTGTTGCGGCGAATGCCCCTACACCCGCGCCATGCCGCTCCCCGTCGAGGACATTCTCCCTGCGCTGCGCACCGCGCTCGCCGCCAATGCGTGCGTCGCGCTGGTGGCGCCGCCGGGCGCCGGCAAGACGACCGCCGTTGCGCCGGCATTGCTCGGGGAGGGCTGGGCACAGGGCGGCAAGATCATGCTGCTGTCGCCGCGCCGCCTCGCCGCCCGCGCCGCCGCGGAGCGCATGGCGGACCTCGCCGGCGAAGCGGTCGGCCAGACCATCGGCTATCGCACCCGCATGGACAGCCGGGTGTCGGCGGCGACGCGCATCGAGGTGGTGACCGAGGGTATCTTCACCCGCATGCTGGTCGCCGATCCGGAACTGCCCGGCGTCGCCGCGGTGCTGTTCGACGAAATCCACGAACGCAGCCTCGACAGCGACCTGGCGCTGGCCCTGGCGCTCGAGGTGCGCGAGGCGCTGCGCCCCGATCTGCGGCTGCTGCTGATGTCGGCGACGCTCGACGGCGCCGCCTATGAGGCGATCGTGCCGGGGCTGGTGCGGCTGGAAAGTCTGGGGCGGATGTTCCCGGTCGACCTGCGCCACATCGGCCGCGACGCTGCCTTGCGCATCGAGGACGCCATGGCCTCGGCGATCCGCGGTGCGCTCGCCGACGAGCCCGGCTCCATCCTCGCCTTCCTGCCTGGCGCCGCCGAGATCGAGCGTACCGCCGAGCGGCTGGACGGGCGCCTGCCCGCCGATGTCGAGGTCCACCGGCTCTATGGCGCCCGCGACGGCGCCGACCAGCGCGCCGCGATCCGGCCGGCTCCGGCTGGCACGCGCAAGGTCGTGCTGGCGACGTCGATCGCCGAAACCTCGATCACCATCGACGGCGTCCGCGTCGTCATCGATTCCGGCCTCGCCCGCCGCCCGCGCCACGATCGCGCCGTCGGCCTGACCCGGCTGGTCACCGAACGCGCCAGCCAGGCCGCGGTGACCCAGCGCGCCGGGCGGGCGGGGCGGACGGCGCCCGGCGTGGCGATCCGGCTGTGGGA
>QBLU01000082.1 GCA_003241875.1 Alphaproteobacteria bacterium
GCGTCGGGGTGGGCGTCGGCGTCGGTGCCGGCGTCACGATCACGCCTTCACCCGGCGATGCAATGTCGCTGGCGCCATCACAAGCGGCGAGCGCCAGGGCCGACCCCAGCAGCAGGAGTGTCCGATACTGCATCATTAGCTAATCCCCTGAAACCTGAGTTTGAGAACCGGGCGTTCCCGTCGGACATCAGGCAGGGCCAACCGCGACCCGACCTTTGAATGACATCCGTCAGTCCGGGGCTTAGGTTTGAATCGTGACTCGGTCGTTGCGCTTGGATGACGGATTTAAGTCAGCGTGCGACTTCCACGGTGGCTGTGGCCGAGGCGCCACCACGCCGATAATCGATGCTGACGCTGTTCGATCCGGCGACTTCCGCGGGCAATTCCAGCAGCTTCTCCTGGCTGTCCAGCCCTTGGCCGCCGATTGCCATGACAATGTCGCCCGACCGCAGCCCGGCCATGCGGAACAATGGCAGGCGTGTCATATCAACGATTTCGTGACCGATGACGCGGCCGCCCTCGCGTACCGGCTTCATGCCCAGCCGATAGTCGTTTGCGGTCGAGGCCATGGCTTTGACAGGGCTGCGACCCGCAGCGGCCGGCGCTGCCGGACTGCCGCCGTCGAGTACCAGCGTCTGCCGAGTCCCGCCCGATAGCAGCGCGACCGACCCGGGCGTCAGCTCGGTGAGGATGACGCCGGGCGCGACGGTGCCGCCGGCCCGGACCAGGCGCTGCCGGCCATCCTCGGCCTCGATGATCGCCGCGCCGCCGCTGCCGCGCATCAAGACGCCGCGCAGGATGAAGCCGCCGGAGGCAGCGGGTGCCGGTGCGGCTTGTGGCACGACCGGGGCTGGTGGGGCGGGCTGTGGCAGGACAGGCGGCGGCGCGGTCAGCTCGACCGCGGGTTCGGTGCCTTGCTCGGGCAAAGGATCGAGAATCCAGACCAGGCCTGCCGCCAGCATCAGGCCGCCGCCGAGGGCCAGGGCCCATTCGCTCGGAGTCGAATCAGCCACAGCCCACCAGCCCGGCGACGGGCGCGACGATTGCTTCGCCCGTCGGCAGTGTCATCGTGATGATGGCGTCGCGCACGACGCCGCCGGTGCCGCCGTCATTGGGCACGATGACGGCGTCGATGGCGATGGCACCGGACGTATCGCCAAAGCGCAGCCCGGAGGGAAAGCCGAGCACCGGTTCACCGGTCCCGGCATCGCTGGCCGGCAGGGTGACCACCGATGCGCCGCGCATGACCCGCAGCGACAACGGCTTGACCAGCACCATCGCCACGCGCCGTTCCGAGGCGCGATCCCAAAGGAACATGGCGCACTGGTCCTTGGCCAGCACCTGCGGCGGCAATTCTCCGAGCGGCAGCGCCGAAGCGATGGCGGCGGCGGCGAGCAGCAGCGGGATCGGCATCACAGACGTCCTTCGACAGTGAGCGCCAGGCCGCTCGGCGTCGGCTGGAACCCGGCGGCGAGCAATCCGGCGCGTTCGCCTTCACCCACATCATCGACGGCGAGCGTCGCACGATAGCCGCCGTCGGCGGCAATGCGCAGGTCGAGCCGGCCCCGGTCCCCCGCCAGCGGCAAGACCAGCGCCGGACCGTCACAGCGCGGTGCGCCGACCAGCGTGCCGATGCGGGCAAGGTTGCCCGCCGGCTGCAGCGTCACGCGCCCGCCGGCACCGGCACACGCTGCGTCGCGGAAATCGGCGCCGAAGTCGTCGAGGTCGAGCGACGCCACCGGCAAGCCGGCCACGCGTCCCGGCAGCAGGCGGCCGCGGACACCCTCTACACCGCCGCCATTGCCGTGTCGCAGCACTGCGCCGGCGATGACCGGTCCGGCGAACCCGAGCTTCAGCGTGCCGCCCAGCAGCGACAGCGGCGCCATGCCGGCATCGACATCGCCGATCGGCAGGCCGCGCAGCTGCGCCGCTGTCAGGTGGCCGCGCCAGATGCTGCCGGTCACCGCCTGTGCCGTCAGCCCGGCATTGTCGAGCCCGGCGACACGCAGCGGCAGCAGCGCCAGCAACGCGAGCGCAAACATCGCGACGAAGGCGATGAGGCGCCCTTTCATCGGCGTGCGTCACGCAGCGCGAGGTCCGCCGCCACGGTCTGGTCGCCGTTGCGGGTGACGGTCAGCCGATCGACGATGATGCCGTCCTCGGCTTCCAGCTCGGCAATCCAGCGCAGCAGCATGGCCGGCTTGACCGCAGCGACTCGCATCGTCACGCGGCCATCGGCTTCGCTGCCGAGCTGTTCCGTGGTCAGTCCGGCGGCATTGGCACGGCTCCCGACCCGTTCGATGGTCGGCGTGGCGCCGGCCGGGCGGGTGCGGACCTCGGCGGCGCGGATTGCCGCCGTCATGCCGCGCACGTCCCCGAGCGCCACGGTGGCGACGGCGAGACGCTCGGCGGCGTCGGCGCGGGCGCGCGCCAGGGGGCGCAGCACCCCGAGCCCGAGGATGATCGCCAGCAGCAGCGCCGCCATGATCAACAGCAGCACCTGCTCGCGTCGGCTGCGTTCGCGCCACCAGGGCAGGACCAGCGCCGTCATCGCGGCCGTACCACGACATCGACGACACTGATGCCGTTGTCATCGCGCGGGCTGCCGACGCGCGCTTCCACACCGGCGGCGGCGAGCCCCGCGGCGATGGCCTGGCCATCGTCGGCGCCGGGTGCCGCCACCAGCGCGGTCAGGCCGGTGTCGGGCGTGTAGCCGAGCGATTGCAGCGTTGCCGTCGGCCGGCCCTGCAGCACGGCGAGCAGCGGTGCGACCAGCCCCGTCAGGCCCTGGCCGGCGCCGCCGAGGCTGGCCAGCCGGGCCGCGACCTGCGCGCGCGGTGCATCGATGGCAGTGCCGCGGGGCAGCACGGCGCGGGCAGCGTCGGCGAGCTGCTGTTCGGCGCGATCGGCGGCGATGCTGTTGCGGAACAGGACGGCGACGTCGCCGATGATCCACAGCGCCAGCGCCGCCGCGAGGGTGAGCGCGATGCGCCGCCCCTGGCGCCGGTCGACGCGCCAGGCCTGAACACGGGCGAATTCCCCCTGGCGCAAGTCGATGGGCACGGTGGCAAGGGCGGCAGCAAGGCCGGCCTCGAAGTGCGCAAGATCGCTCGATTCGACGCTGCGGTCGCCGATCAGCAGCGGCGTCAGCGCCGGTTCGGCCGAAAACGCCAGCCGCGACCCCCGGGCATGATCATGGCCCCAGGCCGCGAGCAGCGTCACCGCGTCCTCGCGCGCCGGCACCTGCAGCAGTAGCGGCAGCGGCACGATGCGATCGGGATCGAGGCCGGCGGCGGCAAGCTGCGCCAGCCAGCCGGCCATCGTGCCGCGATCGGCGAGCGCCATCGGGCGGAACCCCTCGGCGTCGGCAGTCCCGATGGCAACGTGCACATCGGCGATAGGGGCGCCGCTGACATCGGCGGCGAGCAGTTGCGCCGCTGCCAGCGCCTGGGCAGGGGCCAGTAGCGGCAATTCCACCCAGTGCAGTACGACCGCGGTGCCGGGCACGACCGCGATGACCGTGTCACCATCGGCAACGGCCGGCAGCCCGGCACCGCGCGCGGTGACCAGATCGTCGTCGAGGCGCAGCCAATGGCCATCGTCGCCGTCGAGGAAAGCCAGCCAGCGAATCATTCGTCCCTCGTCCAGCGCCGTGTCGCGATCCGCACCGATCGCTGCCGCGCGTCGAACAGCGCGGTTTCGCGCAATTCGCCTTCGCCCGCCCGAACCTGCATGTCCACCGCAAACCAGGCCGTTCGGACCTGCGGCTGGCGGAGAGCATCGGTTGGCGGGTCGATGCCGCGCAACGCCTCGGTGTTCCAGAAGGCGCCGATGTTGGGCCAGCCGGCGCCGGGCCGTTCGGCGATGATCCGCCGTGCCGCCGGAATGCCGAGCGTGCCGGGGAACAGCATGGCGAGCAGCGGCGCCTGATCGGGCAGCAGCGTGTTGACGTTGAGGGGCGACAGGTCGGCCAGCGGCAACGCGCACAGCCAGGGCCGGATGCGGGCATAGACATCCGGCGTCACCCCCGACACGGCGCGCCACTCGCTGGCCTCGACCATCAGGGTGTTGGCGGTGCGGTACGGCACCGCGGCGCGGGCATAGACGCTATCTTCGGCGCCATCGGGATAGGCGTCGCCGTTGCTGTCGATCCAATCGGCGCTGGCCGCGGCGATGCGCCGGGCCTGGCCTTCGGGGATGGAAAGCAGCGTCATCAGCCGCGCGAACTGGTCGACGGCGATGGGTCGCGCCACCAGCGCCTCGGCGCTGCCGGCGACGAGGCTGTTGAGGTTGAAGCAATTGCCGCCGTCGCGCACCCGCACTTCGGCCGTCCCGTTGGGCAGCGGCAGCGTCGTCGGCCGGTCCTGCCAGCCGCCGGCGAGCGTGGTGCGGGTGGCATCGGCAGCGGCGAGATCACCGATGCGCGTCGCCACCAATATCTCGGCGATGCCGGCATAAGCGCGGGCCTCGGCAATGCCGGCGCTGTTGCCGGCCAGGGTCGTCGCCAGCCGCAGGCGATCGAACACGGCCACCGCCAGGGCCCCGAGGATGCCGACAAGGATGAGCACGCTGAGCAGCGCCGCGCCGCGCTCGTTCGGGTTGCCGGGGCGGTCGCGGGGTCTCATGTCGGGCCGGGTCCGACCAGGAACACCTGTCGCAATTCGGGTACCGCGGCGGCGGCAAGGGTCAGCTCGACAGCGTCGGGAAGCACATCGGGTGCCGCCGGCTGCCAGTCGCTGCGCCATTCGCCGGCACTGTGAAAGCGGAGGCGGAGTGTCGTCACGCCGGTCAGCAGCACGGCCGGCGGGTTGGCGACGGTGCCGTCGACCATCGGCGCCGACAGCCGTTCGAGCCGGTCACCGCTGAGACGATAGGCGACGCGCTGCAGCGATGACCGCGCCGCACCGCCATCGTTGCGCCAGCCGCGGCGCACCAGCTCGAGCACCATGGTGCCATCGGCGGCAAAGGCGGGGTGGCGCAGGCCGTTGCTGTCGCGCCAAGGCCGCGGCGCTGCCTGCGCCAGGTCGGCGGAGAGCAGCGCCCGGGTGCGGACGACACCGGCCAGCGTGTCGAGTCGCTCCCCGGTGCGCTGGCGTGCGTCGATGCTGAACGACAGCAGCGACACCCCGGCGAGCGACAGGATGGCGAAGATGGCGAGGCCGATCAGCAGCTCGACCAGGGTGAAGCCGGCGGCTTTCATGCCGCCCGCCGGACGACGATGCGTGTCGCCGCCGTGCCGCCGTCGGGGCCGGCGACGCGGATTTCGATGCGTTGCAGGCGCGGATCGGGGCTGCGCGCCACGATCTGGGTCCAGCGCCAGCTGCGGCCGGCGTTGGCCGTGGTGCCGGCGGTGGCGCCATAAGCCGGCGGCTGGGGTGCGATCATCAGCTCGACGGCCATGTTCTGCGCCACAATGTCGGCCATGGTGCGCTCGTCGAGCCGGGCGGTCGTACCCAGCGCGGCGCCCTGCAGGCGCAGCAGCGCCAGTGCCGCCAGGCTGAAGATCGCCAGCGCGACCAGCACTTCGATCAGCGTGAAGCCGGCGTCAGCGGGCCTCGACATGGACCGCTCCCGCTGCGTCGACGGCAATGCTGGCGCGATCGGTGCCGCGCTGCAGGGTCACCAGGGCCGGCGTGGCGAGGCCGGTGGTGTCGAACACCAGCAGGTCGCCGCCTTCGATGCGGTTCAACGCCTCGACACCCTCGCCCCAGCGGCGCGGCTGCAGCGCCTTGGCGGTCGCCGGCACCCAGCCGTCGCCGGCACGCCGTGAAAAGCCATAGCCCGCGGCATCGATGCGCACCGCCATGTCGGTGCCGCCGACGATGGCGAGGTCACGCGCCGTGACCAGTCGGGCGGCCAGCGCCTCGGCATCGTCGGCGATGCGGCCGCGCGGGTCGGGCAGGGCGATGACGACGGCCGCGCTGGCAAGGCCGAGAATGACGAGCACGATCATCAGCTCGACCAGCGTGAAGCCGGCGTCGCGGGGGTCGCGCGGGCGGTTACTTCCAGTTGCCGATATCGGCATTTTCACCGGTCCCGCCCGGCGCGCCATCGGCGCCGAACGAATAGATATCGACGGCGCCACGCGTGCCGGGGTTGGCGTATTGATAGGGCTTGCCCCAGGGGTCGTCGGGCAGGCGCTTGAGATAGCCGCCGCGGCGGTAGCGATCGGGCTGCGACAGGCCCGCGGGCGGTGCCTGCAGCGCCGCCAGGCCCTGGTCCGCGCCCGGATAGTTGAAGTTGTCGAGCCGGTACATCTCCAGCCCCTGCTCGATCAGCGCGATATCGGCCTTTGCCTTTTCGACCATCGCCTTGTCGCGGGTCGGCAGGACGTTGACGATGACGACGGTGGCGAGCAGCCCGATGATGACGATGACCACCATCAGCTCTACCAGGGTAAAGCCGTCTTCGTGTTCGCTGTGGGTCACGGGGGTCCTCATTGGGCAGCCAGTGTGTCGAGTTGCAGGATCGGCAGCAGGATCGACAGCACGATGGCCGCGACGATGCCGCCCATGACGATGATGACCCCGGGTTCGAGCAGCGACAAGGCGGTGGCGGTGAAGGTGTCGAACTCGCGTTCCAGATAGTCGGCGGCCCGTTCGAGCATCAGGTCGAGCCGTCCCGAGCTCTCGCCGCCGGCGGCCATGTAGACGAGCAGCGGCGGAAAGACGCCCGCTCGGCGCAGCGCCGTCGACAGGCTGCCGCCTTCGCGGATGGCGACGACGATGTCTTCGGAGGCGCGGCGCAGCGCCCGGTTGTTGATGGTGGCGGTGGTCAGCGCCAGCCCTTCGATCAGCGGCAGCCGGCTGGCGACCATGGTCGCCAGCGTGCGCGCCAGCCGGGCGGCGTGGAGATCGCGCAGCAGGCGCCCCAGCAGTGGCAATCCGAGCAGCCAGGTGTCGAAACGCAGGCGAAACCCCTCGTCGCGCAGGGCGCGGGTGAACAGCAATGCGGCGCCGGTGATGCCCAGCAGCAGCAGCCACCACCAGCCCGACAGGAAGTCCGACAGGCCGATGACGATGCGGGTGAGCAGCGGCAGTGCCTGACCGATGTCCTCGAACTGGGCGACGACCTTGGGAACGACGAAGATCATCAGCGCGATGACGACGACGGTGGCGACGATGGCCAGCGCCGCGGGATAGGCAATGGCGGCGACAACCTTGCCGCGCACGGTGGCCTGGCGTTCCTGCAGGTCGGCAAGGCGCTCCAGAATCTCGGGCAGCGAGCCGGAACTTTCCCCGGCTGACACCATGGCGCGATAGAGCGGCGGGAAGCTTGCCGGGGCCAGCGCCATGGCTTCGGACAGGCGCCGGCCCTCGACGACGCCGGTATGGACGCGGCCGAGCACATGCTGGACATGGGGCTGTTCGGACTGGTGGACGATCGTGCGCAGCGCTTCCTCGAGCGGGGCGACCTGGCCGAGCGTGGCGATCTGGCGGGTGAACAGGGTCAACTGCCGGGCATTGAGCCGGCGGCGACCGCCAACCGACACCGGCGCAGGGGTGCTGGCGGCATCGATGCGGGTGGCAAACAGCTTTTTGCGCAGCAGTTCGGCGCGCGCCGCGTCGCTGCTGTCGGCGCTGACCCTGCCGTGGCGGGTGCGACCGGCGGTGTCGATGGCGCTGTACCGGTATTCAGGCATCGCCGGCGCCGCTGCGCATGACGCGGACGGCCTCCTCTGGGGTGGTGACGCCGGCCGTGACAAGGGCCCGGGCGGCGCCGGGCAGGGCCGGGGCATTGTGCGGTCGTGGGGCAAAGGCCTGGGCCGCGATGGCGACCTCGTCGCCGCCGTCGAGGATCAGCTTGCGGATCTCGTCGGTGATGCGGATGGCCTCGAACACCCCGACACGGCCGCGATAGCCGCTGCCGGCGCACGCCGGGCAGCCGTGCGCGGCCCAGATCGTCGTGCCGGGCGCGATGCCGATCAGCGCGGCGGTGCCGGCGTCGGCGGGGTGGGGCGTGGCGCAGTCGGCGCACAGGCGCCTAACCAGCCGCTGGGCGATGACGGCGCGCAGGGTGGACGCGAGCAGGAAGGGCTCGATACCCATGTCGCGCAGCCGGGTAATGGCGCCGGCGCTGTCGTTGGTGTGGACCGACGACAGCACGAGATGGCCGGTCAGCGACGCCTGGATGGCGATTTCGGCGGTTTCGCTGTCGCGGATCTCCCCGACCATCACGGTATCGGGGTCCTGGCGCAGGATGGCGCGCAGGCCGGCGGCGAAACTGAGCCCGACCTTGGGGTTGACCTGGGTCTGGCCGACGCCGTCGACGGCATATTCGACCGGGTCCTCGACGGTCAGGATGTTGCGGCTGCCGTCGTTGAGCAGGCGCAGACCGGCATAAAGCGTCGTCGTCTTGCCCGAACCGGTGGGGCCGGTGACCAGCACGATGCCGTTCGGTTCGGCCAGCGCCTTGCGAAAGGCACGGTCGATGGTCGGCGGCATGCCCAGCGCATCGAGGTCGATGCCGGCATTGTCCTTGTCGAGCAGGCGCAGGACGACGCGTTCGCCGCCGCGCGACGGTAGCGTGGAGACGCGGACATCCAGGCTCTTGCCGCCCAATGTCAGTCCGATGCGGCCATCCTGGGGCAGCCGGCGCTCGGCGATGTCGAGCCGGGCCATGACCTTGATGCGGCTGACCACCATGGAGGCGACGTTGGCGGGCAGGCGGTGGCGCTCGGTCAGCTGGCCATCGGCGCGCATGCGGACGATCAGCGCGGCCTCATAGGGCTCGATATGGATGTCGGAGACGCCCTGGCGCGCGGCTTCGGCGATGAGGCCGTTGATGAGACGGATGATCGGCGCATCGTCCTGGGTGTCGAGCAGGTCGTCGGCGGAGGGGATATTGTCGACCAGCAGCCCCAATTCGTCGCTGCCGTCCATGCCCGCGGTGGTGAAACCACCCAGCGCATAGTTGCCCGACAACAGGCGATCGAAGCCCGCGGGCTCGACGATGTCGATAGTGAGCGGGCGCCCGACGATGCGGCGCACCTCCGCCAGCACCCGGGGATCGTCGCCCCGGCGCAGGCCGACATGCACCGCGGCGGGGTCGGCACCGGTGATGACGACGCCGAAACGCTTGGCAAAGCCATAGGGCAACAC
>QBLU01000083.1 GCA_003241875.1 Alphaproteobacteria bacterium
GGTTGGCAGATCAACCTGCCTCCTGAAAGCGGTGGAATGTGGGTCATCGCGTTGGGTGGCGGCGACGTGACCATCTTTGCCGAATGACCGCTTCCCACCCAATAGCTGCCACGCCAAAACAACCGGGGTCTGGGGCCATCGGCCCCAGCCGCCGGAGGCTCTCCTACTCCGCCGCCACGCGCCCGCGGGTTTCGCCGGCCGGCAGTTCCCGCACTTCGGCGCCGCCGCGACGCGCGCGCAAACGGGCATTGATGCCTTCGATGCCGAGGTAGACGACGGGCGTGATGAACAGCGTCAGCACCTGGCTGACGAGCAGCCCGCCCATGACCGCGATGCCGAGCGGCTGGCGGAGTTCGGCGCCGGCGCCGATGCCGAAGGCCAGCGGCGCGGCGGCGGCCATGGCGGCAAAGGTCGTCATCATGATCGGGCGGAAGCGCTTGGATGCCGCCTCGCGGATGGCGTGGACCGGGGTCCAGCCGTGTTCGCGCTGCCCGGCGAGGGCGAAGTCGATCATCATGATGGCGTTTTTCTTGACGATGCCGATCAGCAGCACGACGCCGATGATGCCGATGATGTCGAGCGGCATGTTGAACAGCCACAGGAAGGCGACGGCGCCAATGCCTGCGGCCGGCAGCCCCGACAGGATGGTGATCGGGTGGGCAAAGCTTTCATACAGCACGCCGAGCACGATGTAGATGACGATGATGGCGGCGAGGAACAGGATCGGCATCGACGAGGTCGAGGCGCCGAACTGCTGGGCGTTGCCGCCGAACGCCCCGCTGATGCCGGCCGGCTGGTCGAGCTCGGCGGCGGCGGCGTCGATCAGCGGCTTGGCCTTTGACAGGGCCACGCCCTTGGCGAGGTTGAACGACACCGTCACGGCGGGCAGCTGGCTCTGGTGCGCGACGACGGTCGGCGCGCCTTCGATGCTGAGCGTGGCGACCGCCGACAGCGGCACCAGCTGGCCCGGCGCCCCGTTCACCGCCGCCGAGCGCACCGTCAGCCGGCCGATGCCATCGGGCGTCATCTGCTGGCCGGAATCGGCCTCCATGATGACGTCATAGCTGTCGGCGTCGGTGTAGATCGTCGACACCTGCTGGTTGCCGAAGGCGGCGAACAGCGTCTGGCGGATGGCGGCAACGGGCACGCCGAGGCGGCTGGCGGCGTCGCGATCGACGGTGACCATGACCTGGCGGGCGCCGCGCTGGTAATCCGTCGACACGTCTTCAAAGCCCGGCGTAGCGCGCAATTTCGCCTCGAGCTGCGGCGCATAGGCGTAGAGGCTGTCCTTGTCGACCGACGACAGCGTGTACTGGTAGTTGGACGAGGACTGGCGGCCGCCGAGCTGCAAATTCTGCGGGATGTTGGGGAAGGCCGAGATGCCGGGGATGCTCGCCAGCTTCTTGCGCAGCCGGGCCTGGACGACCTCGGCGGAATCGCGCTCGCCCCGCGGCTTCAACGGCGCGAACATGCGGCCGGTGTTGGCGCTGCCGAAGCTGCCGCCGCCGAGGAAGCTGTTGACGCGCAGCACCGCCGGGTCGGCGCGGACGATGCGCGCCACCTGGTCCTGCTTGTTCTGCATGTCGGTGAAGCTGATGTGTCGGGCGCCGCCTCGGTGCCGATGAAGATGGCGCCGGTGTCCTCGGTGGGGAAAAAGCCCTTGGGGACGACGGTGAAGCCCCAGACCGCGACGCCGATCGACACGACGGTCAGCACGCCGACGAGTTTCCGGTGCCGCAGCGTCGAATCAAAGGCCCTGAGGTAACCGCGCTGCAGCTTGCCGAAGGCGCGCGTGGAGGCGCGCGCCACCCGGCTGCCCTCGCCCTGGTGGCCGGGCTTCAGCACGCGGGCGGCGACCATCGGGATCAGCGTCAGCGACAGCGCCGCGGAAATCGCGATGGCGATCGTCATCGTTACCGCGAACTCGCGGAACAGCCGGCCGATGACGCCGCCCATGAACAGCAGCGGGATGAACACCGCGACCAGCGAGATTGAGATCGACAGCACGGTGAAGGCGATTTCATTGGCGCCGGTCACCGCCGCCTGGCGCGGTTCCTCCCCGTCCTCGATGCGGCGCACGATGTTTTCGAGCACGACGATGGCATCGTCGACGACGAAGCCGGTCGCCAGCGTCAGCGCCAGCAGCGACAGATTGTCGAGGTTGAACTTGAAGAAATACATGCCGGCAAAGGTGCCGACGGCGGCCAGCGGCAGCACGATCGCCGGGATGATGGTGGCGCGCCAGTCACCAAGCACGAGATAGATGACGAGGATGACGAGGATCGCCGTGCCGACCAGCGTGTACTGGGCATCGGCGACCGAATCGCGGACCGAATCCGACCGGTCGACGATCGGCTGCATAGTGATCGATGGCGGCACCGATTCGGCGATCGACGGCAGGGTGGCCATGACATCGTCGACCAGCTTAACGACATTGGCGCCGGGCTGCCGCGAAATGGCGAGGGTCAGCGACGGTTCGCCGTTGAGCTTGGAGCCGCCATAGAAATTTTCGAAGCTGTCGATGACCTTGGCGACATCACCGACCCGCACCGGCAGGCCGTCGCGAGAGGCGATGACGATGTTGGCGAATTCGCGCGTCGTTTCGAGATTGCCGCTGGCATCGAGGATGTAGCTGCGCTCGCCGCGGGTGATCGACCCGACGGCGATGTTGCTGTTGGCGGCGGCCACGGCGGCGCGCACATCCTCCGGCGTCAGGTTGCGCGCCGTCAGCGCCGCGGGGTCGAACTGGATGCGCATGGCATAGCGGCGACTGCCATAGGTCTGCACCTCGCCGACCCCCGACATGGTGGAGATGCGCGGCACCACCAGCGTGTCGACGATGGTCTGCAGGGCATTCGACGACCGCGTCTTGTCGCGGATGGAGATCAGCAGCACCGCCTGGTCGGCGGGATTGATCTTCTTGAAGGTCGGCGGCGTCGGCATTTCGCGCGGCAGGCGGCGCGCCACCGCCGACAGCGCCGACTGCACGTCGAGCGCCGCCGCGTCGATGTTGCGGTCGAGCGCGAACTGGACGGTGACGGTGGTGGAGCCGGTCGTCGACGACGAGGTGATGAGATCGATGCCGGCGATGGTCGACAGCTGGCGCTCGATCGGCGTCGCCACCGACGATGCCATCGTCGCCGGATTGGCGCCGGGCAGGTTGGCGCTGATCTGGATGGTCGGCAAATCGACCTCGGGCAGCGCCGAGACCGGCAGGGTGCGATAGCCGAAAATGCCGGCAAAGATCAGCGCCAGGCTGAGCAGCACCGTGGCGACGGGCCGCTCGACGGCGAGGCGCACCAGGCCCATCAGCCGCCGACCGTCGTTGTCGACGTCGCGGCAGGCCCGGCGGCGGGCCCGACGGCAGCGGTGCGCGGCGGGCGGCCGGGGCCATCCTTGGTGCGGACCTTGTCACCGGGCTTCAGCTTCGACAGGGCATCGACGACGATCCGTTCGCCCGGGGCGACGCCGCTGGCGAGATAGACCTTGCCACCGGCGCGGCCGGCGACGGTGACATCGCGCATGGCGATCTTGCCATCCGCAGCGATGGTCCAGACAAACGGCGCGTCGCGGCCGGTCTGCACCGCCGCCTCGGGCAGGGCGATGCGCGGCCGGGCGGCGCCGAGCGGCAGCGCGACGTTGATGATGCCGCCCGGCCACAGTACATTGCCGATATTGGCGAATTCGGCCTTGGCCGCGACGGCGCCATTGCCGGCGCCGACATTGTTGTCGAGAAAGGTCAGCCGGCCCTGCGCGATCGGCGGCGCGCGGTCATCCTCCTGCGGGCGGGCGGCGACCGATACCGGGCCGGCGCCCATCGCCGTCCGCACCTGCTGGATCTGGTCGGCTGGCACCAGGAAGCGCACGGCGATCGGCGACAACTGGTTGACCGTCACCAGCGGCAGCGTGTCGGCGGCGCGGATGTTGGCGCCGAGCCGGAAGCCGAGTTCCCCGGTGCGACCGCTGACGGGGGCGCGGATGGTCAGGTAGCTCAACGTCGTTTCGGCGCTCTGCACCTCCGCCTCGGCGCCGGCGATGGCGGCGGCGGCGGTGCCGGCGAGCGCGCGACGCTGGTCGACGACGGCGCCGGAGATGAACCCCTTGCCGACCAGCGCCTCGGCCCGGGTCAGGTCGCCGCGGGCGAGCACGGCCTGGGCACGGGCACTGGCGAGGCCGGCGCGGGCCTGGGCCAGCGCCGCCCGCGCCGCCCGGTCATCGAGCTGGAACAGCGGCTGGCCGGCGCGGACCATGTCGCCTTCGTTGAACAGGATGCGGGTGATCTGGCCATCGATGCGCGACCGCACCTGCACCGATTGCAGAGGCGTGACGGTGCCGAGCGCGACCAGGCTGGGGGCGAAATCCACGGCGCCGGCAGTCTGCGCCCCGACCAGCGACGGCGGCCGCGCCTTCTTGGCGTCGGCCCCCGCGCTGCCGCTGCCGCCACAGGCTGTCAGGGCGAACAGGGGCAGCAGGCCGAGGGGGAGCAGACGATTCATGCGGACGCTGTAACCTCAAACGAAACAACCGGCTATTGCACCCGGTAAACTCCATCGCTGGCACCCTGCAACGCCGGCGCGTCGATTCGCCTCGGCAACGGGATTTTACGTCGTTGTCCGGCAAATCATGCCGTCCGACGCCGCCCGACCGATCAAGCCTTCAGCCGCCAGCCCGAGCGCAGGACCCGGTAGCAGGTGATCCACAACAGCACGTTGATGACCAGCAACAGTATCGCGCCCTGCCCCAGCAAGCCATCGGAAACGCCGATGAATCCGCTGCGGAACCCGTCGATGACGTAAAAGAAAGGATTGGCATGGCTGATCATCTTCATCGTCGGATTGACGCGATCGATGGCATAGAATGTCCCCGACAGCAGCGTCAGTGGCTGAATGACGAAGTTGGTGACCGCGGCGGCATGGTCGAACTTGTCGGCCCAGATCCCGGTCAGCACGCCGAGCAGCGCCAGCATCACCGCGCCCATCGTGCCGAAATACAGCACCAGCAACGGATTGCGGATCGGCACGTCGACGCCGGGCGCCACCAGCATGACCACCCAGACGGCGATGCCGACCAGCCAGGCCCGGGTCAGCGCGCCGGCGACATAGGCGGCGACCAGCTCCCCCGCCGACAGCGGCGGCATCAGCACGTCGATGATCGAGCCCTGCACCTTGGCGACCAGGATCGACGACGAGGAATTGGCAAAGGCGTTCTGGATCATGCCCATGACGATGAGGCCGGGACCCAGGAAATCGGCATAGGGCACGCCGAGCACCGCCGTCCGCGTGCCACCCAGCGCAAGGGCGAAAATCACGAGGAACAACAGCGTGGTAATCGCCGGCGCCCAGATCGTCTGCAACTGCACCTTGAAAAACCGGCGCACCTCCTTCAGATACAGCGTCTTCAACCCCTGCCAGTTGACCGACGGGATGACGACCACCCCCGGTTCGGGATGGCGGGCACCCTGAGCGATTTTCGGACTATCGGGGTTCAGCATTCCCCGGCTTTAACGCCGGGACCGTCACCACCGCAAGGCGGGGCGGCAACAGGGACGAATTTGATGGCCTGGACCGACGAACGCATCGCACAGCTGAAAGCCGGCTGGGAAGGCGGCATGACCGCCAGCCAGATCGCCGAACTGCTCGGCGAAGGCGTCAGCCGCAACGCCGTCATCGGCAAGGCGCACCGCCTCGGCCTCGAATCGCGGCCGTCGCCGGTCAAGGGCGGCGAAGAGCCCGCCGCCGAGGCGGCGCCTGCCACGCCGGCCGCGGTCGCAGCGCCCGCCGCCGCACCGCTGGCGCCGCCGCCGGCCATCGCCCGCCCGGCAGCGCCGCCGGTCGTCAAGAAGCCCGCGCGCAACGGCAAAGCGGCCAAGACGACGCTGCTCGATCTGAGCGAAAAGGTCTGCAAATGGCCGCTCGGCCATCCCGGCGACGCCGATTTCCATTTCTGCGGAAAGCCGTCGCAGGCCGGTTTCCCCTATTGCACCGAACATTGCCTCGTCGCCTATCAGGCGCAGCTGCCGCGCCGCGATCGCGACCGCCGGCCGCCGCCGCAGATGCCGGGCATGCCACGGCGATAAGCGCCGTCCCGCGGTGATCGTCGCCAATATCGCCGATCACCGCGAGGCCGCCCGCCGCCGGCTGCCGCCGTTCCTGTTCGAATATATCGACGGCGGATCCTACGCCGAAACCACGCTGCGCCGGAATGTCGCCGACCTCGAAGCCATCGCGCTGAAGCAGCGGGTGATGCGCGACGTGTCGGCGATCGACACCTCGACCATCTGGTTCGGCATGAAACAGGCGCTGCCGGTGGCGCTCGGCCCGGTCGGGCTGGCCGGCATGTATGCGCGCCGCGGCGAGATCCAGGCCGCCCGCGCCGCTGCCGCCGCCGGCGTGCCCTTCTGCCTGTCCACCCTGTCGATCTGTGCCCTGCCCGAGGTCGCCGCCGCCGCGCCGCCGCCCTGGTTCCAGCTCTACATGATGAAGGATCGCGGCTTCATGCGCGACCTGATGGCATGCGCGCGGGACGCCGGCTGCCCGGCGCTGGTGTTCACCGTCGACCTGCCGGTGGCCGGCGCGCGCTATCGCGATCGCCGCTCGGGGCTGGCCGGGGCGCCGGGCCTTGGCGGCCAGTTGCGGCGGCTTGGCCAGGCGCTGCGCCATCCCGGCTGGGCGCTCGACGTCGGGCTGCAGGGGCGGCCGCACCATCTCGGCAATGTGGCGGCGCTGCTCGGGCGGCAATCGGGGCTGGAGGATTTCTTTGCCTGGATCGCCGGCAACATGGATGCCTCGGTGACCTGGCGCGACTTGGAGACGGTGCGCGCCGCCTGGGACGGGCCGTTGATCCTGAAGGGCGTGCTCGACGCCGATGATGCGCGCGCGGCGCTCGCCGCCGGCGCCGACGGGCTGGTGGTGTCGAACCATGGCGGCCGGCAACTGGATGGCGTGCTGTCGGCGGCGCGCGCCCTGCCCGCCATCGCCGATGCCGTCGGCGGCCGACTGACGCTGTTCGCCGATGGCGGGGTGCGGTCGGGGCTCGATGTCGCGCGGTTGCTGGCGCTGGGTGCCGATGGCGTATGGCTGGGCCGCGCCTGGGCCTGGGCGCTTGGCGGCGGCGGGCAGGCCGGCGTCAGCCACATGCTGGGCATCATCGCCGCCGAACTGCGCGTCGCCATGGCGCTGACCGGCGTCACCAGCGTGGCCGCCATCGACGCCGACGCGCTGGTTGCGAACTGAGCGCCACGCGGTTAACGTAAGCGTCAAGCAGCGGGGGCTGCGCGGGAGAACAGCGTGACCAACCATTTCGACGTGCTGATCGTCGGTGCCGGCCTGTCGGGCATCGGCGCCGCCGTCCATCTGCAGCGCGACTGCCCCGACCGCAGCTATGCCATCCTCGAAGGCCGCGACGCCATCGGCGGCACCTGGGACCTGTTCCGCTATCCCGGCATCCGGTCGGACAGCGACATGTACACGCTCGGCTACAACTTCAAACCCTGGGAACAGGCCAAGGCGATCGCCGACGGCCCGAGCATCCGCGAGTATATCCGCGAAACCGCCACCGAGCACGGCATCGAAAGCCGCATCCGCTTCGGCCGCAAGGTCAAGGCTGCCGACTGGTCATCGGCCGATGCGCGCTGGACGGTGACGACCGCCCGCAGCGACGGCGGCACGGAAGACTTTACCTGCAATTTCCTCTACATGTGCAGCGGCTATTACAGCTATTCGCAAGGCTACAAGCCCGATTTCCCGGGCGAGGCCGACTTCAAGGGCCAGGTCATCCAGCCGCAATTCTGGCCAGAAACCCTCGACACCAGCGGCAAGCGCGTCGTCATCATCGGATCGGGCGCCACGGCGGTGACGCTGGTGCCCGAAATCGCCAGGACGGCGGCGCATGTCACCATGCTGCAGCGGTCGCCGACCTACATGGTCAGCCGCCCGGCGAGCGACGGGATCGCCAATTTCCTGCGCAAGCTGCTGCCGGCGCAGATGGCCTATGACATCGTCCGCTGGAAGAATGTCACCTTCGGCATGTGGTTCTACAACCAGACCCGCAAGAACCCCGACAAGGTGCGGGCCAATCTGCTCGGCCGGCTGCAGAAGCTCCTGCCCGAGGGCTATGACATGGCCACGCATTTCAACCCCAAGTACAATCCCTGGGACCAGCGGCTGTGCCTCGTCCCCGATGCCGACCTGTTCGAGGCGATCAAGGCCGGCAAGGCCGACATTGCCACCGACACCATCGAACGCTTCGAGGCCGATGGCATCCGCCTCAGCGCGGGCGGGCTGCTCGAGGCCGACATCATCGTCGCGGCGACCGGGCTCAAGCTGGAGGCGCTGGGCGGCATGGCGGTCAGCGTCGACGGTGAAGCCCGCCGCATCGACGAGACGCTCGCCTATAAGGGCATGATGTTCTCCGGCCTCCCCAACCTCGCCGTCAGCTTCGGCTATATCAACGCCAGCTGGACGTTGCGGTCGGACCTGATCGCCGAATATGTCGGCCGCCTGCTCAACCACATGAAGGCGACGGGCATGCCGGTCGCCACCCCCACCCCCGGCCCCGACGTCCAGCCCGAGCGGCTGGCGATGGACCTGTCCTCCGGCTACGTCCAGCGCGGCGCCGACGCCCTGCCGAAATCCGGCAACCGCGCGCCCTGGATGGTGACGGCGAGCTACAAGCACGACCGCAAGGAACTGCGCGAGGGCGACCTGGGCGAGGAGATGGTGTTTTCAAAAGCGCGGGCGGTGGTGCGGCCGGAACTGGCCGAAGCCGCGGAGTAAACCCATCCTCCCTCTCCCGCCTGCGGGAGAGGGTTGACATTTATCTCCTATTTGGTTATCGCAGCGAGCGTTTCGCTCTTTGACATCGTGAGTATCTGTAGGACGCGGCGGCGAAGATATATCTTCCCGGCGACAAACACGCAGAGTGAGTGACTTTCGAGACTTTTGGAGGATTTGGGAGTGCTGGCACGGGGGGTCCAGCGGTAACCGCGCCACCTTCTCTCCTCCCTCCCCCACGTGAGCGCAGGGAACGTAGAGTGGGGAGG
>QBLU01000084.1 GCA_003241875.1 Alphaproteobacteria bacterium
CACCCGGCAGCGCCATGGCGAGCGCAAACAATGCCGGACCCGAAAGGATCGTCGACGCAGACAGCCGACGTACCGTGCGCAAAACCATCGAATTTGCCTCCCCTTGACGGCCAGGCCGGGGGACCGGGGCCGCGCGTGCCGGTGCCGGATTGATCCGGTCACCATCGATTTGCGAATTATAATATCAATCTGCTAAAGTCAAACCAACGGCGGCGACAGGTGCAGAGGCAGCATCCTGTGTGACAGAACCGCATTACCAAGTGCTGAAAGGGTGAGGGATGGAGCTGCGGCGCTGGAGCAGGATGGCCGGCGTCGCCGCGCTGTTGCCGCTCGCCGCCTGCTCGGCGCCGGCGCCCTCCACCGGCGTCGCCGACCCCATGGCGACCGCCGCGCTGGCCCCCGGCGGCGGCGTCCAGCACCGGCTGCTCCCCGCCGATCTCGTCGGTTTCCGCGCCCTGCCCGCCTATGCCGAGCCAGCCTGGGTCACGCGGGATTTCGTCGCCCGCGGCCGGCTGCCACCGCTCGCCGAACGCCTGCCGCGGCAACCGCTGGTGTTCGGCACCGCCGCCATGCCCGACGGCATCGGCCATTATGGCGACGCGCTGCGCCAGGTCACCGGCGGCCGCCCCGAGGGCTGGAACACCAGCGCCGGCCAGTCGCAGGGTTGGGGCGGCGTCGATATCGGCACGATGGAGTGCCTGACCCGCACCGGCCCCTTGTTCATGGTGCGCAGCGACGCGCTGCAGCCGCTGCCCAATCTCGCCCGCGGCTGGACCTGGTCGGCCGGCGGCCACCAGCTCACCATGGACCTGATCGAAGGCGCGCGCTGGTCCGACGGGTATCCCTTCACCAGCGACGACGTGATGTTCTTCTGGACCGACAATGTCCTCGATCCGCAGGTGTCGCCATTGGGCGGGGCGGGGCCCGACAGCTTCGGCGCCGGCACAAGGCTGGAGGCGCTGGGCCCCTACACGATCCGCTGGACGTTCAGGCAACCGTTCCCGGAGGATGTCCTCTACCAGATGGCCTATGGCAAGTTCTGCCCCGGCCCGGCGCATGTGCTGCGGCCCCGGCATCCGCGTCATAACCCGCGCAACAGCTATGCCGATTACCGCAATGCGTTTCCGGCAGCGCGGGTCAATTTTCCGGTCATGGGCGCCTGGGTGGTCACCGAATACCGTCCCGACGACATCCTGATCTTCCGCCGCAACGCCTATTACTGGAAGGTCGATGCCGCCGGGCAGCAACTGCCCTATTTCGACGAGCTGCAATATCGCCTGCTCGGCTGGAACGACCGCGATATCCAGGTCATCGCCGGCACCGCCGATCTCGCCAATGTCGAGGTGCCGGGCAATTATGTCGAGGTGCTGCGCCAGGCGGCAAAGCCCGGGGCGCCGTTCCGCATCGCCTTCGGGCCGCGCGGCGCCGCCTATGCCGTGCTGATGAACCTGTCGGGCAATGGCTGGGGCGAACCCGATGCCCGCGGCCAGCGCGTGCGGCTGCTCAACCGCACCCTCGCCTTCCGCCAGGCGGTCAGCCTCGCCATGGATCGCCAGGCGCTGGCGACGACGCTGGTCAAGGGGCCGTTCGTCCTGCCCTATGCCGGCGGCATCCTGCCGGACACGCCGTTCTACAACGCCGCGGCGACCATCCAGTGGGGCCATGACGCAGCCCGTGCCCGGACGCTGCTCGATGGCGCCGGCATCGTCGACAGCGACGGCGATGGCTTGCGCAATTTCCCCGGCGGCGGCCCCGATATCGAGATCGTGCTGACCGCCAGCCCCGATACCGCGACCGATCGCAGCCTCGCCGAAGGCGTGCAGATCTTCGCCCGCGAGATCGGGCTGCGGGTCATCCTGCGCTTCGTCGGCGGCACCCAGCGCGACGCCGCCGGCAGCAGCGGCCAGTTCGACTGGCTGTTGACCCGCAACAACAGCACCGAGCTGATCACCGTCGTGCAGGGCGCCGATGCGCTGGCGCCGATGGGGCCGTACACCCACGCCTTCCACCGCGCCGGCCCCGGCGGCCGGCTCGACCTGCTGCCGTACGAGCGGGACATGGTGGCGGCGGTGCAGGCGTTCCAGGACAGCCGCGTGCCCGACGCGCGCCGCGCCGCGATGGCACGCTATCAGGCGATCGGCACCGCCAACGCCAACACCATCGGGCTGGTGCGTTTTCCGGGCGCGCTGATCGTCAACCGCCGCATCGCCAATGTGCCGGCCGGCCTGCCGATATTCATGTTCAACTGGGCCGAGGATGCGATCATGCGCGAGCGGCTGTTCGTGCCGCGGTCCCGGCAGGGCGGCGCCGAGCTGCGGCCGGGCACCCTCCCCGGCTGCTTCGATTGCAGGCCGTCATGACCCGCCTGTTCACCTGGCCCGTCCTCGCCTTCCTCGCCTGCCGCATCCTCGCCGCGCTGCCGACGCTGCTGGCGCTCAGCCTCGTCACCTTCCTCATCATCAAGGCGCCGCCCGGCGACTATGCCGATGGCCTGCGGACCATGCTGATCAACCAGGGCGGCGCCTCGGCGGCGGAGGCCGATGCCCAGGCGGCGCTGTACCGCGCCCAGAACGGCCTCAACGATCCGCTGCTGGTGCAGTACGCCCGCTGGCTATGGGGCATCGTCAGCCGCTTCGACTTCGGCATGTCGATGGCGAGCAATCGCCCTGTGGCCGCCATCGTCGCCGAACGGCTGCCCGCCACCATCGCGCTGGCGCTGGTCTGCCACCTGCTGGCGTCGGCAATCGGTATCGGTCTGGGCATATTGGCGGCGTCCCGGGCGGGAACCTGGGTTGATCGCGCGATCAACATAATTGCCTTCTTGGGCATGACGACTCCGCGCTTTTTGCTCGCACTTGTCATGCTTTATGTGCTGATTTTCCACGCTGGAATCACCGGAATCGGCAGCTTTCAGTCCGCTGCCTTCACCGGCGCGCCGTGGAATTGGGCCCGATTCCAGGATCTTCTCGCTCATGTCTGGCCGATCATCCTGATCGCGACCTGGGGTGGGCTGGCCTATAATGTCCGCGTCATGCGCGGCAATCTGCTCGATGTGCTCAGCGCGCAATATGTCGAGACGGCGCGGGCCAAGGGTTTGTCGCCCCGCACCGTCATGCTGCGCCATGCCGTGCCCAACGCCATCCACCCGATCATCGCCTATCAGGGCACGGCGCTGCCCTACATGATGACCGGCGAGATCGAGGTCGCCATCGTTTTCGGCCTCGCCACCGTCGGCCCGGCCATCGTCGGCGCCATGGCGGTCGGCGATATCTATGTCGCCGCCACCTTCATGCTGGTGCTGGCGACGACGCTGATCGTCGGCAATATCCTCGCCGACCTGGCGCTGGTGCTGGTCGATCCGCGCCTGCGCCTGGGGAACGACGCGTGACGGCGCCCCCACAAAGCTATCCGCGGCTGGTCTGGCAGCGGTTTCGCCGCTCCTGGCTCGGCCTTGCCGGGCTGGCCATGCTGGCGCTGCTGCTGGTGACGGTGGTTTTCGGCGGCTTTCTCGCGCCCCACGACCCCGACAGCCGCTATGAACCCTTTCAGCCGCCCAGCCGGATCGGCTTCGATGGCGGCCTTGTCGCCCGCAACCCGCACCCAACCGGCCGTATCGACCCCGTCACCCTGCAACCGATCCTCACCTATGACGGTGCGCCGCCGGTGCCGCTGCGCCTGTTCGCCCCCGGCGCGCGCTGGTGGCTGCTCGGCCTGGTGCCGGTCGATCGCCACCTGATCGGCCCGGCATCCCCAGCCGGCGCGGTGCATATCCTCGGCACCGACCGCTTCGGCCGCGATATCCTGTCCCGCGGGCTGGTCGCGGCGCGCATCTCGCTCGGCCTCGCCACCATCGTCGTCACGCTGACGACGCTGACCGGGCTGCTGCTTGGCGCCACCGCCGGCTATCGCGGCGGCGCCATCGACCGCTGGCTCGGCCGGCTGATCGACTTCGTTCTCGCCTTCCCGCAACTGCCGCTCTACCTCGCGCTCGGCGCGCTGATCCCCATCACCATCGGCTCCGGGCAGTTCCTGTTGCTGCTCATCGGCATCATGGCGCTGCTCGGCTGGGCCGGGCTGGCCCGCGAAATCCGCGGCAAGACCATGGTGCTGGCCCGCATGGACTATGTCCGCGCCGCCGTCGCGCTCGGCGCCAGCGACTGGCGCATCGTCCACCGCCACATCGCGCCCAATCTGATGTCGCATGTTCTCGTCAGTTTCACCCTCACCCTGCCCGCCATCGTGCTGCTCGAAAGCTTCCTCGGCTTCCTCGGGCTGGCCGTGAAGCCGCCGCTGATCTCATGGGGGCTGATGCTGCAGGACGCCGGCAACTTCGCCGCCATCGGTTCCTACCCCTGGATCCTGGCGCCGGTGGGCTTTGTCTTCGTCACCGTCTTCGCCTTCAACGCCGTGGGGGACGCGCTGCGTGACGCCATCGACCCCTATTGAACCCGTCCTCGACGTGTCGGGGCTCGGCATCGGCTTCGGCGCGGCAAGCGTCGTTGCCGATGTTTCGCTGCGCATAGCCCGCGGCGAGATGGTGGCGCTGGTGGGGGAATCGGGTTCCGGCAAGTCGCTGACGGCGCGCGCCGTCATGGGGTTGCTGCCGCGCGGCGCCGCCATTGCCCCCGGCAGCCGCATCGACCTCGGTGGCGAACCCATCGCCGGCCTGCCCGAACCGGCGCTGCGTCGGTTGCGCGGCCGCCGCATGGCGATGATCTTCCAGGAACCGATGAGCTCGCTCAACCCCGTCTACAGCATCGGCGCGCAGCTGGTGGAGGCGATGCGCGCCCACCAGCGCATCGATCGCGCCGCCGCACGCGCCCGGGCTGCCGAATTGCTCGACGAAGTCGGCCTGCCCGACCCCGCCGCGACCCTCGGCAAATACCCCCATGAACTGTCGGGCGGCCAGCGCCAGCGGGTGATGATCGCCATGGCACTGTCCAACCGCCCCGACCTGCTCATCGCCGACGAGCCGACGACGGCGCTCGATGTCATCGTCCAGGCGCAGATTCTCGCGCTGCTGAAGGACCTGCAGCGCCGCCACGCCATGGCGGTGCTGCTGATCAGCCATGATTTGACCGTGGTGCGCCGCCACGCCGACCGCGTCCATGTCATGCAGCACGGCCGCATCGTGGAGGCCGGCGAGACGGCGGCGGTGTTTGCGACGCCGCAGCACCCCTATACGCAGATGCTGCTCGCCGCCGAACCCGCCGCCTGTGCCGACGCGGGCCCCGTCGGCGACACGCTGGTGGCTGTCCACGACCTCGAAATCCGCTACGCCGCGCGCGCCTCGGGCTGGCGCCGCCGCCCGGCGCCCATGATACCCGCCGTTGCCGGCGCCGAATTCACCGTCGGGCGCGGCGAAGCTGTCGGGATTGTCGGCGAATCCGGCTCCGGCAAGACCAGCCTCGGCCTCGCCGTCATGCGGCTGATCGCATCCCAAGGCAGCATCAGCTTCGACGGCGCCCGCCTCGACGGCCGCGATCGCCGCGCCATGCTGCCCTTTCGCCGCCGCATGCAGATCGTGCTCCAGGATCCGTTCGCCTCGCTCAACCCGCGGCTGTCGGTCCGCCAGGTCGTGGAGGAGGGGCTGATCGTCAACGCGATCGGCACCAGCGCCGCCGACCGCCTCGCCCGGGTGCGCGCGGCCCTGTCCGATGCCGGCCTGGGCGAAGCGGTCATGGGCGATATCCTGTCGCGTTTCCCGCACGAATTCTCCGGCGGCCAGCGCCAGCGCCTGTCGATCGCCCGCGCGCTGGCGGTGGAACCCGAATTCCTGCTGCTCGACGAGCCGACCTCGGCGCTCGACCTGTCGGTACAGGCCCAGATTCTCGCCCTGCTGCAACGCTTGCAGCGCGAGCGCGGCCTGTCCTACCTGTTCATCTCGCACGATCTGAAGGTCGTCCGTGCCCTTTGCCAGCGCATCATCGTCATGCAGGGCGGCCGTATCGTCGAAAGCGGCCCCGCCGCCGACATCCTCGCCAACCCGCAAACCCCCTATGCCGCGCGGCTGATCCGCGCCGCCTTCGACCTTGCCGCCTGACGGAGCCGCCGCGATGACCGACACCTTCGACACCCAGGACTTCCTGTTCGACCTCAACGGCTATCTGGTGCTGCCGGGCGCCCTCGGCCCCGACCTCCTCGCCGACCTCAACCGCGCCTTCGATGCGTTCCCGGCGCTCGAAACCGGCGACTGGTGGGGCAATGTCCAGCGGCTCGACAATGCCGGCGCCGCGGGCACCGAACTCCACAACATCGTCGAGGCCGGCCCGCCGTTCGAGGCGCTGATCGACCATCCCGCCTGGATCGACCGCGTCCGCCGCTATTGCGGCGAGGCCGGCACCTATGTCGAAGGGCTGTTCATCGACGAATGCTTCGCCTCGGTGCGGCGCAGCGGCGGCTATTTCCCGATGCATTCGGGCGGCCAGGACGGCGTCGTCCGCAACCAGTTCCGCTTCGTCAATGGCGCTTTTCGCTGTGCCCAGGTCAATATCCTAGTCGCGCTGACCGACATCGCCCCCGGCGACGGCGGCACCCGCGTCATCCCCGGCAGCCACAAGAGCAACATCGCCCACCCGATTTTCGCTCGCTCCTTCGACGAACGCCGCGACGCCGAGGACGAAATCATCGAAGGTTCGATCGAGGTGACGCTGAAGGCCGGCGACGCGCTGCTCTTCGTCGACGCCATCGCCCATGGCGCCACGCGGCGAATCAACCCCGGCGACCGCCGCGTCGT
Source organism: Alphaproteobacteria bacterium (assembly GCA_003241875.1). Classification (GTDB taxonomy): domain Bacteria; phylum Pseudomonadota; class Alphaproteobacteria; order Sphingomonadales; family Sphingomonadaceae; genus Sandarakinorhabdus. The sequence goes on from QBLU01000084.1 coordinate 6,737, forward strand.
CATCTACCGCTATGGCCCCGGCTGGGGGGCAACCCGCTATGGCTTCCGCTATTCACCGGAGCTGCTCGACCGGCTGACCCCGGCGCGGCGCCGCATCCTCGAGCCGATGCCCGTGCGCCGCCCCGGCAGTTTTGTTGAGTTTGAACCAACGCCGTCGTAGTGCATTTCACTGCGGGGGCAGCAGGGAGGGCAGCGACATCGTCAACGATACCGTCACGTCGACCGATCCGTCGCAGGCGCGCAGCGCGCTCGGGCGCAACCTGACGCACGGGCTGCTCGATGCCATCGGCCGGGCGATCGTCGTCGGCCATTACGACGGCAAGGGTTTTCCGGTCGAAGCCGAATTGACCCGGCAGCACGGCGTCAGCCGCTCGGTGACGCGCGAAGCCGTCAAGATGCTGACCGCCAAGGGTCTGCTCAGCGCCAGGCCCCGGCAGGGCACCATCATCCAGCCGCCGGCAATGTGGAACCTGTTCGATCCCGACGTGCTGCGCTGGCTGCTGGAGCGCAAATTCTCCATCGAACTCCTCCGCCAGTTCAACCAGCTGCGCGTCGCCATCGAGCCCGAGGCGGCAGCGCTGGCCGCGACCGGCGCCAGCCCGGCCGAAACCGACGCCATCGGCGCCGGCCTTGCGCGCATGGTCGCCGCCGAAGCCGGCGACGACGATCCGCTCGACGCCGACATCGCCTTCCATGTCGCCGTGCTGGAGGCGTCAGGCAACGCTTTCTACAAGCAATTCCGCGACATGGTTGCAACGGCGCTGCGCACGTCGATCCATTTCACCAACCGCATCAAGGGCCGTTCGGCGAGCATCGAAGACCACCGCGCCGTCTTCGATGCCATCGCGGCGCACGACAGCGCCGCGGCGCGAACCGCCATGCACCGGATCATCGGCGACGTACTCGACCTCATCGAACAATCGGCCCCCCTGGGCGAAGCTGCACCTACGGGGCTGTTCGGCGCCGACCCGGACGGGCATCGACACGGCTAAAGGCCCCGGCACCCGGTCCGCGCTGTCATCGCCAAGCCCCGCATTCGGACGATCGAGCCCTGGCGCTGACCATGGGAAACACCGCCGCAAACCGCTCTAGCCGTCAAGAGGCAGTCGAGCCAACCGAGACAGGTCCTCGGCCCGAGCCGTCGGAACGCCGAGACCGGTAAGACCAAGCAGCAGCATTTCGCCCAGTCGCTCTGACGCCAGGGTAGGCGAGGAACGGGTCTCGATGATATGCACCATCAGCATCTGGCACAGGCCGAGCCAGTAGATCAGCCCGCTGCTCGCCGCCTCGGGCCGCAGCAGGCCTTGCGCCAGGGCGGCGTCAATATCCTCGCTGAGCCCACGGTTGAGCGGGTGCGTCTGGCTGGTGGCGGGGACCTGGCTGCGGAGCAGCACCATCGTCCGCCGCGGCTGATCGACGGCGAACCGGGCGGCGACCGCCATCCCCCCGGCGATCCGTTCGACCGGATCGGCGACCCCGGCATTGGCACGGGCAACCGCGGTTTCGACCTCCATCCGCACCTCGGCGGCCACCGCTGCGGCGAAATCATGCTTGTCGGCGAAATGGTTGAAGAAACTGCCCTTGGCCACGCCGGCGCGCGCGACGAGATCGTCGATCGGGATCGCGTCGATCGGACGATCAACGAGCAAGTCCAGCCCGGCCGCGATCAGGACCGTGCGGGTGCGCTGGGGACGTGGCGACGAGGGTACTTTGCTAGCCATCAGGGATCCATAGTTGACCAGATAGTCATTTTCAATGTACTTGACCAAATAGTCAGAATCGAATCGGGCGAAGTCGGCAGGGGGCACCATGTCCGTCATCAAGGTCGAGGATATCGCCCATGTCCGCTTTGCGGCGCCCGATCTGGCGCTGATGCGGGGGTTCCTCGAGGACTTCGGGCTCGTCTGTTTCGAGGCCGCCGGGCGGCTTTTCGGCAAGGGCAGCGATGGCCGGCCCTTCGTGCATGTGACCGAGCCCGGTGAGGCGCGGTTCCTCGGCGTGGGGCTGCGCGCTGCCAGCATGGCCGATCTTGCTGCCCTGGCCGCGCATGAGGGACTGACGCCTGAACCGCTGGACGAGCCCGGTGGCGGCATGGTGCTGCGCTTGACCGATCCCGATGGCTATCGGGTCGAAGTGGTCGCGGGCCAGCATTGCGAGGCCCCCTCCCC
>QBLU01000085.1 GCA_003241875.1 Alphaproteobacteria bacterium
GTTCGTGGGGGGCAATTGCGGCGGCACCGTGCGCAGATAATCGTTGACCAGCACGTCGAGCGAAGTGGTGTCGGACGCGTTGGGCCCGGTGCGCGAGGCATCGGCGGCGCGCATGTATTCATAGCGTTCGGCCGCCAGGCGTTGCGCGTCGGACGCGGTGCGGACGATCGTCGGGCGGATGAAGACCATCAGGTTGGTCTTGGTCTTGTTGCGCGATTTCGACCGGAACAGCAGGCCGAGGCCCGGAATGTCGCCGAGCAGCGGCACCTTTTCGATGGTCCGGCGCTCGTTTTCGTCGATGAGGCCTCCCAATGCGATGATCTGGCCATCGTCGACAGTCACCGTCGTCGACAGTTCGCGCTTGTTGAGGACGAGCTCGTTGGAGGTCGACGACACGGGGCCGGCGATGGAGCTGACCTCCTGCCGCAGCTGCAGTTTGATGGTGCCGCCGGCGTTGATCTGCGGGCGCACATCGAGCTGGATGCCGACATTCTGGCGCTGGATGGTGCGGAAGGCATTGTCGAAGTTGTTCGACAGCGCCTCGCCGGTGGAGATCGGGACCTCCTGGCCGACGAGGATCTTGGCCTGCTGGTTGTCGAGCGTCATGATCGACGGGGTCGACAGGATGTTCGATGCGGTGTCGGCTTTCACCGCGTTGATGACGAAGCCGAATATGGCGTTGTTGCCGAGCTTGCCGCCGAGGCCGAAGGTGCCGCCGGTGGCGCCGAGCAGGCTTTGCAGCGCGGCGTCGCGCAGGGCGGTGGCGGTGTCGGAGCCGGGGTCGGTTCGTTCGGCGGCGACCGCGCCGGCGACGGTCAGCAAATTGGGCGCGGCATTCGAATAGTTGGTGACCGAGAACGGGATCGAGCTGCCGCCGGTGCCGGTTAGCAGGAACTGGACGCCGAGCCGCCGGGCTGCGACGTCGGAAATCTCCACGATGATGGCTTCGACGAGCACCTGTTCGCGGCGGGTGTCGAGCTGGCGGATGACCTCGCCGAGCTGGCGCTGCACGTCCGCCGGGGCCGAGATGATGATGGCGTTGGCGCCTTCATAGCGGGCGATGACGGCCTGGCCGCGGCCGATGGTGGCGCCGGCGATCTGGGTGGCCGGGCCGGCGCCTTGCGACGCGACGATGTTGGTGGCGCCGCGGTCGCCGAACGGCTGTTGCGCGGTGCCCTGGCCGGCGCCGCTGCTGGCCGGCGCGGCGGTCGGCGGCTGGCCGACGAGCTGTTGCAGCACTGGCAGCAGCTTTTCGGCGTCAGCATGGTTGAGGAAGATGACCCGCACATCGGCACCGGCGGCGGCGCGGCGATCGAGATCGGCGATGGTGTCGGCGAGGCGTTGCACGGCGGCGGCCTCGCCGCGCAGCGCAATGGCGTTGGAACTGTCGACCGCGACGATGGAAACGCCGCCGCGCGTCGGCGCGCCGGCACCGGCGCCGGCGTCGCTGCCGGGCCCGGCGCCGCCGAGCTGGTTGAGCGCCAGCGCGATCTCGCGGGCGCCGGCGTTCTTCAGCGGGATGACGCGGTTGACCTCGCGGTTGCGGTCGATCTGACCGATGAGGTTGCGGATGCGCGCGACATTATCGGCATAGTCGGCGACGATGACGGCGTTGCCCGATCGATTGGCGGTGACCTGGCCTTCGCGGCTGACCAGCGGGCGCAGGCTGTCGACGGCGGAGGCGGCATCGATCGAATCGAGCCGGAAGACCTGGGTGACGAAGCGGTCGCGGCCACCGCCGGCGCTCGGCTGGGTGGCGGCGCCATCGGCCGGCTGGACCCGAAAGGCACCGCCGGCGGCGGGTACGACGATCAGGCCGTTGCTGCGCAGCGTCGACAGGAACAGCTCGAAATAGGCCTCGCGGCCCAACGGCCGTTCGCTGACCACGGAGACCTTGCCCTGCACGCGGGGGTCGATGATGAAGGTGCGGCCGGTGGCACGCGATACGTCCTGGATATAGGCGCGGACATCGGCGTCGCGCAGGTTGATCGTCTGCTGGGCACCGAGCGGGGCCGGGGCCGTGCCGATGCCGGCAAGGAGCAGCACGGCGAGAATGACGTGGCGGCGCATCAGCGCGGCCCTGCGATGCGCAGCTTGACGACCCGGCCGCCGCGCTCGACGCCAATGTCGACGCCGCCGCTGTCGAGCTGCCGCGCCAGTGTCGCCGGGTCGCCGAGGCTGGCAACCGGCGCGCCATCGACGCTGACCAGCACGTCGCCCGGCGCGAGGCCCGCCGCGGCAAAGGCGGCGCCGCTGCCCTTTGGATTGAGGACATAGCCGCTGATCGCGCTTCCGTTGAGGCGCGGCGTCACCTGGACATCGGCGGCCAGCCGCGGGGCAGGGCCGCTGTTTGCCGCGGTGCCGGTGGCATCGAGCGGCCCGCCGACGTTCTCGGGCGTCACCGGCGCGCCGCCGGCGGATTGGTCGAGGAACAGCTTTTCGGTCGTGCCGCCGCGCAGCAGCGTCACCGAATCGAAACCGACCGCCTGCAGGGTAACCCCCGGCTGCACGGTTTCACCGACGAGAAAGCTCGACTGCACGCCGTCGCCGGCGGCGATGATGGCCGATCCGCGGCCCGACACGGTGTCGACGCGGGTGCCGACCAGCGTGAGCGCCAGGCCCGATACCTGGGCGCGGCCATCGTCGACCGGCTGGCGGAAAAACGGATCGAAGCTGCCGAGGATGCTGCGGTCGATGGCAGCGGGGGCGGTTGCCGGCGGTTGCCAGTCGCCAAGCGGGGTGACGGGGGTGACGACGGCCCAGACCAGCCGCGCCGCGGCCAGCGCCAGCAGCGCCAGCGCCGCCAGTTCGACGGCCTGCATCGCGGCCACGGGCCAGCGACCCGGCGCCGGTGGCCACGGCATCACCATTGCCGGTCGCTTCAATTGCACACGCATCCGACTGTACGGTTCCCCCGGCTGAAACTGCCCGTAGACTTCGCCGATGACGCATTTGTGACAGTTTCACGGTGGCTTTGAAAGCGGCGCTCAACCTGGCTCGTTTTGTGGCCGCTTGACTTTTTGCGGCGCAGCAACGATATCCGCCTCGGCTTCAGCGCGGCAATGCCGCTGCCCACGCCGGGTGCGTGATCGAGCAGACTGCTCCAGACCCGGACGTTCAGAGGCCAGCCCCAAGGGCCACCCCATCACGCGGGTTGTCAAAACCCGCTCGTCCGGCCGGTTTCGCAGCCCGTCGGCAGCCACGTGAATCCATCGCGTGACCATTACGCAAAGACCGACCATGACATATTTTGCTGATTTCGGCCTCGCCGAACCCCTGTCGCGTGCTCTCGCCGACAAGGGCTATACCGAACCTACCCCCATCCAGATCCAGGCCATCCCGCCTGTCATGGAAGGCCGCGACATCTGCGGCATCGCCCAGACCGGCACCGGCAAGACCGCGGCGTTCGCGCTGCCGATGCTGCACCGCCTGACCGCAAACCCCAAGCATCGCCTGAAGTACGCCACCCGCGCCCTGGTGCTGGCGCCGACGCGCGAGCTCGTCTCGCAGATCGCCCAGTCGTTCACCGATTATGGCAAGTACATGAAACTGTCGGTGACGACGGTGTTCGGCGGCGTGCCGATTCCCCGCCAGGAACGCGCCATGTCGCATGGTGTCGATGTCGTCGTGGCGACCCCGGGCCGGCTGCTCGACCTGATCGAGCGCGGCTCGCTCGACCTGAAGCAGGTGGAGATCCTGGTCCTCGACGAAGCCGACCAGATGCTCGACCTGGGCTTCATCCACGATCTGCGCCGTATCGTCGGCCTGCTGCCGCGCCAGCGCCAGACTTTGTTCTTTTCGGCGACCATGCCGAAGGCCATCGAGGAACTTGCGTCGCGTTACCTGACCAACCCAGTCAAGGTCGCGGTGAAGCCCGCCGCCACGACCGCCGAGCGCGTCGACCAGGCCGTGATCCACGTCAACCAGTCCGAAAAGCCGGCGCTGCTGCAACTGGTGCTGCGCGACAAGGCCATCGACCGGGCGCTGGTGTTCAGCCGCACCAAGCATGGTGCCGACCGCATCGTCCGCCAGCTCGGCAATGCCGGCATCGTCGCCGAGGCGATCCATGGCAACAAGAGCCAGCCGCAGCGCGAACGCGCCCTGGCGTCGTTCAAGAACGGCACCTGCAAGGTGCTGGTGGCGACCGACATCGCGGCGCGCGGTATCGATGTGACTGGTGTTTCGCACGTCATCAACTATGAGCTGCCGAACGTGCCCGAAAGCTATGTCCACCGTATCGGGCGGACGGCGCGCGCGGGGGCCGATGGCCAGGCGATCGCGTTCTGCGCCGAGGACGAGCGGCCATTCCTGCGCGACATCGAAAAGCTGATCCGCCAGAAGATCACCGTGCTGGCGCTGCCGGCCGATTTCCGCGCTGCGGTTGTCGCGGCGCAGAAGGTGGAGCGCGCTGCTCCCCCGGCGCCGCGCGAGGAGCCGGGTCGCGAGGACCGTCGTGACTTTGCCCGTCGTCCGGCGGGGGGTGGCCGTCCCGGCCGCGATCCACGGGCGCAGGTGCGTGCCGATGGCCGCTCCGGCCGCCCGCCGGCGCGGGCCGGTGGCGGTGGTGGCGGCGGCTATCGCGGCGGCCGCTGAGGCGTAAAAATAACCCCGGGTTGCCAGATGGCGACCCGGGGTTTTTTGCGTGTCATCCCGGCGAAGGCCGGGACCCATGGCGAACAAGTTTGCCGTTTATGGTCCGCCCGTGGGCAAGATCGTGGTTCATGGGTCCCGGCCTTCGCCGGGATGACAGGCTTTCCCTTTACGCGGTTCCGCGGCCCGATTCGTCGATCATGTCGGTGACGCTGACGTTCTTTTCCTGCGGCGCGCTACCGGTCATCTGGCCGGGTTCGGCATTGCTGTCGGCCTCCGACCCGGCAAATGCGCCGGCGGCATCGTCGGCGAGCAGGCCGACATTCGGCTCGCGGTCGTTGAAGCCGGTTTCACCGGTGCCACTGTCGTCCTCGGCGTCCTCGTCGATGGCGTTGCCGCCTTCTTCCTCTTCCATCGTCACCGCCACATCGGCGTTGGCCGACAGGCGGACGCGATCGCCCTCGACGCTGGCGACGAGGCCCATCGGGATGAAATGGTGGTGATCCTGGTGGCCGCCGCCAAAGCCGGCGCCGCCGCTGTCCTTCTTGGTCAGCTTGATGCGGTCGCCCTGGACATGGTCGACCGTGCCGACATGGACGCCATCGGCGCCGATGACTTCCATATGTTCGCGAATATTGTCGTGCATGTGCGTTCTCCCGGTTTGCTGTCCGACAGCCAAACGCGGGAGAACGGGACACGGCTGCTTATGCGGCGACGGCCTTCAGGATCTTGCCGGGCGTGCGCGGCGGCTCACCCTTGGGCAGGGCGTCGACATGTTCCATGCCCGAGGTGACTTCGCCCCAGACGGTGTACTGCTTGTCGAGGAAGCTGGCGTCGGCAAAGCAGATGAAGAACTGACTGTTGGCGCTGTTGGGGTTCTGCGAGCGGGCCATCGAGCAGACGCCGCGGACGTGCTTTTCACCCGAGAATTCGGCCTTCAGGTCGGGCTGCTTCGATCCGCCCATGCCGGTGCCGGTGGGGTCGCCGCCCTGCGCCATGAAGCCGGGGATGACGCGGTGAAAGACAACGCCGTCATAAAAGCCCGAATTGGCGAGGCCGGCGATGCGCTCGACATGGCCGGGGGCGAGGTCGGGGCGCAGCTTGATGACGACATCGCCGCCCGAATCGAGCGTCAGGGTCAGGGTGCTGGGGGTATCGGCCATCGTGTCTCTCCACAAAAGAAGGGCGCGTCCTAACCCTTCAGCGGGAAAGCCTCAAGCCGGGCGCGCAATTCGGCCGGCAGCGGCGCCGGACCATCGGGGCCGCGATGGACCAGCACCGAGTCGCACAAGGCGATGCACGCGCCGTTCTGGAACATCGCCTTCAGGCTGCGCATGCTGCTGGTGCCGATGTGGCCGATGGCATAGCCGAGCGTCAGCGGCGCCGGGTACGAACCTTCATCGAGGTAATCGATGGCGACATGCGCGACGAGATAGCGCGGCCGCACCGACATGCGGCCATCGGTGACGAGGCCCTGGTTGAAGCGGATGCGGGCTTCCTCGAAGAAGCGCGTGATGGCGACGTTGTTGAGGTGGCGGTTGACGTCCATGTCGGCAAAGCGGGTCTGCATCTCCGCCACCCAGGGATAGTTGGCGAGGATGAGCCGGCGCGGGTCCTTCCTCATCGCATGCGATACCGGATCGGCAGCGTCTTGCGGCCCGAAACGAAGTTGGCGATCGAGTTCTTGGGCTCGCCGGCAAGCTCGACCGACTGGATGCGCGGCAGCAATTCGGCGAGCAGCAGCCGGATCTCGAGCCGGGCGAGGTGCAGGCCGAGGCACATGTGGACGCCGTTGCCGAACGCCGTCTGCGGGTTGGGGCTGCGGTCGACCTTGAACTGGAACGGATCGGCAAAGACCCGCTCGTCGCGATTGCCCGACCAATAGAACAGGCAGAGCCCGTCGCCGGCCTTGATCTGCTTGCCGCCGAGCTCGCAATCCTCGGTCGCGGTGCGCATGAAATGCTTCACCGGGGTGACCCAGCGGATCATTTCCTCCACGGCGGAGGGCAGCAACGACGGGTCGGCCTGCAGCTTCGCCAGCTGGTCGGGGTTGCGGATCAGCTGTTCGAAGCCGCCGGCGGCGGTGGAACTGGTGGTGTCATGGCCGGCGGTGGCGGTGATGACGTAATAGCTCATCGCCTCGCGGTCGCCGATCGGGGCGCCGTCGACCATGCCGTTGGCGATGATGGTGCTGAGGTCGTCGCGCGGATTGGCGCGGCGATTGGCGGTGATGGCGCCGAAATAGGCGAAATATTCCTGCGCCAGCTTGAACAGGTCGACCTGCGCATTGCCGCTGCCGGCCTGATAGCCGATGCCTTCGGTGATGAGTTTGGAGCGGGCGATGACGTCCGGGTCCTGCGCGCCGAACATCTCCTGGGTCATTCGCAGCATCATCGGTTCATCGGATTCGGGCACGCCGAGGATGCGCATGATGACGCGCAGCGGGTAGAACAGCGCCACCTCGTTGACGAAATCGCAGGATTCCCCCAGCGCCGCCATGCGGTCGACATGGTCCTTGGCCACCGCGCTGATCATCGGTTCGAGCTTGCGCAGGTTGGCCGGCAGGAACCAGTCGTGGGTCAGGCGGCGCAATTTCATGTGCAGCGGATCGTCGAGGTCGACGAGGCTGCGGAACAGATGGGTGTCGCCGACGGTGTCGAGCGTCCATTTCTCGGCCTCGGCCGGGGCGAGATAGGTGCGCTGGCTGTTGATGAAGCGGCTGTTGGCCTTGCTGACCGTGGTGATGTCGGCGTGGCGGGTGACGGCCCAGAACGGGCGGTAACCCGTGGGTTCGCACCAGTGTACCGGGTCCTCGTCGCGCAGCCGCGTGTAGACGGCGTGGACGCTTTCGTCGGCGGTGGCTTCCGGATTGACCAGGATATTGTCGTCGCTGGCGCGATCGAAGCCCGGGAAGGGCATGACGGGGTCGGCAAAGGCAGTGGCCATGGTGCTTCCTTACTGGCTGCGGCCGCGCGCCTGGACGGCGGCGCGGGCTTCCTCGACGGCGGTGGCGGAGACGGCGGCGTTGGCGGCCTTGCCGCGGGCGGCCTCCAGCGCCATGCCGTCGGCGAAAGTGGTGGCATAGCCGTCGCCGATCAGTTGCTTGTAGGCGGCACTGAATACCGGATCGATGGTCGCCATGTCGGCGGCAAGGCGCTGGGCGGTGGGCAGCAGCTCGTGCGGCGGCACCACGCGATTGACGAGGCCCCAGCGTTCGGCGGTGGCGGCGTCGAGGAAATTACCGGTCAACGACAGTTCGCGGGCGCGATACGGCCCGATCAGGCGCGACAATTTTTGGGAAAGGCCCCAGCCCGGCATGATGCCGACCCGCGCATGGGTGTCGGCAAAGCGGGCGCGCTCGCTGGCGATCAGCACGTCGCAGGCCAGCGCGACCTCGAAACCACCGGTAATGGCGACACCGTTGATGGCACCGATGCAGGGTTTGGTCAGCTGTTCGATGGCGAGGACGGGGTTTTCGTCCGCCGTTTCGGCGTTGGCGGCGCCGAGACCGTCCTGGCCGAGCTCCTTCAGGTCGAGCCCGGCGGTGAAGGCACGGTCGCCGGCGCCGGTCAGGATGACGACGCGGACGCTGGCGTCGGCCTCCAAGCGGCGCATGGCGGCCGCCAGATCGCGTCGGACGGCGCGCGACAGGGCGTTCATCGCATCGGGGCGGTTGAGCGTGACCGTGGCCACGGCCCCGTCGATCGTCACCAGCACCACGTCTTCGGCCATGTCTGCACTCCCTTTGGGCGGCACCCTAGCGCAGTGGCCAAGGATTTGTCCTGTCGTTGCGGCTAGGGGAAGCCCGCTCCCTCCCCGTTGACGCGAAGGCGTCGCCTACGGCTGCGGGGAGGGAGGCGTCAGTGGCGGCGCAGGATCAGGTAGAAGGCACCCCCGCCGCCGTGGCGAGGATGGGCGGCGCGCAGCGAGGCGATGCGGCTGCGCATGGCGCCGGCGTCGAGCCAATGGGCGAGTTCGCCGCGAATTCGGCTCGGGCGATCGGCGCGGCCCTTGCCGGTGATGACCAGCAACACCCGGTCGCCATTGGCATGGGCATCGTCGAGCGCATGGGCGAGCACGTCATGGGCGGCGGCCAGCGTGTGGCCGTGGAGGTCGATGATGCGGTCGGGACGCACCTCGCCCTGGCGCAATTTGCGGTCCCAACCGCCGTCGAGGGTAGCGCCCGCGACGGTTCTGGTCGGCTTTGCCGGCGCATTGAGGGGGCGCGGCGGGGCGGGAAC
>QBLU01000086.1 GCA_003241875.1 Alphaproteobacteria bacterium
AGCGTCACCACCCCGTCCGCCACCTGCACGATCGTCGATTCCACCCCCGCCGCACACGCCCCGCCATCGAGCACCAGCGGCACCCGGTCCCCCAGCGACGCCGCGACATGCGCCGCCGTCGTCGAGGATATCCGCCCCGATGCGTTGGCCGACGGCGCCGCCAGCGGCCCCGCCCCGGCAATCAGCGCCTGCATGACCGGATGCGCCGGGCAGCGCACCGCCAGCGTCGCCAGCCCCGCGGTCACCAGCCCGGCCACCGCGGCGCCGGGCTTCAGCGGCAGCACCAGCGTCATCGCGCCGGGCCAGTATTGCGCCATCAGCGCCGCCGCCACCGCGTCGATCTCGACCAGTTCCGCCGCCTGCGCGACGCCCGCGACATGGACGATCAGCGGGTTGAAGCTCGGCCGGCCCTTGGCGGCATAGATCTTCGCCACCGCCGCGCCGTCCGCCGCCCGCGCCGCCAGGCCGTACACCGTCTCGGTCGGCGCCGCGACGATGCCACCGGCGGCAAGCAGCGCCACCGCCTCGGCGATGGCGCGTTCGTCAGCGGCAACGATGCGGCTTTTGTCGGTCATGGCGCTTCGTCTATAGCGGGACGGTCACCAGCCCAAGGCGAAACCATGTCCTATACCGCGCCCACCGCCGAACAGCGTTTCGTCCTCGACGTCATCGCCGACCTGCCCGGCCTCGCCGCCCTGCCGCAATATGCCAATGCCACGCCGGAGATGATCGACGCCATCCTCGCGGAATCGGGCAAGCTGGCCGCCAACGTCTTCGCCCCGCTCAACAGCATCGGCGACAAGACCCACGCCAAGCTCGCCGACGGCGTCGTCACCCTGCCGCCGGGTTTTGCCGAGGCGTACAAGCTCTACATCGACGGCGGCTGGGCCGGACTCGGCGTGCCGGAAGCGCATGGCGGCCAGGGCCTGCCGTTCGCTGTCAACGTCGCCGTGCAGGAGCAATTGACCAGCGCCAACATGGCGTTTGCGCTGTGCATGATGCTGAGCCAGGGCGCCATCGAAGCGCTGGCCGCCCATGCGTCGCCGGACCTGCAGGAGCGCTACCTCGCCAGGCTGGTCAGCGGCGAATGGACCGGCACGATGAACCTCACCGAGCCGTCGGCCGGCAGCGACGTCGGCGCGCTCAAATCCCGCGCCGAACCCATCGGCGACGGCCGCTATCGCCTCAAGGGCACCAAGATCTACATCACCTGGGGGGAGCATGACGCCGCGGCGAACATCGTCCACCTGGTCCTCGCCCGCCTGCCCGATGCCCCCCCGGGCACCAAGGGCATTTCGCTGTTCCTGTGCCCCAAGTACCTGCCCGACGGCACCCGCAACGACCTGAAATGCGTCGGGCTGGAGCACAAGCTCGGCATCCACGCGTCGCCGACCTGCACCATGTCGTTCGGCGACAACGACAATTGCATCGGCTGGCTGGTCGGCGCGGAGGGTGCCGGCATGCGCGCCATGTTCACCATGATGAACAACGCCCGCGTCCAGGTCGGCCTGCAGGGCGTCGCCATCGCCGAAGGCGCGACCCAGCACGCGCTCGCCTTTGCCCGGCAGCGGGTCCAGTCGGCGAAGTTCGGGGGTGGACGGGAAGCGGTGCGCATCATCGAGCACGCCGATGTCCGCCGCACGCTGATGACCTGCCGGGCGCTGACCGAAGCCACCCGCGCCCTCGTCTACCTCAACGCCGCCGCCGTCGACCGCGCCCATGCTGGCGACGCCGCCGGCGCCGGCCTTGCGGACCTGCTGACGCCGATCTCCAAGGGCTGGGCCACCGATGTCGGCGTCGAGGTCGCCAGCCTCGCGCTGCAGGTTTTCGGCGGCATGGGCTATGTCGAGGAAACCGGCGCGGCGCAGTTCCTCCGCGATGCCCGCATCGCACCGATCTACGAAGGCACCAACGGCATCCAGGCCCTCGACCTCGTCGGGAGGAAGCTTGGGGCAGACGGCGGCGCCCACTGGCAGGAGGTGTTCGCGCAACTCCAGGACACGATCCACGACCTCGGCGCCAGCCCCGAACTCGCCGGCCTGGCGCCCTGGCTCGACGACGCCCTCGCTGCAACAAAAGCCGCGACCATCTGGCTGACCGGCGCCAACAACCCCGACGACATCGCCGCCGGCGCGACACCGTACCTGCGCATGATGGGCCTCACGCTCGGTGGCTGGCTCCTTGCAAAACAGGCACTTGCCGCGCAGCAAAGCCTGTCCGCCGGCAGCGGCGACCCGGCCTTTCTCGCCGCCAAGATCGCCACCGCGCGCTTCTATGCCGAACAGCTGCTGCCCCAGGTCGGCGCCCTGTCCGGCCCGGTAACGCGCGGTGCAGCATCGCTCTATGCCATCAGCGAGGCAGACCTCGCCGCCTGACGGGCCTCTTGCTCCTTCGCCCGCCGTCGCCCAAAGTGCCCCCATGAAACTCGCCTCGCTCAAACATGGCCGTGACGGCCGTCTCGTCGTCGTTTCGGACGATCTCGCCTGGTGCGCCGCGCCGCCGCCGATGTTTTCCACCCTGCAGGCGGCGCTCGACGACTGGGCGCATGCCGAACCGATCCTGCGCGGCGTCGCCGACAGCCTGGCGCATGATGCCGTGCCGCACGCGCGCTTTCACGAACGCGACGCCGCCGCGCCGCTGCCGCGCGCCTATCAATGGGCCGATGGCAGCGCCTATGTGAACCATGTCGAGCTGGTCCGAAAAGCCCGCGGCGCCGAACTGCCCGCCAGCTTCTGGACCGATCCGCTGATGTACCAGGGCGGCAGCGACCGCTTCCTCAGCCCCCGCGACGCCATCCCGTTCGTCGACGATCATTGGGGCCTCGATCTGGAGGCCGAAGTCGTCGTCGTCACCGGCGACGTGCCGCAGGGCGCCAGCCGCGAACAGGCAATCGCCGCCATCCGCCTGATCGGCCTCGTCAACGATGTGTCGCTGCGCGGCCTCATCCCGCAGGAACTCGCCAAGGGCTTCGGCTTCGTCCAGTCGAAACCGGCGTCGGCCCTGTCGCCGGTGTTCGTCACCCCCGACAGCCTCGGCGACGCCTGGCGCGACGGCAAGCTGCACGGCGTGCTCAGCGTCGACCTCAACGGGCAGCCCTTCGGCCGTGCCGACGCCGGCGAGGACATGACCTTTGATTTCGGCACGCTGATCGCGCATCTGGCCAAGACCCGCAGCCTCGGCGCCGGCAGCATCGTCGGATCGGGCACCGTGTCGAACCGCGACAGCGACGGCGGCCCCGGCAAGCCCGTCGCCGCCGGCGGTCGCGGCTACAGCTGCATCGCCGAGGTGCGGATGATCGAGACCATCGACGCCGGCAAGCCGGTGACGCCGTTCCTGCGCCCCGGCGACACCGTCCGCATCGAGATGTTCGATGCGAAACACCATTCGATCTTCGGCGCCATCGAGCAGACCGTCGGCTGAAGGCGCGCCCCCTGCGAAAGGCTCAGCTCTCGATGGGCTTGCCCGACGCTGTCTCGCCGGTCGCCTTTTCCATCGCCATGCCGGCGGTAAAGCCGTGGATCGTCGTCGACACCAGCACGGTGAAGGCGACGATCGCCCATAGCTGCTCGATGTTGATCAGCTCGACATGGGTCGCGGCATAGGCGAGGTAATAGATCGAACCGACCCCGCGCACGCCGTAAAATGCCACCACCGCCCGCTCGCGCGACCGCGGCATGACCTTGCCCAGCGATACCCAGCCGACCAGCGGCCGCACCACCAGCACCAGCCCCAGCCCGATGGCGGCGCCGCCCCAGGTCAGCCCCGGCAGCAGGATCGGCATGGCGGCGCCCAGCGCGACCAGCAGCAACGCCGTCAGCGCATGTTCGACCGCATCGGCGAAATTGTGCAGCCGGGTGTGGAATTCATGGTCGGCCTCGCTCTGCCGCAAGGTCACGCCGGCGAGGAACGCCGCGATGAAGCCATAGCCTTCGGCGAGTTCGGTCAGCCCATAGGCGGCAAGCACGCCGGCCAGCGCGATGACGCCGCTCTCGGTCTTGCACAGCAGGTTGCCGCTCGGCACGAAGAACAGCACCCGGCCGAGCAGCCAGCCGATGCCGACGCCGCCGACGGCCCCGACGGCGATGCGCCAGGCCACGTCCCGCCACAGCCATTCGCCGAGCACCGCCCCGGTCAGCCCGCCGGCCGCCGCGATCGACAATGCCAGATAGACGAACGGAAACGCCAGCCCGTCGTTGAGGCCGGCCTCGGTGGTCAGCGTGAAGCGCACCGGATGCTCGCCGCCTTCGAGCGGCGGCCCGACCTGCACGTCGGTCGCCAGCACCGGATCGGTCGGCGCCAGCACGGCGCCGAGCAGCATCGCACCGGCGATGGTCATTCCACCCAATGCCCAGCCGAGCACCGCCACGGCGGCGATCGTCGCCGGCATGCCGATCGCCAGCAGGCGCAGCGTCGGCCGCCACAGATGCCGCTGACCGGGCTTGTCGATGCGCAGGCCGACCCCGAACAGCCCCATGATGACGCAAAGCTCGCTGACCACCTCCCAGACCTTGGGTTCGGCGATCGGGTCGGGCGCCGCCGGCATGCCGGGCACCAGCGCAAAGGTCGCCCAGCCGATGCAGATCAGCAACGCCGATGCCGCCGGCTCCCGCCCGGAAATGAAGCGCGGCAGCCAATAGGCAGCGATGACAGCCAGTCCGAACGCGACGAGCAGCAGATGGTAGGACTGGAATTCGAACAAGCAGCGGCTCCCGGCGGGGGTCGCGGTCGCGCGCCCTGTCGTGACAAACGGGCCGCTGCGCCGTTCGTTGCCCTTCCTGTCCGTTTCCGTCATCCCGGCGGAGGCCGGGACCCATGGCCCACCGGCCCCTGCCGCCGATGGACCGCCCGCGCCGACGGCCGCTGGTTCATGGGCCCCGGCCTGCGCCGGGGTGACAGTGCGATACACCACGGCACGCCCCGCGCGTTGCAGCGCGGGCAAGCGGGCGGTAGGAGAAGTCCTGCACAATCATTCCGGACCGCAAATTGAGCCTTTACCAGCGTTTTTCCGCCCATGTCGCCGATGCCCTCGCCGCGCTGACCGCCGCCGGCGACCTGCCGGCCGGGCTCGACACGCGCGCCGTCACGGTGGAGCCGCCGCGCGATCCGACGCATGGCGACCTCGCCACCAATGCCGCCATGGTGCTGGCGCGGCCTTCGGGCATGAAGCCGCGCGACATCGCCATCATGCTCGCCCAGAAACTGGCGCGGCTGCCCGACATCGAGGCGGCCGAAGTCGCCGGCCCCGGCTTCATCAACCTGACGCTGCGCCCCGATGTGTGGCGCGCCGAGCTCCGCCACATCGCCGCCGAGGCCAGCGATTATGGCCGCTCGACGATGGGTGCCGACCACCGCGTCAACGTCGAATATGTCTCCGCCAACCCGACCGGCCCGATGCACATGGGCCATTGCCGCGGCGCCGTCGTCGGCGATGCGCTGGCCAGCGTGCTCGCCTATGCCGGCTATGGCGTCACCCGCGAATACTACATCAACGACGCCGGCGGCCAGGTCGATACCCTCGCCCGCTCGGCCCATCTGCGCTACCGCGAGGCGCTGGGCGAGACGATCGCCATTCCCGAAGGCTTCTACCCCGGCGACTATCTGGTTCCCGTCGGCGAGGCGCTGGCGCGCGATCATGGCGATCGTTACGTCGGCGCGCCCGAGGCCGAATGGCTGGCGCTGTTTCGCCGCGAGACCGTCGCGTTGATGATGATCCGCATCCGCGAGGATTTGAAGCTGCTCGGCATCGAACAGGACGTGTATTTTTCCGAAGCCTCGCTCGGCAATCGCGTCCAGGAGGCGCTCGAGACGCTCGACGCCAAGGGCCTCATCTACGAAGGCGTGCTCGAAGCGCCGAAGGGCGAGACGGCGGAGGACTGGGAGCCGCGGCCGCAGACGCTGTTCCGCGCCAGCCGGTTCGGCGACGACAGCGATCGCGCCATGAAGAAATCCGACGGCAGCTGGACCTATTTCGCCGGCGACGTCGCCTATCACTGGGACAAGCTCGCCCGCGGCTATGATGCGCTCGTCGACATGTTCGGCGCCGACCATGGCGGCTATGTGAAGCGCATGCAGGCGGCGGTGAAGGCGCTCAGCGACGGCAAGGTGCCGCTCGACATCAAGATCGTCCAGATGGTCAAGCTGCTGCGCGCCGGCGAGCCGGTGAAGATGTCGAAGCGGTCGGGCAATTTCGTCACCCTCGCCGATGTCGTCGACGAGGTCGGCAAGGATGTCGTGCGCTTCATCATGCTGACCAAGCGCAGCGATTCGCAGCTCGATTTCGATTTCGCCAAGGTCGTCGAGCAATCGCGCGACAACCCGGTGTTCTATGTCCAGTACGCCCATGCCCGCATCGCCTCGGCGCGCCGCAAGGCGGTGGAGGCCGGCATTGTCCTGCCCGATCCCGACTTCGCCTTGCTCGACGACACCGACCTGGCTCTGGTCAAGGCCGCCGCGCAATGGCCGCGCATCGTCGAACAGGCCGCCGAGGCGCGCGAGCCGCACCGCATCGCCTTTTACCTCGGTGACCTTGCCGCCGCCTTCCACACCCACTGGAACCTCGGCAACGACGATCCGCAGCGGCGGCTGGTACTCGCCGACAATCCGGCGCTCACCGCGGCGCGGCTGGCGCTCGCCGATGCCGTCGGCCAGGTCATCCGCAACGGCCTGTCGGTGATGGGCGTCGAAGCGGCGAACGAGCTCCACTGATGGCCCGCCGCGATCTCGACGACGACGCACCCTGGCTGGCGGAGGCGAGCCCGCGCGCCGAAACCCATGTCAGCCGCGCCTCGTTCTTCTGGACCGCGGCGATCCTGCTCGGCCTCGCCGCCGTCGTCGCCATCGGGCTGGTGTTGCTGCTGTCGAAAAAGAACGCCGGGTCGACCCAGGGCTATATGGAGGCCGAACAGGCGCCGGTGATCACCGCCGAGCCCGGCCCCTACAAGATCCCGCCGATCGACCCCAAGGGGCTGCAGGTCGAGGGCCAGGACCAGACCATCTATGCCGCCGGCGAAGGCATCGACAACGGCAGCATCATCGACCAGTCGGCAATGCCCGAGGCGGTGTTGCCCCGCCCGGGCACCGCGCCGCCGCCGGGGTTGCCGACCGACCTGGTACCGCCGATGCAGGCCGCGCCGACGGTCAATGCCCCCGGCGCCGCGCCGCCGCGGCTGGTGCTGCCGCCCCCCGCGACCGTGACCCGGCCCGCCGCGATCCCGCCGGCGTTTGCCCCCAAGACCGCCGGGCCCGCCGCGGTCGCGACGACGAAATCCCCGGTCGCCGCGGTGCCGCCGAAACCCGTCGTGGCGACGCCCAAGATCGTCGAAATGCCCGCCAAGCGGGCCTCGACCGTCCAGCTCGGCGCCTTTTCGAGCCTCGAAAAGGCCGATGCCGCCTGGGCCGCGCTCGCCGGCAAGCCCGGCATGGGCGGTTTCGGCAAGCGCGTGATCCCGATCCAGAGCAACGGCCAGACGCTGTACCGCCTGCGCGCCAGCGGCGGCGATGCCGCGGCGCTGTGCGCGTCGCTGAAGGCCGCCGGCCAACCCTGTGCGGTGGTGGAGTAGCCATGCAACCGACGTTCCTGGGCCTGTCGGGCCTCACCCTCACCGCCGACGAGCACGCGCTTTTTCAAGCCGCCAACCCCGCCGGCTACATATTGTTCAAGCGCAACGTCGACACGCCGGAACAGGTCCGCGCCCTCACCGCCGCGCTGACCGACATGGCCGGCCGCCGGCTGCCGATCCTGATCGACCAGGAGGGTGGCCGCGTCGCCCGGCTGCGTCCGCCGCACTGGGCCGAATTTCCCACCGGCGAGACCTTCGACAAGCTCTATGACCTCGCCCCTGTCACCGCCATCGAGGCGGCGCGGCTCAACGCCCTGGCGCTCGCCGCGCTGCTGCGCGACCTCGGCATCACCGTCGACTGCCTGCCGCTGCTCGATGTCCGCGACCCGGACGGACACGACATCATCGGCGATCGCGCCTTCGGCCATGAACCTATGCGGGTTGCGGCGCTGGGCCGCGCCACCCTCGACGGGCTCAAGGCCGGCGGCGTCTGCGGCGTCGTCAAGCATATCCCCGGCCATGGCCGCGCCGCCGCCGACAGCCATCTCGAATTGCCCATCGTCACCGCCAGCCGCGCCGAACTCGAACGCGATTTCGAACCCTTCCGCACCCTCGCCGCCCGCTCGCCGATGGCGATGACCGCGCATGTCACCTACACCGCGCTCGACCCGCGCCGCTGCGCCACGCTCTCGCCGACGGTGATCGACTTCATCCGCACCGACATCGGCTTTCAGGGCCTGCTGATGTCCGACGACCTCGGCATGCACGCGCTCGGCAACCCGGCGTCGGGCGGCCACGAACCCGGCAGCAACGCCCTCACCGACTTCGGCGCCCGCGCCCTCGCCAGCCTCGACGCCGGCTGCGACATCGCCCTCCACTGCTCGGGCGACTTTGCCGAGATGCGCGCCATCTGCGACGCGGTGCCGGCCATCACCGCCGCCGCCGGCGCCCGCCTCGACGCCGCCATGACTTGGGCCGGGCCGGGCGACGCGACCCCGGTGCAGCAATGGGCCGACGCCCGCGATGAACTGCTGGCGCTCGCATAGCCTCCCTCCCCCTTGCGGGGAGGGCGACTCGCGTAGCGAGCGGGGTGGGGGTCGCTCGCGTCGGGATGTGGGCACCCCCACCCCGCTCGGCTGGCGCCGAGTCGCCCTCCCCGCAAGGGGGAGGGAGT
>QBLU01000087.1 GCA_003241875.1 Alphaproteobacteria bacterium
ACCCCCACCCGCCGCGCCAGGGGGCGCGAGTCGCCTCCCCCCTGAAGGGGGAGGAAAGGGGTGGCGCTCATGCGGCGCACTCCCGCGCGACCTGGACGTCGTCGAAGGGCAGCACCCGGTCGCCGACGACCTGGCCCTGTTCATGGCCCTTGCCGGCGACGAGCACGATGTCGTCGGGGCCGCTTTCGGCGATGGCGGCGGCGATGGCGCTGCGGCGGTCGCCGATCTCGCTGGCGCCGGGCGCCGCGGCCATGATGGCGGCGCGGATCGTGGCGGCATCCTCGCTGCGCGGGTTGTCGTCGGTGACGATGACCCGGTCGGCGGTGCGCACCGCGGTTTCGCCCATCAGCGGCCGCTTGCCCGTGTCGCGGTCGCCGCCGGCACCAAAGACGAGGATCAGCCGGCCCTGCACATGCGGGCGCAGCGCCGCGGCGGCGGCCTCGAGCGCGTCGGGGGTATGGGCATAATCGACATAGACCGCGGCGCCGGAGCGGGCGATGACGGCGCGCTCCAAGCGCCCGCGGACCGGCTGCACCCGCGCCAGGTTGGACAATGTCGCCGCGATTGCGCCGCCGGTGGCGATGACCAGCCCGGCCGCGACCAGCGCATTGGCGGCCTGATAGGCACCGATCAGCGGCAACTGGACCTTGTGGACCCGGCCCTCGGCCTCGATCTCCAGCGCCTGCCCCAGTTGCGTCGGCGTCCGCGACACCAGCCGCAGTGTTTCGCCGGCGCTGCCGACGGTCAGCAGCCGCAGGCCGCGCGCCCGCGCCGCCGCGATCACCCGCGCCGAGTAGCTTGCATCATCGGCCCAGACCACCGCCGCGCCATCGGCATCGACGACATCGGTGAACAGCCGCAGCTTGGCGGCGAAATAGGCCTCCATGGTGCCGTGATAGTCGAGATGGTCGCGCGACAGGTTGGTGAAGGCGGCGGCGGCGACCGGCAGGCCCTCGGTACGATACTGGTCGAGCCCGTGGCTGCTCGCCTCGAAGCTGGCATGGCTGATGCCCTCGCGCTGCAGGCCCGCCATGTTGGCGAGGAAGGTCACCACGTCGGGGGTCGTCAACCCGGTGGAGACCTGATCATGGGCGGTGGTCACGCCGAGCGTGCCGATGCTGGCGGCAACGTGCCCGGCCTGGTGCCAGAGCTGCCGGGTCAGTTCGGCGGTGGAGGTCTTGCCGTTGGTGCCGGTCACCGCCACCGTCACCGCCGGGAAGGGCGCGAAGAAGCGCGCCGCCGCCTGCGCAAACACCGCGCGCGGTTCATCGGCATGGATCGCCAGCGCGCCCTCGACCGGCACGCCGGTGCGGGTTACCACGGCAATGGCACCGGCGGCGATGGCGGCGGGGATATAGTCCTCGCCGTTGGAACGGGCGCCGCGAAAGGCGCCGAAGATGGTGCCGGGCGCGACCTTGCGGTGATCAAGGGCGAAGCCGGTGACGGTTTCGCTGCCGCCACCGCCAACAAGGTCGCCCAGTCGCACGTTTTATTCCTCGACCGCGTCGGCGGCCTTGGGCGAAACCGCGCTCAGGTCCATGTCGGCGCCGGCATCGGGCTGCACGCCCAGCACCGGGCCGATCTTGGTGATCAGCCGGCTGGTGGCCGGCGCGATGGTCATGCCGGCAGTCCTGAAGCCGAAGCTGGCCTTGCTGCCCTTGGGGTTGTCGATCATCATCACCGTGACATAGCGCGGCGCGTCCATCGGAAAGGCCGCGGCAAAGGTCGAGATGTTCTGGCCGCGGACATAGCGGCCGTCGCGCACCTTTTCGGCCGTCCCGGTCTTGCCGCCGACGCGATAGCCGGGGGCCTCGGCCTTGCGCCCGGTGCCGCTGGTCACCACCAGCCGCAGCAGCGCCCGCATCGTGTCGGACGTCGCCGCACCAAAGACGCGATGGCCCGGCACCGGGCTCCCGGGCGCGACCTTGAGCAGCGTCGGCGGGTGATAGATGCCGCCGTTGACCAGCGCCGCATAGCCGGCGGCCAGGTGCAGCGGTGTCACCGAAATGCCATGGCCATAGCCGATGGTCATGGTGGCGATCTCGCCCCAGTTGGCGATCGGCGGAAACTGCGGGCGCGAACGCTCGCCGAGCTCGAACTCGACCTGTTTCAGGAAACCCAGCTTGTCGAGCATCTCGCGCTGGCGATCGCGGCCGATTTCCTGCGCGATGCGCGCCGTGCCGATGTTCGACGAATGGATGAAGATGTCGGGGACGTTGAGCCAGCGATTGAGGGCATGGTCGTCGTGGATCACCCGCCGGCCGACGACCAGCGGCCGCGTCGCGTCCCAGGTCTTCTGCATCGACGGGATGACACCGGTATCGAGCCCGCTGGCGATGGTGAAGGCCTTGAAGGTCGACCCCAGTTCGAAGGTGGCAAAGGTCGCCTGGTTGTACCGCGACGCATCGTCGGACTTGCCCGGCGCGTTGGGATTGAAATCGGGCTGCGAGGTCATCGCGACGACTTCCCCGGTGCGCACGTCCATGACGATGCCGGCGGCGCCATCGGCGCGCTGGTCGAGATAGACGCTGCGCAGTTCATGCTCCAGCGCCTGCTGGACCCGGACGTCGAGCGCAAGCTGCAGCGGGGTGCCGCGTGTCGCATCGGCGGCGAGCCGCTCGTCAAAGGCCTTTTCGAGCGCGACCTGCCCGTGGCCCTTGTCGTCGGTATAGCCGATGACATGGCTGGCGAGGTTGAAATTGGGGTACAGCCGCTCGGCCTCGCGGCGCAGGTAGATGGCGGGCTCGCCGAGGTCGTTGATGCGCTTGGCCTCGCTCGGCAGCACGCGGCGGGCGATATAGCGGAACTGGCCCTTGTGGGTCAGCTCCATGAGGATCTCGGCCTCGGTCTTTTCGGTCAGGATGGCGGCGATCCGGCGCGCCAGGATCTGCGGATTGCCGGCGAGCTTGCGCGGCTCGACCGAGATGGCAAACGCCTCGAAGGTGCGCGCCAGCTCGTTGCCGTTGCGATCGACGATGTCGGCACGCGGCGGCGCGGCGCTGACCTGCTGGCGCGTGGCGACGGGCTGGGCCTCGAACACCGACAGGTCGGTCAGCCGCATCGCCAGCACCGGCGGCACGGCGAGGAACAGCAGCAGCAGGATGACCAGCCGCTGGCGCGCCAGCCCCTGCGCTGCCTGGCGCTGGCCGGCAAGCGGCAGCTGGGGCGCGGGCGCACCGGTGGCGCCGCCGGTCCGCCAGGGAACTGCAATCAACCCGGCCATGCGGCGATCACTGCCCCCCGTCGGGAAGCAGGTCGCGGGGCGCGCCGACGGCCGGCGCGGCATCGAGGCTGGCGCCGATGTCGGCGGCCATCGACGTTGCCGAAACGCGCGGCGATGCCGGGCGGACGCTGGCCGGCGGGCGATAGGCGGGCTTCACCGGCGCCTGATAGCCGGCGGTGATCAACCGAGCCGTGGTGGCGACCGGCGGCGCCAGGCCGGGCTCGCGCGCATAGCCGACCCGGACGATCGGCGCTGTCGGGGCCGAAGCCTCGGTCGGCGCGGTCACCGCATAACGGACCACGGCGCTGTCATCGGGCGCCATGCCGGCGGGCGGCGGCGGCGCGACCAGGCTGGCGAGCTGGACCGGCGAGCGCAGATACTGCTGGGCCGACGGCGCCGACATCTGCAGCACGCTGTCGTTCCAGCGCTGCATCTCGGGGAAGCGCGCGCGGGTGCGCAGCTCGGCCTGCAGGTTGCGCATGTCGCGGGCGTCGACGACGATCTGGCGGCGCAGCTTGTCGACCGCGGCGCGCTCGGCCGACACCTTGAGGTTGATCGTGTAGCTGCCGATCGCCGCCGCCGTCGTGACGAACAGCATCAGCGCAGACCCGCCATAGTTCCTCATGCGGACCTCCTCATCATGTCGTTGGCAGCCGGCGACCAGGCCGGGGCAGCGGTGCGGACCGCGGCGCGCAGCGTCGCCGATCGGGCGCGCGGGTTGGCGGCGACCTCGGCGTCCGACGGGCGCACGGCGCGCGCCGGGCGTTCGAAGCTGGCGGCGCGCGGGCGCACCGCCGCCGGCAGGTGGCGCGACCCGGCCGGGGCCCCGCCCGAACGGTCGCGCAGGAACAGCTTGACCTGGCGATCCTCGGCGGAATGGAAACTGACGACGGCGAGCCGGCCACCCGGGCGCAGCAGGCGCTCGGCAGCGGCGAGGCCCATGTCGAGCTGGCCCAGTTCGTCGTTCACATGGATGCGCAGCGCCTGGAAGGTGCGGGTGGCGGGATCGCTCTTCTTGCCCGGCTGGGCGCCGAGCACGCTGCGCACCAGCCGCGCCAGCTCCGACGTGCGGGTCAGCGGACGGTCGTTGACGATGGCGCGGGCAATGCGGCGGGCGCCGGGCTCGTCGCCGAGGGTGAACAGCACGTCGGCGATCTCGGCCTCGGTCGCGGTGTTGATGAAATCGGCCGCGGTCATGCCGTCCTGCCCCATGCGCATGTCGAGCGGACCGTCGGACTGGAAGGAAAAGCCGCGCTCCGGCTGGTCGATCTGCATCGACGACACGCCGATATCGAAGGCGATGGCGTCGGCGGCCACGATGCCATGGTCGGCCAGCCCGGCCTCCATG
Organism: Alphaproteobacteria bacterium; assembly: GCA_003241875.1. Lineage (GTDB taxonomy): Bacteria > Pseudomonadota > Alphaproteobacteria > Sphingomonadales > Sphingomonadaceae > Sandarakinorhabdus. Next base: position 4,572 of record QBLU01000087.1, read on the forward strand.
TCGGCGAAGGGCCGGTTGATCAGGATGACATCGTCATGGGCGGCGATATCGGCGTTGAGCGCGATGGCGCTGGCGTCGCGATCGAAGCCGATGGCGCGGCCGAGGCCGACCGCGCGGGCGGCGCGCAGATAGCCGCCGGCGCCGAGCGTGGCGTCGACATAGACATCACCGGGCTGCAGGCGCAGCGCCGCCAGCGTCTCGGCGAGCAGGACGGGGACATGGCGAAGATCGGGTCCGCTCATCGCGCCGGTTCCGTCATGGGCAGCCCACGGGCCTCCATCTCGCGGCGCAGGATGCGCAGCATGCGCGGCTCCACCCCGGCCTGTTCGAGGAAGCGATAGGGGTTCCACATCTGGAACCAGTTGCCGCCGGCGACGAACCAGACATGGCCGGCGATGTCGCCGAGGTCCTTCAACCCGGCGGTCATCACGATGCGGCCGGCGTCGTCGATCTTGAAGGCGCTGGTCGAGCCGAACAGCGCCATGGCGCGGAATGCCCCTTCGGCGGTTTCCTCGTCGACGGCCTGGGCGTCGAGGCGGTTCTGCAGCACCTGGTGATAGGATTTGTCATAGCCGATCAGGCAGTCGAGGCCGCGGGCCGGGCCGATGTACAGGTCCTTGGTGCCCGAGCGCGCGACGATCGCGTCACGAAACTCCGCCGGAATCGACAGACGATTCTTCGTGTCGACCGCGTTCAGCGCATATCCGATGAAGGATTCGTACGACACTCACCCGCCCCAGCAATGAGAGAAGGCGGCCCAATGTCGGACGTTACCGGTTCAATCCGGTCCCACGCTTTCACCTGACCACGCAGCGACGATTCCCGCCCTCACTGTGGACAAGCTGTATCATGGGAAATCGTGGGTCTCAATGGATATTCATGGTCTGGAAGTGTGATTCATGGGGATATCCATGGTAAAACTGGCGGACAGAAACATCCGTTCCGGTTTTGATCCGGTCGGATGAGCCTGTGGATAACCATGTGGTCAATTGTCGGCAAGGGCCGGGAAAAAGCCGGGATTGCGCGTGCGGAAATGCGTCCTGCCGGCCGGGACGCGCGCACGTGCTCTGCCCCGGCGCGCGCCGGCCGGCTGATGTCGCCGCAAAACGGAAGCCTCAGGTGCGGGAGGCGCGGACCTGTGTCGGGCGCTGCTGGCCCTTGTCGTCGAAACGGGCCGGCCCCGTCCCCGGCGCGACGCCGAGCACGGCGAGCGGTTCGGCCTGGGAATCGACCGGGGCCGCGGTGGCGCCGGGCCGCATACCGGCCGAAGCGATCAGGAACAGCAGGAAAACGGCGGCAAGTCCGGTCAGGCCCCAGCGTGCGCGCTGGGCCGTCGCCGCGCCGATCAACCGATCGGCGGCACCCCGGCACGCGGCCGGGTTCTCCATGGACTGCCGAGTGCCTGGGCGGCGGTTCAGCAAAGACATCGACCCTCGCATTTCAGTCGTTGAACCGACCCGGATCGTTGCCGGGGCGGCGTGACAATCGGGCCCGGCGGCTGCCAAACCCGATGCACGAGACGTGCGCGTTAAGGACGTCGTATAGTTATTTGCCGGCGCCGAGTCGATAGACAGCGCCCTGCGACACGTTACCGAATCGCCGCAAGGCCCTTGGCAGCGAGCCATTCCGGATTGTAAATTGTTGAAAGATAACGCAAACCGGAGTCACAAAGAATCGTTACGATAACGTTCCCAGGGCCCATTTGCCGCGCCAGCCGGACGGCCCCGGCGACATTTATGCCCGACGACAACCCCAGGCACAGCCCTTCCTCGGCGTTCAGCCGGCGCACCCAGTGCAGACCCTCGGCGTCGGGAATCCGGAACTGGGCATCGACCGCCAGTCCCTCCAGGTTGGCGGTGATGCGGCTCTGCCCGATGCCTTCCGACACGCTCGAGCCCTGGCTGCGCAGCTCGCCATGGGCGAAATAATCGTACAGCGCCGCGCCCTCCGGATCGGCCAGGGCGATCTGCACGTCGGGATTTTCGGCGCGCAGCCCCATCGCCACGCCGGCGAGCGTGCCGCCGGTCCCGCAGGCGCAGGTAAAGCCCGTCACCCGGCCCCCGGTCTGCGCCCAGATTTCGGGCGCCGTCGTCTTGATGTGCGCCATGCGGTTGGCGACATTGTCGAACTGGTTGGCCCAGACCGCGCCCGGCGTCTCCTCGGCCAGCCGGCGCGAGGTGTGGACATAGTGGCAGGGGTTGGAATAGGGCGCCGCCGGCACCAGCACCAGCTCGGCGCCGAGCGCCCGCAGCGTGTCCTGCTTCTCGCGGCTTTGCGTCTCGGGCATGACGATGACGGTGCGATAGCCGCGCGCGCTGGCGACGACGGCAAGGCCGATGCCGGTGTTGCCCGCCGTGCCTTCGACGATGGTCCCGCCGGGCTGCAGCGCGCCGCGGCGCTCGGCATCCTCGACGATGTACAGCGCGGCGCGATCCTTGACGCTGCCGCCGGGATTGAGAAATTCCGCCTTGCCGAGGATGGTGCAGCCGGTTTCGGCGCTCGGTCCCTTCAGGGTCACCAGCGGGGTGTTGCCGATCAGCGCGATGATGTCGGGAACGGCGGGAACAACGGGAGCAGCGGACATGCGCCGACTTAACCCCCGGCGTCCGCAGGGGCAAGGAAGCTCTGGTTTCGCGGCGGCAAGCAGGGCTAGAAGCGGCCCATGACCCGGCCTCGCTCCCTTTCGGCCGCTGCCGCCCCGGCGACGGCGCTGTTCGCCCGAACGACGGCGCTGTTCGCGCTGGCGACGGCGCTGCTCGCGCTGGCGGGCTGCGGCCCCGAACGGCCCGAAGGCGCGCGCCTGACGGTGACCGTCGTCGGCAACGGCGATCGCCCCGGCGGGCTCGCCCGGCGCCTGGAGGCCGAGGCCACCCGGCCGACGCTGGTCGCCCGCGACGGCAATGGCGACACGGTGGCCGGGCTGGCGACGAGCTGGCGCTTTGTCGACGATGGCCGCAGCCTGATCCTGCGGCTGCGACCGGCGAAATGGAGCGACGGCAAGCCGCTCGTCGCCAGGGATGTGGTCACCGCGTTCCGGCGCGCCGCCAGCGGGCGCGAAGCACCGACGGTCGACGCCGGCATCGCCAACGCCGGCGCGGTCGCCACCCGCGCGCTGCCGGCGGCGCGGCTCGGCGTGCTGGCACCGATCGCCCGCGTCGTGGAAATCCGGCTCGATGCGCCATCGCCGCTGCTGCTCGGCTGGCTGGCGGCATAGCCGGCCAGCGGGCCGCCCGAGCTCCGCGTCCTCAGGCGGTTCGCGATGGCGGCGTCGGCGGATGCCCGCCCGGCCGAAATCAGCATCGCCAGCAGCAGCGATGCCCGCGCCGCCGTCGCCGCGTTCGACGCCGGCCGCCAGGACATTGTCATCGGCGAAGGGCTGGCCGGGCTCGGCGAAGCGCGGGTCGGCGCCCGCAACGATGCCCTGCGGCTCGATCCGCTGTGGGGCGTCTATGGCTATCTGGTCAACAGCCGCAACGGCCCGACCGCCGATGCCGGCGTGCGCCGCGCGCTTGCCATGGCGATCGACCGCCCGGCGCTGGCCGGCAGTTTCGGCCTCGCCGCGATCCGGCCAGCAGCGGAACTGGTGCCGTCGCCCGCCGGCGTCGCCCCCGACTGGCTGCGGCTGGACTATGACGGCCGGCTGCTGGCGGCGCGGCAGCTGCTCGCCGCCGCCGGCTGGACCGCGGAGCGCCCGCTGCGCCTGGTGCTGCTGCTGCCGCCGGGGCGCGACCACCGCGCCGTCGCCGAGCGCGTCGGCGCCGACTGGGCCCGCGTCGGCGTGCTGCTGGCGGTCACCGAAGTCGACGCCGACGCCTTCGACAAGCTGGTCGCACGCGGCGATTTCGAGCTGGCGGTGCGCGAGGCCAGCCTGCCGGTGCCCGACCCCGTCGCCCTGCTGGCGCGCTTTCGATGTCGCGCCGGACCCTATTGCAACCCCGCCGTCGATGCCCTACTGGCCGCCGCCCGGACCGCCGCGCCCGACCAGCGCGAGCGTCTGCTGGCCGAGGCCCAGGCCGCGCTGCTGGCGGCACCCCCGATGATCCCGCTGTTCACGCC
>QBLU01000088.1 GCA_003241875.1 Alphaproteobacteria bacterium
CCGCAGTACCGCCATCGCCCTGCTTGCCACCGCCGCCCTCCTGTCGGCGTGCGGTGAATCCGCCAGCAAGTCCGCCCGCGACAACGCCGCGATGGACCAGACGAACGCCGGCATGCCGGCACCCGTGCAGCCGTCGAACGACCCGGCCGCCTATAACAGCGGCGCCGGCAACGCCAATCTCGGCCCCGGCAACGACGGCTCGGCCGGCACGATGCCGAGCGGCACCGGCAACCAGCTCAACGAGCCCGACGCGGTGCCGCCGCGCTGATGGCGGCCGGCCAGGCACTGGCCATCGCACCGGCGCGCACCTAGGCTGGCGCCGCCGCCGCCCAAGGACCTGCCATGACCCACACCAGCGCCGTGTTCGCCCATAATCCCGTCGCCGATACCCATGGCCCGGCGGCAATCGCCGCCGCCGGCGCGACCGACCCGTTGGCGCTCGGCTGGATGCAGGGTACGCCGCCGCACGATGACAAGCTGGTGCGCCTGTCGGACGGCAGCGCCTGGCGGTTTCCGCAACTGCGCTGGAGTTTTTCCAATTTCCAGCAGCTGGTGCCGACGGTGGCCGTCGGGCGCGGTGACCGCCCCGTCCAGCCCATGCCCAGCGCCCTGCGCGACGACATCGACACGCTGCAGTTCACGCCGCTGGCCGGCAGCGGCTTCGACGGCCCGATCAACTGGGCCGATGCGATGCTTGCCAATTTCACCGATGCGGTCCTGGTCATCCACCGCGGCACCATCGTCTATGAACGCTATTGGGGGGTCACCGGACCGACGACGCGCCACCTGCTCGCTTCGGTCTCGAAATCCTTTGTCGGCACCATCACCGCCATGCTGGTCGCCGACGGCACGCTCGACGAGAGCGCGACGGTCGGCACGCTTATTCCCGAACTCGCCGCCGGCGGCTTCGGCGACGCGACGCTGCGCCACGTCCTCGATATGACGACGGCGCTGGCCTATTCCGAGGACTATACCAGCCCGACCGCCGATATCGCCCGCCTGGCCGGCGCCAGCGGCCTCGGCCCGCGCGGCGTCGCCGGCGACGATGGCGGCGTCTGCGCCTATCTGCCGACCATTGCCAAGGCCGGCGACCATGGCGCAGCCTTCACCTACCGCACCTGCAACACCGACGTGCTCGCCTGGATCCTGCGCCGCACCACAGGCAAATCGCTCGCCACCTTGGTCAGCGAGCTGTTCTGGCAGCCGCTCGGCATGGATCGCGACGCGCTCTACACGGTCGACAGCCGCGGCACCGAATTTGCCGGCGGCGGCCTCAACGCCACGCTGCGCGACATCGCCCGGTTCGGCGAGCTGATGCGGCTCGGCGGCAGCCTCGATGCCCGCCGCCTGGTGCCGCCGGACGTCGTCGACGACATCCGCGGCGGCGGCGACCCGGCGCGCTTTGCCCCCGCCGGCTATACGACGCTGCCGGGCTGGAGCTATCGCAACCAGTGGTGGGTCAGCCATGATGCCCATGGCTGTTTCACGGCGCGCGGCGTGCGCGGCCAGATGATCTGGGTCGATCCCGTCGCCGAAATGACCATCGCCCGCCTCGGCTCGCACCCGCTCGCCGGCAACGGCAATTTCGATGCCACCTCGCTGCCGGCGTGGACGGCGGTGGCCGAACTGCTGATGCGCGAGAGTTGATTGCATTGGCATTGATCCGCTCAGGTTGAGCGTGTCGAAGCCCCCGCGAGCACCGCCCTGCGACACGGCTTCGACAAGCTCAGCCTGAGCGGGCTCTTTGGTTCAACCGAGCTGAACAGCGTCCGACGACACTGCGCTAGGCCAGGTCCGCGAGCAGCGCCGCCATGTCGTCGCGGCGAAACGGCTTGGTCAGCCGCGGCACCGATGTCGGCAGGCCTTCGGTTTCGGCATAGCCCGACACGATCACCACCGGTAGCTGCGGATGGCTGTCGCGCAGGCGCAGTGCAAGTTCGGCGCCGCTGATGCCCGGCATCAGATGATCGGTGACGACGACGTCGAACGCCGGCTGCGCCGCGATGATCTCCAGCGCCGCCGCCGCCGATGTCGCCTCGACGGTCCGATAGCCGAGCTCCTGCAACATGTCGGCGATGCTGGCCCGGACCAGCTCCTCGTCGTCGACGACCAGCGCCGTGCCGGCGTTGGCCGCTGCGGGGGCGATCTCGCCGGGCTTGGCGACCTCTGCCGGGGTTTCGTCGCTGACGGGCATGTACAGCGAAATCACCGTGCCGCGGCCGGGGGCGCTGTCGATCCGCATCGCGCCGCCCGATTGCAGCATCAGCCCATGGACCATCGACAGGCCGAGCCCGGTGCCCTTGCCGATGCCCTTCGTCGAAAAGAACGGCTCGATGGCGCGGGCCCGGGTCGCCGCGTCCATGCCGCTGCCGGTATCGGCGACATCGAGGCGGACATAATGCCCCGGCGCCATGTCATCGCCGGCTGGCCCGGTGACCGCTGCCGTGACCCGCAGGCTGCCGCCCGCCTCCATCGCATCGCGGGCGTTGACCCCCAGGTTGAGGATGGCCATTTCGAGCTGGTGCGGATCGGCGACGACCGGCGGCAGTGTCGCCGGCACATCGACGACAACCCTGATCTGCGGCCCGCAGGTACTGGCCAGCAGGTCGCCGAGCCCGGCAACCAGGTCGCCCAGTTCGATGGCCCGCGCCTGCAGCGGCTGGCGCCGGGCAAAGGCCAGCAGCCGTTGCACCAGCACCCGCGCCCGCTCGGCCGATTGCGCCGCGGCGCCGATCATGCGCTGTTCGCGTTCGGTACCGATGCCGCGCCGTTGCAGCATGTCGAGGCTTGCCATGATCGGCGTCAGCAGATTGTTGAAATCATGGGCGACACCGCCGGTCAGCTGCCCCATGGCCTCCATCTTCTGCGACTGGACGAGCGCTTCCTCGGCCTTTTGCCGGGTCTCGATCTCGTGTTCCAGCCGCGCATTGGCCTCGGCGATCGAAGCATAGGACGTGCCAAGCACCACCGTCAGCAGCGAGACCATCAGCACGACCAGCCCGATGCCGAGATAGCGCAGCGCCCGCCGGTCCCAGGTCTCCACGGTCATCCGCAGATAGACCGAGCCGAGCTGCGTCCCCGCCTCCACGACCGGCGCGGTGATGATGACACTGTTGTCGAGGATGACCGGCGCCGCCAGCCGATTGGGACGCGGCAGCACGGCGCGGCCGCGCGTGAACCCCGCCGCCAGCGTGCCGTCGAGCCGATAGGCGCCCGCGGCGGCGATCATCGGATCGGCGCGCAGCGCATCGACGTAATCCCGGGCGGCCTGGTTGTCTTCGAACGCCAGCGGTGCGGCGACGCTGCCGGCCAGGATCCGGACCTGGACGTGCGCCTGTTCCAGCTTGGCCTGTTTTGCCAGTTGTTCGTTGCGCACCGCGAGCCCCAGGCTGGCCAGCAGCACCAGCAACGCGAACAGCACCGCCGACCGGGCGGTCACCGGCAGGCGCCGCCCCCAGCCTTCCAGCAGGCGCTGGATTCGCGGTGTCGCGCTCATCGGCCAGGCTCCGGCGGCAGTGCGAGCCCGAGCAGCTTCGAGCTGATCGTCAGCCCGCCGGCCTGCACCGCGACGGGATCGATGACAAAACGCACCCGGCCATTGCGAACGGCAAAGCGGATCATGGCGCGGGCGCCTTCGCAGCGGTTGTCGCAAACCGTCAGGGCCGCCGCCACCGGCGCGGGGACCAGCACCGCCGGCTTGCGGGCATACAGCAGGTGGCAGCCGGCATCGACGGATGCGGTCCGCCGCACCACGATCGCGCGCGGTCCGATCGTCCGGCCGCGTGCCGCTTCGTCGATGGCGCTGCCGAACGGGTCCTCCCCGACGATGCAGATGACGAAGGGCGCGTTGGCGGCAACGAACGCCGTCGCGGGCCAGGTGACGAACGGCACGAAGCGGACGAGGAAATTCGCCTTGACCGCATATTCGAGCGAGGCGCCGGCGGATGGCGCCTCGGCACGGGCCGCGGCCGCGCACGCGGCAAGCAGCAGCGACGCGGCAAGCCGCTGCACCGGCACCGCCATCAGAAGCGCCATTGGACTTCGGCGAAGACACGGCGCGGCACCAGATTGGCGGGTGCCGGATACTCCTGGTGATAACGGTGCAACAGGTTGGCGCCGACCAGCGACAGCCGCAGCCGCTCACCCAGCGGCACGCCGATCCGCGCGTCGAACTCGACATAGGACGGCACCCGCGGATCGGGCAGGACACCGACATAGCGCAGGCTGCCGTCGAGGGTCGCCATGCCGAAGGTCATCGACGATCGCAGCGACGCCCGCCATTCGGGATCATTGCCGAGCTGTGCCGGGCCGAGGATCGTCGTCGCGCCGGGCGCAAAGGCGACATCCTTGTGAAAATAGCTGACCGACGCCGACAAGCGCCACCACGACGCCGCGGCGTAATCGCCCCAGGCCTCGACCCCATAGCTTTGCGCCGCCAGCCCGTTGCCCCAGCGCAGCGGCAGGAAACCGCCCGGCGCGAACTCGATGTTCCGCAGCCGGTCATAGTCGTTGTAGAACAGCGACACCGACAGCGACGCCGCCGACCCGATCTGCAACCGCGTGCCGGCTTCATAGGCGGTCAGCCGTTCGGCCTGGAAATCCGGGTTGCCGATGAGAAAGGTCGTGGTTCCCAGCTTTTCGACGACATCGGTATCGAATGGCGTCGGGGACCGGATGGCGCGCGACACCGCCGCCCAGACGAGGGTGCGGGCGTCCGGCGTCCAGGCCAGCCTGGCACTCGGCAGCAGGACGGTGCCGGAAAAGGGGTTGTCCTCGAGCTTGAGGCCGAGAACCAGCTTCCAGCGCTCGTCGAGGCGGATGCTGTCCTGCACAAAGGCGTTGGCGAGGGTCAGCGTCCGGTCCGACGGCTCGAAGAAGAACGTCGGTATGCCCCTGATGCTGTAATCGCTGACGCGGATGCCGCCGCCGACGACAAACGCATGCGCGGCGCCTGCGTTAAAGCTTTGCTGGACGTTCAGGTCATAGGTATCGAGAACGAACGGCCCTTGCGCCCGGTCGTAATAGGCCTGCACCTGGCGGACCGACCCCGATGGTGCCGTGTGGGTCCAGCGCGCCAGCAGATTCCGTCCCGAAAATTCCTCGTTGGCCGGCGCCCGGCCCTGGCTGCCGCTGTAGATGTCGCCCTGCAGCGTCAGGCTGTCAGCGGCCGACGGCGTCCAGTCGAGGCGGAAGCCGCCCTGGACCCGGTCCCATTCGTCGCGGCCATCGGCACCGGCCAGCGTCCGCGTCGATTCATTGTCGAGCGCGGTGGCATAGACGCGATACGCCAGCGCATCGCCCAGCCGACCACCGAGGCGCGCGGAGATGTTGCGATCGAAATTTCCGGCGCTGGCGGTGATCACGCCACCCTGCGTCTGTGCCGCGCCGCGGGTGATGATGTTGATGACGCCGTTGACGGCGTTGGCGCCCCATAAAGCCGCGCCGGGCCCGCTGATGACCTCGATACGGTCGATGTCCTGCGGCATGACCGCCTGCATCTCCCAGTACACGCCCGAGAACAGCGGCGTGTAGACACTGCGCCCGTCGATGAGCACGAGCAGCTTGTTGGCATAGCTCTGCGCTTCGTTGTTGCCGTTGAAGCCGCGCGCGGTGATCACATAGCGGCTGGCGCTGGTCTGGGCGACGTGGAGATTGGGGGCCAGGCGCAGCATCTCGGGAACGGTCAGCGCACCGGACCGCTCGATGTCGGCGCGAGTGATGACATAGATCGCCGCCGGTGCGGCATTCAGCGGCTGGTCGGTCTTGCTGACCGAGGACACGTCGACCTGCAGCAGTTCCTCGATCGACAGCTGCGGCAGGTCGCTCGCCGGTCGCACGACGGCGGTCGCCGGATCGGCGGCGATAAGCGCAGTGGCCACGGTCACCCCCGCCGGCCGCCACCATGCCTTGGTCATCGAACGCTTGCCCTGTTGTTCTTGCTGTTTTGCGACGCTGATTCCCCCAGAAACGTCGCGTGTCCGGTACGGTTCCCGCAGGCTGGCGCGGCGTGCAATCGACAAGCCTGCCGCCGCGCGCTAACGCCTCGGCATGAGCCAGCCCGCCTTTCCCGCCACCCGCCTCCGCCGCACGCGCTCCGCACCGTGGAGCCGGGCGCTCCATGCCGAAAACACGCTGTCGCCGGCGGATCTGATCTGGCCGATCTTCGTCACCGAAGGCAAAGGCGTCACCGATCCGGTCAGGACGCTGCCCGGCGTCAGCCGGTTGTCGGTCGACAATCTCGCCGCCGCGGCGCGCGAGGCGGTGTCGCTCGGCATCCCCTGCGTCGCGCTGTTCCCCAACACCCAGGGCCATCTGCGCACCGAGGATGGCAAGGAAGCGCTCAACCCCGACAATCTCGTCTGCCAGGCGATCAAGGCCTTGAAGGACGCGGCGCCCGAACTCGGCGTGCTCACCGACGTGGCGCTCGACCCCTATACCAGCCACGGCCACGACGGCCTGATGCACGACGACGGCCGCATCCTGAACGATGCGACCGTCGAGGTGCTCGTCGGCCAGGCGCTCAACCAGGCCCGCGCCGGCTGCGACGTGATCGCGCCCAGCGACATGATGGACGGCCGCATCGCCGCGATCCGCGCCGGGCTGGAGGGCGAAGGCTTCGACCTTGTCCAGATCATGGCCTATTCGGCGAAATACGCATCGGCCTTCTATGGCCCGTTCCGCGACGCCGTCGGCTCGGGCGGCTATCTGAAGGGCGACAAGAAGACCTACCAGATGGACAGCGCCAACAGCCGCGAGGCGATCCGCGAAGTCGCCCTCGACATCGCCGAGGGCGCCGACAGCGTCATGGTCAAGCCCGGCATGCCGTACCTCGACATCATCCGCATGGTCCGCGACCGCTTCGACGTGCCGGTCTTCGCCTATCAGGTCAGCGGCGAATATGCGCTGATCGAGGCCGCGGTGGCGGCCGGCGTGCTCGAACGCGACCGCGCGGTGCTGGAGACGCTGCTCGGCTTCAAGCGGGCGGGCTGCTCGGGCGTGCTGACCTACTATGCCCCGCTGGCGGCGAAACTGCTGAACAAATAATCTGTCACCCCGGCGAAGGCCGGGGCCCATGAATCACAAGCTCGGCAACACGAGCACCCATGCGTCGAAAATCGTGGTTCATGGGCCCCGGCCTTCGCCGGGGTGACAGCCTTGCGGACCTCAGCCGCCGTTCACATGCTCCCATACCTTGGAAATCACCACCGACCCCTCGCCCACCGACGACGCCACCCGCTTCACCGACCCGGCGCGCACATCCCCCACCGCGAAAATTCCTGGCTGCGACGTCGCATAGGGTGATTCCACCCCCGCCGCCGCGCCGGTCAGCACGAACCCCTTGTCGTCGAGCGCCGCCAGCCCCGACAGCCAGTGCGTGTTGGGCGCCGCGCCGACCATGATGAACAGCGCCCGCGTTGCCACGTCGTGGCTCTCGCCGGTCACCGCATTGCGGATCGTTACCGCCTCCAGATGCTCGCCGCCGTGCAGGGCCGTCACCTCGGCGCCATATTCGATGCTGATCCCGGGGTCGGCCTGCAGCCGGCTCGACAGATAGCTCGACATCGATGCCGCCAGCGACGACCCGCGCACCAGCAGCCGCACGCACAGCGCCGACCGGCTGAGGTACATCGCCGCCTGGCCGGCCGAATTGCCGCCGCCGATGATGATCACTTCGGTGCCCTTGCAGTATCGCGCCTCGATCTCGGTCGCGGCGTAATAGACGCCGGCGCCTTCGAAATCCTCCAGCCGCGGGATCGGCAGGCGCCGGTACTGCACCCCCGTCGCCGCCACCACCGCCCTCCCGCGCACGCGCTGGCCGCATTCAAAGGTCGCGCAGAACTCGCCGCTGTCGATGCGGTCGAGCCGGTCGACCCGCCGCGGCAACGCAAAGCGCGTGCCGAACTTCAAGGCCTGGACTTCGCCGCGCCAGACTAGATCGGCGCCCGAAATACCCGTCGGAAACCCCATGTAGTTCTCGATCCGGCTCGACGTGCCGGCCTGGCCGCCGACCGCGGCATCCTCGATGACCAGCGCCCGCAGGCCCTCGGCGCCGGCATAGAC
>QBLU01000089.1 GCA_003241875.1 Alphaproteobacteria bacterium
AGCGCGCCGCTGGGGCCGCGGACGATCACCGGGGTGGTGTGGGACAAGGATCGCCTCGAGGGTCGCGAGGTCGAGCCGAAACGCCTGCGGCCGGTGGCGGCGCGGCTCGACATGCCGCCGCTGGCGGCGCCGCTGCGCCGGCTGTGCGAATGGGTGGCGGATTATTACATGGCGCCGCTGGCCGGGGTCATCCGCATGGTCTGGCCGTCGGTGGCGTTCCTCGGCGCCAGCGAAGTCACCGAATATCGCATCGCCGGCCCCCTGCCCGACCGCATGACCCCGGCGCGGACGCAGGCGCTGGACAAGCTGGCGGGCCGGCAGGGCATCGTTCGCGACCTGGCGCGCATCGCCGGCGTGTCGGACGCGGTCATCCGCGGGTTGATCGCTGCCGGCACCTTGCAGCCGCTGACCGTCAGCGCCGATCGGGCGCCCGAGGTTCCCGACCCCGACCATGCGCCACCACAGCTCGAGGCGGCACAGGCGGAGGCGGCGACCATCATGGCCGATGCCGTGGCGGCGGGGGGCTTCGCGCCGTTCCTGCTCGAAGGCGTCACCGGATCGGGCAAGACCGAAGTGTATTTCGAGGCGGTGGCGGCGGCGCTCAGGACCTGTGGCCAGGCACTGGTGCTGGTGCCGGAAATCGCCCTCACCGCGCCCTGGCTCGCCCGTTTTGCGGCGCGCTTCGGCTGCGCGCCGGTGGCGTGGCACAGCGACCTGAAGACCAGCGAGCGCCGCGCCGCCTGGGCCGCCATCGCCGATGGCCGCGCGAAAGTCGTCGTCGGGGCGCGATCGGCGCTGTTCCTGCCGTTCCGGGATCTGCGCGTCACCATCGTCGACGAGGCGCACGAGACGAGTTTCAAGCAAGAGGAAGGCGTCCACTACCACGCCCGCGACGTCGCCGTGATGCGGGCGCAGGAGGAGGGCGCCACCGTCGTCCTCGCCACCGCCACGCCGGCGATCGAGACGCAGGTGCAGGCGGCCAAGGGCACCTATCGTCACCTCAAGCTGCCGGCGCGGTTCGGCGGCGCGCAGATGCCCGACATCCGGCTTGTCGACCTGCGCCGCACCTCGCCGGCGCGCGGGTCGTGGCTCAGCCCGCCGCTGGTCGCCGGGGTGACCGCGACGCTGGAGAAAGGCGAGCAGGCGCTGCTGTTCCTCAACCGTCGCGGCTATGCCCCGCTGACGCTGTGCCGGACCTGCGGCACCCGCATCCAGTGCCCCAACTGCACGGCCTGGATGGTCGAGCACCGGCTGTCGCGCCGTCTCGCCTGCCACCATTGCGGCCACCAGACCGCGGTGCCCGACGCCTGCCCCGAATGCGGCGAAGCCGATTCGCTGGTCGCCTGCGGCCCCGGCGTGGAGCGCATCGCCGAGGAGGTGCGGCGGACGTGGCCTCATGCACGGGTGGCGCTGGTCACGTCGGACACGATCAATTCCCCGGCGCGCGCCGCCGAACTGGTGCGCAGCGTCGACGCCCGCGAGATCGACGTGCTGATCGGCACCCAGATGGTGACCAAGGGCTATCATTTCCCCGAACTGACGCTCGTCGGCGTCGTCGATGCCGATCTCGGGCTGTCGGGCGGCGACCTGCGCGCCGGCGAGCGGACGTTCCAGCAGGTCGCGCAGGTGGCGGGGCGCGCCGGGCGCGGTGCCAAGCCGGGCCATGTGCTGATCCAGACCCACCAGCCCGAGGCGCGGCTGATGCAGGCGCTCGTCGCCGGCGACCCGGCGGCGTTCTACGAGGCGGAGACCGAGGCGCGCCGCGACCTGGGGCTGCCGCCATTCGGGCGCCTGGCGGCAATCATCGTGTCGAGCGAGGATGCGGCGTCGGCGCTGGCAGCGGCGCGGGCGATCGGTGCCGCCGCGCCGCAGCTCGAGGGCCTGTCGGTGCTCGGCCCCGCCGCGGCGCCGCTGGCGATGCTGCGCGGCCGCCACCGCCAGCGGCTGCTCGTCCAGGCGCGGCGGACACTGGCCCTGCAGCGCATCGTCCGCGACTGGCTCGGCGCGGTACCGGTCGCGGCGAACGTGCGGGTTGTGGTCGACGTCGATCCGTATAGTTTCGTCTGAAGGGCAATCCGGGGGGAACGCCGGAGCGCGACGCCGGCGCGATGGACAGGCGGCCCGAGCGGGCTTTGGCCTTCAACGAAACGGCAGCCAAATCTAGCCGGCCACCGCCACGACATTGTCGTCGGAATTGCGGTCGATGTACTTGTTGTAGGGGTCGATGCCGGCAAAGGCCGGGCGGCGGCGGGTCAGGATGCGGATGACCTGGGTGCCGGAGGTGACGGGCCGGCGTTCCATCAGGATGACATCCTTCGCGGCAAAGGCGCCATATTCGGGTTTCTGGTCGAACAGGCCGATGTCGATGGCGTTGGCGAGCGGGGTCGGCGTTTCCTTGCCGGTGCCGCTGGCGTAGAATTTGCCGGCATCGACGGTCAGCAGCGTTTCGAAGCTGCCGTCGGGCAGCGCCTTTACCTGTGCCGCCTTGGCCTTCAAATCATAGATGGTGATGCGATCGAGGAGGTCGAGCACCAGCTGGCGTTCCTCGGGCGTCCGCGCGAGCCGCAAGAAACCGTTCACCAGGTCGAGCGAGCGGGCATAGGGCTGGCTGCGGAAGCGATAGCGGTCGAGCAGGGTGCGCAGCATGGCGTTGACGCGATCCTCGCCAAGCCGGTCCTGCAGCAGGTACATGGCCAGCGCGCCCTTGCGATAATGGATGTAGGGCTGGTCCTCGACGCGATCGAGCGGCAGTTCCTCGATGCGTTCGGAGCCGCGCGAGCGCAGGTAATTGTCGAGCTCGTATTTGAGGAAGCGGCGGATCTTGTCCTCGCCATGGAGCTGCTTCATCACCATCAGCGCCGAATATTGCGCCATGGTCTCGACCAGCATGGTGCCCCCCTGCATGTCGGCGCTGATCAGCTGGTGGGCCCAATATTGATGGCCGACCTCGTGGGCGGTGACATAGGTGACATAGTCGATCTTGTCGGGCGCATTGGTGTCGGCGAGGAAGCCGATGCGTTCCGAATAGGGGATGGTGCCGGCAAAGGCCTGGGCAAAGGTCGCATAGCCCGGGAACTCGATGATGCGGGCATAGTCGAACTGGTATGGCCCGAAGGCGCTGCGGTAATAGCCGAGCGACGACTTCATCGCCGCCAGCATGCGATCGACATTATAGGCGTGTTTGGGGTCGTAAAACACCGACAGCTTCACACCATCGGCATCGACGGTTTTTTCGACATAGGCGGCGGACTGGACCGAGAAGAACGCCAGGATCGGCGCCGGCGAGACAAATCGCGCGGTGCGGCGGCCGCCGGCGGTGGTGTCGGACAGCTTGCGGCCCGGCGCGATCGGGGTCTGGCCGGCATCGGTGGTGACGGTGATGTCGGAATTCACCCAGTCGGCATCGAAGATATAGTTGCGGCGCTGGGCCGCGACATCCTCCAGCTTCGCCTTCCGGAGTTCCGGCGGCAGGCCGTATTTGCGGCGCTTGACGCGATCGGAAAGCAGGCCGCCGCGGTTCATGCCGATCTGCGGCGTGAACTGGGCGTTGTTGAGGAAGCTTCCGTTGGCCACCAGCTGGGTATCGTCGTTGTTGGCGCGCACGCCGACGACCTGGCGCCGGGTGCGGAAATCGAGCGTGCCGGCGGCGCCGGGTGCCAGCGGCGTCGCAAAGCGGTAGATGCGATACTGGAGATCGGCATCGTCCATCGCCAGCGTCGTGCCGGTTATGGTGATGGCGACGATCTCGGTATCGATGTCGGGCAGGCGGACGTGCAGGTCGCGCACCGGCGCGCCGGTATCGTTGACGAAGCGATAGCGGCCCTGCGCCTCCATGCGGCGTTCGGCGGGGAACAGCGCGACGTCGAGCCGGATGTCGGTCGTCGAGGGCTGGCGCAGGGTTTCGTACTTCAGGTATTTCTTTTCGTAACTCGCCATCCGCTGCTCGCCGTCTTCGCGGGTGCGATAGGTGTTGACGACATTCATCTGCCAGAAAAGCCAGGCGCCGGTGACCGCGGCGACGGCGACGCCGGCGAGCAGCACGCCGCCGGCGGGGCCCTTCAGCCGCGCCGGCAGCTGGCGCAGGCGCGGGCGCAGCCGGGTTTCGGTGCCGCGGCGCCACAGCAGATGGGCGATGACGGCGAGGACCAGCGCGACGCCGCCCCAGTAGAGACGCAGCCACCAGGCGCGCGCGCCGCCGATCTCGCTGCCGTTCATGTCCGACAGGCGGATGTCGCCGTTGCTGCCGTAATTGTAGAGCGGGTGTTCGAAGCCGATGCTGACGAGGGTGATGGTGCCGACGAGGTAGACCACCATGATCCCCCAGCCGATGTACTTGTTCGGGCTGAGCGCCTGGACGAACACCGACAGGATCGCCAGCAGCACCGTGTCGACCGTCATCGGCAGCAGGTACCAGGCGAGATATTGCCCGGCTTCCAGCGCAGTGACGCCGCGCGCCAGCTGCACCGCCATGGCGCCGAGCGCCGAGATCACCACCGTCGCGAACAGCACGCCCGACACGGCGAGCACCTTGGGCACGATATAGGCCCAGTTCGGCAGCGAGGTCGCGTCGATGATCTCGTGCATGCGGCGCTCGCGGTCGCGCCACACGACCTCGCCGCCGTAATAGATGGCGATGATCAGCGGAAACAGTCCGAAGGCGCCGATCAGCGTGCCGATGACGGCAAAGGTCAGCGGCCGCGCCGCGGTGCCATAGATTTCATCGGCGAAGATGAGCCCGCCGAGCGCGTTGAACAGCCCGATCAGCAGCAGCACGAGAAACGCCGGGCTGCGGAACACCAGCCCCATCTCGAAGCGGCAGCGCAGCCACAGCCGGGCCCAGGTCGACGCCTCGGGCCGCAGCGCCGGCAGCGTGTCGACGCGCAGCGGCGCGACTGCCGCCAGCCGGTCCTGGCGGCGTTGCTGGCGCCGCAACTGGCGCTGCGAGGCGCCGCGTTCGGAGAATCGGAAGCGCGCATGGGCAAGGACCAGCGCGGCGATGGCGACGCCGATCCAGATCAGCCGGTTCCACACCAGGGTGCCGGCAAAGGCCGGCAGATGGGCATTGGATTCGCTGGCGGTGAAATAGCGCGTCGCGTTCGACAGCGCGCCGAGGCCGAAGGGCTCGATGAAGCCGCCGAGCTCGCGCAGTTCGGGTTTGGAACGGATCACCGTGTTGAGGACGACGTAGAAGACGAGGAAGACGACGACGCCGAGATAGGAATACATCATCGAGCGCGTCATCGTGGCGACGGCAAAGAAGATCGCCGCGGTCAGCAGCAAATTGGGCAGCGCCAGCAGGCCGTAGGCATAGAGATAATCGCCGAGCCGGTTGGGGCCGAGGGTGTCGGGATCGACCCAGGGCATCAGCGAGCCGACCCAGATGGCCAGCGGCACCACCAGGAAGGTGATCGCCGCCGCGATGAAGGCGCCGAGGAAGCGGCCCATCAGATAGTCGAACTTGCTGACCCGGGTGGAGCGGACCATGGGGCCAAAGCCGCTTTCGTCGTCGCGGACGATGACGTTGGCGACGAAGGCGGTCGTCACGAACATGTAGAACAGGCTCATGATGAGCAGGATCTGGGCGATGGCGACCGGGGCGTTCTTGTGGATGTTGCCGCCGCTGCCGATCTGGATCTGCTCGGTCGTCATGGCGCCGAAGGGCAGCAGGAAGAACAGCACCGACACCACCCAGAACACCGGGTTGCGGAACTGGTAGCTGAGCTCGAAGCGCGCGATCCGGCCGAACATGCGGGGCCTCAGGCGGCGGCGAGGGTGCGGGCGGCGGCGTCGGCGGTGCGGGACCGCGACAGCGTCGCGAAATAGACATCCTCCAGGCTGCCGGTGACGGGCGCGAAACCGTCGCCGGGATCGCTGTCGGCAAGGATGTTGATGATCGTGCGCCCGGCGAACAGGCGGGTCGAGATCACCTTCATGGTCTCGGCATAGCGGGGCAGCTCGTCGCGGGCGATGGTCTTGGCCCAGACGGTGCCGCGCGACGCCGCGATCAGGTCCTGCGGCGCGCCTTCGAGCTGGATGCGGCCGCCGGCGAGCACCGCCATGCGCGGGCAGAGGTCGGCGACGTCCTCGACGATGTGGGTCGACAGGATGATGACGACATTCTCGCCGATTTCGGCAAGGAGGTTGAGGAAGCGGTTGCGCTCCTCGGGGTCGAGGCCGGCGGTGGGTTCGTCGACGATGATGAGTTCCGGGTTGCCGATCAGCGCCTGGGCGATGCCGAAGCGCTGGCGCATGCCACCCGAAAAGCCGGCGATGGCTTTCTTGCGGACGGCCCAGAGGTTGGTCTGGTTGAGCAGCGTCTCGACGGTTTCCTTGCGCTCGCGCGCCGAGGCGACGCCCTTGAGCACCGCCATGTGATCGAGCATGTCATAGGCCGAAACCCGCGGATAGACGCCGAAATCCTGCGGCAGATAGCCGAGCCGTTCGCGCAGCCGATCGGGAGTGGCGAGGATGTCGATGTCGCCAAAGCGGATGCTGCCCGACGTCGGCGCCTGCAGCGTGGCGACGGTGCGCATGAGCGTCGACTTGCCGGCGCCGTTGGGCCCGAGCAACCCGAACATCCCCTTGGGCACCGACAGCGTCACATCGTCGAGCGCGCGGGTGCCGTTGCCATAGACATGGGTGACGTTTTTCAGCTCGAGCATACCGGCGGCTCCCTGGGACACCCCGACCTTATAGCGAACCGTGTTACTTAGCTAAAGCGGTAAAATGGTGCCGGCCGGGGACGCAATGCCGGCACGATCCCGGACGGGCATTGCGTCAGCATTGCGCCCCCGGGCGACGGGTGTCAGCGTCGCCAGTGCAGCGTCACCAGCGCACTGTGCGCGGTGAAGTCGCCGCCCAGCCGGCCGCGATAGGTGGCGCCGAGGCCCCAGCCGCCGCCGAGCGCGACATCGCCGGTGATGCTGGCCTTCACCGCATTGTCGCCGCCCCCCGGCGAGCGCACCACATAGGCGTTGCCCGGCGCGCCGGCCAGCGCCAGCCGGGTTTCGGTGACGTCGCCGTCGGCCCGGTCATAGGCGACGCTGACGTCGATGCGGCCGGTGCCCGACACCCAGTTGGCAAAGCCGCCGACCCCCCATGAGGTCAGGCTGTCGCTGTCGTCGCCGCCGATGATGCCGAGGCTCAAGGCGCCGCTTTCGGCAAAGCCGTCGCGGCTGACCCGGGCATGGGCGACATTGGCGATCGGGCCGATGCTGAAGCCGGTGCCGAGGCCGAAGCCATAGCGCGCCTCACCAGCGAGCGTGGTGGTCTTCAGCGTGTAGCGCGCGGTGGCCGTGCGGTTGATGGTGTTGACGGCGATCCGCCGCGTCACATCGGCGTCGCCCGACGACCAGGCGAAGCTGCCGGCCAGCGTCAGCCCGGTGCGCCCGGTGCCGACGCGGCCATAGGCGCCGAGATGCCAGCTATCGAGCTCGGCCCGCGATCGTCGCGCATTGGACGTGACATCGCCGCTCGACCAGCCGCCGGCGATGCCGAGCAGCGTGCCCGTCGCCGCATCGGCGAAATCGATGCCGCCGGTGATGCCGCGGCGGCTGCCATCGAGGCGGGCGCCGTTGCCGTCGCCCTCGACACGCCCGTCGATGAGGCCGCCCGACAGCCAGGCGCCGAGCCTGAGGCCCGCCGCACCGCCGGCGCCGCCGCCGGTGGCGCGGACCCGGTTGTGCATGGCGTCGGTGAGGATCTCGCCCTGGTGGACGCCGGCGGCCAGCACCGAGGCGTGGATTTCGCCGGACATCGTGTCGAAGCCGGTGAGCGCCTGGTCGGTGGAGGCGAACACCAGCGCATCGATGACGGTGCGGGTGTCGCCGGTCGCGGTGGCCTCGACGGCATCGAAGACCCCGGCCACCTGGCGCTGGTTGAAGGTGCGCGCCACGCTGGCGAAGGCCACCGGTGTGGGGG
>QBLU01000008.1:0-100779 GCA_003241875.1 Alphaproteobacteria bacterium
AACTCCCTCCCCCTTGCGGGGAGGGCGACTCGCCGCAGGCGAGCGGGGTGGGGGTCGCCACCAAGAGCGAACGCTACTCCCCGAACCCGACGAACACCGCCGCCTCGTCCACCGATTTCCGCCGCGACACCACCGCATTCGCCGGGAAACTGTCGTCTGGCCAGCCCATCGCCACGCAGATCATGATGACCTGGTCGTCGGCGATGCCGGCATGTTCGCGCACCACCGGCGATTGCATGATGCCCTGGCTGTTGATGACGCAGCCGAGCCCGCGCGACCAGGCGGCGTTGACCAGCGCGTTGGTGACGGCGCCGCAGTCGAACGGCCCGATGTCGCTGCCGTGGATGGCGCGGTCATAGGTGACGACGATCGACACCGGCGCGTCGAACTGGCGAAAGCCGCGCAGCACCCAGTCGGTGCGCTTGTCCTTGTTGTCGCGCTCGATGCCCATGGCGCCGAACAGCTGCTTGGCGATCTCGATCTGGCGCTCGCGGTGCGGCCCGGCATATTCGCCCCCACCGCGGAATTCGCGCGACGACGGCACCCCGGCGAGGTTGCGCTCGGTATTGCCGGCGCGGATGCGATCGAGCGGTTCGCCGGTGACCACGGTGAAGTTCCACGGCTGGGTATTGAGCGACGACGGCGCCCGCATCGCCAGCGCGATCACCTCGCGAATCAGCGCCTGCGGCACCGCGTCGGGCTTGAAGCCGCGGATGCTGCGCCGGCCGGTGACGACCTCGTCATAGCTGGTCATCTCAGATCAACCCCGCCAGCGGCGAACTCGGATCGGCATAGCGGCGCTTCGCCATGCGCCCGGCGCGATAGGCCAGCTGGCCGCTCTCGATCGCCAGCTTCATCGCCCGCGCCATCAAGATCGGGTCTTTGGCCTCAGCGATGGCGGTGTTCATCAGCACGCCGGCACAGCCCAGCTCCATCGCCGCCGATGCGTCCGACGCGGTGCCGACACCGGCATCGACCAGCACCGGCACGCCGGCGCCTTCGATGATCATGCGGATCGTCACCGGGTTCTGGATGCCGAGGCCCGATCCGATCAGGCTGCCGAGCGGCATGATCGCGCAGGCACCCAGATCCTCCAGCTTTTTCGCCGCAATGGGGTCGTCGGCGCAATAGACCATGACGTCGAAGCCGTCCTTGACGAGGATCTCGGTCGCCCGCAGCGTTTCGG
The DNA here is from genome assembly GCA_003241875.1 of Alphaproteobacteria bacterium. Classification (GTDB taxonomy): domain Bacteria; phylum Pseudomonadota; class Alphaproteobacteria; order Sphingomonadales; family Sphingomonadaceae; genus Sandarakinorhabdus. The sequence continues at coordinate 1,187 of QBLU01000008.1, forward strand.
CCATGTCGGGGTACAGCGTCCGCGCCTCGCCGAGCACCTCGAGCTTGACGAGGTTCCAGCCGCCGGCCTCGCGCGCCAGCCGCAGCGTCCGCACTGCATCGTCGCCGGTGAAGCAGCCGGCGGTGTTCGGCAGATAGGTGAATTTCTTCGGGTCGATGAAATCGGTCAGCATCGGCTGGCCCTTGTCCATCACGTTGACGCGGCGGACGGCGACGGTGACGATTTCCGCCCCCGAAGCCTCCAGCGCCGCGGCGTTCTGGGCGAAATCCTTGTACTTGCCGGTACCGACGATCAGCCGCGACTTGAATTTGCGGCCGGCGACTTCCCAGCCGTCGTCGTCCTGGCCGCCGCCGACGAAATGCACGATTTCCAGCCGGTCGCCCTCGTCCAGCGCGACCGCATCGAACGTCGAGCGCGGCACGATCTCCAGGTTGCGCTCCACCGCCACCTTGGTGGCATCGAGGTCCAACTCGCCGAGCAGGCCCGCGATGCTGGTACCGGCGGCAAGGCGGCGCGGTTCGCCGTTCAGGGTCACGTTGATCATGCGCTGCATATGGCGTGTCGTCCGCCCCCAAGAAAGGGCCATCTGCTCCCCCGCCCTGAAAGGGAGGGGGCCGGGGGGAGGGTGACTCCGCGCCGCAATCACAACCCGCGCCACGCACCCTCCCCAGCCCCTCCCTTTTCAAGGGAGGGGAGCGCGGTAGCGCGCGTCCGAAACGCCGCCTATAACCGCCCCATGTCCGCCAATCTCGTCCTCGTCCTCAACGGCCCCAATCTCAACCTGCTCGGGTCGCGCGAGCCGGAGATCTATGGCCATGACACGCTCGACACCATTGCGGCGATGCTCGAGGACCAGGCCACCGCGCTGGGGCTGGAGATCGACCTGCGCCAGTCCAACCACGAAGGCCATCTCGTCGACTGGCTGCACGAGGCCGGGTCGCGGCACTGCCGGGCCGTCATTCTCAATGCCGGCGCGCTGACCCACACGTCGATTGCGCTCCACGATGCCATCAAGGCGATCCCGGTGCCGGTGATCGAGGTGCACCTGTCGAACCCCCAGGCGCGGGAGGCATTTCGCCATCATTCGACGATCAGCGCGGTGGCGCACGGCAGCATCTGCGGATTCGGTGCGCAATCCTATGCGCTGGCGCTGGACGCGGCGGCGCGGTTGCGGCAATGAAACAGCCCTCGGGGTAAAGCCAAGGACATAATATGGCAGACGGCAGCGGAATTCAGGTCGATACGGCGCTGGTGCGCGAACTGGCCGAACTGCTCGAATCGAGCCACCTCACCGAAATCGAAGTGAAGGACGGTGATCGCACCATCCGAGTCGCCCGCACGGCCGCCGCGGTCACCGCCGGCTATGCCCCGGCCTATGCGCCGCCGCCCCTGGGCGCTGCGCCGGCTGCCGCGGCCCCCGCCGCCGCCGCCCCCGACGACTGGAAGGCCCATCCCGGCCTCGTCAAGTCGCCGATCGTCGGCACCGCCTATCTGACGCCCGAACCCGGCGCCGCGCCCTATGTCTCCGAAGGCGAGACCGTCGCCGCCGGCGCGACGCTGCTGATCATCGAGGCGATGAAGGTGATGAACCCGATCACCGCGCCCAAGGCCGGCAAGGTCGTCAAGATCCTCATCCGCAGCGAACAGCCCGTCGAATACGACGAACCCCTCGTGGTCATCGAATAGGCGTGGCCATGTTCGGCAAGGTTCTCATCGCCAATCGCGGCGAAATCGCCCTTCGTGTCCATCGCGCCTGCCGCGAGATGGGCATTCGCACCGTCGCCGTGCATTCGACCGCCGATGCCGACGCCATGCACGTCCGCCTCGCCGACGAAGCGATCTGCATCGGCCCGCCCTCGGCGACCGACTCCTATCTCAACATCCCGGCGATCATCTCGGCCGCCGAAATCGCCCAGGCCGATGCCATCCACCCGGGCTATGGGTTCCTCAGCGAAAACGCGCGCTTTGCCGAGATCGTCGAGCAGCACAAGATCGTCTGGATCGGCCCCGATCCCGAGCATATCCGCAAGATGGGCGACAAGGTCGAGGCCAAGCGCACCGCCGCCAAGCTCGGCCTGCCGCTGGTGCCGGGCAGCGACGGCCCGGTCGCGACGCCCGAGGAGGCCATCCAGGTCGCCAACGACATCGGCTATCCCGTTCTGATCAAGGCGGCATCGGGCGGCGGCGGCCGCGGCATGAAGGTCATTCCCGACGCCGCCAGCCTGCCCGGCCTGATGCGCCAGGCCCAGAACGAGGCGAAAGCCGCGTTCGGCGACGACACCGTCTATATCGAGAAATACCTTTCCGAGCCGCGCCACATCGAATTCCAGGTGTTCGGCGACGGCAAGGGCGGCGCCGTCCACATGGGCGAACGCGACTGTTCGCTGCAGCGCCGCCACCAGAAGGTGCTGGAGGAGGCGCCATCGCCGGCGCTCAACGCCGACCAGCGCGCCGAAATGGGGGAGATCGTCCGCCAGGCCGTCGCCACGCTGAAATACCGCGGCGCCGGCACGATGGAGTTCCTCTACGAAGACGGGAAATTCTATTTCATCGAGATGAACACCCGGCTGCAGGTCGAGCATCCGGTGACCGAGGCGGTGACCGGCCTCGACCTCGTCCGCGAACAGATCCGCGTCGCCGCCGGCCTGCCGCTCAGCGTCACCCAGGCCGATATCCGCTTCGAAGGCCATGCCATCGAATGCCGGATCAACGCCGAAGACCCGCTGACCTTTGCCCCCTCCCCCGGCCGCGTCACCGATTTCCACGCCCCCGGCGGGCTGCACGTGCGCGTCGATTCGGCGCTGTACGACGGCTATCGCATCCCGCCTTATTACGACTCCCTCATCGCCAAGCTGATCGTCTATGGCGCCAACCGCAACGACGCGCTGATGCGCCTCCGCCGCGCGCTGGAGGAGTTCGTCATCCACGGGCCCAAGACCACGATCCCGCTGCAGCAGGCGATCATCGAGGCCCCGGACTTCATCGACGGCAATTATTCGATCAAGTGGCTGGAACGCTGGCTGGCCGAACGCCAGGACACATGACGGTCGCAGGCCGCGCCTGCCGCGCCGTCGGGGCTTGCCTTCGGCCCGGGATCGGCGTGCGCCAGGGGCGATGAGCCCGCCGCTCAAATCCCGGCTCGATCCCGATGTGCTGCTGCGTGCCTATGCCAGCGGCATCTTTCCGATGGCCGACCGCGCCGACAGCCCCGATGTGTTCTGGGTCGAGCCGCGGCGGCGCGGCGTGCTGCCGCTGGACGGCTTCCATCTGTCGCGCAGCCTGGCCAAGGTGCTGAAATCCGATCGCTTCGTGCTGACCGCCGATCGCGCCTTCGATACCGTGCTGGCGGGCTGTGCCGAACCGGTACCGGGGCGCACCGAAACCTGGATCAACCCGATGATCGCCGACGCCTATCGCGCGCTGCACCGGATGGGGTGCGCCCATTCGGTCGAGGCCTGGAGCGAGGACGGCACCCTTGCCGGCGGACTCTACGGCGTCCGGCTCGGCGGCGCCTTCTTCGGCGAATCGATGTTCACCCGCGTCCGCGACGGGTCGAAGGCGGCGCTGGCGGCGCTGGTGGCGCGGCTGCGCGTCGGCGGCTTCACCCTGCTCGACACCCAGTTCCTGACCGACCACCTCGCCAGCTTCGGCGGCCACGAGCTCACCGCCCGCGCCTATCGGGCTCAATTGTCCGGGGCGCTCGGCGTTTCGGCGGACTTCTTCGCGATCGACGGCTTCGCAGGCGAGCGCGCGCCGGCCGATCCTTCGCGCCCGGCCGAGACGGTATCCGGCCCGGTTTCGGGGAAACGCATCGTGCAGCTCTTGACCCAGATATCGTAGCGCGGGTGCTCGAGCGGGTGCAGCGACGGGCTTTCGGCGAACATCCAGCCGGAAAACACCCGCTTCGGTGCGCCGCGCAGCAGCTTTTCATCGATCAGCAGGAAGGCGCCGGTCAGCCGCTGTTCCCAGGGCGGCGTCGTTTCGCAGGTCCGCACCACGACGTGCAGGCTGCCGAAATCGAAGCTGTCGCCCGGATGGCCGACAAAGGCGCGCGTTTCGCCGGTCCGCTTGTTGATGGCGCCGATGGTCACGTCGCGTTGGGCATTGGGCGTGACCCCGGTGACGGCACCTTTCGCGGCCGGCGCCTTCGGGGTTGCCGGCGCCGCCGCAGCCGGGCCTGATTGCACCGCCGGCGGACTCGTCTGTGCCGCCAGCGGCGCCGCCATTCCCAGCGCCGCCAGAACCAGCACCGCGCGCATGGCTATTGTGCCGCCGGTTCCGCCGGTGCGGCTGGCCCAGTGCCGCTCGTGCTGTCGCCGTCCTTGCTGTCGCCCGACCGGTTCACGAACGAACCGATCAGCCCCATCAGATCGGCGGCGCCCGATGTCTCGGTGATTTCCTCGCCGGGCTTCAATATCGTCGGATCGCCGCCGGGCGTCAGCTGCACATAGGTGCCGCCCAATATGCCCTCCGTGGTGATCGCCGCGCTCGAATCGATCGGCAGTTTCAGCGCCTTGTCGATGCTGATCTGCAGCACGGCCTCGTACGACGCCGGGTCGAGGCTCTGCGACTGGACGCGGCCGACGCGGATGCCCGACATGCGGACATCGGTGCCCGCCGACACGCCGGCGACATTGGGGAACCGCGCCTTGAGCACATAGCCGTCGCCGGTCGCGCCGGCCTGGGTGCGCTGATAGGCGAACAGCACGAAACCGAGCGCAACGAGCACGACGATCAGCCCGACCAGCGCCTCGACGATGTTATCCTTGAACAGGGCGCGCATCAGTCTTCCGGCGTCCAGGCGGTATAGTCACCGGTGGCGCGGGCGCGGCGACCGCCGGCATCCAGGCTGCCCGACGGCACATGCGCGGTCGCCGTGCCGGTCTGGTTGGGCAGCCAGGGCTGTTCCCACACCCGCGGCGTCAACGGGCGCTCGGTCGGCGGCAGCGCCACCGTCCGGCGCATCCACAAATGCCATTCGGGCGGCACCCGCGTCGCCTCGGGCGTGCCGTTGTAGATCACCCAGCGCTTCTCCTTGCGGCCGGTCCCGCTGCGGTAATAGATGTTGCCCTGGTCGTCGCGGCCGACCTCGTTGCCGAAACGCCACGTCGTGATGCGGGTGCCATAGCCGGGGCCGTTCCACCAGGTGAAGATGTTGCTGAGCAAACCCATGGCTTCCTACAGCCCCAAACGGCCGCGAAGCGCAAGGGGCGATGCGCCGCCGCGGCGCTTTGCCGGGCGGATAATGCGTCGGATATCGGCGGCCGGCGCAGCAGTCTCGACGCATCGCGTCCCTGGCAGCGTCAGCGCTGGACCTTGTCGCCGGGCCGCAGCCCGATGCGCTTTGCCTCACCGGCGTTGAGCTCGATGACGCTGGCCGCGATGCCGTCCGACGCGATGATATCGCGCGAATAGGGCATGCCCGGCGCGACGTTGATCACGCGGTCGTCGGGCCCGACGAAGATCAGGTCGAGCGGCAGCGGCGTGTTCTCCATCCAGAATGTCGCCGCCTTGGGCGGATCGAACGGGAACATCATGCCGGTCTTGCGCGGCATCGCCTTGCGGTACATCAGCCCGCATTCCTGCTGCGCCGGCGTCGCCGCGACCTCGATCGCATAGGTGCTGCGACCCTTTTTGGTCATGAACGTCACCGGCACGCTGGCAAGGCCGGCGTTGGGACAGGCGGCCATAACAGGCTGGACCGCCATCAGCGCCGCCGCGGCGGCAAGCAGGAACTTCACGCGTCCGGATCCTCGGGCAACTCGATGACAACCGCCAACGGCCCCTTGTGCCCCGGCGCCACCCGGGCGCGCAAGGCCTGGCCGGGCAGCAATTCGACCAGCCCGGCGCGACGCACCGTCTCCATGTGCACGAAGATGTCCTCGGCCGACCCCGGGCGCACGACGAAGCCATAGCCCTTCAGCCGGTTGAACCATTTGACGACGACGTCTTCGGCGTTGCCGGCGGCGGCCAGCATCACCTGCGGATCGACCCGGTCGGCGGCGCGCGCCGCGGCGGTTTCCGGATCGGGGCCGATCGCCGTCGACAGGTCGAGCGTGATGATGCGCCGGGCCTGCCGACCGCGGTCGCGCGCGACGACCGCACAGGTCAGCGACGCGCCTTCCGGCAGGCTGCGGCGACCGAGATCGCGGACCACGGTGAAATGCACGAGGATGTCGCTGCCGATGCCGTCGGACGGCACCATGAAGCCATAGCCTCGCACCGGATCGAACCATTTCACCGTGCCATGCACGATGGTCTCGTCAACGGCCGCAACAGTATCGATGATACCTTGTTCCACTACCCGTCCCCCCGAACGCAACAAAACGCACTAAGCGTGCTAATACCATAACCGCATTGTTGCGGTCACGCCAAGGGTCATAAGTTTACCCGGGCTGCGGAATTGCGACATACTGCCGCACCCCCGCACCGGGTCCGCCGTGCATCACGGTGGCGGCGCGACCAAAGCCCGGCTATGGGCTGTCGAGGCAGCAGCTGGCAGGCAGGGCAATGGAACTTTCGGGCAACGTGACCATCAATGCCGCGCGCGACCGCGTCTGGGCGGCGCTCAACGATCCCGATGTGCTGGCGCGCTGCATCGAAGGCGTCGAGACGCTTACCCGCGTGCACGGCGATGCCGGCGAACGCTTCGAGGGCAAGATGAATGCCAAGGTCGGCCCGGTGCGCGCCACCTTCACCGGCCAGGTCACGTTGACCGATGTGCAGGCGCCCGAACGCTATGTCCTCGTCGGCGAGGGCAAGGGCGGCGTCGCCGGCTTTGCCAAGGGCGAGGCGGCGGTGCAGCTCGCCGCCCCCGGCCCCGACACCACCGAGCTCAGCTACCAGGTCAAGTCGAGCGTCGGCGGCAAGCTCGCCCAGCTCGGCGCCCGGCTGATCGAGGGCACCGCCAAGGGCTATGCCGAAAGCTTCTTTACCCGGCTCAAGGCCGAGCTGGAAACGCCGGTGCCCGCATCGGACCCGGCGGCGCCCGACCTGCTGGAACCCGCGACGGCCGACGGGCTGGCCGCCTCCGCCACACCGCAAAGCACGCCGCAAAGCACCTTGCCCGAGCTGCCGACCGGCGTGTCGCCGCTGGTCTGGGGCGGCGGCCTCGTCGTCCTGGTGCTGCTGTTCCTGCTCTGGCAGTGGGGCTGATGACGGCCCCCAGGACCGCCGACGACCTCGGCACGCTGCGCGCCGCGCGCGGCTGGCATGCGGACGGCCACCGCGTCGCCATCGCCACCGTCATCGACACCTGGGGCTCGGCGCCGCGCCGCAAGGGCAGCCACCTCGCCATCCGCGACGACGGCCTGTTCGAAGGCTCGGTCAGCGGCGGCTGCGTCGAGGGCGATGTCATCACCGAGGCACAGGCGCTGCTTGATGCCGGCACCGGCGTCGCGACGCTCGACTATGGCGTCGCCGATGCCACCGCCTGGCAGGTCGGCCTCGCTTGCGGCGGGCGCATCCAGATCCTCGTCCAGCGCCTTGCCGACGACGGCTTTGCGCCGGCGCTGATCGACAGGCTGCTCGCCGCCGCCGCCGCCGGGGAGGCGGTCACCCTCGCCATCGACCCGGCCACCGGCGCGACCCGCGAGGGTGACGACGGCCCCCTCACCCGCGCCTATCCGCCGCCGCGCCGCCTCGCCATCATCGGCGCCGTCCATATCGCCCAGGCGCTGGTGCCGCTCGCCATCGGGCTCGGCGTTACCCCGACCGTCATCGACCCGCGCGGGCTGTTCGCGGCCGACGCGCGCTTTGCCGGGCTGGAGCTCGACCGCCGCTGGCCCGACGAGGCGCTGACCGACTGGCAGCCCAACGCCGCCAGCGCCGTCGTCGCGCTGACCCATGATCCGAAACTCGACGATGTCGCGCTGGCCGCCGCGCTGCGCTCGCCGGCCTATTACATCGCCGCGCTCGGCAGCCGGAAAAACCACGCCGGCCGGCTCGAACGCCTCGCCGCGCTGGGCTTCGACGCCGACACGCTGGCGCGGGTGCGCGGCCCCGCCGGCCTCGCCATCGGCGCCGCCGACCCGGCCGAGATCGCGCTCAGCATCGCCGCCGAGATGACTGCCTCCTGGCGTGGAGCGCTTGCGCCCCGCGCATGATCTTCGGCGCCGTCCCCACCGCTGAGGCCGAAGGCGCCATCCTCGCCCATTCGCAACTCGTCGCCGGCACGCGCTGGTCAAAGGGCCGCAGCCTCACCGCCGCCGATATCGCCGCCGCCACCGCCGCCGGCATCGCCAGCCTGACCGTCGCCCGCCCGGCCGCGACCGATGTCGGCGAGGATGCCGCCGCCGCCGCCCTCGCCGCCGGGCTCGCCGGTGCCGGCGTCGCCGCGTTGCCTGCCGCCCATGGCCGCGCCAATCTCGCCGCGCGCCATGCCGGCATCGTCGCCATCGACCCCGCCGCCGTCGCCGCGATCAACGCCATCGACGAGGCGCTGACCCTCGCCACCCTGGCACCGGCGGCGCGCGTGGCGAGCGGGGACATCGTCGCCACGGTGAAGATCATCCGCTACGCCGTCGCCGCCGATGCCCTGTCCGCCGCCGTCGCCGCCGCGGCTCCGATCGCCGTCGCGCCGTTCCGCCCGCTGCACATCGCGCTGATCGCCACGACGCTCGACGGCACCAGCGAAAAGGGTCTCGCCAAGACCGCGCGTGTCACCCGCGACCGCGCCGAGGCGCTCGGCTGCCGTTTCACCGAGCGCCCGAACTGCCGCCACGGCGAAGCCGCGCTCGGCCAGGCCATCGCCGCCACCGATGCCGACATCGTCCTCATCGTCGGCGCCTCCGCCACCGTCGATCGCGGCGATGTCGTGCCCGCCGCCATCGTCCGCGCCGGCGGCCATGTCGAACGGCTCGGCATGCCGGTCGATCCCGGCAATCTCCTCTGCCTCGGCAGGCTGGGCGAGCGCCCGGTCATCGGCCTGCCCGGCTGTGCCCGTTCTCCCAAGCGCAACGGCTTCGACATCGTCCTCGAACGCCTGGTCGCCGGCCTCGCCGTGACCAGCGCCGACATCGCCGCGATGGGCGCCGGCGGGCTGCTGCCCGAGGCCGAACGTCCGGAGCCCCGCGCCGCCGCGATGCCGACACCGCCGCCCGGCCCGGTCGGCGCCATCATCCTCGCCGCCGGCCGCTCGAGCCGGATGGGCGGCGAACACAAGCTCCTTGCCGACTGGCAGGGCAAGCCGCTCGTCGCCCATGTCGCCGACGCCATCGCCGCCGCCGGGCTGCCGGCGCCGGTCGTGGTGCTCGGCGCCCGCGCCGCCGAAGTCCGCGCTGCCCTGGGCGACCGCCCGGCGCACTACGTCGTCGCCGAGGACCATGCCGAAGGCCTCAGCCGCTCGCTGCGCGCCGGCATCGCCGCGGTGCCGCCCGACTGGAGCGCCGCCCTCGTCTGCCTCGGCGACATGCCGCGCGTCGAACCGGGGCTGCTGGCAGCCCTCGCCGCCGCCCCCGGCGACGTCGCCCTGCCCGTCTGCGACGGCAAGCGCGGCAACCCGGTGCGCTGGAGCCGCCGCCACTTTGCCCGGCTGATGACGCTGGAAGGCGATGTCGGCGGCAAGGCGGTGCTCGCCGATGCGCTGACGCTGACGGAAGTTCCGGCCCCCGGCGACGCCGTCCTCGACGACATCGACACCCCCGAAGCGCTGGCAGCCCTGCGCGCCCGTCCCTGACGCACCCCGGCAGCACAACCTGCTCCCCGCCCCGAAACGGAGGGCCTACTCCAACAGCCGCAGCCACGCGATCACCCGCCGCTCCAGCGCGATCCGGCTGTCGGACCAGCTGTGGTCGGTCGCGACATGGCCGGTCGTGACCCGGGTGCCGCCGGCCCTGCGCACCGCCGCCACCAGCGCGTCGGCGCCCGGCGCCAGGCCGTCGTCCGACGTCAGCACCAGCAGCGGCAGCCGGGCAAGGCCGGGCGCGCCGGCCAGGCTGTCGAAGGCCTCGCGGCCGGCCGCCAGCTCATCGGCCATCTGCCCGGGCGAGGTGCCGGCCAGCGTCTCGGCATTGCCGGCCGACAGGGCGATCAGGTCGGCGCGCGGCAGGCCGGCGATGCCGCCCATGTTGGCCGCCGAAATCAGCATCGCGCCCTTCAGCGCCGGGTCGGCGGCGGCGACCAGCGCCGTTGCCCAGCCGCCCATGCCGTGCCCGCCGATGACCAGCCGCGACGGATTGGCCGCCAGTTTCGCCGCCACCTCGGGCCGGCGCAGATAGGCCAGCACCGCCGCCGCGTCCTGCGGCACCTGGGCAAAGCGGAACGCCCCGGGGCTGCCCCAGCTGCCGCGATAGTTGAAGGTGACGACGTTCCAGCCGGCGCGCCGCACCGCCTGCGCCAGGTCGAGGTTCTTTTCGTTGCCCGGCCAGCCGTGGCACAGCACCAGCGTCGGATGCGGCCCGGCGCCGGCGGCGACATAGGCGACACCGTTGATCTCGACCCCGCCCGTGGGGATGTGGAGCACGTCCATCCGGGCCGGATGCGCGGTGTCGCGCGGCGGATCGGCGGCGACGGGATCCGGCGCCGGGGCCCGCCCCGCGGCCGGGGCGGCGACCAGCACGGCGAGCATCAACATCCGCAACATCGGTTTCCCCTCGATCGACGATATCCTAGCCGCGCCCCGCCCGAAACGATAGGCTGGCCGCCGGACCCCTGGGAGCAGCGACAGCATGAGCGACGATACCCGCATTTCGCAGGCCATGATCGACCTGTACGACCGCTTCACCCATGTCGGCGGCACCCGCCGCGAGCTGATGACTGGCCTCGCCCGGCTGGCCGGCGGCGTCGCCGCGGCGGCGGCCGTGCTGCCGCTGATCGAGGCGCGCGCCGATGCCGCCTCGCTGACGTCGGACACCGATTCCCGCATCACCACCCAGACCGTCCGCTATGCCGGCGCCAACTGCCACGCCATGGCCGGCTATCTGGCGGCCCCGTCGCGCCGGGCCGACCGCGCCCGCAAGGTCATGGTCATCCACGAAAATCGCGGCCTCAACGAGCATATCCGCGACGTCACCCGGCGGCTGGCGCTGTCGGGCTTTGTCGCGCTGGCGCCCGATTTCCTGTCGCCGCTGGGCGAAACCCCGCGGTCCGGCGACGGCACCAACAACGCCGACGACATCGCCCGCGAACTGATCAGCCGGCTCGATCGCGGCGCCACGATCGCCGATGGCGTCGCCAGCCTCAGCTGGTTCGACGGCTATAATCACGGCACCGGCGTGCCGGGCGCGGTCGGCTTCTGCTGGGGCGGCGCCATGGTCAACAGCCTCGCCATCGCCGCCGGCAAGCGGCTGCGCGTCGGCGTCGCCTATTACGGCATGTCACCGACCGATGTCAGCGAGGCGGCGCGGGTGAAGGCGAAGCTGGTGCTCCACTATGCCGGCCTCGACGACCGGGTGAACACCGGCGGCCCGGCCTGGCAGGCGGCGCTGCGCAGCGCCGGCGTCGATGTCGCCGCGTACACCTATCCGGGGGTCAACCACGCCTTCAACAACGACACGTCGGCGGCGCGCTATGATGCGGCGGCGGCAAAGCTCGCCTGGCAGCGCACGCTCGACGCCCTGAAGTGACCCGCTGAAGTGATCCGCCTGATCGACGGTGCCGAAGTCGCCCGGCGGCTGACCATGAACCGCGCCATCGGCATCGTGCGGGACGCGATGATCGCGCTGTCGAACGGGGAAACCCGGCAGACGCTGCGCAGCATCATCGACATGGAGGGCGGCCGCATGTTCGGCATCATGCCGGGCACGCTGGGCCCGGGGCGGACGTTCGGCGCCAAGCTGCTCGGCATCTTCCCCGAAAATGCCGACCGCGGGCTGCAATCGCACCAGGGCCTGATCATCCTGTTCGACCCCGACACCGGCGTGCCGGTCGCCGGCATCGACGCCGCCGAGGTGACGGCGATCCGCACCGCGGCGGCGAGCGCACTCGCGACCGATGTGCTGGCCCGCCCCGACGCGACGCGGCTGGCCATCATCGGCACCGGCGAGCAGGCCCACACCCACGCCCGCGGCATGGCGGCGGTGCGGCCGATCGCCGACATCCGCATCTGGGGCCGCAACCTCGCCAAGGCCGAGGCCCTGGCGACGACGCTGGCGGCGGAACTCGGCGTGCCCGCGACGGCCCATGCCGGGGTGGCCGATACCGTCGCCGGCGCCGACATCATCTGCACCGTGTCGGGCACCCATGACCCGGTGCTGTTCAGCGCCATGGTCGCCGACGGCACCCATATCAACCTCGTCGGATCGAGCCGCGCCGGCCCGCGCGAGATCGACGATGCGCTGGTGCGACGCTGCCGATTTGTCGCCGACTATCGCGCCGGCGTGCTCGCCCAGGGCGGCGAGTTCCTCCACGCCCGCGACGCCGGGCTGGTCGACGACAGCCATGTGGTGGGCGAGATCGGCGACGTCCTCGCCGGGCGGCTGCCGGGCCGCGAACACGCCGGCCAGGTCACCGCCTACAAGTCGCTGGGCCATGTCGTGCAGGACCTCGCCTGCGGCTGGGCGCTCTACCGGGACGCCTGGAGTGGATTGCAGTTTCGTTGAACCAGGAAGGCCCGCTCAGGCTGAGCTTGTCGAAGCCGGGTCGCAGGGCGGTGCTTGCTGGGGCTTCGACAATGTCAGCCTGAGCGGATCAACTTGAAGGCAATCAACTCTGGAAGCCGGTCCGGTGCGGCTCGAGGCGGTGCCGCGATCGCCGGCGACCCGACAGCAAAACGCCCGGCGGATCGCTCCGCCGGGCCCTTGTCTGTTCTGCTATCGAGCGGGGATCAGCGACGATCGCCCCCGGTCGCGTTAGCGACGATCGCCCATGAACGAGAGCAGGAACTGGAACAGGTTGATGAAGTTCAGGTACAGCGTCAGCGCGCCGAGGATCGCCGACTTGCCGAGCATCTCCGAGCCCTGGATTTCGAAATACAGGCTCTTGAGGCGCTGGGTGTCATAGGCGGTCAGGCCGGCGAAGATCAGCGTACCGATGATGTTGATGCCGAGCTGCAGCGGACCCGACTTGAAGAAGAAGTTCGCCAGCATCGCAACAATAAGCCCGATGAGGCCCATCATCAGGAACTTGCCCATCGCCGACAGGTCCCGCTTCGTCGTGTAGCCATAAAGGCTCAGCGCGCCATAGGCGGCGGCGGTGACGAAGAAGGTCTGCGCGATCGAGGCGCCGGTGTAGACGACGAAGATCGTCGACATCGACACGCCCATCAGCGCGGCAAAGCCGAAGAAGCACGCCTTCAGAGACGTTTCCGACAGCTTGTTCATACCGAAGTTCATGACGAGGATGATCGCCAGCGGCGACAGCATCGCCACCCAGCCAAGCATCGTCGGGCCGACACGGCCGTTGGCACCCTCGGCAAAGAACACCGACATCAGCCCCGGATTGCTCGACACCAGCAGCGCGATGATACCGGTGAGCAGCACGCCCGAAGCCATGTAGTTGTAGATCGAGAGCATGTACGAACGCAGGCCCTCGTCATAGCTCGCCGCGTCGGCGGTAGGCCGCGCGCTGGCGAAACGGGGATCGACCTGGTTGGCCATCAATTCCTCCTGAGACCGGCACCATCGCCGGGTATGCTGGTAATATCGTTCATTGTGTCCGGCTTTTCAATGCCGACGCATGACGCAATTGTAATCCGGCGCTACAGTTCGCGCAGCACGACATTGGGCCGCGCCGACAGCGCCCGCCACGACCCCGCGAGGCCGAGCAGCACCGTCACCGCGCCGCCGGCCAGCACCGTCGCCACCACCGGCCACCAGTCGGGCTGCCATTCCAGCTTGAACACCTGCGTCACCGTATACCAGCCGGCAAAGCCGCCGAGCAGCAGCGCCAGCCCGGCGACCATCAGCGCCAGCAGGCCGTATTCGGCCAGCGTCGCCCGCGCCACCTGGCCCCGGGTGGCGCCGAGCAGCTTCAGCAGCACCGCATCATAGGTCCGCGCCCGCGCGCCGGCCGCCAGCGCGCCGACCAGCACCGCGATACCGGCGGCGACGGTCACCGAGGCCGCGGCCCGGATCGCCGTCGACAATTGCCGCAGCAGGTCGCCGACCTGGCCGATGACGTCCTTGACCCGGACGATCGAAGCCGTCGGAAAGGCGCGGCCGATGCCGGCCTGCACGGCGCGTTCCTCGTCGGGCTGTACCGCCAGCGTCGCCATCCAGCTGTGCGGTGCCGCCTCCAGCGTGCCGGGCGCGAACAGGATGGCAAAGTTGAAGCCGAGCGACTGCCAGTCGATCTTGCGCGTGCTGGCGATCCGCGCCGTCACGTCGACGCCGAGCACCGACACGGTGATCTCGTCGCCGATCCCGAGGTTGAGCGCCGCCGCCGCATCATGGTCGATGGACACCAGCGGCGGCCCGGCATAGTCGCGCGGCCACCATTTGCCGCTGACCAGCGTGTTGGCCGGCGGGAAATCGGCGGCATAGCTCAGCCCGCGATCGCCGCGCAGGATCCAGGCGCCCGGCGGCGCATTCAACCGCGCCACCGGCACGCCCTTGACCGCCGTCACCGGGCCGCGCAGCGACGGCACCGTGGTGATGGCGGCGGCAGGTGCGGCCTTGGCGACGACCCCGCGGAACGCCGCCAGGTCCTCGTTGGGGATGTCGATGACGAAAAAGCTCGGCGCGCGGTCGGGCAGCGTCCGGTTGATCTGGCCGTCGAAGTTGGTCTCGATCACCGCGAGCGTCGAGAACAGCGTCAGCCCGAGGCCGAGCGCCACGATCAGCTGCCGGGTCGGCGCGCCGGGGCGGTGGAGATTGGCCAGCGCCAGCCGCGCCAGCGTGCCGCGCGGCCGCGGTGCCCGGGCCGCTGCCCAGGCGACCAGCGCCGCGAGACCCCACAGCAGCGCGATCAGCCCCAGCGCCGCGCCGATGAAGCCGAGCACGAACAGGCGATCGGTGGCATTGGCCACGGCAATGCCGATGATCGCCGCCGCCGCCACGCCCATCACCGCGACGATGCCGATGCCGGGCCGGTCGCGCCGCTCGGTCAGGCTGCGGAACAGCCGCGCCGCCGGCATCCGCGCCGCCTGCGCCAGCGGCCACAGCGCAAAGGCCAGCGCAATCAGCACGCCATAGGCGGCAGCACTGGCCAGTGCCGCCCATTGCGGGCGCAGCGACGGCGGCACCGGCAGGCTGTCGGCGGCGAACTGCACCGCCACCCAGGGCGTCACGGCGCCGATGGCAAGGCCGATGACGACGGCGCCCAGCGTGACAAGGCCGATCTGCCACAGATAGACGGCGCGGATGGTCGCGGTATCGGCGCCCAGCGTCTTCAGCGTCGCGATCGTCCGGGTGCGGGCGCCGAGATAGGCGCTGACCCCGCCGGCGACCCCGACCCCGGCGACGACCAGCGCCGTCAGCCCGACCAGTGTCAGGAACTGGCCGAGCCGATCGACGAACTGCCGCGTCCCCGGCGCGCCGTTGCTGCGGTCCTGGAACTGGAAACCGGCGTCGGGCGCCGCCTTGCGCACCGCCTCGACAACCGCGGGCGGCGCGACACCCGGCGGCAGCTTCAGGCGATAATGGGTGCGAAACAGGCTGCCGGGCGCCAGCAGCCCGGTGGCATCGAGGTCGGCACGGCGGATGATGACGCCGGGGCCGAAGCCAAAGCCCTCCCCGGCCTTGTCGGGTTCCTCGGCGACGATTCCGGCGACGGTGAACGCGCCGGCGCCGATGGCCAGCCGGTCACCGGTCTTGAGCGCCAGCTTGTCGGCCAGGGCCGGCGCAATCGCCGCCGTTCCCGGCAGCAGGCGACCGCCGCCGGCAATGCGGAAGACGCCATAGAGCGGCCAGTTGCCGTCGACGGCCTTGACCTCCGCCAGAATCCGATCGTCGCTGCCGACGCGGGCGGCCATGGCGCGCAGCCGCACCACCTCCGAAACCACGCCCTGTTTCGCCAGCAGGGCGCGTTCGTCCGGCGTTGCGAAGCGGCTGGTCAGATCCGCCTCGACATCGCCGCCGAGCACCAGCTGCCCGCGTTCGGACAGGCCCTGCGTAATGGCGGACGCCAGGCTGCCGACGCCGGCCAGCGCCGCCACGCCGAGGATCAGGCAGACGGCGAGCAGCCGGAGGCCCGACAGGCCGCCACGCAGCTCCCGCAATGCAAAGCGCAGCGGCAGGCTCAAGAGAACAGGTCGCCGAGGAAATCGGTCAGCGAGCGCCACGAGCGGCGATCGCTGTCGGCATTGTACATCATGCCGCCGGCGGGGTTGTTGGCGCCCGGAAACGTGAAGGCATGGGCGGTCCGGCCATAGGCGTGGATCTGCCAGTCGGCGCCGGCGGCCTCCAGCTCGTGCGCCAGCGCCACCGTCGCGTCGGGCGGGGTGATCGGGTCGATCCAGCCGTGGAGGACCAGCACCCTGGCGGTGATCGGCGCCTGTTCGCCGATGGCGGGGGGCGCATAGCTGCCGTGGAAACTGACCGCGCCCTTCACCCGCGCGTCGGCCGAGCGCGCCAGGTCGAGCGCGCACAAACCGCCGAAGCAATAGCCGATGACGGCGATGCGATCGCTGTCGACGGCGGGATGCGCCGCGATCGCATCGACCGCCGCCAGCAGGCGCTGGCGCAGCCCCGCCCGGTCCTGCATCCAGGGCATCATCAAGGCGCTGTTGTCGTCGGTCAAGCCGCCGCGGACGCCCTTGCCATAGACATCCATGGCAACCCCGACATAGCCCATCGCCGCCAGCCGCGCGGCGATCGCGTTGTCGGCGTCGCCCTGCCCGGCCCAGTTATGGCCGATCAGCACCGCCGGATGCGGTCCGTCGCCGTCCGGCATCACGATGAAGCCTTCGCATTCGGTATCGCCGTCGAAATAGTTGAACGTCGGCATCGGGTCGCTCCTATTCGGCGATGGCGCGGATGGCGGCGGCACTCGCGGTCGGATGGTCGGCGACGATATGGCCGTCCTTCATCTCGATGATGCGGTCGCAGCGCTGTGCCAGCGCGGCATCATGGGTGATGAGGATCAGCGTCGCGCCGGTTTCCAGCAGCCGCCCGAACAGCAATTCGACCACCGCATCGCCGGTCGCCTCGTCGAGGTTGCCGGTCGGTTCATCGCCGAAGATCAGCGCCGGCCGCGCCGCGATGGCCCGCGCCAGCCCGACGCGCTGCTGCTCGCCGCCCGACAGCTGGGTCGGATAATGGTCCATGCGGTGGCCGAGCCCGACCGCCTGCAGCTCGGCACGCGCCCTCGCCTCGGGGTCGGCAATGCCGGCGAGTTCGAGCGGCACCGCGACATTCTCCTCCGCCGTCATCGTCGGGATGAGGTGGAAGGCCTGCAGCACGATGCCGATGCGGCCGCGGCGGGCCCGCGCCAGGCCATCCTCGTCGAGCGCCGAGAAATCGGCGCCGGCGACCATCACCTTGCCCGATGTCGCCTTTTCGAGGCCCGACAGCACCGCCATCAACGACGACTTGCCGGAACCGGACGGTCCCAGGATGGCGACGCGCTCGCCGGACCTGACCCTGAGGCTGACCCCGCGCAAAACCTCGACTGCGGCATCGCCGACGCCAAAGCGAAGGGTGACATCCTGGGCATCGATGACGATATGGTCTGTCATGCTGGTCCTGAAGGAGTGACGGATGCGTTCAACAGTTCGCCGATATGGCATCTTGCACGGGGTTTACCAGTCGGCATTGCTGCTGGGGCTGGTGATGTTGCCGCAGGCGGTGTCGGCCAAGACCGTGCTGGCATTCGGCGACAGCCTGATGGCCGGCTATCAACTGCGCCCCGGTGAAGGCTTTGCGCCGCAGCTCGAGGCGGCACTGAAGGCCAAGGGCCACAGCGTCACCGTCATCCCGGCCGGGGTGTCGGGCGACACGACGGCGCAAGGGCGCGCGCGGGTCAACTGGGTGCTGGCGGGGGCCAAGGCCAAGCCCGACCTCGTCATCCTCGAACTCGGCGCCAACGACATGCTGCGCGGGCAATCGCCGGCGACGGCCAAGGCCAATCTCGACGCGACGATCACCGCCTTCAAGGCCAAGGGCATCCGCGTCGTCCTCGCCGGCATGCTGGCGCAGCCCAACCTCGGCGCCGCCTATGCGCGCGATTTCAATGCGATCTACCCGGCGCTGGCCAAGACGCACGGCATCGCGCTGTATCCGTTCTTCATGGACGGCGTCGCCGCCGTGCCCGGCATGCAGCTGGGCGACGGCCTGCACCCGACCCCCGCCGGCGTTAAGGTCATCGTCAGGCGCATCCTGCCGACGGTCGAGCGCGAGCTCGCCAAGGTGAAATAAGGGGGTCCGATGATCCGGCTGTTCGTCGCGCTGGAGCTGCCGCCGTCGGTACGCGACGGGTTGCTGGCGGCGATGGGCGGCGTCGCCGGCGCGCGCTGGCAGACCGATGCGCAACTGCACCTGACGCTGCGCTTCATCGGCGAGGTCGATCGCCACCAGGCCCGCGACATCGCCGCGGCGCTCGGCAGCGTCCATATCGTGCCGTTCAAGCTGGCGCTCGGCGATATTGGCACCTTCGACCGGCGCGGGCGGATCGATACGCTATGGGTCGGCGCGAAACCGCAGGGCGAGGTCGCGGCGCTGGCCCGGCGGGTCGACCAGGCGCTGGTCCGGGTCGGCGTGCCGCCGCAGACGCGGGCGTTCGTGCCCCATGTTACGGTGGCGCGGTTCGGCCGCGATATCGGCCCGCTCGGCGGCTTTCCGCTGGCGCCGCTGTCGACGGCGGCGTTCGATGTGGCGGGCTTTGCGCTGTGGGAAAGCCGCATGGGGCGCGACGGGTCCGAATACACCGTCGTGGAGCGCTATTTCCCACCCGCCGCCGGCGGGTGGGAATAGCGTGGATTGCACTCGTTGCACCCAAAGGCCCGCTCAAGGCTGAGCCTGTCGAAGCCGCGTCGCCGGGCGGTGCTCGCGGCGGCTTCGACAAGCTCAGCCTGAGCGGATCAACTCCACGCAATCAACGCCAGCCGGCAGTTCAGCCGAGCGCGGCAATGGTGTCCCGCAGCTCCCGGATCGAGCCGTCGATGGCCCCCAGTGCATGGGTCCGTTCCGCCTCGGGGAAGACCGCAGACGCCGGCTGGGACGCGACCGAGGCCCGCATGGTCTGGAGGCTGGCGAGACCTTCGGCGAGCGTCGCGCGCACCGGTGCCGGGCCGGCGCTGCCGCACGTGACGGTATAGGTCCGGGTGGTGCCGCTGCCCTTGATCGCCATCGCGCGCGGCTTGGCCCCAGCGTTCAGGTCGCATCCGGCCGGCGCCGAAAAGTCGGCGGGCAGCGTCATGCCGCCGGGCAGCGGGGCGCCGGCGGCCACCGCGGCGCCCCCGACGACGAGCGCATAGCCGCCGGCGCCATCGGGCTTGACGCCGATTGTCACTGCCTGGCGGCCGGGCGCCGTGGCGGCGGGGGTGGCCGCCGTGGCGGCGAGCGCGACGCCGCCGAACAGCGGCAGCAGCACGGCGCCGACGGCGAGGCGGCGGCGGGACCTGGGGTGTTGACCGATCATCAGCAGACGTCCTTTCAGGTTGGAGCGCGCGTTGAGATTGCAGGCGGGAAGCGCGCCGACCCCCGCCGCCTTGGCAAGAACATGGGCATAGAGCGCCTGGGCCGCCCGCGGCCGGCCGGCGAGCACATGCGCGTCGGCAGCGATTTCCTGGTCCTCGCGAAAGGCGCGGACGGCGATCCAGGCGACAGGGTTCCACCAGTGCGCCGCCAGCACGACCAGCGACAGCCAGTTGGCGAGCAGGTCACCGCGGGCGTGGTGCGCCGCCTCATGCGCCAGCGCGAGCTCGCGTTCGGCGGGCTCATAATCACGGGCAAAGTTGCGCGGCACGGCGATGCAGCGGCGAAAGACACCGAACGCCAGCGGACCCTCGACATCGGCGGCGATGATGCGGATGTTGCCGACGCGGCCAAAATCCATGGCGCTCGCCAGCAGGCGGCGGCAGTAGCGGGCGTGGCGCAGCGCATAGGTCGCCAGCAGGCCGACGGCACCGGCCAGCCAGATCGACGCCAGCACGACGCCGATCGACGACGCCGCCGCCGGGCTTGCAACGCCGGCCGTGACCGGCCCGGCGAACAGCACCGACATGCCGGCAGCGCCGCCGCCGGGCAGCACGCTGCCGATGTCCGCCGGCACCGGCGGTAGCACCAGCCGCAGCGCCGGCAATGCCCACAGCAGATAGGCGAGCCGTGGCCCGGCCAGGCGACGCACCGGGACGCGCACCGCCAGCACCAGCAGCATCAGCGCGGCGGTGGCGAGCAGCGTCCCCTGCCCCCAGGCGATGAGCGCGGTCATGGTTTCAGATCCTTCAGCAGGGCCTGGATTTCGGCGATCTGGTCGGCGCCGAGGCTGTCGCGTTCGGCGAGATGCGCGACCAGCGGCGTCAGGCGCCCGCCGAAAAAGCGATCGATCAGCCGCTGCGATTCACCGGCAACATAGTCGCCGCGGGCGATCAGCGGGCGGTACAGGTAGCGCCGGCCATCGGCTTCATGGGCAACGGCCTTTTTCGCGACGAGCCGCGCCAGCAGCGTCCTGACGGTGTTCGCCGACCAGTCGCGCGTCGCCGGCACGCGGTCGGCTACGTCCTGCGCCGTCAACGGGTTGTGGTCCCACAACACCATCATGACGGCCGCCTCGGCATCGCTGATCCGCTCCATTCCGGCACCCTCCTCGAATCGAACTACAGTTGTAGTTATCACAACTACGTTTGTGGTCAATAGCGGCTGGCGGCAATCGGGACGGTCTCGCGGGCCTGTCCTACACGAACAAGACGGGATATGGCTTCGGTACGGCCTGTTCTTTGAAATCGACGGAACCGATCACGGTTGCGCTCGCCGCAGGGCGCTGCGCGTCAGAACGCTCTGAAAGCGGAAAACATGTCAAATAACCGCCAGCGCCGATCGGGAAAACCGATCACGCGTGGCGCCGGACTAGAGCATCAGGCAGCGTCAGGCAGCATCCTTGTAGCTGAGCACCGGCTTGCGGGCCGCCGCCGTCTCGTCGAGCCGGCGCCGCGGCGCCAAATGCGGCGAACTGCGATAGGCGTCGGGGTCGGCGAGCATGCGCTCGGCGATCGAGCGCATGGCGCCGATCAGCTGGTCGAGGCTGGCCTTGCTCTCGGTCTCGGTCGGCTCGACCAGCATCGCGCCATGGACGACGAGCGGGAAATACATCGTCATCGGGTGGAAGCCCTCGTCGATCATCGCCTTGGCGAGGTCGAGCGTGGTCAGCCCGGTCCCGGCGAGGAAATCATCCGAGAACAGCGCCTCGTGCATGCACGGGCCACTGGCCGCGAACGGCGCGGTATAGACGTCCTTGAGGCTGGCCAGGATGTAGTTGGCGTTGAGCACCGCATCCTCGGCGACCTGGCGCAGGCCATCGGCACCATGGCTCATCATGTACGCCAGCGCGCGGACGAACATGCCCATCTGGCCGTGGAAGGCGACCATGCGGCCGAACGCCTGGTCGTGGTCCTTGCTCTCGCGCGCCTGCATTTCCTCGACGAGTTCGAGGCCATCGCGCGTCTTTCGCACGAACGGCAACGGCGCGAACGGCGCCAGCGCGGCCGAGAACACCACCGGGCCCGAGCCGGGGCCACCGCCGCCATGCGGCGTGCTGAACGTCTTGTGGAGGTTGATGTGCATGGCATCGACGCCGAGGTCGCCGGGGCGAACCCGGCCGACGATGGCGTTGAAATTGGCGCCGTCGCAATAGACGAAGCCACCGGCGGCATGGACCGCGGCGCAGATCTCGACGAGGTCGGGCTCGAACAGGCCGCAGGTGTTGGGGTTGGTGATCATCACCGCCGCGACATCGGGTCCAAGCCGCGCCAGCAGCGCAGCGACATCGACGCGGCCGCGGTCGTTGGCCGGGATGTTCTCGACGGCATAGCCGCAAAAGGCCGCCGTCGCCGGGTTGGTGCCATGGGCGCTTTCGGGCACCAGCACGACCTTCCTCGCGTCGCCGCGGGCTTCGAGCGCGGCGCGGATGGCCAGCATCCCGCAAAGCTCGCCATGGGCGCCGGCCTTGGGGCTCATCGCGACTTCGGGCATGCCGGTCAGCGTCTTCAGCCAGGTCGCCAGCGTGTCGATCAGCTGCAGCGCGCCCTGCACCGTCGCCTGCGGCTGCAGCGGGTGGATGTCGGCAAAGCCCGGCAGCCGCGCCATCTTCTCGTTGAGCCGTGGGTTGTGCTTCATCGTGCAACTGCCCAGCGGGAAGATGCCGAGGTCGATGGCGTAATTCTGCCGGCTGAGGCGGGTGTAATGGCGCACGGTCTCCGGCTCCGACAGGCCGGGCAGGCCGATCGGCGCGGCCCGGCCGAGACCGGCGAGGCGATCCTGGACAACCGGGACTTCGGGCAGGTCGACGCCGCAATTGTCGACGCTGCCGCGTTCGAACAGCAGCGGCTCCTCCAGCATGAGCGCCTTGTTGCCGGTGAAGGTTTCGGTGGCCGCGCCAGAGCCGGGAATCCGCGTGACGCGACCGACATTGTTCATCGTCATTTCCTCTGATCCGGTCTGAGTGAATAGGTAGCCGTACGAAATGCGTGCTGCAGCGAGAAGAACACAGTAAATACTATCCCAATTCCAAACACAATTTCAGCAAAAGGACTGGTCAAAAAATTCGCCGAAATGCCAAATATCCCGAAGCACAAAATCCAAGCTATACCAAGATCGACATTTTTCAGAAGTTGAGCCCCACATTTATGACATTCATACGGCGCAAGGCTAGATCCACCAAATCCCTGTCCTATCAGGCGATGCATGAGGTCCACCTTTGTCCCGCAAACGGGGCAGATCCCCGCCGCAGGCTGGCTCATGCCAGCACATCGTCGAGAGCGTCTTCGAATGCGTCGAAATCGGCATCCGTCGCGGTTTCGGTCACCGCCACCACCATGCCGTTGGCGAGGTCGGCGACGCCGGGGAACAGCCGGCCCAGCGACACGCCGCCGAGCACCTGGCGCTCGGCGAGCTTGCGGATCACCGGGCGGGCCTCGACCGGCAGTTTCAACGTGAATTCATTGAAGAACTGCGTCGTCACCAGCTCGACGCCGGGAATGCGGCCGAGCCGTTCGGCGAGCTGCACGGCGCGGGCATGGTTGAGGCTGGCGAGCTTGCGCAGGCCCATTTCGCCCAGCAAGGTCAGCTGGACACTGAACGCCAGCGCGCAAAGCCCTGAATTGGTGCAGATATTGCTCGTCGCCTTTTCGCGGCGGATATGCTGCTCGCGGGTGCTCAGCGTCAGCACGAAGCCGCGCTTGCCATCGGCATCGACCGTCTCGCCGCACAGCCGCCCCGGCATCTGGCGGACATGCTTGTCGCGGCAGGCGAACAGGCCGAGATACGGCCCGCCGAAGTTGAGGCCGTTGCCGATCGACTGGCCCTCCCCGACGACAATGTCGGCGCCCATCTCGCCCGGCGACTTGATCGCGCCCAGCGACACGACCTCGGTGACGACGACGATCAGCAGCGCCCCGGCCTGGTGGCAGGCATCGGCCAGCGGCGTCAGGTCGGCGACATGGCCGAAGATGTTGGGGTTCTGCACGACGACGCACGAGGTGCCGGCATCGACCGCGGCGATCAGCGTATCGAGATCGTCGCCGGGCTTGCCGCTGGCCAGCGTCGGCACATGCGTCACCACCTCGTCGTCGGTGAAGCGCGTCAGCGTCCTGAGCACGCCGACATAATGCGGGTGGACACCCCCCGACACGATCGCCTTGGCCCGGCGGGTGACGCGGCGCGCCATGAACACCGCCTCGGTCATCGCGGTCGAGCCGTCGTACATGCTGGCGTTGGCGACCTCCATGCCGAGCAGCCGGGCGACCTGGGTCTGGAATTCGAACAGGACCTGCAGGGTCCCTTGCGCGATCTCGGGCTGGTAGGGCGTGTAGGCGGTGAGGAACTCGCCGCGCTGGATGATGTGGTCGACGGTCGCCGGCACATGATGCTTGTAGGCGCCGGCACCGACGAAGAACGGCACGGTGCCGGCGGTCAGGTTCTTCGCCGCCATCGCCGCCAGCGCGCGTTCGACGAGCATCTCGGCGCTGTGCATGGGAAGCCCGGCGATCGGCTGGGTCAGCCGCGCGCTTTCCGGCACATCGGCGAACAGCGCGTCGATATCGGGGGCGCCGATGACGCCGAGCATCGCCTCGCGATCGGGCTGGGTAAGGGGCAGATAGCGCATGAACTACTCCGGCAGGCGGGCGGAAAAACGGATGCGGACGTAATCGGCGACCCAGTTGCCCGCCGGATCGGCGAGCACCGGACGCAGCAACGAGCGGACATCCTCGATGATCTGGGCGCGCTTGTTCGGCGGCACCCCGGCACTGTCGATGAAGCCGCCGCGAAAGGTGTTGAGCCAGGCCGACATGCCGCTGGGGATCGGCGTCGGCCGCGGGATGATGGCGCAGCTCTCGACAACGAAGCCGCCGGCCTCGAGCACGGCGCGAAACGCCTCGGCGGTGGGGTAATAGCTCGTCTCTTCGGGCTCGACGCGATAGTTGTGCGCCTTGAGGACGGCGCGCAGGGCGGTGCGGATGGCGGCGATGTTGCCATGGCCGCCGAACTCCCCGACATAGCGGCCGCCGGGCTTCAGCGCCCGCGCCACCCCCGCCGTCACCTGCGCCGGCGCCCCGACCCAGTGCAGCGCGGCGTTGGTGAACACCGCGTCGAACTCCTGTGCGAACGCCAGTTGCCGGGCATCGCCGATCCGCGCATCGAGGCCCTTTTCCAGCGCCGCGGCGATCATCGCCTTGTCGGGATCGATGCCGACGACGCTGGCACCGGCCTCGACCAGCTTCTGCGTCAACACGCCGTCACCGCAACCGAGATCGAGGATGCGCTCCCCCGGCCGCGGCGCCAGCAGGTCGAGCACCGGCGCCCCCAGCGCCGGCACGAAACTGGCGTGCGTCGCATAGAGATTGGGATCCCAGGCATGGGTCGACCCGGTGGTCATCAGAGCGTGGCGACCCAGGCCTTGTACGCCGCCTCGTCCATCATGCCATCGAGTTCGGAGGCATCGGACAGCGTCATCTTGAAGAACCAGCCGTCGCCTTGGGGCGCCGTATTGACCAGCGCCGGGTCCTCGGCGAGCGCGGCGTTGGCCTCGGTCACCGTGCCGCTGGCCGGCGAATAGACATCGGACGCGGCCTTCACCGATTCGACGACAGCGGCCTCCTTGCCCTTGGCGACGACGCGCCCGGCTTCCGGCACCTCGACGAACACCACGTCACCCAACTGCCCCTGGGCGTAATCGGTGATGCCGACGGTGGCGGTATCGCCCGTCACGTCCAGCCATTCATGCTCCTGAGTGAAATACAGCGTCATGCGTTGCTCCCTTCGGCACGGACATAGTTCTTGGGTTTGAACGGCATCGGCACCACGGTGGCGGCCAGACGCCGGCCGCGCACCTCGATTTCGAGCGGCGTGCCATCGGCAGCCTGGGCGGCGGCGACATAGGCCATGGCGATCGGCGCCCCGACGCTGGGGGCAAAACCGCCCGAGGTCACCACGCCGACCGGGACGTCCCCGGCGAACACCAGGGCGCCTTCACGCGCCGGCAGCTTGCCATCGACGGCAAGGCCGATGCGCTTGCGCGGGGCGCCGCCCAGCAACTGCCCGAGGATGATCTCGGCACCGGGGAAGCCGCCCTCGGTCTTGCGACGCTTGGAAATGGCAAAGGCCAGCCCGGCCTCGATCGGGTTGGTGCCGGGGTCGAGGTCATGGCCATAGAGCGGCAAGCCCGCCTCCAGCCGGAGCGAATCGCGCGCGCCGAGCCCGATCGGCTTGACCTCCGGCGCGGCAAGCAGCACCTCGGCAAAGGCCTCGACGCCGGCGACACCGATCGAGATCTCGAAACCGTCCTCGCCGGTATAGCCCGAGCGGCTGACCCACAGGTCGTGGCCTCCCCAGGCAAACGATCCGGCGCGCATGAAGCGCAGGTCGGCGACGCCCGGCACCAGACGATCAAGCACGGTGACCGCTTCCGGCCCCTGCAGCGCCAGCAAGGCCCAGTCGTCGCGATAATCGACGCTGATGCCGCCGCTGCGCAGATGCGCGACGTCGGCGGCCTTCACGGCGCCGTTGACGACAAGGTACAGGCCGTCGTCGCGGCGCGTCACCATCAGGTCGTCGAGGATGCCGCCATGCGGATCGAGCAGCAGCGAATAGCGCAGCACGCCCTTGCCCAGCCCGGTGATGTCGCCCGGCAGCAGCGCCTCGAGCGCCTTGTCCTCGCCCGGCGGCACCAGCAGCTGGCCCATGTGGCTGACATCGAACAGCCCGGCGTGTGCCCGTGTCCACAGATGCTCGGCGATGATGCCTTCATACTGAATCGGCATGGCATAGCCAGCGAACGGCACCATACGCGCACCAAGCCGCCGATGCAGCGCATCGAGCGGAAGAGCGAGTGCAGCGTCTTCAGTTGTGGCCACGCGGACCTCCGGCAACAGTCACCGGCGTGAGAGATGATTCTCCCGCGCCTGCCCCCACCTGTCACCGGACCTGAGAGCTTTCATGGCGCCCAGGCGCCACTTACCCCTTCGGTGGGACGCCGCCATCAGGCGCGCCCGCTTTCCAGAATGTCGCAGATACGCCAGCGCGGTCCTTTTGCCTGAGAGATTCCGGGGGCGGCTTGCTCCTTCGGCGGCCTTGGACTTGCGCCCTTGGCACTCTCCCGCGCTGGCGCCGACGTTGCCGTCGACGACACCCGACACCTGCGGGATGGCTACCCCAGAGTCAATGATGCGCTGCAGCGTCGGCGCTATTTTGTCACGTTGTAGGCGAGATTGGCCTCGCCGAGCTGGAAGCCGACCAACAGCTCGAAACTGGCGGCGCGCACGGCGGCGCGGACCTGCGGGTCGGACATCGGATCGGTCGCGGCGTCGATGTCGCCGGCCTTGCGCTTCTTGTCGAGTTTCGACTGGACATCGGCGGGCAGCATCGTCGCCGAGCGCGCGACACGCGCCGACGTGCCGCCACGGCCGATGGCGCGGGCCTGGCCATCGGCAAAGCTCACCGCAACGGCGCCGATCTGCTTGGAAACGATGAGGTTGCCGCCCTGCACGACGGTGGCGAACACCGGCAGCGTCTCGGTGCGGGCGCCGGCCGGATCGCTGCGCCGCGCCACGATGTCATAGGTGACATTGGTGGACAGCACGTCGGTGGTATCGTTGCAGGTCTCGCGGACGTTGGTCATGGTTGCCACCATGTCGACATTGTTGGCATCGGGCGCGGTGCCCGGCCGGAACAGGGTCACGTCGCCGGCATAGGTCGGGATGGCGACCGCGGGGCAGCCCGAGCGCCTGACCAGAAGCGGGTTCTTCTGGCAGCCGGCGACAGCCAGGCCAGCGGCGAGGACGAGAAGCGCGATGGGACGCTGGTACGACACGGGCGGAGAACCTTTCGGGCGTCTGGCGGGCAACGCCAGCAGCGATCTTGACCAACGTCCTTTAGGCGCAAGCCCCCGGCGGCGACAAGTCGTCGCCTGGTGTCGGGACGCCACAAGCCTGTGGCGCGTCGCGCGCCGATGCCTTATCAGGCCTGCATGACCGCTTCCGCCCTTTCGCCCCTCCCTTCGACCATTCCCGCCACCTTGCCGCGCCTCGACGTGCTCGTCGCGGCGCCCCGGGGTTTCTGTGCCGGCGTCGACCGCGCCATCCATATCGTCGAGCTGGCGCTGGAGCGCTTCGGCGCGCCTGTCTTCGTGCGGCACGAGATCGTCCATAATCGCTTCGTCGTCGACACGCTGAAGGCCAAGGGCGCGGTATTCGTCGAGGAGCTGGACGAAGTGCCCGAGGGCGTGCCGGTCGTGTTCTCGGCGCATGGCGTGCCCAAGTCGGTGCCGGCCGCCGCGGAGGCGCGGCAGATGAACTATCTCGACGCGACCTGCCCGCTGGTATCGAAGGTGCATCGCCAGGCCGAACGGCTGGTCGAGGCCGGGCGCCATATCCTGTTCATCGGCCATCAGGGCCATCCCGAAGTCATCGGCACGTTCGGCCAGGTGCCCGATGGCGCGATGACGCTGATCGAGACGCTCGACGATGCCGAAAAGGTCATGGTTGCCGACCCCGACAAGCTGGGGTTCCTGACCCAGACCACGCTGTCGGTCGACGATACCGCCGACATGGTGGCGGAGCTGCAGCGCCGCTTCCCGTCGATCACCGGGCCCAAGGGCGATGACATCTGCTATGCCACGTCGAACCGCCAGGCCGCGGTCAAGGCCATGGCGCCGCGCTGCGACCTGGTGCTGGTCATCGGCGCCACCAATTCGTCCAATTCCCAGCGGCTGCGCGAAGTCGCCGAGCGCGAGGGCGCGGCTGCGCATCTGATCCAGCGCGCCAGCGACATCGACTGGGCCTGGTTCGAGGGTGTCGGGACGATGGGCATCACCGCCGGCGCGTCGGCGCCCGAAGTGCTGGTGCAGGAAGTGCTGCTGGCGCTGTCGGGACGTTTCGACGTCACCACCGAGAACATCACCACCGCGGTCGAGCAGGTGGTCTTCAAGCTGCCGCGCGCCCTCGTCGCCGACTAGGGGCCCTGGCCCGATGGCAGTCTTCACCCCGGTCACCGCGGCCGATCTCGAGACGTTCCTGAAACGCTATGACATCGGCGAGGCGACCAGCTTCAAGGGCATTGCCGAGGGCGTCCAGAACAGCAATTTCCTGCTCGAGACGACGCGCGGCCGTTATATCCTGACGCTGTACGAGGATCGCGTCGAAACCGCGGCCCTGCCGTGGTTCCTGGCGCTGACCACCCACCTTGCCGACAAGCAACTGCCGGTGCCGCGCCCGATCGTCGATCGACAGGGGGTGGCGCTGCAGCGCCTGAACGACCGCCCCGCCTGCATCATCGAGTTCGTGCCCGGCGTGTCGGTCACCGATCCCAGCGTCGCCCAGTCACGCGAAGTCGGCGTGGCGCTCGGCCGGCTGCACAGCGCGGTCGGCGATTTCACGGCGGAGCGCGCCAATGATCTCGGACAGTCGCAGTGGCGGGCGATGGCGGCGAAATGCGACGGCCGTGCCGGCAGCATCGACCCCGCCCTGCCGGCGCTGATCGACACGGCGCTGGCCGCCACCGCCGACTGGCCGGCCGATCTGCCGCGCGCCACCGTCCATACCGACCTGTTCCCTGACAATGTGCTGATGCTGGGCGGGCGGATCACCGGGTTGATCGATTTCTATTTCGCCTGCACCGACCTCGTCGCCTATGATTACATGACGACCCATGCGGCGTGGTGCTTTTCGCCCGATGGTGCGACCTTCCACGCCCCGCGCGCCGCGGCCCTGTCCGCCGGCTATGCGACCGGGCGCGGGCTGTCGGTGGCGGAGGTCGCAGCGCTGCCACTGCTCGGCCAGGGTGCGGCGCTGCGTTTCGTGCTGACCCGCGCCTATGACTGGCTGAACACGCCGGCCGATGCCCTGGTGACGCGCAAGGACCCGATGGCCTTCGGGCGGCGGCTCGCCTGGTACGCCGCCGCGACCCCCCATATGGTGCTTGGCCGATGACCGAACCCGCTTCCCTGCCCCGCGTCGTCATCGCCACCGACGGCGCCTGCAAGGGTAATCCCGGCGTCGGCGGCTGGGGCGCGATCCTGCGCGCCGCCAACGGCACCGAAAAGGTGCTGATGGGCGCCGAGGCCCATACCACCAACAACCGCATGGAATTGACCGGTGCCATCGAGGCGCTGAAGGCGCTGAGCCGGCCCGCCGAGGTCATCCTGTCGACCGACAGCAACTATGTTCGCGACGGCATCACCAAATGGATCCACGGCTGGAAGCGCAACGGCTGGAAGACCGCCGACAAGAAGCCGGTGAAGAATGCCGAACTGTGGCAGGCGCTGCTCGAGGCCACCGCGCGGCACAAGGTCGAGTGGCGCTGGGTGAAGGGGCATTCCGGCGACCCGGACAATGAACGCGCCGACCAGTTGGCGAACGAGGCGATCGTCAATCTGCGCGGGCGCTGAGACGGCTTTAGGTTCAATTGAACCAGAAAGCCCGCTCAGGCTGAGCTTGTCGAAGCCGTGTCGCAGGGCGGTGCTCGCGGGGGCTTCGACAGGCTCAGCCTGAGCGGATCCACCTGAATGCAATCAACTCGAGCGCCGCACAGCGATACAGTCGAAACCGCCGGCCGCGGCGAGTGCGCACAGCGTCAGCGCGCTGCCGCGGTCGTCGGCGTTGCCGATCTGCAGGCGGGTGAGTTCCGGCCGCGCCGGCACGGGCTCGTAATGCGGCGCATAGCCGGCCAGGCTCGGCTGGCGGGTGCGGATGCGGTCCCAGGCCGCCGCCGCGGCCGCCGCCCCGGTGAAGGCGCCGAGCTGGATGCGCCAGCCGACCCCCGTCGCGGCCACCAGCTTCGCGCGGACAGGCGGCACGACCGCCGCGACAGCGACCGGCGGCGGCGCCGCGAACGCTGCCTCGATCCGCAGCAGCGCCGGGCCGGCCATTGCCGTCAGGTCCCGCGTCGCCAGCGCCTCCGCGGCAATGGTGTCGGCCACGTCGCAAAACGCCGCCTGCCCATCGGGGGCGGCAAAACCATTGTAGAGGCTGGTCATGCTGCGGTCGAACGGCGCCTGCCAGGCGTCGCCATGACGATCGCGGAACACCGCCACTTCGGACCGATAGGCATCGGCAAACTCCGCCTTGCGATCACGGAGCAGGCGGTTGTAGCGATCGACGATGGCGCCGCCGGTGCGCGACGGACAGCCGAGCGCCGCAACGTTGAGCGCCGCCCGCAGATGCCAGACGCGCTGCCCCGGCGTCAGGTCCGCAACAGATTCCGATGGCGCGGGCTGCGGGGTCGCGGCGGGCGTGGTCACCACCGGCGCCGCGGGCTGGCGCGACGCACAGCCCGTCACGCCGAGGCCGAGCAACAACAGGGCGATGCGGCGGTTCTGCACGATGCGCCGACAGTGGCGCAGGAACCCGCTGCTCGGCAAGCGGCGCTTGCGCCGAACCGCGCCGGGGCTGCGACCGAAGCTTGCTTGACGCCGGCGGCGCTGCTGGCCGAAAGTCGATACCGGGTTGCCCCCCGAGACGGAACCGGACGCGCATGACGTTGCTCACCCGCTGGCTGGCCGGCACCCTGCTGCTGATCGCCGCGACCCCGGCCCTTGCCACCTGGCGGGTCGCCGAAACCGCGCATTTCCGCGTCCATGATCGCCAGTCCGAAGCGCGCCTGCGCGAGCGTGCCACCCTGCTGGAGGACTATGTCGCGCTGTTGAAGCTGCTGACCAACCGGCGCGACCTGCCCGACGGCGCCCCGCGGCTCGATGTCTTCCTCGTCGACGACATTGCCGACGCCATGCCCTTCGAGCGCCCCGACCGCAACATCGCCGGCTTCTACGCCGCGACGCCCGGCCGCATCGCCGCCTTTGCCGAAACCGGCGCGACAGGCCAGGTCATCCTGCTGCATGAATACACCCATCACTTCATGCTTGGCAGCAACACCGCTGCCTATCCCAAATGGTATGTCGAGGGCTTTGCCGAATATTTCGCCACGGCGAAGTTCAGCGCCGACACGATCGAGTTCGGCGGCGTTCCGCCAGGGCGCGGCAGCCAGCTCGTGCGCGGCGATTGGCTGCCGCTGACCCGGCTGCTGGCGCGCGATCCGGGCTTGCGCGGGCCGTCCGAGACCGCGGCCTTCTATGCCGAAAGCTGGCTGCTCACCCATTATCTGCAACGAGTGCCCGGGCAGACGGCCAAGCTGCGCGCCTATCTGGCAGCCGTGGCCGGCGGGGCCGATCCGCTCGAGGCCTTTCGCACCCATATCGACCCCGACATCGACGCGTTCGAGCGTCGGTTGCGGCGCTACATGACCAGCCGCGACATGACGCTGTCGCGCTTTCCACGGCCGGCCGCGACAGTGGCACAGGTGCGGGTGACGGTATTGCCGCCCTCGGCCGACGCGCTGTTGCTGCGGCTGACGGCGCTGGAACTGGCGCGGCCGCGCGACCACCAGAAGGCGCTGGCCGAGATTGCCAAGGCGGCCGCGCGCTACCCGGACGATGCGTTCGCGCGGCGAGCGCTGGCCTTTGCGACGCTGCGGCTCGGCGATCGGCTCGCAGCGGCACCGCTGATCGACTCGCTGCTCGCCGAAGCGCCCGACGATGCGACGTTGCTGCGCTGGCGGGCAATGGCTTCGGACGGCGCCGATCGGGCGGCAGCCAAGCGGTTGTTGGCGAGGGCCTATCGCGCCGATCCCAGCGACTGGCGGACCATGCTGGCCTATGTCCGGCTCGCCGATCCGCGCGCCGGGCCGCTTGCCGACAATGACCTCGATGTGGCGCTGCGGGCGCATGAGTTGGCGCCGCAGGTCGGCGAGGTGGTGCTTGTCGCTGCCACCGCGCTGGTCCAGGCGGAGCGGCTGGACGAGGCGGGCCGCATGCTGGCGCCGCTGGCATATTCGTCGCACAATGTCGGCATGACAGCGGTTGCCGGGGCGCTGCTTGAGCGGGCCCGGGCCGGCGACCGGGCGGGTTTCCTGGCGCTGTTGCAGCGGGCGACGCGCGTGGCGCCACCCCCGGCGGATTGAGGGTTCAACCCGGCGCGGGTGCTTCGGGTTCGAAGCTCGCCGCCGTCTGGAAGCTACCGCTGTCACCTTCGACCAGCACCGCCGCGGCCAGGCCCGAAGCCGCCGCCTTTTGGGCCGTGTCGATCGCGACCGCGGTCGCTGCCGCGGCGTCGGGGTACGTGCCATAAAGGTTGCCGCTGAAGCTGATCCGCCACTGGCTGCCGGCCCTGACGACGACATAATTTTCACGCGCCATCGTCGGTCTTCCCTGCTTGTTCCCGTGCCGTGCCGACATGGGCACCCACCCGTCGACGATCAAGCCCGCTCCGCGCTGGACACGCCGTCGGCGCACGGCTCTACTGCGACCAACAGGGGATATCGACATCATGACCGACAACAAGATCGACCGGCGCACCTTACTCGCCGCCACCGCCGTCGTGGTCCTGGCGCCCGCCACCCGCGCATCGGCGGCGAGCGCCGACCTCGCCGCCATCCGTACCGCCGTCGAAGCCGGCAAGGATGCCAGCGTCAAGCGCATCCAGGACTGGATCCGCCATCCCGGCATCGCCGCCGAAAAATGGCAGATGGACAGCGCCTGCGACTATACGATGGGGCTGCTCAAGGACGCCGGCTTCCAGAAGGTCGCCAAGGTACCGACCGACGGCGAGCCGGGCATTTTCGCGACCCTCGATGCCGGCGCCAAACGCACTGTCGGCATCTATTTCATGTACGACGTCAAGCAGGTGAACCCGTCTGAATGGACGACGCCGCCGTTCGATGCGGCGCTGGTCGACAAGCCCGGGTTCGGCAAGGTCATCGTCGGCCGCGGCGCCATCAACCAGAAAGGCCCGGAAGCGGCGTTCCTCGCGGCGCTGCACGCCATCCGGGCCGCGGGCAGGAAGCTGCCGGTCAACCTGGTGCTGGTGGCGGAAGGCGAGGAGGAGATCGCCTCCCCGCATTTCTACCAGATCGTGCAGAAGCCCGAGGTGCTGGCGGCGCTGAAACGTTGCGAAGGCATCATCATCCCGACGGCCTGGCAGAGCCGCAACGGCGCGGTGACGATCACCCTGGGCTCGAAGGGGCCTATGGAGTTCCAGCTGATCGCCAGCGGCAAGAAATGGGGCAAGGGTCCGCTGGGCGACATCCATTCATCGCAGCACGCCCATGTCGACAGCCCGGTCTGGCGTCTGGTGCAGGCGCTGAACACGCTGGTCGAGGCCGACGGCCATACCCCGGCGATCGACGGCTGGTTCGAGAACGTCCGCCCGCTGACGGCGCGCGAGAAGGAACTGATCGCCGCCACCGCCAAGGCCGGCAACGAGGCCGAGGCCAAGGCCGCGATGGGCGTCAAGATGTGGATCAACGACGAGCCCTGGCAGCAGTCGCTGGAGCGGCTGGCGTCGCAGCCGACGGTCAATATCCAGGGGCTGGTGGCGGGCTATACCGGCCAGGGCGGCAAGACCGTGCTGCCGGGCCGGGCGGAGGCGAAGCTCGAGTGCCGGCTGGTGCCCAACCAGACCTTCAAGGAGGCCGAGGCCAAGCTGCGGGCGCACCTGAAGAAGCGCGGCTTCGGCGATATCGAGGTCAATGTCAGCGGCGGCTATGACCCCACCGAGACGCCCGAGACCAGCCGCGTCATCCGTGCCCAGCAGGCGGTCTATGCCCGCGCCGGCGTCCAGCAGACGCTGTACCCGCGCAACGCCGGGTCATGGCCCGGCAGCGTCTTCACCCAGCCGCCCGTCAGCCTG
Organism: Alphaproteobacteria bacterium; assembly: GCA_003241875.1. Classification (GTDB taxonomy): domain Bacteria; phylum Pseudomonadota; class Alphaproteobacteria; order Sphingomonadales; family Sphingomonadaceae; genus Sandarakinorhabdus. Next base: position 35,394 of record QBLU01000008.1, read on the forward strand.
CCCGCCGGCCAGTTCGGACTCGGCCATGGCAGCGGCGCCCATGCGCCGAACGAGTATTTCGTCATCGATTCGAGCAACCCCAAGGTGGAAGGGCTGGTCGGCTGCACAATGGGGTTCGTGGACTTTCTCCACGAGATGGCGGTGGTGTCCTGAGCGCCGCCGATTGATGGTCATCCCGGCGAAGGCCGGGACCCATGAACCACCATATTGGGCACATGGGATCGCGTTTCGCTCTCGGTGAGAACGGCGCGGGCGCGGGCGACATCGTGGTTCATGGGTCCCGGCCTTCGCCGGGATGACGGCGAGGGAGAGTCAGACCGCCACGAACCGGTCAACCCCGGCGGCATCGCTGATGCGCCGGATGCGGCCGCGCTCCTCCAGCCAGTGCAGGTGCGCAACCGCTTCGCCTGTCGCGATGCCGTAATCGCTTTCACCGACCGGCTTGCGGAACAGCGTCGCAAAGCTTTCGAACGCTGTCCGCGGCTCGGCGCAGAAGGCCGTCAGCTTGGCCAGCTTGTCGAAATGATCGTCGCGCAACTGGTCGAGCCGCGTGTGCAGCCCGGTGAACGGTTCGTTGTGGGCCGGCAACACCATCACGCCGGGGTCGATATGGCGCAGCGTCTCGATCGATTCGAGCCAGTCGCCGAGCGGATCGGCATACGGCTCCGTCGGATACACCGACACGTTCGACGTGATCCGCGGCAGCACCTGGTCCCCGGCGATCATGATGCCGTCGTCGCTGACAAGGCAGCTGTGTTCCGGCGCATGGCCGCGCCCCGTCACCACGCGCCAGCCGCGGCCGCCGATGTCGAGCACATCCTTGTCGCGGATGCGCTTGAACCCCAGCGGCAGCGGATAGACGATCTTGTTGAAATGTCCCCAGGGCTTGTTGCGCAACTGGTCGACGGCGGCATCGGGCCAGCCGGCGCGGATCGAGAAATCGACCGCCTCGGGCGGCGCCTTGTCATGAACATCGAGCGTCAGCGTCCGTGCCAGCAGATATTCGGTGCGGGCGATCTCCAGCGGGATGCCCCAGCGCTTGCACAGCCAGCCGGCCAACCCTAGGTGATCGGGGTGGTAGTGGGTGACGATCAGCCGGGTGACCGGCTTGCCCGCCATCGGCCCGGCGAACAGCGCCTCCCAGGCTTTCTTGCTGGCGCCCAGGTTGACGCCGGTGTCGACGATCGCCCAGCCGTCGCCGGCGTCGAGCACCCAGAGGTTGATGTGGTCGAGCCCGAACGGCAGGCCCATGCGGGTCCAGTGGATACCGGACGCCACCTCGAACATGGTGCCGTGCTCGGGCACCCAGCGGCCGAACGGATAGCTTAGCCCGCGGAGTTCGTCGGGTGTCCGCGCCTCCCCCGGGCTGGCGGCGATGCGCTGGTAGGGCACGGCGGCCGGATCGGTCAGCGACATGTCGGACATGCCCCACCCTTAGGTTGACGTCCACGGCAAGTCGACTCTCCTTGCCCAATCCGCCGCCTGCTGGAATAGGCAGGGCGTGCACCCCAACCCCGCCTTTCGCTTCCGGCCCGAAGACCCGGCGCTGGCCTTTGTCGCGGCGCACGGCTTTGGCCATCTGTTCGGCATGACGCCCGATGGCCCGCGCGTCGCCCATGCGCCGCTGCTGGTGACGCTGGCCGGCACGCTGCGCTTTCACCTCGCCAATACCAACGCGCTGACGCCGCATCTCGATGGCGAACCGCTGCTCGCCAGCATCGGCGGCCCCGGCAATTACGTCAGCCCCAACTGGTACGCTGACCCAGCCGCCAATGTGCCGACGTGGAACTACCGCGCCGTCGAAATCGAGGGGGTGGTGAGAAAGCTTGGCTGGGACGATCTCGGCGACCTGCTCGACCTGTCGGCCGCCACCTTCGAGCCGCGGGTCGGGGAGGACTGGACGATGGACAAGATGACGCCGGCGCGCCGTGACGGGATGATGAAGGCGATCACCGCCTTCGAGCTCAGCATCGACAGCGTCCGCACCACCGACAAGCACAGCCAGAACCGCAGCGAGGCCGATGCCCGCGGTGTCGTCGCCGCGCTGGAACGCATCGGCGAGGCCGGCGGCGCCCGCGAAATCCGGCGGACCCGCGGATGGTGAAGCTTGCCGTCTTCGATTGCGACGGGACGCTGATCGACAGCCAGGTCAACATCCTGCGGGCGATGGCGTCGACGTTCGACCGGCACGGCCTGGCGCCGCCGCCTGAGCACGCCACCCGCCGCATCGTCGGCCTCAGCCTTGTCGAGGCGATGCAGGCGCTGCTGCCCGACGCCGAGCCGGCGCTGCACGCCAGCCTGGCACAGGATTACAAGCACGCCTTCCAGCGGTTGCGCGCCGACAAGACTCTCGATCCCGAGCCGCTCTACGACGGCATCGCCGACACGCTCGATCATTTGCGCGACAATGGCTGGCTGCTCGGCGTCGCCACCGGCAAGTCGGACCGCGGCCTGGCGCTGGCGCTGGCCCATCACGGCATCGCCGACCACTTCATCACGCTGCAGACCGCCGATCGCCACCCGTCGAAGCCGCACCCGTCGATGCTGTGGACGGCGCTCGCCGACGCCGGCGCGACCAGCGGCGACGCCGTGATCATCGGCGACACGGTGTTCGACATGGCGATGGGCGCCAACGCCGGGGTGCGGGCGATCGGCGTCGATTGGGGCTATCACGACGCCGCCGAACTGATCGATGCCGGTGCCGTCGGGGTCGCGCTCGACAGCGCACATCTGCGGAGACTGATCGATGGCTGACGAGCCCCCTGCCCCGATCCTGAGCGCCGCCGAGGCGAAGAAGCGTTTTGGCCTCTATCTCGTGCTGAAGCTCGCCGGCCTCGCGGCACTGGTCGGCGGCGTGGTGCTGCTGCGTGGCGGGACAACGGCGATCGGCGGCATCCTGCTCGCCGTCGGCGGCGCCGCGCTGTTCGTGCGGCCGCGCCACCTTGGCCTGACGACGCGGCCGGAGCGATGAAGCGGTTCTACAAGCAGGCCGAGGTCAGTGGTGCCGGGCCTTTCGGCGTCACCCTCGACGGTCGGCCGCTGCGGACCCCCGGGCGGCTGGCGCTCGACCTGCCGACACGGGCGCTGGCCGAGGCGATTGCCGCCGAATGGAACGCGCAAGGCGACGCCATCGTGCCGCGATCGATGCCGCTGACCGGACTGGCCAATGCCGCGGTCGAGCGGATTGCCCCCGATTCCGCGGGCTTCGCCGCCGGGCTGGCGCGCTTTGCCGAAACCGAACTGCTCGCCTATCGCGCCGATCGCCCGGCGGCACTGGTGACCCGCCAGCAGGCGGAATGGGACCCGCTGCTGGCCTGGGCACGGCGCCGCTACGATGTCGATTTCCGGCTGGTGACCGGCATCATCCATGCACCCCAGCCGCCGGCGACGCTGGCCCGCATCGGCGCTGCCTATGCGGCATTCGATGCCTTCCGGCTGGCGGCGCTCAATCCGGTGGTGACGATCTGCGGATCGGCGGTGATCGGGCTTGCCGTTGCCGAAGCCGAGATCGATGCCGACGCGGCCTGGGCGGTCGGCCATCTCGACGAGCTGTGGCAGGCGGAGCTTTGGGGCAAGGATCCGCTCGCCGAGGCCGGGCATGCCGAGCGGCAGGCCGAACTGGCGGCGGCGACGGGGTTGCTGCGGCTGCTGTAGCGGCTCCGGACTTCGCCGACCCCTGCCGCAAGCGGGAGGGGGAGCCGCTTCACCCTTTACCTATGCGCCGCCGCTGCTAAGCAATCGGGCAACAAAACCGGGGAACGCCATGCTCAAGACCCTCGAAGAACTCGAACGCCGGCGCGACGCGGCACGCGCCGGTGGCGGGCCCAAGCGCGTCGATGCCCAGCACGCCAAGGGCCGGCTGACGGCGCGGGAGCGGCTCGACATCCTGCTCGACCCGGGCTCGTTCGAGGAGCTCGACATGTATGTCGAGCATAATTGCGTCGATTTCGGCATGGCCGAGCAGGTCATCCCCGGCGACGGCGTCGTTACCGGGTCCGGCACCATCAACGGCCGGCTGGTCTTTGTCTTTTCGCAGGATTTCACCGTCTTCGGCGGCTCGCTGTCTGAACGCCATGCCCAGAAGATCTGCAAGATCATGGACATGGCGATGAAGGTCGGCGCGCCGGTCATCGGCCTCAACGACAGCGGCGGCGCGCGCATCCAGGAAGGTGTCGCCTCGCTCGGCGGCTATGCAGAAGTCTTCCAGCGCAATGTGCTGGCCAGCGGCGTCGTGCCGCAGATCTCGCTGATCATGGGGCCTTGTGCCGGCGGCGCGGTCTATTCGCCGGCGATGACCGACTTCATCTTCATGGTGAAGGATTCGTCCTACATGTTCGTGACTGGCCCCGATGTGGTCAAGACCGTCACTAACGAGGTCGTGACCCAGGAGGACCTTGGCGGCGCCATCACCCACACCACCAAGTCCGGCGTCGCCGATGTGGCGATGGAGGACGATGTCGATGCGCTGCTGCGCACCCGGCTGTTCTTCGACTTCCTGCCGCTCAACAACCGCGACGGCGCGCCCTATCGTCCGTCCGCCGACGATCCGGCACGCGTCGAGATGAGCCTCGATACGCTCGTCCCGCCATCGGCCAACAAGCCCTATGACATGCACGAGTTGATCCGGAAGGTTGCCGACGAGGGCGAGTTCTTCGAGCTGCAGCCGAGCCATGCCGGCAACATCATCATCGGTTTCGCGCGGATCGAGGGCCACAGCGTCGGCATCGTCGCCAACCAGCCGATGGTGCTGGCCGGCTGCCTCGATATCAATTCATCCAAGAAAGCCGCGCGCTTCGTGCGCTTCTGCGATGCGTTCTCGATCCCGATCGTCACCTTCGTCGACGTCCCCGGCTTCCTGCCCGGCGTCGCGCAGGAGCATAATGGCATCATCAAGCACGGCGCCAAGTTGCTGTTCGCCTATGCCGAAGCGACGGTGCCCAAGATCACCGTCATCACCAGGAAAGCCTATGGCGGCGCCTATGACGTGATGGCGTCGAAACACCTGCGCGGCGATCTGAACTATGCCTGGCCGACCGCCGAAATCGCCGTGATGGGCGCCAAGGGTGCTGTCGAAATCATCTTCCGCGGGAAATCCGCCGAGGAGATCGCCGCGCGCACCGCCGAGTATGAGGCGCGTTTCGCCAACCCGTTCGTGGCGGCGTCGAAGGGCTTCATCGACGAAGTCATCATGCCGCATTCGACCCGGCGCCGCATCGCCCGCGGCCTTCAGGTGCTGCGCACCAAGAAGCTCGAAAACCCCTGGAAAAAGCACGACAACATTCCGCTGTAGCGTCGTTCAGGCCGGCGCCAGCCGAGTTCGGATCCTGTCGGGGTCGAGACCGAACTGGGCAAGATCATAGTGGTGCTGGTGTCGGGCACCCGACCGCGACAGAAAGGCCGCCATCCGGTCGATGACCGGGCCTGGCAGCGGTATCTGCAAGAAGTCGTAGATGTGGTACAGTTCGGCGCGCCAGTCATGGTCCATGGCGGCATAATCGATCGCCAGATAGGGCGTGCCGCCGGTGGCCAGCACATCCCGGCGGATGCGGTCGCGCAGCGCCATCTTGTGCAACCATTCGCCGCCGATCCACTGCGGGTCGACGCTATCCGACTGCATGGCCATCTGGTTGTGTACAAGCGAGGTTGATGACGCCAGCGTCGTCGCCGCATCGCGATCGAGGCAGAGCAACCGGGCATCGGGAAAGACCTTGAGCAGCGCGGCGAGGTCCTGGCTGAACTGCGGGACCTTCAGCACCCAGGGCCGGTCCGCAGCCGCGGTGCGGCCCCGAAGCCAGCGCGTGATCTGCAACAACGCCTTGAACTCCGCATAGACGGGTTCACGGTCGATGGTTTCACAGGCGCGGGCATAATCCGGCACGCGCCACTGGATTTCATACTGGCTGCTGCACATGGTGACGCCGAGCAGCCCGGCCTCCTCATCGGCAGCGCCGGCCGCGGTCGGATGAATGACCGTGAAGCCCGGGTTGATGGCGCGCGTACCGGCAAGCCAGAGCGCGGCCCTGGCGCGGCGCAGGTCGAGGCGCGACGGCCGGGCGCTGCCGATCGGCAGCCAGCTTTCGAACAACCTCGTATGGTCGAGACGAGGATCGGCGGCAAGCAAGCGCTGCAGCCGGGTCGTGCCCGATCGCATCTGGCCGATGATGACGATCGGCGCGGTGATCGGCAGCGCCGCAATCTCGGGATTGGCACGCCAGATGGCACGCGCGCGCAGCCGCGCGGCCAAGGCTCCGGTAAGCTGACTCTCGGCGACGATTTCGCCGATCGGGCTGAGATTGGCGCCTGCCAACGCGCTCGTCAGGCACTCTAGCAGCGCGCGCCATTGCCCCGCCTCTCCGAAGTTATCGACTCCGATCTGCCGCACGGCCCTCGCCAGCAAAGCCTCCGGCTCCAGCACCGGGCGTGGCCGAAGCCCGGCAGACCAAAGCCTGGAAATCGTTGCATTGAGCGCCGGGAGCGAAATCAGCCCGGGCCGGAACTGCGGCGCCGACGTCGCAGCGGGGGTGAAGCGCAGGGCATCGGCGGTATCGAGGTACATCAGGTCCGTCCGGCAAGGCCGCAGCCCGCGGCGGTCTGGCTTCGCAAACGCGGCGGTACTGCCGCGGTTCAGCCCTGCATCGACACGTCCTGTCGTCGCGGCCGGAATTCGCCGCGACATCTCGTCGCCACCGGGACGCCGCTCGACCGTTGAGGCCTCTACCCTTGGCACCGACCAATCGCTATGGCTCGGCAATGGCTGCGCCCACGCTTTATGACTTGCTGAAATTCCTGCACATCACCGGCATCATCATGCTGATGGGCAACATCACGGCGACGGCGATCTGGAAATTCTTTGCCGATCGTACCGGCGATGCGCGGGTCGTCGGTTTTGCCCAGAAACTCGTCACTTACACCGACTGGATGCTGACCTTCTGGGGGGTCGTGCTGACGATCGGCGGCGGCTATGGCGCGGCCTGGGCGGGACGTTACGACCTGGTCGGCGACCGCTGGCTGCTGTGGAGCCAGGGGCTGTTCCTGATTGCCGGGCTGATCTGGCTCGGGCTGCTGGTGCCCATCCAGATTCGGCAGGCGCGCGCCGCGCGGGCGTTCGCGGGCGGTGCCGACATTCCCGACAGCTACCGCCGCGACAGCCGCCGCTGGATCGTCTGGGGGCTGGTGGCGACGCTGCCGCTGATCGCGGTCACCTGGCTGATGGTGGCCAAGCCGCCCTGAGTCGCCGACATCGGCGTGCGAAGGCCCCCGGACGCTAGGCAGACATGCAAAAAAGTTGCCGGCCGCTGCACTGCGGCAAGCCTTTGAGTGTCAAACACAAAAACTCACGTCACAACTCGGACAGCCGATAATAGCGCGTCCATGTGACACTATGATGACATCAAGGTCTTGATCGCACGGCCGACGAGGCGCAGCCTTCTCGACATCACGCGCGAACGGGCTGCGTCCGGCCCGGCCAGGGAGACCGACCATGACTGCAAACCGTCTGCTGCCGTTGCTCGCCGGTGCCATGATGGCCCTGTCGGCGCCGGTCATCGCCAGCCCGACATCCGACAGCGTGCGCATCGACACCAGCAGCATCGACCTCGGCTCGGCCGATGGCCGCCAGCTGCTCGAGCGGCGGGTCGACCGGGCGATCAGTGCCCTGTGCGGCGCGCCGGTGTTCGGCACGCGCGACGAGGCCGACGAGCTGCGAGCCTGCCGCAACGAGCACCGCGCCGCGGTCGAGCCGCAATTGCGCGCCGTCCTGGCCCGCGCCGGCAACGACTGACCAAGGCCCGCGCCTGGTCTCCGCCGGGCAAGTTGGGGAACCGCGAGGGTTAGGGACCGTTGCTTCGGGAGAGCCCGGCATCGAGGAGACCCCCATTGACCCGCTTGCGCCCCCGCGCCGTTTTGATCACCGCCGCTATGCTGGCCGTTTCCGCCTGCTCTCAGACGGACGCCGACGCAACGAGCACGGTAACGACATCGACCGCTGCGGATCCAACCTCCGCTGCGGCGGCGGTTCCGGAGGCATTACAGGGCATTCCCGGCGTCGACCAGGTCCCGGCCGCGATCCTGCCGCAGTTGGTTGCCGATGTGAAGCCGCACTGGACCCGCTGTGGTGATCAGATGGTTTCGCAGGTCTTCGGGCCCAACGGGCGCAGCGAGGGCTTCATCGTTGCCAGCGACGTTTCGTTCCAGTTCGTTGAGGGCGCCATCGACGTTCCCAGCCAGCAGCAGGGTGTCACCAAGCGGTTGAGCATCAACCTGCGTTCAGACAAATACGCCCAGTATTTCGGTGAGGGCGTCGAGCGCACCGATATCAGTGGACGCACGATCACGCTGGCCGGCTGGAGCGACGAGCAGCCGCTGACAGCGCCCTTGCCCCATTGGCGCGCCGACGAGGTCAACGGGACCTGGACTGCCGATTTCCGCCGCAATGCGGCCGATGCCAGCACATGGCGCGAACGCTATCGGGCCGCCGACTGTGCCGCGGTCCCCGCGCGCAGTTGACCGCGCATAGCGGCAGCTTGACGTCGGCGCGGTTCATCGCTTGAACAGCGAGCGTCAGGGAGCGCCGATGTTCAAAAAGATCCTTATCGCCAACCGCGGCGAAATCGCCTGCCGGGTCATCCGCACGGCCCGCGCCATGGGCATAGCGACGGTCGCCGTCTATTCGGATGCCGATGCCAATGCGCTGCATGTGCAGCAAGCCGATGAAGCGGTGCACATCGGGGCATCGGCGGCGGCCGAATCCTATCTTATCGCCGACAAGATCATCGCCGCGTGCAAGGCCACCGGCGCCGATGCGGTGCATCCAGGCTATGGTTTCCTGTCCGAACGCGCCAGCTTCGTCGAAGCGTTGAGCGCCGCCGGCATCGCCTTCATCGGCCCGCCGGCGCCGGCAATCGCCGCGATGGGCGACAAGATCGAATCGAAGCGCCGTGCCAAGGCGGCGGGCGTATCGGTCGTGCCCGGTTATGTCGGCGAAATCGACGGTACCGAGCACGCCGTCGAAATCGCCGGCGGCATCGGTTATCCGGTAATGATGAAGGCCAGCGCCGGCGGCGGCGGCAAGGGCATGCGGCTGGCGTGGAACGAAGGCGACGTCCGTGAGGGCTTCGAAGGCGTCAAGCGCGAGGCCCTGGCGAGTTTCGGCGACGATCGTATCTTCATCGAAAAGTTCGTCGAGCAGCCGCGGCATATCGAGATACAGCTGATCGGCGATGCCCATGGCAACGTCATTTATCTGAACGAGCGCGACTGCTCGATCCAGCGCCGCCACCAGAAGGTTGTCGAGGAAGCCCCCTCCCCGTTCGTGACGCCCGAAATGCGCATGGCGATGGGGGAGCAGGCCGTCGCGCTGGCCAAGAACGTCGGCTACACCAGCGCCGGTACGGTCGAGTTCATCGCCGGCGCCGATCGCAGCTTCTACTTCCTCGAGATGAACACCCGGCTGCAGGTCGAGCACCCGGTCACCGAATGCATCACCGGACTCGATCTCGTCGAGCTCATGATCCGTGTTGCGGCCGGCGAGGCGCTGCCGTTCGGCCAGGCCGATGTGCAATTGAACGGCTGGGCGATCGAGACCCGCGTCTATGCCGAGGATCCGTATCGCGGCTTCCTGCCCAGCATCGGCCGGCTGTCGGCGTGCAAGCCACCCGAGGCCGGGCGCGCCATGGTTCTTGGGGCGCCGGCGCTGGTGCGCGTCGATACCGGCGTCGTCGAAGGCGCCGAAATCAGCATGTTCTACGACCCTATGATCGCCAAGCTGATCACCTGGGCGCCAACACGCGCGCAGGCCATCAAGGCGCAGGCCGATGCGCTCGACCGCTATTACATCCGCGGCATCAGCCACAATATCGATTTCCTGTCGGCAATCATGGCGCACCCGCGCTTCCAGGCCGGCGAGAATGTGACGACCGGCTTCATCGCCGAGGAGTATCCCGACGGCTTTCACGGTGCCCCGGTCGATCCCGCGACACGCGACGCCATCGCCGCAGCCGCCGCCGTCGTGCAGGCGATCGAGGCCGAGCGCGCGCAGCTGATCGACGGGCAGTTGTCGGGCCATGGCGCCGAATATGGCGAAGACTGGGTGGTCGAATTCGCCGGCGAGCAGATCCCGGTCGCCGTGATGGGCGACGGCGCCTCCTTCGGTGTCGAGATCGGCGATCGCGAGGTCGGCGTCTCGACCGACTGGCGCGTCGGCTCGCCGCTGTTCGAGGCCGATATCGACGGCATCACCCGCTCGCTGAGCATTGAGCGGCAGGGCAGCGGCCTGAAGATTTCGACCCGCGGCGCCAATCACCGCGTCCGCGTGCTGACCCCGCGCGCCGCCGAGCTGGCGCGTTTCATGATTCCCAAGGTAGCGCCGGACATGAGCAAGTATCTGCTCTGCCCGATGCCGGGACTCGTCGTCAGCATCGCGGTGGCGGAAGGCGACAAGGTCGAGGCCGGCCAACCGCTGGCGACGGTCGAGGCGATGAAGATGGAGAATATTCTGCGCGCCGAGAAATCGGGGACAGTCGGCAAGGTGTTGGCCAAGGCGGGGGATTCGCTGGCGGTGGATGCAGTGATACTGGAATTTTCAGCCTAGGCCGAACCCGCCTAGGTCAGGGCGTCAGTCCTTGCCGAACAGCTTGTGCAACTCGTCCTTGGCATCCTCCAGCACCTTCACCTGCGCCTTGGGCAGATTATGGCCGGCGCGATTGATGTAAAATGTCAGCATGCCCATCGCCGACTGCAGCGGCGTGCCCTTGCGCCGCTTGCTGGCCTCGGCAGCCTTCTTCAGGCCGCGGGCAATGACGGCCGGATCGTCCTTCTTGAACAACCCCTCCTCGACATCGAGCGCGTCCGAATGTTCGGTGACATCCTGCGACCATTCATCGACCATGGCGGCGTCCTCCTCGCCGCTTCAATGCGCAGGCCTCAGCCGCGGTTGCCCGCCTTCTCATGGTCCAGCAGCCAGGCCTTGCGCTCGACACCGCCGGCATAGCCGGTGAGCGTGCCGTTGGCGCCGATGACGCGGTGACAGGGCACGACGATGCCGATCGGGTTGCTGCCGTTGGCGAGCCCGACGGCGCGGGCGGCGCCGGGCTTTCCCAGCAGCGCCGCCAGCGCGCCATAACCGCTGGTCTGGCCGGCCGGGATCCGGCGCAGCGCCGCCCAGACGCTTTTCTGGAAGGGGGTGCCGCCGGTGGCGACGGGCAAGGCATCGAGCGCCGCGAGGTCGCCTGCGAAATAGGCATCGAGCGCAGCGGCCACCGGCGCCGGCGCCGGGCCGTCGACGAGGGCATAGGCGCCGTAGTGCCGCGCCAGCAGCCGGTGCATGCGTTCCTCGAAATCGCTGAAGTCTAGCGCGCGCAGCACGCCGTCCGCATCGGTGACGACGAGAACTTCAAAGGCCGGGGCCTGGTAGCGGGTCAGCGTCAATTGCATGGCGGCGGCTCCTGATGTGCGGCGGCGGCGGCCGGCCGGGGTTTCGCCATGGACGACGGCGAAGACTTCGTTGAAACGGCGAACACTGCCGAACCCGGCCGCCGCGGCGATCTCGGCCATCGGCATCCGGCCTGCGTCGATCAGGCGGACCGCAGCGGCCAGTCGCTTGGCCTGGGCGACGGCGACCGGCGAGACGCCGAGATGCTTGGCGAACAGCCGCCGCACCTGGCGAGCGCCGACGCCGAGCTTGTCGCCCAACAGCTCGACCGCCGCCGGGCTTTCGCCGGCATCAAGCGCGCCGCTATCGATCAGGGTAAGCGCGCGGCGGACGCTGGCAGCGGAGCCGTTCCACGCCGGGGAGCCGGGCGCGCTTTCGGGACGGCAACGCTTGCAGGCGCGAAAGCCGGCCGCCACGGCTTCGGCGGCGGTGGCGACAAAGACGCAGTTTTTCGGCAGCGGCGGTCGCGCCGGACAGACCGGGCGGCAGTAAATGCCGGTGGTCTTCACACAGGTGAAGAAGACGCCATCATAGCTGCGGTCGCGGCGTTGTAAGGCGGCGAGACAGATGTCGGGGTGGGGAACAGTCATGACGCCGGTGTAGCGCCGACGCGCAATGAAGTCTGGCGGTTTTCGGACGCCGTTGCTCTCCCTTCCTTTCAGGAGGGGAGCCGTAGATCAGCTACGGCAGATCAACTGCCCGCCGGTCACGCCGCATTCCGTCCGCTGGCCATCATGGTTGAAGCGCACCGACGCCGCGCCCTTTTGCGACAGCGAGACCACATCGGCGACGGTGCGCACCGGCTGGCCGCCGACGCTTTCGATGAGATAGCCGGGCCGCAGCCCGAGCCGCGCGGCCAGCGACGCCGCCTGCATCTGGACGACGACGACACCCTGTTCCGGCAGGCCGGCGCCGAGTTCCTGGGCATAGGCCGGCGACAGATTGGCGACGGTGACACCGTTGAGGATGGTCTGGCCGGCGATCGGCGTGATCTGGCGCGGCGGGTTTTCGGGAGGCGCCGCGAGCGTCACCGAAACCTGCTGTTGCTGGCCGCCGCGCATCAGGACGACGCTCAACGACCGGCCGACGCCTTCGGTGGCGAGGCTGTAGCGCAGCTGGCCGCCATCGGCGACTTCCTTGCCGTCGACGCTGCGCAGCACATCGCCGACCTTGATGCCGGCGGCGGCGCCGGGGCTGCCGGGGGCGACGCCGGTGACAAGCAGGCCACCGGGGCGATCGAGGCCCGCCAGCCCGGCGCTTTCGGCGGTCAGCGGCTCGCCTTCGATGCCGATCCAGCCCGACACGAGCTTGCCGGTATCGGCGGCGCGCAGGAACACCTGGACGATCTTTGACGGAATGGCGAAACCAATGCCGTTGGAGCCGCCGTCGCGCGAATAGATGGCGCTGTTGATGCCGATCAGCCGGCCCTGGCCATCGAGCAGCGCGCCACCGGAATTGCCGGGATTGATGGCGGCGTCGGTCTGGATGAAGAACTGCCAGTCCGACACGCCGATGCCGGTGCGGGCGACGGCCGACACGATGCCGGTCGTGACCGTCTGGCCGACGCCGAACGGGTTGCCGATGGCGATGGTGACATCGCCGACTTCGGCACGGTCGCTGTCGCCCATGCGGATCGCCGGCAGCGCCGCGCCCTTGGTATCGACGCGCAGCAAGGCGAGATCGAGCCGGGCGTCGGCGAACACCACCTTGGCCGGATATTGCCGGCGATCGGCGAGCGCCACGAGGATCTGGTCGGCGCCGGCGACGACATGGTTGTTGGTAATGATCAGGCCATTGGGCGCCACGATGACGCCCGAGCCGAGCGACTGCTGCACCCGGGGCTGGGCCGGGCCGGCGCCCATCTGGCGCTGCAGGAACTGTTGCATCAGCGACGGCCGGCTGCGGTCGACGGTGGCGGTGTAGATGTTAACCACGGCGGGCGCGGTCGCCTTGACGATCGGCGCGAACGACATGGTTTGCAGCGGGCCGCTGGGCGCAACGCGGACCAGCGGCGTGTTGTCGACCGGCGGCACCTGCGCCGAAACCGGGCCCTGCCCCGTCATCCCATTGACGCCCAACGCCAGCGCGACGCCGCCGGCGGCGCCCAGCAAAACCCCGAAAACCGATTTCATACCCTTGGCCATTCCGTTTCCTGCCGAGATGCTGCTGGCGCAGCCTGCCATTGCCGTTCACGACTGAAGCCGTGATGAACGACGATATAGGATGGGGAGAGCCGAAATGAAGCTGTGGCATTGCAGCGATGCGCGATCGTTTCGCGTACTGTGGACATTGTGCGAGATCGGCCTGGATTACGAACTGGTGCTGCTGCCGTTTCCACCGCGCTGGCGGGAGCCCGGCTATCTCGACATCAACCCGCTCGGCACCATTCCCTTTCTCGAGGACGGCACGGCGCGGATGACCGAAAGCGCGGCGATCTGCGAATATCTGGCGGTCAAGTACGGCGGCCCGCTGGCGGTGGCGCCGACGGAGGACGACTATGGCGCCTGGCTCAATTGGTTGCACCATGGTGAGGCGACGCTGACCTTTCCGCAGACGCTGGTGTTTCGGTACCTGACGCTCGAAAAGCCCGAGAACCGCAACCCCAAGGTCGCGGCGGATTACCTGAAATGGTTCCTGGCGCGGACGCGGCTGGCGGAGGCAGCGCTCTCGGACGGGCGGGCGTATCTGTGTGCCGGGCGTTTCACGGTCGCTGATATCTCCGTCGCCTATGCGCTGCAGTTCGCCGAGACGCTCGGGCATCTCGACCAGGTCGGGCCGAACCTGCGAGCCTGGTGGGACCGGCTGCAGCAGCGCGAGGGATTCCGGGCGGCAAAGGCAGCGCAGGCTGTCTGAACGGCGCTATCGACAGGGCGTCGCCGACACCACCTCGTCCAGTCGCAGGGGCCGGTACAGATGCGGAAACAGGACGCCGCCACGCGCCGGTTCCCAGCGCAACGCGTCACCCAGCATGTCGGCATCGAAGGTCACCGCCATCAAACCGGCCTCGCCGGCGAACCATTTGGCGGCGGTGGCATCGACTTCGGCGGGCGGCGACAGATGGATATAGCCGTCGCGCAGATCGTCCGCAGACCCGGCGAATTCACCCGCCGCCTGGAACGCCGCCCATTCGGCGGCGCGCAGCAGCTTGGTGATCATCACTTCACCGCCCGCACCGGTACCTGGACGTTGCACAGGTCGGTGGCGCCGGCGGGCCGCACGAAGAACCCCGTACGGTTGGTGCGGGCCTTCAGATAGGCGGCAAAGGCCGGACTGGCGCTGTCGAGGACTTCATAACGCGTGTCGCCTGCCCCGGCAAAGCGCACCCGGGTGATCGGCGTCTGTTCCTGTGGCGTCTTGTAGAACCCCAGCGGACCGGTCCCTCGCGCCAGGCTGGAATAGCCCTCGATACCCGCCACGACGCGGCCGACGAGGGTGATGTTGCGATCGAGATGGCGCGGGCCATGGCCGATGACGGCGTAGAGCTCGCTGCCGTCACCGGTATCGGGCGGGTCGTCGCGGCCGACGCCCACGGCGCCGTAGCAATGGGCGAGCCAGGCGGTGCCGGCCTTGGGATCTGTCGCCACCGGCCAGCCGCTCCAGAAGCCCGATGATGCATAGGTGTCGGTGGAACCGAGCGGCGTGATGGCGAGGCCCTTCGCCGGCCGCTCATACTCCGCCGGCAGCACGGCCGCATGGCCGGTGCCGGGCCCGGTGCCGACGGGCACACCGCCGGGGGTGGCCGTGCTGCCGGCGGCCACGGCGGCGGCGCCACTGGCGGTCAGCGTCTTTGTCGCGTCGGGTTTTGCCGCCCATTGCACGACGTAATTGTCCTGGACGCGGGTGATGGCGCCGCCGTCGAAGCGGCCGGCGGCGACCAGCGCGCGGATGGCGGCGATGTGCGCCGGCGCGAAACCGGGGGCGAGTTCGATGGCCATCGTGCCGCGCGCGGTTTCGAGCAGCATCAGGTTCTCGGGCGCGATGGCACGCCAGGCTGATGCCGGCGCCGCGGCGGCGATGTCACCGGGGGATGCAGGGGCCGGGGTAGCGGCGGCGAGGAGCGCGGCGAGGAGGATCATGCCGGCACGATGGCGTGGTGGGTGCGCGAGAGCAAGTGTCGCACCGTCATCCCGGCGCAGGCCGGGACCCATGAACCACAGGCTGCTGGCGCGGATGGTCCGCAGGTTGCCAGACTTGTGGGCCATGGGTGCCGGCCTCCGCCGGGATGACGGGTGGGGAAGTCAGTCCTTCGGCTCGAACTCCAGCGCCAGGCCGTTGATGCAGTGGCGCAGCCCCGTCGGGCGCGGGCCGTCGGGAAAGACATGGCCGAGATGCCCCTCGCAGCTGGCGCAATGCACCTCGGTGCGGGTCATGCCGTGGCTGGTGTCAGTGGTTGTCGCGACAGCGCCGGGCACGGCGTCGTAGAAGCTCGGCCAGCCCGAGCCGCTTTCATACTTGGTGTCGGACACATAGAGCAGCGCGCCGCAGCCGGCGCAGTGGAAGTCCCCGGCGCGCTTTTCGTCGTTGAGCGGGCTTGTGAACGGCCGTTCGGTGGCGTGTTCGCGCAGCACGGCGTGCTGGGCCTCGGTGAGGTCACGGGTGGTCGTCATGGCGGTCCTTCCCAGATATCGATCTTGCTTGGTGCCAAAATCGGGGCAGCGACGGGATTTGCCAAGGGCTATTCGTGCGGCTGCGGCATCGGGTTGCGAACAACGGGGTCACGCGTCAGCGCATCGATCGCCCCCTGCAGGATATAGCTTGCCGCCAGCCGGTCGACGCGTTCGGCGCGGGTTTTGCGCGACATATCCTCGGCAATCATGGCGCGTTCCACGGCCTGGGTGCTCCAGCGCTCGTCCCAGAGCAGCAGCGGCAGCTCGAGCACGGCGAGATTCTTTGCCAATTGCCGCACCGATTGGGTGCGCGGGCTGTCGCTGCCGTCCATGTTGAGCGGCAGGCCGAGCACCAGGCCACGGATGCGCTCGGCGGCAATGAAGCGGCGCAGCTGCGCGAGGTCGGCGGTGAATTTTGTCCGCGCGATGGTCGAATGCGGGCTGGCAAAGCTCCAGCCGGCGTCGCAGGTGGCAAGTCCGATGGTCTTGGTGCCGGCATCGAGGCCCGCCAGCCGGCCGCCCTCGGGCAGCGCCGCGGCAAAGCCGGCGAGATCGAGCAGCGCCACGGCTCAGGCCTTGGCCATCCGCACCTTGCGCGGCTTGGGCTCCACCACCGGCTGCGAAAAACGATCGACCCGGCGTTCGGCATCGGCGCGCAAATTCGCCCAGAACAGCGGGAAATCATAGACATGATAGTTGTTGCCGGGCAGCACATAGGCGGTGAAGCCGGCCGGCGGTTCGCCGATGTCGAGGATGCCGGTGGCGAGGCATTGCGCGCCGATGGTCTTGGCGACGAGCGTGCCGCCGGTGAAGTCGCTGTTCGGCACCAGCGCGCCGAAATTGCCGCGCGGCGATACCGGCTTCGGGTCGGTGATGCCCGACAGCGGGTTGGTGCAGGCGATCGCCGTCGCCAGCCGGTTGGCCCCCGTCAGCCCCGTGCTCTTGTCGAACGTGTCGCGGACCGCCTTGTAATTGGCTGGCCGGGCAAAGCTTTGCCACGACAGGATGCAGCCGGTCTGGTCGGCGATGGTGCACAACGGCAGGCCCAACGCCGGCAGGTCGGCGGTGATCGAGATCGGCCAGCCCGGCGCATAGACAGCGACGATGCGATCGGCGAGCGGCTTGCCCGCGACGCGCTCCTTGAGCAGGCGCAGGATGTGCAGCGAACCCTGGCTGTGGCCGGCGAGGATGATCGGACGGTCCGCGGGCTGGGCGGCGACAAAGGCGTCGAACGCGGCGAGGACATCCCCATAGGCCACCTCGAGCGCGCGTTGCGCCTCGGGCTTGTCGGTCAGGAACGCGCCGAACGTCGCCTGGCGATAGCGCGGGGCCCAGATGCCGGCGACGCCGTTGAAGATGCTGGCCTGGCCGCGCAGGAACATCGCCATGCGCTTGCCGACCTCGGCATCGGTCATCGTCGCATTCCAGTTATCGCGATCGA
Source organism: Alphaproteobacteria bacterium (assembly GCA_003241875.1). Lineage (GTDB taxonomy): Bacteria > Pseudomonadota > Alphaproteobacteria > Sphingomonadales > Sphingomonadaceae > Sandarakinorhabdus. Next base: position 52,870 of record QBLU01000008.1, read on the forward strand.
AGACGCTGGTCGGCAGGACGAAGAAGACCGCGGCGCCGGGCCGGGGTGCCACGGCATAGCCCGCGGGCACCCAGCGCGCCGCATCGGTCGGCAGGTCGGGCCGCGCCATCCAGTTCTTTGCGAGCGCATAATCGGGGGTATCGGCGGGCGCAGGCGCGACAAACTCGGCGCTCGGTACCAACGCCGCCCGGATCAGCCGGTCGCCGAACACCGCATAGGCCACCGCCGCGACGATGACGAGCATGGTGAGGATCGCGATGACCCAGAGGAAGCGGCGGGCAAGCATGGCGGGGGCTTTAGCAGGGTTGGGTGGGAAGTGTTAACCCAAACACTGCTGCCCCGCCCGGCAAGAGAGGGAGTTTGGAGAGGGTGCGTTGCCGCAGGGGTGGGGTGGGGACACGGTCTCACCCTTGCCCCGGCCCCTTCTTGAAGGGGGAGAGGTCAGCTGTAGCCCAATTGCCGCCCGGCGAGGTCGAGCATGATTTCCTCGCTGCCGCCGCCGATGGCGTTGACGCGGACCTCGCGATAGATGCGCTCCACCTTGGAGCCGGTGATGTAGCTGGCGCCGCCGAGCACCTGGGCGGCCTCGCGGGCGACATGTTCGAGCATTCGCGTCGCCTGCACCTTGAGCATGGCATAATCGGCGGGCTGGCCGGTGCCGGTCTTCGACTGCCAGGCGCAGAGATCGACCCAGGCTTGCGTCGCCGCGATCTGCCGGGCGCAATCGGCGAGCTTGATGCGGATCGACTGGTGCTGGGCCAGCCGCTTGCCAAAGGTTTCGCGCGTCGTCGCCCATTCGACCGCCTCGGTCAGCGCAACCCGCGCCATCGCGCAGCAGCCGTGCGCCATGCCCAGCCGCTCGCCATTGAAGTTGCGCATGATGCCGGCAAAGCCGCCGTTTTCCGGACCGATCAGGTTTTCGGGCGGGATCTCGACATCGTCGAAATGGATGGCGGCGGTGTCGGAACAGCGCCAGCCCATCTTGTCGAGCCGGGTGCGGCTGATGCCGGGCCGGTCCATCTCGACCAGCATCAGCGAGATGCCCGCCATCCCGGGGCCTCCGGTGCGCACCGCCACGGTCAGATAGTCGGCGCGCATGCCGCTGGTGATGAACATCTTCTGGCCGTTGAGGATGTATTTGTTGCCGGTCAGCGTGGCCTTGGTCCGCAGTTGCGCGACGTCGCTGCCGCCCGATGGCTCGGTGATGGCGAGGCCGATGATCTTGTCGCCGGACAGGACTTCCGGCGCGATGCGGCGCTTCATCTCGTCGCTGCCGAGCGCGAGGATCGGCGGCAGGCCGATGCCATGCGTCATCAGGCTGGCGCCGAGGCCACCGGCCCCGGCGGCGGCCATTTCCTCGCTCTGGGTCAGGTTGTGGAAAATGTCGAAGCCTTCGGAATGCCCGCCATATTCCTCCGGATAGCCGAGGCCGAGGATGCCGGCCGCCGCTGCCTTTTTGTGCAACTCGCGCGGCAGTTCACCCTCTGCCTCCCAGCGATCGATATGGGGCAGCACCTCCTGCGCCATGAAGCGGCGGACGGACTGGGCGACCGCCTCGTGACTCTCGTCATAATAGGGGGAGCGCGCGCGCCATTGGTCGAATTGCGTGGTCATGACGACATGATAGCCGGGCCAGGCGCGCCCCGCTCCCCTCCCTTTCAAGGGAGGGGCTGGGGAGGGTGAGTTCAGTTGGAACCAGCGCTGGCTGCCCGTGGCAAGCACCCTCCCCCTGCCCCTCCCTTGAAAGGGAGGGGAGAAGGGGTAGGTTGCGCTGGCTCGTCAAAGGAAACCCCATGAAGTCGCTGTTCGTCGCCCTGCTGCTCGCCACCACCCCTGCCCTCGCCGCCACCCCGTTCGAACCCGCCGACCTCTACAAACTGTCGATGGTCACCGATCCCAAGGTATCGCCCGACGGCACCCGGGTGCTGTTCAATCGCGCCAGCTTCGACATCGCCACCGACATGCGCCAAGGCGAGATCTGGCTGGCGACCATCGAAGGCAAGGCGGTCGACAAGCGGCTGCTGATCCCCGCCGCGGTCAAGGCCGGGGCGCCGGAATGGTCGCCCGACGGCCGCCGCATCGGCTATGTCGCGCCGGTGCTCGGCAAGCCGCAATTGTGGGTAATGGACGTGGCACAGGGCATCGGCAAACCGGTCACCAGCGGCAAGATCGCGCCGCGCGGGCCGATCTGGTCCCCCGACGGCAGCCGCATCGCCTTTGTGGCGCGGGTCGAGGCAACGCCGGTCAAGATCGGCAACATGCCGGAGAAGCCCGAAGGCGCGACCTGGGCGGCGGCGCCCAAGATCATCGACAGCTTCCGCTATCGCTTCGACGGCACCGGCTATGGCGTGGCCGGCGCCGACCAGCTGTTCGTCATGGAGGTGGCGAGCGGCACGGTGACCCAGCTTACCAAGGGCGATGCCGACCAGATCAGCGGCGGTTTCGACTGGACGCCCGACAGCAAGGCGATCGTCTTTGCCAACCGCATCCGCCCCGGCAACGAGATGCTGCCTGTCGAAAGCGACCTGCACCGCATCGCCGTGACCGGTGGCGTGCCGGAACGGGTCAGCAGCATCGACGGCGCAGAGGACGACCCGGCGGTCTCGCCCGACGGCAATTCGATCGCCTTTCTCGGTACGGAAGCCGGCACCGCCTTCTATATCCAGCAGGCGCTGTGGGTGATGCCGACGGCAGGCGGCCCGGCACGCAAGCTCACCACGGGGCTCGACCGGCCGATCATCGCGGCGAAATGGGCCAGGGACGGCAAGGGCCTTTATGCCTTTTACAACGACGCTGGGCTGACCCGCGTGGCGCTGGTGCCGCTGGCCGGCGGAAAGCCGCGGACAGTGGTCGAGGCCATTGGCGGCACGCGGCTTTACCTGCCGTCGGCAGGCGGCAACTGGTCGGAAGGCGGCGGCACCTTTGCCTATACGACGGTGGAGGCCGACCGGCCGGCGGCGCTCGGTATCCAGCGCGGTGGCAAGGAAATCGCCAAGATCGACTTCAACAGCGACTGGCGGGCCGGCAAGCTGATGGGCAAGCTTGAGCGCGTCACCTGGACATCATCGAAGGACGCGCTGCCGATCGAAGGCTGGGTGCAATATCCGCCGAACTTCGACCCGGCGAAGAAATATCCGCTGGCGCTGGAAATCCACGGCGGGCCCAACACCGATTATGGCCCGTATTTCTCGATCACCCACCAGATCTACGCCGCTGCCGGCTATATCGTGCTGTTCACCAACCCGCGCGGCTCGATCGGCTATGGCGAGAAGTTCGCCAATGCCATCGACAAGGCCTATCCCGGCGACGACCTTGCCGACCTGATGTCGGGCGTCGACGAGATGGTGAAGCGGCCGTACGTCGACGCGCGCAACCAGTTCATCGGTGGCGGCTCGGGCGGCGGCGTGCTGACGACCTATGCCATCGCCAATACCGATCGCTTCAGGGCTGCCGCGGCGCTGCGCCCGGTCACCGACTGGACAGTGCAGGGCCTGACCTCGGACATCGTCGCCGTCACGCTGAAAAACTGGGTGCCGGGCACGCCCTGGGACAACCACGATGACTATTGGCGGCGATCGACGCTGAGCATGGTCGGCAAGGTCAAGACGCCGACCATCCTGATCGATGGCGAGGCCGACTGGCGAACGCCGATCGGCCAGAGCGAAGCCTATTACCAGGCGCTGAAATGGCGTGGCATCGACACGCGCATGGTGCGGCTGCCGGAGGCCGGACACGGCATGGGGCGACCGAGCCAGTGGCTGCAGACCAACCTCGTCGTGGTGGATTGGTACAATAAATATCTCGTGAAGTGATCAGCAAGCGGCGCGGGCAAAGCCCGCGCTGACGTCGAACGGGTTCGGCGAGGGAAGGCCCCGCCGCCCCGCCGGCCGAGCTTGCGCGAGTCCGCGCGCTGCTTCCGATTACGCAATCGCTACGCTGCGCTCGGCCGCGCCGCGCTCTTTAGCCTCGCCGCATACCCCTTGCGGAATTTCGCCAGCTTCGGCGCCACCACAGCGGCGCAATAGCCGTTCGCCGTGCCGTTCCGTTCGAAATAGCGCTGGTGATAGTCCTCTGCCGGATACCAGATCGTGTCGGGCTCGATGCTGGTGACGATCGGATTGTCCCATACTGCCTGATTGCGGGCGATCGCGGCCTCGGCCTCGGCGCGCTGATCGGCGTCATGCGGGAAGATTGCCGAGCGGTACTGCGTACCGGTGTCGGCGCCCTGGCGGTTGAGCGTCGTCGGGTCGTGGGTGTGGAAGAAGATGTCGAGCAGCTCGGCATAGGAGATCACGTCCGGATCGAAGTTGATCCGCACCGCCTCGGCATGGCCGGTCCGGCCCGAGCACACGGCTTCATAGCTCGGATCGGCCACGCTGCCGCCGATATACCCCGATACGACCGTATCGACGCCCCGCAATTCATTGAATACCGCTTCCGTGCACCAGAAGCAGCCACCTGCCAGCGTTGCAATCGCCATGTTCATCCTGCCTTTGCGCAAACAACCGATACGCGCCCATCTAGGCAATCGTCGGCCCGGTTGTAAGTGTCGATACCGGCCGCGCACACGCTGCGACACCACGGATACACGTTGAGGACTGCCGCGACTGACGGTGCCGACGGCACGGCCCGCCGCAACAATCTGGTTCGCAATGGTGGCGGCCGCGAAAAAATGTTATCCACAGGGCCGACTCGGGGGAAGAGTCGGCGATGCGGGGGCATGGCGGCGCAGCTTGGCGCAGCGATGATACCGGTGGCCGGTGGCACCACTGGGCGATAAAAAGACGGGCCGCACGATGAATCCCTATGAAGTGACATTGCCCAATGTCCTGGCACGCGTCGGCGCGTGGTGCCGCGGGCTGTTGCGCCGCTACCGCAAGCCGCTGCTGGTCATCGGGGCCACAGGCGCGACGGTCGCAATCAGCGTCGGTGCCGCGCAGGCGCCGGCGATGCCACATACCGCAGCCGCGCCGCCCGCCGCTGCCGGGCCACGCTAAGTCCCGTCAGGCGCGCAAAACCGAATATCGCCTGCGTCGCGACTTTCACCCCGGACGATCGCCTGCTACCCACGTCGAATCGAACGGCGTCGACGCCGTCACCTCGGGGAGCGCAATGGCAAGCAGCGACGCAGAACCGGTGCCGCCGCCGGCAGCGCCGACCGACCCGAACTTCCCGCCGGTCGGGGGCGCCTATGCCAAATATGTGCTCGGCCTGCTGGTGCTCGTCTATGCGATGAACTTCATCGACCGGCAGATTCTCGCCATCCTGGCCGAAGACATCAAGCGCGATCTTGGCCTGACGGATGCCGACCTGGGTTTCCTCTACGGCACCGCCTTTGCCGTCTTCTATGCGCTGTTCGGCATTCCGCTCGGTCGGCTCGCCGACAATTGGGTGCGGACCCGGCTGCTCAGCATCGGGCTGTTCGTCTGGTCCTCGATGACAGCGCTTTCGGGCCTGTCAACGAACTTCCTGCAGTTGAGCTTTGCCCGCGTCGGCGTCGGCATCGGCGAAGCCTCGGCGGCGCCATCGGCATTCTCCATGCTGTCGGACTGGTTTCCGCGTGAAAAGCGCGCCACCGCGCTCGCGATCTATTCAGCAGGGCTGTACCTCGGCGGCGGCGTTTCGCTGCTGATCGGCGCCGTCGTCGTCAGGGCTTGGAACACCACCTATCCGCTCGGCGGGCCGATGGGTCTCGTCGGCTGGCAGGCGGCCTTCCTCGCCGTCGGCTTTCCCGGCCTGCTGCTGTCGCTATGGGTCGCCACGCTGAGGGAGCCGATCCGCGGCCGTGCCGAAGGCCTGCCCGAGCCGCCCAAGGTGCAGAATGTCGGCCGCAAGCTGTGGGAAGACATTTCGAGCGTCATCCCGCCGCTGACGCTGTTCCACCTGGCACCGTTCGGCGCACGCGTACTGGCGACCAACATCGCGGTCGCGGCGGCGTTTGCGATGCTCGCGACGCTGCTGATCGGGGTCACCGGCGACGTGCCGCAATGGGTGGCGATCTGCCTCGGCGGCTATGCGGTGACCAGCTGGGCGCAATCGCTGAAGGAACGCGACCGGCCGACCTATGCGCTGATCTGGGGCACCCCGACGTTTCTGCTGGCCCTGGTCGGCTTCGGGTCGATCTCGTTCGTCGGCTATTCGATCGGGTTCTGGGCGGCGCCTTACGCCATCCGCACCTTCGTGGTACCGATGGCCGCGTCCGGCGCCGCCTTGCCCTGGTACGCCAGCAAGGAAATCGTCGCGCTCACGCTCGGCGGCTGGGGCGCTGCCGGCGGCTTCATCGGCGTCGTGACCGGAGGCTTCGTCTCCGACTGGGTAAAGAAGCGCAATCCGGGCGGTCGCATCGTCGTCGCCGCGCTCGCCACGCTGGTGCCGGCGCCGTTCATCTGGCTGATGTACACCACCGACGACCTGGGGCTGTTCCTGCTCTACAATATCCCGCTGGCGTTCGGCAGCATGTACGTCGGCATCGCCGCCGCGACGACGCAGGACCTGGTGTTGCCCCGCATGCGCGGCGCCGCCACCGCGACCTATTTCATCGGCACCACGTTGCTCGGCCTGGGCCTCGGGCCCTATTTCACCGGTGCCGTGTCCAAGGTGACCGGCAGCCTGGCCACCGGCGTGCTGGCGCTGCTGTTGATGGCGCCGTTCACGCTGGTCTGCCTATACCTCGTCTATCGCAAGCTGCCGGCCGCCGAAGCCACCCGGATCGAACGGGCGCGCGCCGCCGGCGAGCCGATCTGAGTTCCTCCCCGAAAGGCTCGACATGAAGATCCAGGACCTGTTCTCCGTCGCCGGCAAGACCGTCGTCATCACCGGCGGCAGCCGCGGTATCGGCGAGATGATCGCCCGAGCCTATGTCGACAATGGCGCCACCGTCATCCTGACCAGCCGCAATGCGAGCGACGTCGAGGGCCTTGCCGCCGAGCTCGGCAGCGCCGCCCATGCCATCCCGGCCGACCTGTCGCAGATGGCCGAGATCGAGCGCTTTGCCGCCGAGGTCGCGAAACTGACGCCCAAGGTCGATGTGCTGTTCAACAATGCCGGCGCATCGTGGGGGGCGGAGTTCGACAGCTTTCCCGAAATCGGCTGGGACAAGGTCATGGACATCAACGTCAAGTCGGTGTTCTTCCTGACCCAGCGGCTGATCAAGCTGCTCGAGGCGGCAGCCACGCCCGACAGCTATGCCCGCGTCATCAACATCGGCTCGATCGACGGCCAGCATGTCTCGGGTATCGAGACCTACAGCTATGCGGCGTCAAAGGCCGCCGTGCTGCACCTGACGCGGATGATGGCGAAGAACCTGGCCGGCCGGCACATCGCCGTCAACGCCATCGCACCGGGCTATTTTCCGTCGAAGATGACCGCCGGCATTGCCGAGGAATTTGCAGCGGGGTCGCTGGCGGCGACACCGATGCAGCGCCGCGGCACGCCCAGCGACATGGCCGGCGTGGCGCTGTTCCTGGGATCGGCGGCCTCCGCATTCCTGTGCGGGTCGGTCGTCACGGTCGATGGCGGTTACGCAACGACGGTCTAGGACCATATTGCCCCATTTTCGGGCAGGTGACGGCGGTTTCGGCACCCAACTTGCCCGAAAATGTCGGGCACGCTTGCAATTCCGACAGTTTTTCCATCATTTTCGGGCTAGAGTGGTTCTGGCACGAAAGTTGCTTGGCCAACGGCAAATCCATGGGGTGCGCGGTGAAAAAGATCGAGGCAGTTATCAAGCCCTTCAAGCTCGATGAGGTGAAGGAAGCCCTTCACGAGGTCGGCGTGTCGGGCATCACGGTGACCGAAGCCAAGGGCTTTGGGCGCCAGAAGGGCCATACCGAACTGTATCGCGGCGCCGAATATGTCGTCGATTTCCTGCCCAAGGTGCGGCTGGAAGTCGTCGTCGACGACGACCAGGTCGAACGCGTCGTGGAGGCCATTGCCAATGCCGCGCGCACCGGCCGCATCGGCGACGGCAAGATCTTTGTCTCCGCCATCGAAAGCGCGGTGCGCATCCGCACCGGCGAACGCGATTCGGACGCGATCTGAGTTTTTTCAGTACCAGCCAACACGCAGAGAAAAGGTCAGACACACATGGCAACAAACGCCGCCGGCATCCTCGACATGATCAAGGAAAAGGAGATCGAATGGGTCGATCTCCGCTTCACCGACCCCAAGGGCAAGTGGCAGCACCTGACCATGGTGTCGGGCGTGATCGATGAGGACATGCTGACCGACGGCTTCATGTTCGACGGTTCGTCGATCGACGGCTGGAAGGCGATCAACGAGAGCGACATGATCCTGATGCCGGATCTCGACGCGACCTATATCGATCCGTTCTCGGCAACGCCGATGCTGATCCTCATTTGCGACATCGTCGAGCCGTCGACCGGCCAGCTCTACAGCCGCGACCCGCGCTCCACCGCCAAGCGCGGCGAGGCGTATCTCAAGGCCAGCGGCATCGGCGACACCATCTATATCGGACCCGAGGCCGAATTCTTCGTCTTCGACGATGTCCGCTACGGCACCGGTTATAACGAAGGCTTCTTCCACCTCGACGACATCGAGCTGCCAACCAACACCGGCCGCGAATATGACGTCGGCAACATGGGCCACCGTCCGCGCGTCAAGGGCGGCTATTTCCCCGTCGCTCCCGTCGATTCGGCGGTCGACCTGCGCGGCGAGATGGTCTCGACGATGCTCGAGATGGGCCTGCCGTGCGACAAGCACCACCACGAGGTCGCCGCCGCGCAGCACGAGCTCGGCCTGACATTCGGCACGCTGACGACGACCGCCGACCGCATGCAGGTCTACAAATACGTCGTTCACCAGGTCGCCCATGCCTATGGCAAGACCGCGACGTTCATGCCCAAGCCGATCAAGGACGACAACGGCAGCGGCATGCACACCCATCTGTCGATCTGGAACGGCAAGACGCCGCTGTTCGCCGGCGACGGCTATGCCGGCCTTTCGGAAATGGCGCTGTTCTTCATCGGCGGCATCATCAAGCACGCCAAGGCCTGCAACGCCTTCACCAACCCGTCGACCAACAGCTACAAGCGCCTGGTCCCGGGCTTCGAGGCGCCGGTGCTGCTCGCCTATTCGTCGCGCAACCGCTCGGCCTCGTGCCGCATTCCCTATGGCAGCGGCGGCAAGGCCAAGCGCGTCGAGGTCCGCTTCCCCGACGCCATGGCCAACCCGTATCTCTGCTACACGGCACTGCTGATGGCCGGCCTCGACGGCATCGAGAATCGTATCCACCCGGGCGCGCCGATGGACAAGAACCTCTATGACCTGCCGCCGAAGGAACTGAAGAAGGTCCCGACGGTCTGCGCGTCACTTCGCGAGGCGCTCAATGCCCTCGACAAGAGCCGCGCCGTCTTCACCAAGGGCGGCGTGTTCACCGACGACCAGATCGATTCGTATATCGAGCTGAAGATGCACGACGTGATGCGCTGGGAGATGACCCCGGCGCCTTGCGAGTTCGATATGTATTACAGCTCGTAGCGCCCGCTGCCTTGTCGGAATTCGTTCTTCACGAATTCCGACAAGGCGCGGAGACGCGACGAGCTTGGCCGGCGAGACGGCGGGGCCTCCCCCCGCCGGACTCGTCCGACATCAGCCCGGGCTTTGCCCGGGCTTTTTTCGCGCCCGGAGCCCTCCGCACCCGAATCATTGCCGCACCGCACCATTCCCGACCGATGCTGCCCGGCCACCCGCCGTCGCTCCCCAACCCCAAGCAAAAACAACAAAAAAAGGCCGGCGCTTTCGCACCGGCCTGAAGTCTATCCTTGGGGAGGATCGCCATATTGGCACCCCCTTTGTGCACTGCAACAAAACCGATTGCAACGAAAAAAACGACACCCAGCCGAAATATTTCGGAAAGCACGTCGATAGCAGCGTTCTTCCCCTGTTCCGCCGCCGTCCAGCGTCCTATAACGTTCGGCATGAGCGACCTGTTCGCCGCGACCGCGGCCCCGAGCGATTATGATGCCAGCCATATCGAGGTGCTGGAGGGGCTGGAACCGGTCCGCCGCCGACCGGGTATGTACATCGGCGGCACCGACGAACGCGCCCTCCACCATCTCGCTGCCGAAGTCCTCGACAATGCCATGGACGAGGCCGTAGCCGGCCACGCCAGCCGCATCGAGGTGACGCTGGAGTCCGATGGCAGCCTGACGATCAGCGACAATGGCCGCGGCATCCCGATCGATCCGCACCCGCGCTTTCCGGACAAGTCGGCGCTCGAAGTCATCATGACCATGCTGCATTCGGGCGGCAAATTCAGCGGCAAGGCCTATGCCACGTCGGGCGGCCTGCACGGTGTCGGCATTTCCGTCGTCAATGCGTTGTCGTCGACAATGACGGTCGAGGTGGCGCGCAACCGCGAACTGTTCCGCCAGGGTTTTTCGCGCGGGTTTCCGACCTCGACGCTCGAAAAGATGGGCGCCGTGCCCAATCGGCGTGGCACCACCATCCGGTTCCTGCCCGACACCCAGATCTTCGGCGAGGAGGCCCGCTTCCGCGCCTCGCGACTCTACAAACTCGCCCGCTCAAAGGCCTATTTGTTCGGCGGCGTCGAAATCCGCTGGAAGGCGGCGGCGGCGCTGCTCGACGGCGAGACGCCCGAAACCGCGGTCTTCCAGTTCCCGGGAGGACTCGCCGATCACCTGAAGGAACGCCTCGGCGATCGCGAAATGGTGACGCCGGAGCTGTTTGCCGGCCGTGCCGATCTCGCGGACGGCAAGGGCGCGGTCGAATGGGCCTGCGCCTGGCCGCATTATGGCGAGGGCGCCGCCAGTTTCTATTGCAACACTATCCCGACCCCCGATGGCGGCACCCATGAAACCGGCCTGCGCACCGCCCTCACCCGGGGCCTCAGGAACTATGCGGCGCTGACCGGCAATAAAAAGGCCGGCGAACTGTCGGGCGAGGACGTGTTCACCGGCGCCGAGATCATGCTGTCGCTGTTCATCCGCGAGCCGCAGTTCCAGAGCCAGACCAAGGACCGGCTGACCTCCCCGGAGGCAACGCGACTCGTCGAGAACGCCATCAAGGACCATTTCGATCACTGGCTGACCGGCTCGGGTGAGCGCGGCAAGGCGCTGCTGGCCTTTGTCATCGAGCGGATGGACGATCGCCTGCGCCGCCGCGCCGAGCTGCTCGTCAAGCGCAAGACCGCGACCTCGAAACGCAACCTCCGGCTGCCCGGCAAGCTGACCGATTGCGCCCGCAATGACAGCGCCGGCACCGAATTGTTCATCGTCGAAGGTGACAGCGCCGGCGGTTCCGCCAAGCAGGCACGCGATCGCATGACCCAGGCGATCCTGCCGATCCGCGGCAAGATCCTCAACGTCGCCTCCGCCAACGCCGCCAAGATCGGTGCCAACAGCGAGGTTGCCGACCTGATCCAGGCGCTCGGCTGTGGTACCCGCGGGCAATATTCGCCCGAGGCGCTGCGCTACGAACGCATCGTCATCATGACCGACGCCGATGTCGACGGGGCCCATATCGCGACGCTTCTGATGACCTTCTTTTTCCAGGAAATGCCGGGCCTGGTCCGCGACGGCCGGCTCTACCTGGCGCTGCCGCCGCTGTACCGGCTCGCGGCGGGCGGCACCGTCGCCTATGCCCGCGATGATGCGCATCGGCTCGAGCTGCTGAAGACGGTGTTCGCCGGCAAGACCAAGATCGAGGTCGGCCGCTTCAAGGGCCTTGGCGAAATGGCGCCGTCGCAGTTGAAGGAAACGACGATGGACCCGTCGAAACGTACCTTGCTGCGGGTCGTGCTGCCCGATGGCGTCGATGCCAAGGCAGCAGTCGCCGACCTCGTCGAGCGCCTTATGGGCCGTAACCCGGAACACCGCTTTGCCTTCATCCAGGCCCACGCCGATGCGGTCGATGCCGAGGCGCTCGACGCCTGACCGAAAGGATCGAGGGCGCGCCCCTTGACCGGGGTTCATTTCGGCTGGCCTAATGTTGCGAACGAACAAGGGGTCGGCCGATGAACATCCTGCTGCGCTGCGCACTTCCGCTGGCGATAGGTCTCGCTGTGCCTTTATCGGCGGCACCCGCCGCCGCCCCCACCGCGACGATGCCGGCCAATTATGGCCAGCTCGCCAGCTTTTTCAGCGAATGGCGTGCGTTTGTCGCGCCGCCGGTCCAGCGCGGCGTTCCCGACTATAGCGCCGCCGGCGTCGCCCGGCAGGCGGCGGCCCTCCCGACATGGCGGGCGCGATTGGCGGCAATCGATCAAGCCGGCTGGTCGACCGCCGCGAAGAACGACTATCGCATCGTTGCCGCCGAGCTCAACGCCTTCGATTTCAACCTGCGGGTGCTCAAGCCCTGGGCCCGCGACCCCGGTTTCTACGCCAATATTGCCGCCGACTGGAGCGACGTGCCGGCGCATGAGGGCCAGACCGCAGAGCCCAACATCGATCTTTACGCCTGGAAATGGCCGCTGAAGCCCGCCGATGACAAGGCACTGACGGCGGCGCTGGCAGCGGTGCCGGCCAACCTTGCCGCGGCGAGGACCAATCTTGCCGGCAGCATGGCGCATGATCTCTGGGCCTATGGCAGCGCCGCGTTCGAGGACCAATCGGCCGCGCTGGCGGCGCTGGGCGCCGGCACGCTGAAACTGCGCACCCTCGACGGCCCCGTTCTCGCCGACATGAAGGGCGCCAGTCCGGCGCTGCGCCAGGCGATCGCCGCGGCCAAGACCGCCATCGACGAATTCGCCGCCTGGGTGGCAGCGGAGGTGCCGAAACGCACCGGGCCAACCGGCGTCGGCAAGGCCGATTACAATTGGCACGCCAAGAACGTGATGCTGTCGCCCCATGACTGGGACGCCCAGATGACGCTGCTGCAGCGCGAGCTCGACCGGTCGCTCGCCGGGTTGCGGCTGGAGGAGGTGCGCAATCGCAAGCTGCCGCCGTTGCAGCCGCTGACCGATCCCGCCGCCTATGGCCGCATGGTCGCCGAACGCCAGGCGAAATTCAGCGCGTTCTTCACCGAAACCGGCCTGTCGACCAGAGAGCCCTATCTCGCCACCGCCATCGCCGCCCAATCGGTCGATTTCGCGCCGGAGGGCAGCCGCAACTTCTTCAGCCATGTGACGATGCGCGACCCGCTGCCGCTGATCTCGCACTTCACCCATTGGATGGACCTGGCGCGGCTGCGCGCGGCGCCGCATGCCAGCCCGATCCGTCGCGCGACACCGGCCTTCAACATGTACGCCGACCGGTCCGAAGGCTTTGCCACGGCGTTCGAGGAAATCGCCATGCAAGCGGGGCTTTACGACGACCTGCCGCGCGGCCGCGAGCTCGTCTGGATCATGCTCGCCAACCGGGCGGCACGCGGGATCGCGTCGCTGCGGGTCCAGGCCAACGAGATCGACCTCGCCACCGCGGGCCAATATCACGCCGGCTGGACGCCGCGGGGCTGGTCGGACCCGAGCTCGAAGCTGGTCGGTTTCGAACAGCTGCTGTACGCCCGCCAGCCGGGCTATGGCCCGAGCTACATCATCGGCAAGATCCAGCTCGACCATCTAATGGCGGTCGCCTCCCACGCCGACGATGTAGCCGGCAAACCCTTCGTGATGCGTGACTTTTTCGCGCGCACAATGGCCGCCGGCATCATGCCGGTCGCGTTGATCGAGGACGAGATGTTCGCACCCGGCATTCGCTAGGGAACCCTATGCCATGATGGACGTTCGAAGTCCCGTTACTGGTAATGGTAGGCTGGCGCCGGGGGCCGGGGGATGATCGATTATCTGCAGAAGCTGCTAGGCCAGACCGGCCTGGCGCCCCACGGCGTATGCCTGTTGTGGGACCCGGCGCTGATCTGGACCCATGTCATCGCCGATGCAGCTATCGGCCTTGCCTATTTCTCGATTCCGTTTGCGATGGCGGTGTTCCTGACCAAGCGCCCCGACATCCGGTTCCGGGCTGTCGCCTGGCTGTTTGTCGCCTTTATCATTGCCTGTGGTGCCACGCATTTCCTCTCGATCTGGACGCTGTGGAACCCCGACTATGGTCCCGAGGCGTTGGTCAAGCTGGTGACCGCCGTGGTCTCTGTCGCGACGGCCGTGATGCTGTGGCCGCTGCTGCCGCAGGCGCTGGCGCTGCCGTCGCCCGAGATGCTGCAGCGGGCGAACGAAGACCTGATGCTGCGCGTCGCCGAACGCGATGCCGCGCTCGATGCCCTGCAGGCCGCCAACGCCACCCGCGACCATGCCGAGGCGATGCTGGCGCAGGCCCAAAGGATGGAGGCGCTCGGCCAGCTGACCGGCGGCATTGCCCATGATTTCAATAATTTGCTGACCATCGTGGTCGCCAATGTCGATCGTGCCCGGCGATTCGGCAGTGACAATCCGCGCATTGTCGGGGCGCTCGATGCGGCACAGAGTGGCGCCGACCGCGCAGCACGGTTGACGGACCAGCTGTTGTCCTTTGCCCGGCGTCAACCCCTGCAACCGGAGACCCACGATCTCAATGCCATCGTCGAAGACAGCATGGCGCTGTTCGGGCGCACGCTCGATCCGTCGATCCGTCTGCGCGTCGAGCTGGCGTCCGACCTGTGGCCGGTCCGCATCGACCAGGGCCAGTGCGAAAATGCCGTGCTGAACCTGATCGTCAATGCCCGCGACGCCATGCCCGACGGCGGCACGCTGACCATCCGCACCGCCAATGTCGAAGGCGAAGCCGCCGTCGAGTTGCAGATCATCGACACGGGCACGGGCATGCCGCCCGATGTCGTGGCCCGCGCCTTCGAACCGTTTTTCACGACCAAGGCAACGGGGCGCGGCAGCGGTCTGGGGTTGAGCCAGGTCTATGGATTTGCCAGCCAGTCGGGCGGCGAGGTCGACATCATTTCGACACCCGAGGCCGGGACGACGGTGTCGTTGCGCTTGCCGGGTGCCGAGCAATTGCAGGAAACGACTTGATGGCCACCGTGTTGGATGTTGCCCGACTGCCCGTGATCCTGATTGTCGAAGACGAGGCGCTGCTCCGCGAAGTCAGCGCCATGGAATTCGAGGATGCGGGCTTCATCGTCCTTACCGCCGCCGATGGCGACGAGGCCCTGGCCTATGTCGCCAATCGTCCCGACATCGACCTGCTGTTCACCGACATCAGCCTGCGCGACAGCATCGACGGCTGGACGATCGCCGAACGGGCGCGGGTGATGCGGCCCGACCTGGCGATCATCTATGCCACGGGCTATGCCCCCGACGCCGTCAAGCTGGTCAAGGACGCGCGTTTCTTCAAGAAACCGTTCCTGCCGATGGCGATCGTCGCGGCAGCGCGGGAGATGATCGGCGACCGCCCCAGTCAATCCACCGCCGGCACCGATTTCAGATAGGCGGCGATGGCGGCGCGGTCGGCCTTGGTCAGCTTGGCCATGTTCTGCTGCACCTCGACCATGCTGCCGCCGACACTGTCGTAATCGGGCGTGAAGCCGGTTTCGAGATAGGTTTCGATCTCTTCCGCCGACCACGCGCCGATTCCCGATTTCGCTGGCGTGATGTTGGGAATGCGACCCTTGCCCTCCGGATTGGCCGCACCGCCGAGCCACCTTCCGGCGTCGAGCCCGCCCAGCCCCTGCAGCGTGCGCGGCGTATGGCACTGGCCGCAATGGCCCGGCCCTTCGACGAGATAGCGACCCTGGGCGGCGGTGGCCGGCGCGCCCGCTGGCAGCGACACGACCGGTGTTTCATCGCCGAGGTACAGCAGCTTCCACAGGCCGACGCCGCGGCGGATATTATAGGGAAAGCCCAGCACCGTTTCGGGCGTGCGGGTCGTGACCGGTGGCAGCGTGCGCAAATAGGCAAACAGGTCGGCGATGTCGCCCTTCGTCATCTTGATATAGCTGTTGTACGGGAACGCCGGATACAGGTGGCGCCCCTCGGGATCGACGCCGCGCTGCATGGCATTGGCAAAATCGGCGATCCGCCAGTTGCCGATGCCGGCGCCCGGATCGGGCGAGATGTTGGGCGCCTGGAACTGGCCGAACGGCGTTGCCAGTGCGCGGCCACCGAGCCGCAGCCGATCGTCGCCCCGGGCCCCGGCGGCGGCATGGCACGAGGCGCAGCCGCCTGCCCAGAAGATGCGGGCGCCGCGCCCGGCGTCGCCGCTGGCCTCGGCCGCGATGGCAGCGGCGGGCAGCCGCCGAGGTATCGTCAGCACCCAGAACAGCGCCGCTGCCGCCACGATGACGACTGCGACCGCGATGGCGGCCCGGCGCATGGCGCGCCTATTGTTCCTTGACGCGGAACGTCTCGTGGCAGCTCTTGCAGTTTGCCGTGACCGCTCCGAACAGCGGCTTCATCGCGTCGAGGCTCGCCGGCCTGGCCGCGGCGGCGGCCCCCGTGTCGGTCTGGAACTTGGCGACCGCAGCCTTGAAATCGGCGGGCTTTTCCCAGATTGCCGGCGCGGCTTCGGTCTTGCCGCCGGTCTTCGATGTCGGCGGGAACTTGCTGCCAAAGGCCTTGGCGCCATTGTTCATGCTGGTGAACAGCGCCGTGACGGCAGCGGCATCATAAGGCGTCTCGCCCTTCATGTAACCGACCAACGCCTTGGTATCCTTGCCATTCTGCTTCATGATCGCTTGGCGTTCGGCGATCGGATCGGCGGCGATCGCCGGGACCGCAGCCCCGGCAACGGTGGCGGCGGCGATCAGCAACTGGGTCATGCGCATCGGTGGTTCTCCCTCGGGCGGCTATGCTGGGCACAGCAAAGCCAAGTCCGGGCGATTGCGCAATGGAGAAATTCGGCCGCGGCAACGCCGCCGCTCGGCCTCAGGCCATCGCGGCTTCCAGCGCCTCGCTCGCCGCCAGCCAGTTGGCCTCGCTCGCCGCGAGCAGCTTTTCGGTTTCGCCGCGCAGCCGCATCAGGTCGCGCGCGGGGCGGTGCATGTCGGACGCATTTGCCGATTTCGGGTCGACCAGCGCGCGGTCGAGCTCGGCCAGCCGGGCGGTAAGCCGGGCTGTTTCCGCCTCGGCGTCCTTTACCGTCTTGCGCAGGCCGGCAGCGGCCTCGCGCGCCGCGGCGGCCGCCTTGCGATCGTCCTTCTTGTTGCCGCCCGAACCCTTGCCGCCCTTGCCGCCCTCGGGTGATGCCGGGCCCTTGCCGAGGATGGTGTCGGTGTAATCGTCGAGGCTGCCGGCAAATTCGGTCGCCCGCCCAGCATCGACGAGTACCAGCCGGTCGGCACTCGCCTCGATCATGTGCCGATCATGGCTGACGACGACGACGGCGCCTTCATAATCGTTGAGCGCCTGGACCAGCGCCTCGCGGGTGTCGACATCCAGGTGGTTGGTCGGCTCGTCGAGGATCAGCAGGTGCGGCGCGTCGCGGGTGATCAGCGCCAGCGCCAGCCGGGCCTTTTCGCCGCCCGACATCTTGCCGACCTTTTGCTCCGCCATGGCGCCCGAAAAGCCGAAGCGGCCGAGCTGCGCGCGCACCTGCGAAGGGTTGGCGCCGCGCATCAGCCGGCTCATATGCTCGAGCGGGGTGTCGTCGCTGTCGAGCTCCTCCACCTGATACTGGGTGAAATAGCCGACGCGCAGCTTGCCCGGAGCGTGCTTAGTGCCCTCCATCGGCGGCAATTGCCCCGACAGCAGCCGCGCCAGCGTCGTCTTCCCGTTGCCGTTGCGTCCGAGCAGCGCCAGCCGGTCATCCGGGTCGAGCCGCAGGTCGATCTGTTCGAGAATGGCACGACCGTCATAGCCGACCGCGGCATGGTCGAGCTGGACCAGCGGCGGCTTTAGCGGCTGCGGCGACGGGAAGTTGAAGACGAGCGTCGGATCGGTCACCGCCTCGGCGATCGGCTGCATCCTGGCCAGCGCCTTTTGCCGCGACTGCGCCTGCTTGGCGGTCGAGGCGCGCGCGCTGTTGCGAGCGACATAGTCCTGCAGCTTGGCACGCTGCGCCGCCTGGGCCTCGCGGGCGCTGGCGAGCTGCGCCAGGCGCTCGGCACGCTGGCGCTCGAAATCGTCATAACCGCCGGGATACAGCGTGATCTTGCCCTGCTCGAGGTGCAGGATGCTGTCGACGACATTGTTGAGCAGGTCGCGTTCGTGGCTGATCACGACGATGGTGGCGCGATAGGTCTTTAAGAAAGATTCGAGCCACATCGTCGCTTCGAGATCGAGGTGGTTCGACGGTTCGTCGAGGAGCAGCAGGTCGGGCTGCGAAAAGAGCAGCGCCGCCAACGCGACGCGCATCCGCCAGCCGCCCGAGTAGCTGTCGAGCGGGCGATGCTGCGCCGCCTCGTCAAAGCCCAGGCCGACGAGGATGCGGCTGGCGCGGGCAGCGGCGGTATAGGCGTCGATGGCAATCAGCCGCTCGTGGATTTCGGCGACGCGGTGCGGATCGACATTGCCGGCTTCCTCCTCCGCCATCAGCGCGGCGCGCTCGACATCGGCCGCAAGCACGGTTTCGAACGGCGTGCCCTGCCCCGCCGGCGCCTCCTGAGCGACATAGCCGAGACGGGCGGACTTGGGCATCTCGACGCTGCCGCTGTCGGGATCGAGCGTGCCGGCAATGACCTTCATCAGCGTCGACTTGCCAGCGCCATTGCGGCCGATCAGCCCGATGCGGCCCCGCGGCGGCAGGGTCGCGGTGGCATTGTCGAGGATGGTCCGGCCGCCGAGGCGGACGGTTACGGCGTTCATGGTCAGCATGGAACGGCGTTAGCATGCTGCGGCGCAGCGCGGAAGGGCGCGGAGCTGCGCGCGCCGAGCGGAGCGCTGATAAGAAAACGGCCAGCGGGGGTGCCCCGCTGGCCGTACTTAAAGTCAGGGCATGGGCAAAGCCCATGCTGGCGTCTGACGGGGTCAACGGAGGAACTCCGCCGCTCCGCCGCCCCGCCGGCCGTGCTTGCGCCTGTCGGCGCAAAGCAAGCGATTGCTATGCAATCGTCTCGCTATGCGCGCGCGGCGCTGCTCACTTCTTCGTTGCGAGGAATGCGATCACATTGGCGCGATCTTCGGGCTTCTTCAGGCCGGCAAAGGCCATCTTGGTGCCCTTGATGACCTTCTGGGGCGCTGCGAGATAGGTGTCGAGCTGGGCGACGGTCCAGGTCAGGCCGCTGTTCTTGTTGGCGGCCGAATAGGTGTAGCCCGGGACAGTGCCGGCCTTGCGGCCGACGACGCCGTGCAGCGACGGACCGACGCGGTTCACGCCCTTGTCGGTGACATGGCAGACCTTACACTGGTTGAAAACGACGGCGCCCTTGGCGGCGTCGCCGGCGGCGGCAGCGGGGGTCGACAGGGTGGCAACCGACACAGCAGCGGCGGCGATCGTGGCGAAAGCAATCTTGGTCATGCGGCCTCTCGGGTTTCGTGGAAAATGCCCAATAGACGGTTTCGGCGGGCGTCGCAATTTCTAGCCGGCCTTGGAATTGTTAACAATCGGTCGGAAAGTCGCGGGGTCGCGCAACTTTGGCGCAACATCAGCCGAGCAGATACTCGACGAGGCTGCGCACCTTGGCCTGGCGCCACTGCGGCGTCGGCGCGATCAGCCAATAGGCCGCGGTCGCCGCCTGCGCTTCACCCAGCGCCACGATACGTCCCGCCGCCAGATCGGCCGCCGCCAGCGTCGCCGGCACCAGCGCCTGGCCGAGCCCGGCCGCTGCGGCATCGATCGCCAGTCCGGCGTCCGCCACGGTCAGCCCCGGTGCCTGCGGGTCGCCCGGGTGGGCAATGCGCAGCGCATCGACCGGCGCATCGGGCGCGCCGACCAGCACCAGCGTTTCGGCCGCGAGCGTGCGGCCGTGGATGCCCTCCGCCTCCGG
This sequence comes from Alphaproteobacteria bacterium, assembly GCA_003241875.1. Taxonomy (GTDB): domain Bacteria; phylum Pseudomonadota; class Alphaproteobacteria; order Sphingomonadales; family Sphingomonadaceae; genus Sandarakinorhabdus. Next base: position 72,655 of record QBLU01000008.1, read on the forward strand.
TTCACCCGAATAGACGATGGCGAGATCGAGATTGGCCTGGGTAAAATCCGGGACGCCGTCGATGCCGGCAATGACGAAGCGGATGTCGGGATGCTGCGCAGCATAGCGCGCCAGCCGGGCATTGAGCCACTTCGCCGTGAAGTCGCGCGGCGCCGCGATGGTCAGCACTTTCGACCCCTGCCCGTCCTGCAGGATACGGACGCTTTCCTCGAAATTCAGGAACCCGGCCCGCAGCGCCGGCAGCGAGCGTTCCGCCTCGGCCGTCAGCTCCAGGTTGCGGGTCATGCGCTTGAACAGTACGACGCCGAGCGTGTCCTCGAGCGCGCGGATCTGCTGGCCGACGGCGGCGGGCGTCACCGCGAGCTCGTCCGCCGCCTTGGTGAACGACAGGTGCCGGGCGGCGGCGTCGAACACGCGGAGCGCATTCAGCGGCAGGTGCGTGCGCTTCATCGGCTCAGTTGACGCTCGGCTTCAGCGTCGGATGCTCCAGCGCAAAGGCCGGAATGGCGACGTCGAAGGCGCCGCTTTCGCCGCGCATTTCGTAATGGCCCTGCATGGTGCCGCTCGTCGTTGCCAGCGGGCAGCCCGAGACGTAATCGAAGGCGCCGCCCGGCTCGATCAGCGGCTGCTGGCCGATCACCCCGGGCCCATCGACATGTTCGATATGGCCGTCGCCATCGGTGATCGCCCAATGGCGCGTCAGCAGTTGCACCGTCTCGAGGCCGTGGTTCTCGATGCGGACATGATAGCTCCAGACGTGCCGCGGCGCCCGGGGGTCCGACTGGTCGGGCAGGTAGCGCGGCGCGACGCGCACGGTGATGCGCCGCGTCGTCGCCTGATAAGGGAACATCAGGTTGATGACCATCTACAGGCCGACGCCGCGCAGCGCCTGGTCGAGATCGTCGATCAGGTCGTGCGGGTCCTCGAGGCCCACCGACAGGCGCAGCATGCCTTCGGTAATGCCCATCTGCTCACGCACATCGGGGCTGACGCTGGCGTGGGTGGTGGAGGCCGGATGCGTCATCAGCGTGCGCGAATCGCCGAGATTGTTCGAAATGTCGATCAGCGCCAGGCCGTCGAGCAGGCCATGCGCCTGTGGTCGGCCGCCGTCGAGGAACAGCGCGATGATGGTGCCGCCGGCGGTCATCTGGCGCATCGCCAGCGCGTGCTGCGGATGCGACGCGAGGCCCGGATACAGCGCGCGCGGCACACGGCCTTCGAGGAAGGTTGCAACCTTCAGTGCGTTCTCGCACGAGCGGCGAACCCGCAGGTCGAGCGTCTCGAGGCTTTTCAGCACCACCCAGGCGTTGAATGGCGACAGGTTCGGCCCGGTGTGGCGCGCATAGGCCAGGTAGACGTCGTTCATCCACTGCTCGCTGCCGAGCACAGCGCCGGCGAGCACCCGGCCCTGCCCGTCCATCAGCTTGGTCGCCGAATAGGCGACGACATCGGCGCCGAGGTCGAGCGGCCGCTGGACGATTGGCGAGGCGAAGGCATTGTCGACGACGACGACGGCGCCGGCATCATGGCCGATGTCGGCAATGGCGCGAATGTCGGACACTTCAAGGCCGGGATTGGACGGCGTTTCGAGGAAGAACGCCTTGGTATTCGGCTGGCGGGCACGCGCCCAGGCGTCGACATCGGCGGCATCGACGGTCGTCGTCTGGATGCCGAAGCGCGGCAGGATGGTGTCGACGAGGACCCGGCACGATCCGAACAGCGCCCGCCCGGCGACAAGATGATCGCCGGCCGAAAGCTGGCAGAGCAGCGCCGCGGTCATCGCCGCCATGCCGGTCGTCGTCGCCCGCGCCGCCTCGGCGCCTTCAAGCAGCGCCAGCCGCTTTTCGAGCATATCCGTGGTCGGATTCTGCAACCGCGAATAGGTCATGCCCGGGCGTTCGCCGCGGAAGCGTGCGGCGGCTTCCTCAGCATTATCATAGGCATAGCCCGAGGTCATGAAGATCGCCTCGGACGTTTCGCCGAAATCCGACCGCGCCGTGCCGCCGCGCACAGCGAGCGTCGCCGGCCGCCAGGTGTCGGTGATGGAGCGGTCCTGGCCGGTGAAACGTTTCATGTCGAACGGGATAGTCCCGCCACGGCGACCGTGCAACGCGGCGTTTGCGACGAACTGCAAATGTACGCGATCAAACACTCTCGACAGCATACCGACCGGTTGGTATGGTTTTGCATGTTCTCCGAATGCCCGCCTTCCCGCCCGCGCGTTACCGCCCGTGATCGCCTGCTCGATGCCGCGGTCCGGCTGGTTCGCGAGAACGGTTACGGTGCGACGTCGGTCGATGCGTTGTGCGCCGCTGCTGGCGTCACCAAGGGGGCATTCTTCCACCATTTCGCGTCGAAGGAAGCGCTCGGCATCGCGGCGGCCGAGCATTGGCGCGCGCACGCGGCGGGGCTGTTCGACCATGCCGCCTATCGCACCGATCCCGATCCGGTGGCGCGCGTGCTCGGCTATGTCGACCATCGCGCCGCACTGATCGCCGGAGCGCCGGCCGAGTTCAGTTGCCTCGCCGGCACGATGGTGCAGGAGGTGCACGAGACGCATCCCGGCCTGCGCGACGCCTGCCGCGACAGCATCCATGGCCATGGCGACAGCCTGGCGGCCGATTTCGACGCAGCGATTGCGGCGTGCGGGGTGACCGGCGTCACCGGCATCGGCCTCGCGCGCCACGTCCAGACCGTGCTGCAGGGCGGCTTCGTCATGGCCAAGGCCAGCAACGACGCCGCCGCGGCGCAGGAGGCCGTCGCCCATCTACGCCGCTATCTCGTGCTGATTTTCGGAAAGGGAGATGGATCATGACCGACGCGACAGCACCACAGCCCCCGGGCGGTATCACCCCGCATCTCGTCTGCCGCGACGCCGCAGCGGCCATCGATTTCTACACGCGCGCCTTTGGCGCCGACGAGATGGTGCGTTTGCCGGGCAAGGACGGCCGCCTGGTGCACGCGGCGTTGCGCATCAACGGTGGCATGGTCATGCTGGTCGACGAATTTCCGGACATGGGCGGCACGTCGCCGGCAACGCTGGGCGGCAGTCCGGTGTCACTCCACATGATGGTCCCCGATGCGACCGCGGCCATCGAGACAGCCGTCGCCGCCGGTGCAACGCTGACCATGGCGGCACAGCCGATGTTCTGGGGCGACCTCTATGGCGTCGTCACCGATCCGTTCGGCCATGTCTGGTCGCTCGCGACGCCGCTGGGGCCGCCCAAATCGAGCGAGGAACTCGCCGCCGCGCTGGCAGCGGCCTGAGCCATGGGCAGCATCACACCCTGCCTGTGGTTCGATACCGAGGCCGAGGACGCCGCCCGCCATTATGTCGCGCTGTTCGACAGGGCAGAGCTCGGCACCATCTCGCGCTATAGCGAGAACATGCCGCGCCCGGCCGGCACCGTGCTGGTCGTCGAATTCATGCTGCGCGGCCAGCCGTTCATGGCGCTTAACGCCGGACCCGGCGTGCCCTTCACCGACGCCATCTCGATGTCGGTCGATTGCGAGACGCAGGACGAGATCGACCATTACTGGAATGGCCTGATCGATGGCGGCGGCCAGCCGGTACAGTGCGGCTGGCTGAAGGATCGCTTTGGCGTGTCCTGGCAGGTCGCGCCGCGCATGATGTCCGAATTGCAGCGCAGCGGCAGCCCGGAGCAGATCGGCCGCATGATGCAGGCGATGATGGGCATGGTGAAACTCGACATGGCGGCGCTGCAGCGCGCCTTCGACGGAGAATGAGCATGATGGAATCCGGAACCGGCGAGCTGTTCGAGCTCGTTGTCGAACGCCATTTCGATGTGCCGCCGGCGGCAATCTGGCAGGCCTGGACCGGGCATCTGACCGAATGGTGGTGCCCGAAACCCTGGACGACCGAGATCGTCGACTGGGACATGCGCGCCGGCGGCGCATCGCATCTGAGGATGCACGGCCCCGGTGGTGAGACCAGCGACATGCCCGGTGTCTTCCTTGAAGTCAGCGAGCCGAGCCGCATTGTCTTCACCAATGCCTTCACCGCCGGCTGGCGACCGCAAAAGCCGTTCATGGTCGGCATCTTCGAATTCAGCGACGATGGCGCCGGCGGCACCCATTACCGCGCCGCCGCCCGGCACTGGGACGCCGAAAGCCGCGACAGCCACGCCGCGATGGGCTTTGCCGAAGGCTGGGGCGCCGTCGCCGACCAGCTGCTCAAGGTCGCCAGGCGCGTCGCCGGCCGTTGAGCAATTGCAGGAGTGTTATCGATGACGAAGACCTTAACCCCGGCACGCGACCTCGCGGCCGCAGCGTCGATTCGGTTTCCGAATGAAAGCGCCGAATATCGCGCCGCGCGCACCGCGCTGCTCGCCGAGGAGGTCGAGTTGCGCCGTCAGCTTGCCAGGGTCGCCCGGCAACGACGGGCACTGCCGCCGGGCGGCGAGGTCCGGGGCGACTATCGCTTCATCGGCAACAACGGCGAATGCGATTTCGCCGGGCTGGTCGGCGACCATGACACGCTGATCGTCTACAGCTTCATGTTCGGGCCGGAACGCGCGCGGCCGTGTACGATGTGCACCAATTTCATCGGGCCGCTGGCTGCCAACGCCGCCGACATCGGCCAGCAGGCGGCACTGGCGGTCGTCGCGCGGTCGCCCTACGAACGGCTGGCGGCCTTTGCCCTCGAACGCGGCTGGGCGCCGATACCGCTCTACCAGGACTGCAACGACGCCTATGCGCGGGACTACACCGGCTATGTCCCGGGTGGTGACGATGCCGCGGCGCTCAACGTCTTCGTGCGCCGCGATGGCGTCATCCGGCATTTCTGGGCCGAGGAAATGGGCAGCGAGACCGCTGACCCCGGCGAGGATCCGCGCGGCGCGCCTGATGTGGCGCCGCTGTGGAACCTGCTCGACAAGACGCCGGGCGGCCGTCCCGCCGACTGGTATCCGCGGCTGGCGTACGACTGACCCGGAGCCGAACGTTGGCCCAACATTGCTCTTTTGTAATGTCGCGCGTAGAAGGCAGGCCGTCACCACAGGAGTAGCCCGTGCCCAAGTTTGCCGCCGGCGTCGTGCGTTTTCAACGCGACGTCTATCCCGAGAAGAAGTCGCTGTTCGAGACGCTGAGCAAGGGGCAGTCACCCGAGGCGCTGTTCATCACCTGCTCCGATTCGCGGATCGAGCTCGGCATGCTGACCCAGACCGAGCCCGGCGACCTGTTTGTCGTGCGCAACGCCGGCAACATCGTGCCGCCACATTCGAACTCCACCGGAGCAACGACCGCCGCGATCGAGTTTGCCGTCGGCGCGCTGAAGGTGCCGCACATCGTCATCTGCGGCCACACCGACTGCGGCGCGATGAAGGGCGCGGCGGCGCCCGAAAAACTCGACGCGCTGCCGCACGTCCGCGACTGGCTGGGCTATTCGCGCGCCGCCGTCGATATCGTCGCGGCGATCGGCGGCGATCTCGACGACCATGCCCGGATGCTGCTGCTGCTCGAGCAGAACGTCATCCTGCAGCTCAATCACCTGAAAACGCACCCGACGGTGGCGGTAGCCCTGGCAATGGGCACGCTGCAGCTGCACGGCTGGGTCTATGACATCAAGGACGGCGAGGTCTATGCCTATGACGCAGCCGCGAATGATTTCAAGCCGGTAAGCCAGCGCTATGCCGCGCAGGTGCAGAAGTACATGGCCGCCCAGGACCATGTCCACGCCTGAGATCGGCGCGCGGCGTCAGGCAGCGACCTGCGCGCCGCGCACCAGCCGGCCGGGCAGCGCGCCGCTCGGCACGCCGTCTCGATAGGTGACGACCCCGCTCTTGATCGTCACCGCATAGCCATCGGCGAGCTGCCGCAGCCGCTTGCCGCCGGCGGGCAGGTCGCGCGCCATGGTCGGCGCGTGCAGCGTCAGGGCCGCAAGGTCAATGACGTTGATGTCGGCCTTGTAGCCCGGCGCGAGCCGACCGCGGTCATCGAGACCGACCGCCGTCGCTGGCACCGAGGTCAGCGAGCGGATCGCCGCCGCCAGCGGCACTGCTTGGCCGGGCGCCGCGTCGCGGACGAAACGCTGCAGATAATAGGTCGTGAAGCTGGCGTCGCAAATGACGCCGTAATGCGCGCCGCCGTCGCCAAGCCCGATGATTGTGTCGGGGTGGGTGCACATCTCTCGCGCCGCCTCGAGATTGTTGTCGCGGTAGTTGGCGCCGGGCAGGAACAGGATGTTGCGGCCGTCGTTGGCGATCAGCAGGTCATAGGCGACCTCGGCCGCGGTGCGACCCTGGCGCTTGGCGAGGCGGTCGATGCGATCCTCGGGCGCCGGGTCATAGACCGGCGGTTCGCCCATGACATAGGTCGCCGTGGAGGCCTGGACGATCGCCATGTAGAAGGGATTGGTGTCGCTCGGCTCCTCCGCCAACAGCTTCGCGCGCAGCGCCGGATCGCGCATCGCCGCGACCTTATTGGCGAGCGGCAGCTCGGCGAGGGCGCGAAAACTCGGGTGCAGCGAGAACGGATGGAACGACAGGTCGAGCCCGAACAGCAGCCCGACCGGCCGCGGATAGACCTGGCCGCGGATGGTGACGCCCTCGGCATGCGACGCCTCGAGCGCACCGAGATACTGGCGCCAGCCATCCTCGTCGCCGGTTGCCATCTGCAGCAGCGAGAACGACAGCGGCCGCCCCGACGCCGCCGCCACCCGGCGCATAAGCGCAAACTCGTCGCTGGCCTCGCCGTGGATATCGGGGATCAGTTGGTAGACTCCGGCGCCGGCATCGCGCAGCCCGGCGGCCAGTGCCAGCAGTTCATCCTCGGGAGAATTGAGGCTCGGCGCCAGTTCACCGGCGCGCGTCCGGTGCAGCATGTTGCGCGACGTGGTGACCCCCAGCGCCCCGGCGTGGATCGCCTCGGTGGTCAACCGGCGCATTTCGGCAAGGTCGGCATCGGTCGGTGCCTCGCGGTTGGCGCCGCGCTCCCCCATCACATAGACCCGCAGCGCCGAATGCGGCAGCTGCGCCGCGACATCGATGTCGAGCTGGCGCGCGGCAAGCGCATCGAGATATTGCGGAAACGTCTCCCAGTTCCACGGCAGCCCGGCGGTCATCACGACCTCGGGGATATCCTCGACTCCCTCCATCAGGCCGATCAACATGCCGTGCTGGTCGGGCTTGCACGGCGCAAAGCCGACGCCGCAATTGCCCATCACGACCGAGGTGACGCCGTGCCCCGACGACGGCGTCATCCGGTGTTCCCAGGTCGCCTGCCCGTCATAATGGGTGTGGACGTCGACAAAGCCCGGCGTGACGATCTTGCCCGTCGCGTCGATTTCGTCGGCGCCCGTGCCGGTGACGGTGCCGATGGCGACGATGCGGTCGCCCGAAATTGCCACGTCCCCGACAACGCCCGGATTGCCGAGCCCGTCGTGGATCTCGCCGCCGCGGATCACCAGGTCAAAATCTGCCATGTCACTCTCCCGATTTCAGCAGCCTAGCACGGGATGTGCGCCGCGGCACCGATTGCATTGGGGAGGATAGTCAGGCGCGCCGGCGCCCGATCAGCAGCAGCGCCAGGCTTTCGGGCACCAGTGCCGCGATCGCGGTGGTCATCAGCGACAGGGTCGCCGCCGGGTCGAACAGCCCGGCGCGGCCGCTCAGCCAGGCCGACACGATGTCGGTGGCGTCGATGGCGATGCAGGCGATGAGCAGCGTGCGGATCATCGCCGGCCCCGCAGTCGCCACCAGCACGGCAAGCACCATGTCGCGCACCGCCCAGACCCGGATGATATAGGGCATCTGCAGGTTATCGGCGGCCGGCGCCGCGAGCTGCGCCATCAGCGCCGTCGGCAGCAGATAGCCATAGGCGGCAAGCCCGAAGCGGACGAGGCACATCAGCCCGATCAGCAGCATGATCGCCGTCGGCTGGCCGCGCATCAGGCCGCCACCGGCGTCGGTTCATGCCCCCGCACGATCAGCAGGTACATGACCGGCGTCACGATTCGGCTGAGCAACGTCGACGAGATCAAGCCGCCGATGATCACCCAGGCGAGAGGGCCGTACAGCCCCGAGCCCGACAGCGCCAGCGGCAGCAGCCCGCCGATCGCCGTCACGCTGGTCAGCAGCACCGGCAAGAAGCGCACCTCGCCGGCGCGCTCGATGGCGTCGCGCAGGCCCATGCCCTTTTGCCGGAGCTGGGTGGTGAAATCGACGAGCAGGATCGAATTCTTGATCTCGATGCCGATCAGCGCGACGAAGCCGATGACGGCGGTGTAGCTAAGCGAATTGCCGGTCAGGAACAGCGCCACCAGCCCGCCGAACAGGCCGAGCGGGATGACCCCGGCGACCACCGCCGTCTCGCGGAAGCGGCCGAATTCGATGACCAGCACGCCCAGGATGCCGAACACCGCGATGGCGATGATCGGCCCCAGCCCGCCAAAGCTTTTCGCCGCGACCTCGGCCTCGCCACCCTGGTCGAAGCTGTAGCCTTCCGGCAGCTTCACCGCCTTTACCGCCTCATAGACGGCGCTGTTGACCTTGGCGGTCAGATAGCCGTCGACGATCTGCGACTGAACCGAGACGATGCGTTGCTGGCGTTCGCGATTGATGCGCGGCGGTGCGCTATCGAGCCGCGGCGTCGCGATCTGGCGCAGCGGGATGGCACCGCCGGCGGCGGGCACATAGATCTTGTCGAGCTCCGACAATTCGTGGCGGACGTTCAGCGGCAGCCGCACGACGACATTATAGCTGTCGCCTTCGCGGTCACGCAGCCGGCCGGCATTTTCGCCCGACAGCGCCAGCCGCAGCGCCCGCCGCGGCGCCCCGGGCACGACGCCGAGCAACGCCGCCTTGGCCGTGTCGAGCCCCAGATCGAGCCGCTGCTGGTCGACCGCCACCGGATTGACGACGTCACGGGTGCCCGGCACCTTGCGCATCACCGCCTCGGTTTCCGCCGCCAGCCGCTTCAGCACATCGAGCTCGGGACCGACGATCTTGACCGAGATCGGCGAATCGATCGGCGGACCGTTCTGGAAGATCTTCAGCACGAACTGGGCATCGGGGTTGGTTTCGAACCGCTGCCGCAGCCGGGCCACCAGCGCCGGCCCGCGCTCCGGGTCCCAGCCCTTCAGCGTCACCAGCACTTCGCCGACATTGCTGCGCTGGTCGAAATTGCGCTGGTTGTAGAAAATCTGCGGGTTGCCGCGGCCGACATTGGCCATCACCGCCTCGACATCGGGCTCGCCGCGCGTTGCCGCCTCGACATGGCGCACGGCGCGTTCGGTCTGGGTGATCGCGGCCCCCTCGGGGGCGGTGACGCTGACGAGGAAATAGGGCGCGTCGGCGGGCGGAAACAGGCTCGATCCGATGAACGGCACCAGGCCGAAGCCCGAAAACACCAGCACACTCGCCGCCGCCATCGCCTTCCAGGGATTGGTCAGCGACCAGTGCAACGTCGGCGCATAGAACCGCTGGATGCCACCCTGGATGGTCTGCAGGAAGCGGTTGCCATGCTCGCTTTCGGTGCGCGGCATGATCCGGCTGGCGAGGAACGGCACGATGGTCAGCGACACCAGCAGCGACGCAGCGACGGTGCCGAGCACGGCGACCGGCAGCGAGCGGGTGAACTTGCCCGCACCCTCGGGCAGGAACGCCAGCGGCAAAAAGGCGAACAGCAGGACGAAGGTACAGCCGATGACCGCGACGGCAATCTCGCGCGTGCCCGACAGCGCCGCCGCCTCGCGGCTTTCCCCTTCGCGCAGATGGCGGGCGATATTTTCGGTAACGACGATCGAATCATCGACCAGCAGGCCGAGCGCGATGATGAAGCCCGAGATGGCCAGCTGGTTGAGCGTGAAGCCCGAAAACGCCAGCACCGCACAGCCGATGGCCAGCGAAAGCGGCACCGACACCATGACGACGAGCGACGCGCGCCAACCCAGCGGCAGCAGCGTGATCAGCACCAGCCCCAGCGCGATGGCGAAATCGCGGCCGAGCTGGTCGAGCTTGCGGGAAATGTCGAGCGACTGGTCGAAGGCGATTTCCAGCTTCACGTCGGGCGGCAGCAGCTTGCGATAGTCCTCCGCTGACTTCACCGCCGCATCGCGGATATCGAGGACGTTGAGATTGTCCTTTTGCGTCATCGTCACCCAGACGGCGCGCTTGCCATTGTAGCGGGCGTAATGCGGCTGCTCCTCGTAACTCCAGCCGACCGTGGCGACATCGCGGACCCGAACGATGCGGCCATCGTTCGACCGGATCGGCTCGTCGGCGATCTCGGCGATGGTGCGAAAGGCGCCGCCGGCCTGGACGTTGAGCCGCTGGTCGCCGATGTGGACGCTGCCCGGCGGCAGGTCGGTGGAGCCCTGGCGCAACGCATCGGTCAGCGCCGTCACCGGCAGGCCGAGCTGCGCCATGCGGCCGGCATCGATGGCGACGCGCACTTCAGGCGTCGGGATCGCCCAGGCCCGGCTGTTGCGCACGCCCGACACGCGGTTCATGCGCTCGCGCAGGTCCTTGGCGAGCTTTTCAAGGCGGCGGTAGCTGGCGGTGTCGCTGACCAGCGCGAACTGGACGACCGCGGCCTCTGTAGTGCGGGTCTTCTGGAATTCCAGCCGCTGCAGCGCCGACGGCAAGGTGCCGCGGATGGCGTTCACCTCGCGCACGACCTCATCGTAATTCTTCTCGGGGTCGCCGCTCCAGCTGAATTCGGCGGTGATGACGGCGGTGCCGTCGGTGGATCGCGACTGGACGCGGACGATGCCGTCGAGGCCCTGGATGACATCCTCGATCGGCTTGGCAATCGTCGTTTCCATGTCCGACGGCTCGGCGCCGGGGACGGTGGCGACGACGTTGACGAACGGCGACGGGAAATGCGGGTCGACCGAGCGCGGGATGGTCAGGAACGCCGAAATCCCGATCGCGGCGAGCAGCGCAAAGGCGACGAGCGTGATTTGCCAGCGCTGGACGGCAAAGGCGATGAAGCCCATCTCAGGCGGCGGGCTTGACGGCAGGCGGGGCGACGGCCGCAACCGAAGACCGGGCGACGGTGACGCGCATGCCATCGCGCAGGCGGTCGGCGCCCGAGGTCACCACTCGCTCCCCGGGGCGCAGGCCGGCGGTGACGGTGACAGCGGTGTCGCCCAGCGGCCCCAGCGCGACCTGGCGCAACCGCACCCGGCTGCCGGCGCCATCGAGCACATAGACAAAGCCTTCGTCGGCACGGGCGGCAAAGATCGCCGTCGCGGGGACGCTGACGTCGCCGTCGACCGGCCCGGTGCCGCCGAAACGCAGCCGCGCCGTGCCGATCAGCCCCGATCGCATGTCGGGCCTTGCGGGAAGCGCCAGTTCGACGCGGAAGGTGCCGGTGGCGTCGTCGCCGCGGGCGCCGATCTCGCTGACGGTCGCCGCGATCTGCTGCGGCCCCAGCGCGGAGATGGTGACCGCCGCCAATTGCCCGCGCTTGACCCGGCCCAGATCGGCATCGGCGAGCGGCACGCGCAGGACATAGCCCGAATCGCGTTCGCCGATGATCAGCACGGCCTGGCCGGGGGTGGCAATCTGGCCGGGCTCGGCAGGGCGGCGCAGCACCACGCCGGCCGAAGGCGAGCGGATGGTGGCAAGCCCGACATCGAAACCGGTCTGTGCGGCCCGGGCGCGAGCGGCGGCGACCGCAGCGCGGGCGGTCTCGACCCGGGGCGCCGTCACCCAGCCCTTTTCGAACAGCGCCTCGAGACGGCGATAGTCGGCGTCGGCGCGGGTGACTTCGGCGCCTGCCGACGATGATGCCGCGGCAAGGCTGGTGGGATCGAGCCGGGCAAGGACCTGGCCGCGCGCGACGCTGTCGCCTTCGCGGACAAGAATGGCTGCGATGCGACCGGCGGTGTTGAAGCCCAGCGCCGTCTCGCGCTTCAGCCGGACAGTACCGCTCAATTCCAGGCTGGCGGCGCCGGTGGCGGGGACGGCCGGCGTGACGGCAACCGGCAGGGCGTCATTCCGCGCCGCGACCGGTGGCGGTGCCGACGCCTGGCAGCCCGTCACCAGCGTAGCCACAAGGGCTAGCGCCAATCTGTCGGGTTGCCCCTGCCGCCGTTGCATCATCGCCCACCCGCTGCGGCAACCGGATTTGATTGCGACTCATATCATTAGGGCCGGAACGATGACGCGCAACCGGTTTTTTGAGCAGCGCTCAACTTTATCGCAGGCTCGTCGTTGTGCGTTTGACAGCACGTGTCGGAAACATCGTTCAATCACGGATCGTCAGTGCATTGACTGTTAACGATTTAGAAACCATACCGTCAGGGACTGCAACACTGCATCCTGGGAGCACGGCGATCTCTGCCACGATATGTCCGGCGATGGTGAACTCGTGATCGCGCAGCCTGGCCTCAATGGCGGCGACGGCAGCCTCGACCTCGGCGCCGGACCCGACGATGCGCAGGTCGATGTCATGCGTCGCCCCGACGAAGGTGGCGCTTGCCCAATCGGTCGAACCGGCATTTTCGACGACCAGGATCGGTTTATGCCTATCCAGAGCCGACAGTTGCGCGATCCGGCCGATCGCCCGCACGATGGCCAGGGCGATATGATGTCCTTCGTGTCGCATTATGCCACGCCCTTTCGGTCATTGTCGTTCACTTCGCGGGCGATGAAGGCCAGCACACGGTCGGCCATGGCCGGACGCGGCTCGCGGCCGCGCCGCAGATCGAAGACGAATCGGGGGTCGCCGACGACGTCGCGCCCGAATCGTGACGGCGGGATTGCCCGACGCCTCAGATGGCGTTCGACAGTTGCCAGCAAAGACATCACCTTATCTCCCCAATTGCGCCAAATCACGTCCGATTCGGCAGGTTCGATGAAACATCGTACGCAAAATCCTACTAGTCTAGGTAAAAAACTATGGTAGAGTTCGAATCAAGCGGACCGGGAGAGGAGGTTCCGCGAGTTATGGACAGTTTCGCCATCCGGAAGCGGTTGGACGGGCTGATTGCGTCGCGTGGAGAGGATTATGCCTCGTTGTCCCGGCGTCTCGGCCGCAACCCGACCTATATCCAGCAATTCGTCAAACGCGGGGTGCCCCGTCGGCTGTCGGAAACCGATCGCCGCGTGCTTGCCGAGCATTTCGGCATAGCGGAGCGCCTGCTCGGCGGCCCGGACGACAGCACGGCGCGCGCCGTCGTCGCCCGGCCCGGACTCGTGCAGCGCAACGAGGACTATGTGCTCATCCCGCAACTCGCCATCGGCGCGTCGGCGGGTCCGGGTGTCGAGCCCGGCGAGGAGACTCCGCTCGCCACCCTCGCCTTCCAGGCGAGCTGGGTGCGCAGCGTCGCCAACGGCCGGCCCGAGGCCCTGTCGGTCATCAACGTCGAAGGCGATTCCATGCTGCCGACCCTTGCCGATGGCGACCAGATCCTCGTCGACACCGACGATCGCGAGCGGCTGCGCGACGGCATCTACGTGCTGCGCACCGACGATGCCCTGCTCGTCAAGCGGCTATCGGTGCATCCGGCGACCCGGCGGCTGACGATCCGCAGCGACAACGACGCCTATCCGAGCTGGGACGATTGCGATCCGGCGGGAGTGACGGTGATCGGCCGCGTGGTGTGGGTCGGGCGGCGGCTGAACTAGATCGTGAATTGGGTCGCGATCGGGCGTTCGCGACCTAGCGCCGCCGATCGATGACCGTGACGGCGATCGCCCCGATAATGCCGATCACCAGCCCGCCGACCAGCCCCATCGACGTCTCCCCGAACAGCATGCCGATGATCGGCCCGATGATCAGCCCGGCGGCGATCAGGCAGCCGCCACCCTGTACCGGCGGGCGGGACGCAGGGGTTTCGGGGGGGCGTTCAGGAGGCAGAGTCGGCATGCGGGTGCTTTGACACGCCCGTCGGTGGGCCGCCAGTCCCTTGCGGACCCGCGACGGCTTTGCGCTTTGCCCCGGCTGGGCTAGGACCGCTGTCGTGGAAGCACCGGAATTGACTAGGAGGCGGCAGCTGGGCCGGGCGCTCGGCGTCTTGCTGCTGGCCCTGGTACCCATGGCGGCGACGGCGCAACCGACCGACCCGTCGCAACCCGTGGCCACGCCGCTGCCGACCGCCGAGCCATCGCTCGATGAATTCGCGCCGCTGCCCGGCAATGTGCCCTGGCCGACCGTGGAGACCACCACCGCCGGCGAGGCCGCTGCCCCGGCCGGCGACGTCCGCTATACCGTGACCATGACCGGCCTGGCAGAGACCGGGCTTGAAGACGAATGGCAGGCGCTGTCGTCGCTGTGGACCCGGAAAAGCGAGGTTTCCAACCTGGCGCAGATCAACCGCCGGATTGCCGAGGATCGCGACCTCATCGACCAGTTGCTGCGCTCGATCGGCCGCTATGGCGGCAACACCCAGGTCGTCGTTTCGACGCCGACCGACCCCGCGGCGACCACCGGCGTCGCGCTGACGGTCGACCCCGGCCCGCAGTACCGGTTCGACAGTGTCGTGATTTCGCCCTCGGCCGACGCCGCCGGCAACGCTGCGCAGATGACCGCGGTGGTCACGCCGCTGCTCGGCGTCGCGGCGGGCGACCCGGTCAACGCGACGCGCGTCACGGTGGCGCAGGACACGCTCGCCGCCAAGCTCGCCGACGCCGGCTACCCCTTCCCCGTCATCGGCAAGCCCGACATCGTCATCGACCATGCCACGCGCACTGCGAGCCTGGCGCAGACCATCGACCTTGGCGCGCGCGGTGTCTTCGGCACCGTCCACATCGAAGGCGAGACCCAGAAGTTCGACGACAAGCACGTCGCCGTGCTGGCCCGTTTCAAGCCGGGCGAGGCCTATACCGAGGCCGGCCGCGATGACCTGCGCCGGGCGCTGATCCAGACCGGGCTGTTCGGCGGCGTCATCGTGAAGCCGGTGCCGGGCGGCCGCGTCAACGCCGACGGCGCCCAGGTCGTCGACCTGCTCGTCACCACCGAAGCGGCGCCGGTGCGCACGATCGCCGCCACCGGCGGCTATTCGACCGGCCAGGGCCTGCGTATCGAGGCGAGCTGGACGCACCGCAACCTGTTCCCGCCCGAAGGCGCCTTCACGGTCCGCTCGGTCGCCGCCGAACGCCAGCAGGTGCTCGCCGGCGAACTCCAGCGCCGCAACTGGAAAAAGCGCGACCAGACGCTGACGCTGCGCATGGGGCTGTCCGCCGAACAGCAGGACGCCTTCGACGCGTCGACGTTCGGCATCGGCGGCGCCGTCGCGCGGGAATCGAACATCATCTGGCAAAAGCCGATCACCTATTCGATCGGCGGCGAGCTGCTGGTGACGCGCCAGCGCGACCGGTCGGCACCCAACGACCCCAACAACACCTATTTCATCCTCGCCTTCCCGGGCAACGTGACCTGGGACCAATCCGACAGCCTGCTCGATCCGACACGCGGCTTCCGGCTGACCGGGCGCGTGTCGCCCGAATTCACGCTGCGCAGCGGCTCCTACCTCAACTATCTGAAACTGCAGGTCGACGCGACGGTCTACCGGCCGATCGGCGACGCGATCGTGCTTGCCGGCCGCCTGCATTTCGGCGGCATTGCCGGCGCCAGCCGCGGCCGCATCGCGCCCGACCGGCGCTTTTACGCCGGCGGTGGCGGCTCGGTGCGCGGTTTCGACTTCCAGGGCGTCGGCCCGCGCAATGCCGACGACACGCCGACCGGCGGCAACAGCCTGACCGAAGCATCGGCCGAAGTCCGCTACCGTTTCCAGGCGTTCGGCAACGATCTGGGGCTCGTCGGCTTTGTCGATGCCGGCCAGGTCTATGCAACCACCCTGCCCAAGCTCGACAGCCTGCGCATCGGCGCCGGGGTCGGGTTGCGATACTACACCGCGTTCGGCCCGGTGCGCATCGACCTGGCGACGCCGATCACCCGGCGCGCCGGCGACCCCCGCATCGCCTTCTACGTCTCCATCGGCCAGGCCTTCTGATGACCGAGGCAGCCCCTTCGCGGCGCGCCGGCGGCAACGGCATTGCCCGCATCCTGATGCTGGTGGTGCTGGTCGTCGTCCTGCTCGCCGCGCTCGTCTATGGCACCACGCGCTGGATCGATACCGAGAGCGGCCGCAACTTCATCGTCCGCCAGCTGCCGGGCTACAAGCCTGCCTCGGGGCTGACGATCCGCGCCGGCCGGATCGACGGATCCCTGTTCGGCAAGGCGACGATCCACGATATCGTCATAGGCGACGCGACCGGGACCTTTGCCACGATCCCGCAGCTGGCCATCGACTGGCGACCGCTCGACCTGCTCCAGAAGCGCTTTACCGCGAAATACCTGCTGGCGCCCGAGTTCCGCATCCTGCGCAAGCCGGCGCTGCGGCCGAGCGACAACGACCGCATCCTGCCCGATTTCGACTTCGATATCGCCCGGCTGCAGATCGACCGGCTGGTGCTCGAACCGCCGGTCAGCGGGCGGCTGCGCGTGCTCGGCGTCGGCGGCAGCGCCGATATCCGGGCGGGGCGCGCGCGGGTCAAGCTGGCGGCGCTGACCCTCGCCCAGCCCGGTGTGGCCGGATCGGGCGATACGGTGCGGCTGTCGCTCGATTCGGAGCCCGACCGCAATGTCTTCGACGTCGATGCGCTGGTCACCGCTCCGCGCGGCGGTGCCATCGCGGGGATGCTCGGCCTGGCCCAGCCGCTCGATATCGCGGTCAGCGGCGATGGCAGCTGGCAGGTATGGCAGGGCAAGCTCGCTGCCAGGCTCGGCGGCACCCCGCTCGCCGATATCGCGCTGACGGCGCGATCGGGGCTGTTCACCGCGCGCGGCACGGCGCTGCCGGCGCGGCTGCTGACGGGCGTCGCCAGCCGGCTTGCGGGCCCCGTTCTCAACATCGACGGCAGTGTCCGGGTCGAGGGCAGCAAGGCACAGCTGGCGTTGCGGGCAGCGACCGCGGCCCTGACCGCCGAGGCCCGCGGCGGGGTCGATTTCGATGATGAATCGATCGAGAACATGGCGGTCACCGCCAGGCTGATCGACCCGCGCGCGCTCAATCCCGCGGTTTCGGCGCGCGACATGCGGTTGTCGGCAAATCTCGCCGGCACCTTGACCGATCCGCTCATCGACTATCGGTTGACCGCGGCCAGCGCCGGCTGGCGCCAAGCCGTCGCCACCGACATCCGCGCGACCGGCATTGTCCGCGGCGGCCAGCGGCCGCTGGTGATCCCGGTCAGCCTGTCGGCGGCGCGCCTGACCGGGCTGGGCGACGTCGCGGCGCCGCTGCTGACCAACATTCGCATCGACGGGCCGCTGACGCTTGCCGGCGGCCGGCTGGTGTCGAAGGCGCTGGCCTTCCGCTCCGACCGGCTGAACGGCACCGCGACCGCCGATGTCGTCGACGGCAATCGCTTCCTGCTGACCGTCAAGGGCGGCCTGCCGCGCTATCTCGTGCCCGGGCTCGGCCTTGCGGATATCCTCGCCGACCTGCGCGTCGTGCCTGCCCCGGGCGGCGCCCGCGTCACCGGCCGTACCGACATCAAGGTGACCCGGCTCGACAACGGCTTTTTCGCGGCGCTCACCGACGGCCTGCCGCGGATCGCTGCCGACATCGACGTGCTTGGCGACCTGTCGCTGGCGTTCAGCAACGCGCGGCTGACCTCCCCCGGCATCACGCTGCTGGCGACCGGCACGCGCACGCGCGCGGGCCTGGTCACGGCGCGGGGCAGCGGCACCTCGCGCGATTACGGCCCGCTGACGCTGGCGCTGCAGGGCCCGATCGATCGCCCCGTTGTCGACGTCGTGCTGGCCCGGCCGGGCTTCGGCATCGGCCTCGCCAATGTCGCCGCCAATGTGGCGCCGGCGCCCGAAGGCTGGCGCTTTGTCGCCAACGGCGCCTCGACCTATGGCCCGGTCACCGGCCGCGGGCTGATCCGCACCGCGACCAGCCCGGTGACCATCGACATCGCCAGCGCGACGATCGCCGGGCTGACCGGACAGGGCCGCATTGCGCAGACCGCCGCCGGGCCGTTTGCGGGGCGCATCGGCTTCAACGGCCCGGGCCTCAATGGCACCGCGCTGCTGGCCGCCACGGGCGCGGTGCAGCGCGCCGATATCGAGATCGCTGCGTCCGATGCCCAGCTGGCGCTCGACGTGCCGGTGACGATCGACAAGGGCAGCCTGCGCCTGTCGGTGCTGTTGCCCGCCGGCGGGCCCAGTGCGACCGGCAATTTCAGCGTGTCCGGCATCGAACGCGACGGTCTGCGCATCGACAAGGGCGCCGGCAGCATCGCCTATGCCGCCGGCCGGGGCCGCGCCACCGCTGCGATCAGCGGCACCACCAGCGCCAATTTCGCGCTCGATACCGCCGTCGATTTCACCCCCGACCGGGTCACCGTCACCGCCAGCGGCAAGCTCGACAACAGGCCGGTGCAATTGAGCGGCCCCGCCGTGCTGACGCGCAGCGCCGCCGGCTGGGCGCTGGCGCCGGTCAGCATCACGACGCCCGACGGCAATGCCGAGCTGTCGGGCCTGTTCGGTGCTCGCAAGACGCTGCACGCGCGCTTCGACAGGGTCTCGCTGGCGCTGCTGACCACGGCGTGGCCGGCGCTCGACTTCAGCGGGCGCATTTCCGGCAACGTCGATCTCGCCTTCGATCCGGGCAATGTGCCGTCGGGCACCGCGACGTTGCGGCTCAACAGCCTGTCGCGGGCCGGGCTGGCCTCGGCATCGACGCCGATCGACGTCGGGCTGAATGCCGAGCTGTCGCAGGCCGGCATCGTCGCCCGCGCCGTCATCGTGCGCGGCGGCAGGGTGGAGGGCCGGGCCCAGGCGCGGGTCGGCCCGATCGGTGCCGGTTCCGGAACGCTGACGGAGCGGCTGTTCGCCAGCCCGGTGTTCGCCCAGGCACGCTACAACGGCCCGGCGCAATCGCTGTGGGGGCTTTCGGGTATCGAGGCGCTCGACGTGCGCGGCCCGATTGCGGTTGCCGCCGATGTGCGCGGGCAGCTGGGCGATCCGCAGATCACCGGCACCGCGCGAGCTGCGGGGGCGCGGGTCGAATCAACGCTGCTCGGCGCCGTTGTCGACCAGGTCTCGCTCGACAGCCGTTTCACCGCCTCGCGGCTCGACCTGACGCGCTTTTCGGGCCGGGCCGGGCGCGACGGCACCATCACCGGCACCGGCGGCATCGACCTGTCCGCCGAACGCGGCTTCCCGATGGATATCCGCCTGGCGCTGAAGAACGCCCAGCTGCTCGATCGCGACGACTACACCGGTACCGCCAGCGGCACCGTGCGCATCGCAACCGACCCCTATGGCGGCGTCGTGTCGGGCAAGCTGACGGTCGAGAAGGCGTCGTTCCGGCTCGGGCGGGCCGCTGCGGTCGAGGTCCCGGTGCTGCAGGTAACCGAACGCAACACCCGCGTGCTCGGCCGCCGTGCCGCCACCTACCTGCCGCCGCAGCGCTGGCTGCTCAGCCTCGATGTCAGGGGCGATCGCCGGCTGATGGTATCGGGCATGGGCGTCGAGTCGGAATGGAGCGCCGATGTCCGGATCAAGGGCGGCGCCCGCACCCCCGAGATCATCGGCCGCGTCGATCTGGTGCGCGGCGACTATGATTTCGCCGGCAAGCGCTTCAACCTGACCAAGGGTGCGCTGCGCTTTGCCGGCGGTTACCCGCCCGATCCGATCATCGATGTGTCGGCGACCAGCACGACCGCGGGCTTTACCGCCCAGCTCGACATCGACGGCACCGCGACGCGTCCGGAAATCAGATTCAGCTCGGTGCCATCGCTGCCCGAGGACGAAGTGTTGAGCCGGGTGCTGTTCGGCAGTTCGGTGACCAACCTGTCGGCCCCTGAGGCGATCCAGCTGGCCGGCGCGCTGGCATCATTGCGCGGCGGCGGCGGCGGGCTCAACCCGATCAACGCGGTGCGCAAGGGCCTCGGTATCGACCGGCTGCGCATCCTGCCCGCCGATACCGCCAACGGCCGCAAGACGGCCGTGGCGGCGGGTCAGTACATCGGTCGCAACGTCTATGTCGAGCTTGCGACCGATGCACAGGGCTATACCGCCACCAACATCGAGGTGTCGCTGACCCGGTCTCTGTCGATCCTGTCGGAAGTGGCGACGCTGGGCGGGACGAGCGCCAACTTGCGGTGGAAGCGGGATTACTGAGCGGACACCGCAGGCTTATCGCCCGATCAAGGCGCACGCCATCGTATCGGCGACCACATCGGTCGGGGTGGCGCTGCGGTCAGCCTGGACAAAGATGTCGGCAAGCCGCTCCTCGATCCTGGCGATGGCCCGCGCCACCGTGGCGGCGTCGCCCTGCCCCAGATATTCGGCGACGACGTTGATGATGCCGCCGGCGTTGATGACATAATCGGGGGCATAGAGGATGCCGCGGGCGGCGAGGCGGGCACCATCGGCTGGGGTGGCGAGCTGGTTGTTGGCGGCGCCGGCGACGATGGCGACCTGCAAGCCGGCAATCGTCGCTTCGTCGAGCCCGGCGCCGAGCGCATTGGGGCTGAACACATCGGCGGCGACGCCGGCAATCGCGTCGACAGGCACGGCGATGGCGCCGAGCCGGGCGGCAAAGGCGCGGGCGCGGGCGGCGTCGATGTCGGCCAGGGTCAGCACGGCGCCGGCGACCGCCAGCTTTTCAGCCAGGGCACCACCGACGCTGCCGAGGCCCTGG
Organism: Alphaproteobacteria bacterium; assembly: GCA_003241875.1. Taxonomy (GTDB): domain Bacteria; phylum Pseudomonadota; class Alphaproteobacteria; order Sphingomonadales; family Sphingomonadaceae; genus Sandarakinorhabdus. The sequence goes on from QBLU01000008.1 coordinate 93,281, forward strand.
ATGGCGACATGGACGCCGGCAAAGTCCGACTTGCCGAGCTTGTGGGTGACCGCGGCGCGCATGCCGACGAAGACACCCTCGGCAGTCAGCGGCCCGGGATTGCCGCCAGCGGCACCACCGGCCACCGGCAGCCCGGTGACATGGCGGGTGCGGCGCGCGGCCACCTGCATGTCGGCGACCGAAATCCCGACATCCTCGGCGGTGACATAGCGGCCGCCAAGGCTGTCGACGGCAGCGCCAAAGGCTTCCAGCAGGCTTTCCGTCTTGGGAGCCGCATCAGACCTCAGGATGACCGCCTTGCCGCCGCCCATCGGCAGCCCGGCCATGGCGTTCTTGTAGCTCATGCCGCGCGACAGGCGCAGCGCATCGATCAGCGCCGCCACGTCGTCTTCATAGGACCACCAGCGGCAGCCGCCCGCGGCCGGGCCGAGATGCGTCGAATGCACCGCGATGATCGCACGCAGCCCGGTGGCGGCATCGTGCACGAAATGCACGGCTTCATGGGCATCGAAATCGGCGGCATCGAAAAGCATGGCGGACTCACGGCTGGAAAATTACGCAATCGCGCAATAAATGAACTCAGCCACGGGTGAAAGTGTAAAACGCTTCTCGATAGCGGACTTGCACGCGGCGGCTGCCTCCGCTATCGGCAGCCGCTCGCGTGGCGACCGTAGCTCAATTGGTTAGAGCGCCGGTTTGTGGTACCGGAGGTTGCGGGTTCAATCCCCGTCGGTCGCCCCAGCGAACTCCCACTATGACGATGATGCGGCGCTGGCGCCGGTGCGGGTAATGACCCCGCAGGCGATGCGCGCGCCGCTGTTTCCCGACGGGTCGGTGCGATAATCATCGGGGGCAGCATGGAGCACGATCGCGGCGCCATCGGCATCGATCAGCGGCGCATCGCCATCGACCAGCCGCAGTCCGGGCCGCATGGCATCGAGCGTGCCGCGCCGATCGGCACCGACGGTGATGTTGGGCAGGTCGCCCGCATGCTCGCCGGCCGGGTTGAGGTTGCCGTGCTGCTTCGTCGCGGGGTTGAAATGGCCGCCAGCGGTGGTGAAGTCGGGGCCGTCGCACTTGCCGACGGCGTGGAGATGAATGGCATAGCTGCCCGCGGGCAGGCCGGTCAGCGCCGCGGTGACCTTCACGCCATCGGCCTCCTGCGCCAGCGTCGCCGTGCCCAGCGACTCGCCGCCGGGCCCGAGCATCGCGGTATTGACCAGCAAGCGCGGTGCGGCACCGCCCATTCGACCCATCGATTCCCCATTGGCGCCGCAAGCGGCAAGGACCGGCATCATCAGCAACGGCAACATCGGCAGCAGGCGCATCTTCAACTCCATGGCAGCATCATGCCAAGCCGTAATGCGCGACAAGCCGATCCAGTGCCAGCTTGAGCACAAGTTTTCCGGCACGGTTGGGCCAACCGAGCGCGCGCTCGGCGGTTTCGAGACCTTCGCCGAGGCAGATCACCCGCCACAACACATCGGCCAGCCCCGGCCCGACGGCGGTCACCGCGGCGTCGAAACGCTGCCGGGCGCCGAGCTGCGCCGTGGTCGGATCATGGCCGGCACCGGCGCCGTGACTGACCGGCGCCGTGACTGACCGGGGCGGGGTCCCAGCGCATCGTGACGCGTGGCGCGCGACCGGCGACCATGAAATCCTGACGCAAACGCTCGCTGGCGGCGAACTGTGCGGGGGTCACCATGCCCCGCCGGGCAAGCCAGGCCAGCGGTGATTCGGCCAGGTTCACGGTGACATTAAGGCGGTCGATGGCGTCGCCGGGGGCGAGTCGGCGCTGGGCCAGCAGGCGGTTCATCGTCGCCGGCGCAACGTCACCGGGCTGCTTGGTCGTCTTTTGAGCCTTCATGGTTCGTCGTTCTCCCGTTGTGCGAGGGCATTGCACAAGGAATTTCTTGCCACGGATTGCAAAGTGTAGGACAGAGGAACCTCAGCGGTTCAAACAGATCGAGGCGACGATGCTCACGCGTATCCGTGAAGTGCGGAAGGCCAAGGGGCTGACGCTCCACGATGTGGCAGCGCGTTGCACGCCGCCGACGACGGCGCAGACCATCGGACGCCTGGAAACCGGCACCCGCACGGTGTCGGTCGGCTGGCTCAATCGCATTGCCGCGGCGCTCGGCGTGGAGGCCGCCGACCTGGTGACGCTGCCCGATCGTTTCGAATTGCCAGTGGCCGCAATGATCAGCGCCGATGGCGCCGCCGCGCCGCGCAAGCCGATCACATTGCTGCCGCCGACGCCGGCGAGCACCATGGTCGGCATCATCGTCGAGGTCACCCAGGGCGATTATCGCGCCGGAGACGCGCTATGGGCGGAACGGCTGGAGCCAGAGGCCTTTGGCCGGGCGATCAATCGCGACGTGCTGGTGCCGCGCCCCGTCGGGCGCTTTGCCTTCGGCCGGCTGGTCGCCACCGAAGGCGGTCGGGTCCAGCTGCTGCCGGCGGCATCGGGTGCGCGGCAGCTGGTGCTCGACGCGCCGTGGATCGCCGTGGTCCGCCAGCTGGTGCGGTCATTGTAGCTACTGTTTGGCGAACAGATTGGCGGGGTTGCGCATCGCCTTGAATTCGAGCGCATTACCGGCGGGATCGAACAGGAAAAAGGTGCCCTGCTCCCCCGGCTTGCCGGCAAAGCGCACATGCGGCGGCAGTTCGAAAGCGGTGCCGCTGGCGGCGATGCGATCGCCGAGTGCCTGCCAGTCGTCCCACGCCAGCACTAGGCCGAAATGCGGCACCGGCACCGCGTCACCATCGACGGGATTGCGCACCACGGCGGCGCGCGGGGCGCGATGGACGACCAGCTGGTGGCCCTGAAAATCGAAATCGATCCAGGTTTCGGACGATCGCCCCTCTGCACAGCCGAGCACTTCGCCGTAGAAGCGCCGGGCGGCGGCAAGGTCATCGACGGGTATGGCGAGGTGAAACGGCGCGATCATGCACTCTCCTGCGAAAGGGCCGCAATGCGGGCGGCGATGTGGCGCGATGCCGTGAGAATGGCCTCCCCGGGGGTGCCGGCAAACAGCCCCGGCACGGCGCCGCCGGAATCGCCACCGAAAGGCCGCGGCGACGCGCCGTCGATGGCGTGTGCAGGGTCGAGCAGCCACGACATCGATGCCATCAGCCGCGACGTGGCGCCCAGGCTTTCTGTGGCCACCAGCGCCTGGTTGTCGGGCGACAGGCCGGCACGCCAGCGGACGCCGGGACCGTCGAACCAGCCCCGCGCCTGGTCGGCGACCGTCACGGCTTCGCGATACAGCCTTTCGATCTCGTGTCGGTTCGCCTCGGTCATCGCAATCGTTCTGCCCCACGGCACGATATCGCGCCACCCCCTTGAAGTCCGCTTTCGCGATTCCAAAATCTGTGTTGCCGCCGTCGCCGAACGGGATGGCGGCAACTCCGGCCCTTATGGGCGGAGCTTTTGGCAACTCGCTTTTGAAAGGACATGCCATGCGTGCATTCGACATTTCCCCGCTGCTGCGTTCGTCGATCGGTTATGAAAACCTCAACCGCCTCGTCGAATTTGCCGGCCGCGTCGACGGCGGCGAAACCGCCTATCCTCCGTACAACATCGAAAAGCTGGGTGACGGCGCCTATCGCATCGCAATGGCCGTTGCCGGATTCGGCCAGGACGAGCTCGACCTGACCGTCCAGGAGAACACGCTGATCGTCACCGGCGTCGCCAAGACCGAAGCCGAGGCCGATGAGCGCACCTTCCTGCATCGCGGCATCGCCAAGCGCGCGTTCGAGCGCCGGTTCCAGCTCGCCGACACCATCAAGGTGACCGGTGCCAGCTATGAGCACGGCCTGCTCAACATCGAGCTGGTGCGCGAGATCCCCGAGCACAAGAAGCCGCGCAAGGTCGAGATCGGTGCGCCGGTGGACGCCACCCCGCGCGTCGACCTGACCGCCACGTCGGTGACCCAATTGGCCGCCGAATAAGCCGGCGACCAGATGCGAGGCCCCCTTCCGCCGAAGGGGGCCTTTTTCCTATCCCGCCGCGGTCTTGCCGCGCACGACGCGAAAGCGCTGCAGCTGTTGCGCCGGTTCGGTCCAGGCTGGATCGAGCTGGGCCGCGCGGCTGTAATCCTCGTAGGCGGCGCGGGCGCGGCCGAGCTGTTCGTTGGCGACGGCGCGGGAGTAATAAACCAGCGCCGGCCGTGCCGGGTTGCGCTCCAGTGCCTCGTTGAGCACGGCGATCGCCTCGGCATCGCGCTCGCCCATGTTGACCAGGGCGATGCCCTTGTTGACATAGGCCTCGGCAACGTCGGGCCGGCTGCCGATCGCCGCGTCGAAATCGGCGATGGCGGCGGGCAAATTCTTCAAATGCATGTGAATGATGCCGCGATTGATCAGCGTCGCGGCGCGGTCGTGGGCCGGCAGCGACACATCGGCGAGCGCAGCCTGGCATGCCCGCAGCGCCGTGCGCGGTGGCGGCGTGCGCTGCGTCGCCGCCAGGCAATAGCCGGCATTCGCAATGCCGGTGGGTCGCCCGGCAAGGGTCGAGGTGGTGCAGCCGGCCAGCAGCAGCGCTGCCGCCAGCACTGCCGCGCCCCCGGCGATGGTCGAACCCGTGCGAATCATGATGCTGTTTAGCATCGAATGAAGGCCCTGCGAAACGATCAGGCGATGATATCGGGGATCAACATGTCCTCGAGCATGGCAATTTCGTCGCGCAGCCGGAGCTTGCGTTTCTTGAAGCGCTGCAATTGGATCATGTCGACCATCGGCATCTGGCGCAAAGCCTCGATCGCGGTGTCGAGGTCCCGGTGGTCGCGCCGCGCAATCTCGATCCGCGCCCGGATTTCCTGCTCCTCCAAGTCGCCGGCCTCCTGTGCTGCACCGAGTCGTCTTCGCTGCTTCGAAAGAGGGTTTAACCACTCGTTTCGACGCTGCCCAGCCACACCATATCTGGCGGTATCGGCCACCCCGACGCAACTAGATACCGACCTGCCCCGACGCCTCGAATCAATTTTGGACAACCCCCGCCGTCTATGTTTCTATTGACGTCCCTTCCCCAGGGCACCGGCAAATTATCCGGTAACTTCAACGGGAGAACATGATGGCAAATGCCCATCTCGCCAGCCTCAACGCCCGCCATGCCGCGCTCGACGCGTCGGTCGACGCCGAAACGCGCCGGCCGCTGCCCGACCAGGTCCGGCTGGCGCGGTTGAAGCGGGAGAAGCTGAAGTTGAAGGAAGAGATCGAGAGGTTGCACTAGGCGCAGCGCGGCCGCGCGCAGCGAGAGGATTGCGCAGCAATCGTCGAGCAGCGTGCGGACTCGCGCCAGCCCGGCCAGCGGGGCGGCCGGCGCTCCTGCCGGCCGAACCCGTCTGACGTCACGACGCGGCTTTGCCGCGGCGGTTTTTTGTGGTTCCAAGAAGGTTTCAGGCGAAGGCGTCGTGGCAAAGCCACGCCGTGACGTCGGACGGGTTCGACGCGGAAGGGTCGCGTCGCCCCGCCGGCCGAGCTTGCGCGAGTCGGAAGATAAGCGACGATTGCTGCGCAATCCTCAGCTTATCATCCGCCGCGCCGCGCTTCACTCATCCCTGGTAATCTTCTCATCCCGCTCATGCCGCTCCTGCGCCTCCAGCGTCATCGTCGCGATCGGCCGGGCCTCCAGGCGCTGCAGGGAGATCGGTTCGCCGGTGACTTCGCAATAGCCATAGTCACCGGTTTCGATGCGGCGCAGGGCGGAATCGATCTTGGAGATGACCTTGCGCTGACGGTCGCGGGTGCGCAGTTCGATGCCCCAGTCGGTCTCGCTCGAGGCGCGATCGTTGACATCGGGCTCGCGCATCGGCTCGGCCTTGAGCGTTTCCAGCGTTCCGGCGGCTTCCCGCAGGATCGAATCCTTCCAATCGAGCAGTTTGCGCCGGAAATATGCGAGCTGGCGCGGGTTCATGAAGGCTTCGTCCAAGCTGGGACGATAGCCGAGCGGCAGGACAACATCGCTGGCGCCGGCGATATCGCCCGCCGCCTCGCTGTCGTTGGTGTCCCGCACTGGTGCCGACGAATCCATTCAAACGACTCCACCCTACGGTCGCCGTGGTGCCGCCAACCCCCCGGTCAGCACCGCGGCAAGACCGAACCGGCTGTCCAGAAGCGGACACCCGTTCCCCGGCCGGCTCATAGCGGCGGCAGCGACGCCGGGCAAGCGGTCAAGGGGCGGGAATCCGTGCGAAACGGCGCGGTTTCAGCGTCGCAGCGGATTTAATCCTTGGCAATGCCGTCGAGCCGAGCCTGCAGCGCGGCGAGCTGTGCCTTGAGCGCGGTCATCTCGTCGTCGCCGCCGGCGGCGGACGACGTGGCCGTGGCGGGCATCGACCCAGCCATGGGCTTGCCCTTGCCCGGCGCGCCGCGGCCGCCGGTCAGCATCTCGGTGGCGGCGTGGAACAGCGCCAGGTTCTGCTTGGCGAGCTGCTCGAACGGCTTCAGCGCGGCGTCGCGGAACTTGTTCTGGTTCTCGGCAAAGGCCGCCATCGACGCTTCGAGGTAATGCGGCACCATCGACTGCATCGAATCGCCGTACATCGCGATGATCTGGCGCAGGAACGGCACCGGCAGCATGGTCTGGCCGGTCGATTCTTCCTCCATGACGATCTGCGTCAGCACCGAACGCGTGATGTCGTCACCGCTGCGGGCGTCGAACACCTGGAAGTCGCGGCCCTCGCGGGTCATCGTCGCGAGATGCTCGAGGGTGATGTAGCTGCTTGTTTCGGTGTTATACAGTCGGCGGTTGGCGTATTTCTTGATGACCACCGGCTCCTTGGGGTCATGCGAACGGGGAGCATCGGCCATGGGGATTCCTGAAGGCAACGAAAGCACGCGCCTAACACAGAGTCATGTTGCGCCGCAACAAGGGGCAGCACCGGTGCAGCATCGTGCCGCCGATGCGGCGCCAAGGGCCCGCGGGCCGCATCCGTTGCCGCTGTTCCTGGCGCATGTGACGCGGGCCTGTGCCGGCGATCGCGAGCGGCTGGCGCGCGTGCTCGGCGGGCTGCGGCGTTACCAGGACGCGCCGCCGGCGCCGCCGCGCCTCGCCCGGCCGGTGGTTGCGCAGGTTGGCAGCGTCAGCTTGCGCGATCACGGCGGCGCCGGGCCGGTGGTGGTGATGGTGCCGTCACTGATCAACCCGCCCTCGGTGCTTGACCTGGCACCGGGCAATTCACTGCTCGACGGGCTGGCGACACAGGGCCTGCGGGTGTTTTCGATCGATTGGGGGCCGACCGAGCCGCTGGGGCTGGCCGAGCTTGTCGAAACGCGGCTCGTGCCGCTGGTGGCGGGGCTGGGCACGCCGGTGGCGCTGGCCGGCTATTGCCTGGGCGGCACGCTGGCGCTGGCGGCGGCGGCGGCGCTCGGGGACCGGGTGACGCGGCTGGCGCTGCTGGCGACGCCCTGGCATTTCGGCGGTTATGATGCGGGGCCAAGGGCGGCGATGGCCGACTGGTGGGCCGGCGCCGGGCCGCTGGCGACCGGCCTGGGGG
>QBLU01000008.1:100789-114029 GCA_003241875.1 Alphaproteobacteria bacterium
GCCTGGGGGCGCTGCCGATGGAGCTGTTGCAGCCGGCGTTCTGGGAACTCGACAGCGCGGCGCTGGCGGCGAAGTACGAAAAGTTCGCGATGCTGGCCGACGGCCCCGCGGCAGCGGCGTTCGTGACGCTGGAGGACTGGTCGAACACCGGCCAGCCGCTGTCGCTGGCGGCGGCGCGCGGGCTGGCGGAGGACCTGTTTCGTGACGACATGACGGGGCGCGGGATGTGGTCCGTGGGGGGCATCGGCGTCGATCCCGCCGGGCTGCGGCTGCCGATCCTCGATATCATCGCGGGGCGTGACCGGATCGTGCCGCCGGGCGCGGCGCTGTCGACGCAAGGGATCGGCACGGCCATGCCGCTCGATGCGGGGCACGTCGGCATGGTGGTCGGTGGGCGGGCACCGCAGCTGCTGTGGGATCCGTTGGCGGGCTGGTTGCGGGACTGACGCGCCGGGTGCGATTTTGTCACGGGTGAACGGTTTGCCGGGTCGGCCTCGCGGTGGTAATTTCAGGATGTTCTCGCTCTGGGTAGGTGCGTGATGCTGCCGGTGTTTGTGTTCCTGCTGCAGGCGGCCGCACCGGGTGCGGCGATCGACGACAATGGCACCATCACGGTCACGGCGACGCGGCTGTCCGACCTGGCTGCCGCCGTGGCAGCCTGCGCGGCGGCGCCATGTCCGACGCGCCAGGATGCGGCGGTTTCGGTGGCTTATGCGTCGGCATTGTTCGACGACGGCCGCTATCTCGATGCCAAGCGGACGCTTGCCGCGGCGGTTTCGCGGGTCAAGGGCGCCGCGGCGCAGGAGCCGATCGCCGTGTCGCAGGTCTATACGGCGCAGGCGACGCTGTCGGCGCACGAGGGCGACCAGCGCATCACCGAGCGAGCGACCAACGCCGGTTACCTGGTGCTGCGCGACGGGCTGGGGCCGACGGCGCTGCCGACGTTGAGCGCGGCCTATCGCCGGGCGATCTGGGAGGTCCGCGTCGGCCGCGCGCAGGAGGCCGAGCGGCACCTGGCGGAGGTTGCCGAGGCGGCGACGGCGGCCGGCCATGCCGAGCTTGCCGATGCGGCAGTGCTGCAGCAGGCGCAGGTGCTGGCCTGGCTGCAGCGCCGGCCGGAGGCGTTCGCGCTGCTCGAAGGCCTGGCGGCACGGCCGGCGGCGGGCGGCCGGGGTGCGGACGACGCGGCGCAGGTGCAGCGTGCGGCGCTGGCGACGGCGGTGCGGCTGTCGACCGATGCCGGCGACGACGAGCGCGCCGGGCGCTATCTCGCCAGGTTCCAGACGATTCCGGGCGGCGACACCCCGCAATTGCTGTCGCAGACCGAGAAGCCCAAGCCCGAACGCGGCGATACCGATGACCCGAGCGACCCGGTGGGGCAGGATCGCGGTGCGAGAGGCGCCGAGCTGACGGGGCTGCGCTGGGCCGACATCGGCTATTGGATCCGGCCCGACGGCAGTGTCGACGACATCAGCGTGCTGCGCGGGTCGCGCGGGCGCGAGTGGACGGTGCCGCTGACCCGCTGGATTGCGGACCGGCGCTATACGCCCAGCCGCGGCACCACGGGCCATTACCGCATCGAACGCTATTCGCTGACCGCCGATTATCGCACACCCATCGGCAGCCTGATCCGGCGGCGTTCGGGAAACCCGCGTTACGAGGTGATGCCGCTCAACGAAGCACCGGGCGCGGCGCAGTAGCAGGGCCGAAAACGGCGGCGGAGCGGGTGAAATCGGCACCGGTGGGGCGAAATCGGCACCGGTGTGGGCGAAATCGCCGGGCATCTGGCATTTCGCGCGCGCGCGGCCTAGCGTCCGCGCCAGTCGAATCGCCCAATGTTCGAGGATCGCGCCATGACCGGAACCGTTATCACCGCCGCCCGCCGTACCGCCGTCGGCAGTTTCATGGGGGCGTTCGGCAGCACCCCGGCGCATGAACTGGGCAAGGCGGCGATCATGGCGGCGATGGCCGATGCGGGTGTAGCGGCCGGCGAGATCGACGAGGTCATCCTGGGCCAGGTGCTGACCGCCGGCCAGGGACAGAATCCGGCACGGCAGGCAGCGATGGCGGCGGGAATTGCGCAGGAAACCCCGGCCTGGGGCGTCAACCAGGTCTGCGGATCGGGGCTGCGCGCCGTGGCGCTGGCGGCCCAGGCCATCCAGTCGGGCGATGCCCGCATCATGATCGCCGGCGGCCAGGAGTCGATGAGCCTCAGCCCGCACGCCCAGGCGTTGCGCAGCGGCACCAAGATGGGTGCATTGGAACTGGTCGACACGATGATCAAGGACGGGCTGTGGGATGCCTTCAACGGTTATCACATGGGCATCACCGCCGAAAACGTTGCGGAACAGTATCAGATCGGTCGCGCGGCGCAGGACGAATTCGCCGTCGCCAGCCAGAACAAGGCCAGCGCGGCACGCGCCGAGGGCCGCTTCAAGGGCCAGATTGCCCCGGTCACCATCAAGGGCCGCAAGGGCGACACGGTGGTCGACAGCGACGAATATATCCGTGACGGCGTGACCATCGACAGCATTTCGGCGCTGCGCGGCGCCTTCAAGAAGGACGGCAGCGTGACGGCGGCCAATGCATCGGGCCTCAACGACGGCGCCGCGGCGCTGGTGGTGATGAGCGAGGCCGAGGCCAGCCGGCGCAACAGTCCGGTCATCGCCCGTATCGCCAGCTGGGCGTCGGTGGGTGTCGACCCGGCGGTGATGGGCATCGGCCCGGTGCCGGCGTCGCGAAAGGCGCTGGAAAAGGCCGGCTGGAGCGTCGCCGACCTCGATTTGATCGAGGCCAACGAGGCGTTTGCGGCGCAGGCGCTGGCGGTCGGGCAGGAGCTGGGGCTGGACCCGGCGAAGGTGAACGTCAACGGCGGCGCCATCGCCATCGGCCATCCGATCGGTGCCTCGGGGGCACGGGTGCTGACGACGCTGCTGCACGAGATGGTGCGGCGGGACGTCAAGCGCGGGCTGGCGACGTTGTGCATCGGTGGCGGGATGGGGATTGCTATCTGCGTTGAACGCTGAGGCGCGGCGGTGCGTAGCGAGGGAATTGCGCAGCAATTGCCGAACAGCGCACCGACTCGCGCCAGCGCGGCCAGCGGGGCGGCGGCGCATTGCCGCCGAACCCGTCTGACGTCAACCGCGGCTTTGCCGCGGCCTGCCTCCGAGACGGCGGAACAATGACTCCCTATCGCCACACCGACGACAGCGCGATGGCGCGGCTGTTCACCGGCGGTGACCAGCACCGGCTGCTGATTGCCGGCCGCACGCCTGCCGAGCTGGTCATCCCCAATACCGAGGGCTTTGAGCGAGTGGCCTGGCTGGCCTGGCCGGAGCAGCCGGCGGCGGGCGCGGTGGTGGCCGATCCCCTCCACCTGCCCTTTGCCGAGGCGCTTTTCGACAAGGCGCTGGTGACATCGCCGCTGCCGGAGGTGGAGGCGCAGCCGCAATTGCGTGAATTGTGGCGGGTTCTCGCCCCCGCCGGCATGGCGCTGCTGGTGGTCAAGGCCCGGCGCACATGGCAGTTCGCGGCGCCCGGATGGGTGCGCGAGGCACTGGAAACCGTGCTCGAGGACGGCATGTTCGAGGTGCTCGACTGGCAGGTGGAGGCCCTGCCCGACCGCTATCACCTGGTGCTGGTGTCGAAGCGTGACGGGTTGCGACCGGCGATGATCGGGCGCGTCGCCGAGGAAACCGTGCCGCAAACGGCGTGAAGGAGGCGGAAATGGATGCGGAAACCCGTGCCGCGGTGGTGCAGATGGTGCCGTTTTCGGCGCATCTCGGGTTCGATCTGGAGCTCTGCGAGCGCGAAAAAGTGGTGGTTTCGGTGGTCTTGCGGGCGGAACATTGCACCGCCGGGGGCACGGCACATGGGGGTTTCCTGATGACGCTGGCCGATTTTGCCGGTGCCGCGGGGGCAATGCAGGTGCTGCCGGCGGGGGCGAAGGGCACGACGACGATCGACAGCAAGACCAACATGATCGGCGCCGCGCCGGTCGGATCGCGGCTGGTGGCGACATCGACGCTGGTCCATGCCGGGCGGCGAACATCGGTGTGGACGACGCGGGTGGAGACCGTCGAGGGCAAGCTGATCAGCCTGACGACGCAGACGCAGATGGTGCTTTAGGCCGGACCGCGTCCCTCCCTCCCCGCAGGGGGGAGGGAGGCAGGCAATCCGGCCTCAGATCGTCAGTGCGATCGTCACCATGTCGCCTTCGACCAGTCTCTCGGCCTTGCGGACACTGGCCTTGATCGGCAGCAGATAGCCGGCAACGTCCTTGCTGGGGAACACCGACGTCTGCCAGCGCGTCGCGCCGACCGTCACCGACACATAGACCGAGCCCCAGGCGGCGCTGCGCCCCGGCGCCGCGGCGCGGATGCCGTCGGCCACGGCGCCGTCGATGGTGACGAAATGCCAGGCCGTGCTGGTCGGCGTGCCATCCTTGGCCTTGCCGCGCCACAGCCAGAGCGGCCCGGTGAAGCTCCAGTGGCCGCCCGCCGGCAGTGCCTCGCCGAGCTCCTCGCGCAGGAAGCGGATGAGCTCGGGATCGGTCGGCGCGTCCTTCACCCTAGCGCGCCAGCACGAACACCGCCTGCTCCGCCAGCAGGTTGGCGAGCCGGGCGCCGCGCCTAGTGCCGCCCGACAGGAAGGCGGCGCTTTTGACGTGCAGGCCACGTTCGGCGACAAGGTCGCGGAAATCATCGACGGTGCAGAAATGGATGTTGGACGTCTCGTGCCAGCTGACCGGCAGCGACGGCGTCACCGGCATATGGCCGCCGAACAGCAGAGATCCGCGCACCCGCCAGTGGCCGAAATTGGGAAAGCTGACGACGGCGCGGCCGGCGATGCGGACGAGCTGGTCGAGCACCGCGCCCGGCCGGCGCATGGCCTGGAGGGTGTCGGACAGGATCGCCATGTCGAAGGCCTGGTCGGGATAGTCCGGCAGGTCGGCATCGGCATCGCCCTGCACCACCGACAGGCCGCGCGCGACGGCGCCGGCGACATTGGCGGCGCTGACATCGATGCCGCGGGCGTCGACGTTCTTGGTGTCGCGGAGGTAGGACAGCAGCGCGCCGTCGCCGCAGCCGATGTCGAGGACGCGGGCGCCGGCGGGCACCGCCTCGGCGATGGCGGCGAGATCGGGGCGCAGGGTCAAGCCCCGGCCCTCAGGAAACCATCGACGACGCGGTTCATTTCGGGCGCTTCGAGCAGGAAGGCATCGTGGCCGAACGGGCTTTCAAGCTCGACGAAGCTGACCGCGGCGCAGGCGGCGTTGAGGGCGCGGACGATGCGGCGCGATTCCGCCGTCGGGTAGAGCCAGTCGCTGGTGAAGCTGACAAGCGCAAAGCGGCTGCGGGTGCCGGCGAATGCCTTGGCGAGCACGCCGTCATGGGGGGCAGCGAGGTCGAAATAGTCCATGGCGCGGGTGATGTAGAGGTATGAATTGGCGTCGAAGCGCTCGACAAAGGCGAGGCCCTGGTGGCGCAGGTAGGATTCGACCTGGAATTCGGCGTCGAAGCCAAAGCCCAGGGCCTCGCGGTCCTGCAGCCGGCGACCGAATTTTTCGGTCAGGCCTTCCTCCGACAGATAGGTGATGTGCGCCGCCATGCGCGCCACGGCAAGGCCGGCGGCGGGCGGCTGTCGTTCCGGGTAGTTGCCCCCAAGCCACATCGGATCGGCCATGATCGCCTGGCGGCCGACCTCGTGAAAGGCGATGTTCTGCGCCGAATGGCGGGCGGCGGTGGCGATGGCGACGACGCTGCGCACCCGCGCCGGATGCGCCACCGCCCAGTCGAGCGCCTGCATGCCGCCCATCGAGCCGCCGACGACGGCCTGCAGCACGCCGACGCCGAGGTGATCGAGCAGCGCGGCTTGTGCATTGACCATGTCGCGGATGGTGATGACCGGGAACGCCATGGCGTAGCGCGCGCCGGTGGCCGGATCGATGCTGCCCGGGCCGGAGCTGCCGCCGCAACCGCCGAGCACATTGGCGCAGATCACGAAATGCCGAGCCGGGTCGATCGGCTGGCCGGGGCCGACGAGACGTGCCCACCAGCCGGGCTTGCCGGTGCGCGGGTGGACGCTGGCGACATGCTGGTCGCCGGTCAGCGCATGGCAGACGAGGATGGCGTTGCCGCCGTCGGCCGCCAGCGTGCCATAGGTTTCATAGGCGATGTCGAGGCCGGCGAGGCGCTGCCCCGACACCAGCGCGAACGGCCCGGGCAGCGCCACGCGCCGGTCGAGACCGAAGCGGATGTCGAGGGGTGCGGACGCGGTCGCGAGCATGATCGCCGGTTAGGGGCTAATCGCCGCGATGTCACGTCCCGGGCCGGCACGGGCTGCCGGCGTTCACGAAAGCGAAACGCATTGTGTCGCTTCTGCAACAAAGGAACATAAACGCAACAAACATTGCTGAATTGTAATGTTACGGGCTTGCCAAGCGATGACGGCGCAGCGGACTGTGTTGCAACTTGAATACACCAGGAGCCATGACATGACGGTCCGTTCGATGCTTGCCTGCGGGGTCACCCTTGCGGCCCTGATGACCCCCGGCAGCGCCTTTGCGCAGAGCACCTCGCCGGTCGCGGTGGCGGAAGCGGACGATGCCGAGGCGATCATCGTCACCGGCTCGCGCATCCGCCAGGATCCGTTGTCGCAGCGCGCCCCCGTCGTCACCCTCGACACCGCTTCGCTGCAACGCACCGGCATCTCGTCGATCGCCGACATCCTGCAGCGCCTGCCGAGCTCCGCCGGCGGTCTCAACACCCGGGTCAACAACAGCGGCAACATCGGCAACCCGCCCGATGGCGGCGGCGTCGGCGCCGGTTCGGCCGAAATCAACCTGCGGTATCTCGGTTCGAAGCGCACGCTGGTGCTCGTCGACGGCCTGCGCTTCGTCAACGGCTCCTCGGCCAGCGGCATCCCCGCCAACGTCGACCTCAACACCATTCCCGCCAACATGATCGAACGCATCGAGGTGCTGCAGTCGGGCCAGTCGCCGCTCTATGGCTCCGATGCCATCTCGGGCGTCGTCAACATCATCACGCGGCAGCAGCAGGAAGGCCTGCAGGTTTCGGCGCAATACGGCACCTTCCGGCAGGGCGACGGCGCAACCCAGGATTATCAGGCCAGCTACGGCATCCAGGGCCCGACAACGAGCATCGTCTTCGGCGGCAGCTATGTGAAGCAGGACCAGGTCCGCACTGCCGACCGCGACACCTCGCAATTCCCCAATCCCGGCCAGACCAGCTGCGCCCAACCGGTCGGCGGCTGCTCGAGCGCCATTCCCAACGGCCGCGTCACCGTCGGCAACTTCGGCAACCTGACGCTGAAGGCACCGGTCAGCGGCCGCCCGCGCTTCGATCCGCTCAACCCCACCGGCCCCAACAGCGACTTCAAGACCTTCACCTCGGCCGATGCCTTCAACTTCGCCCCGTTCAACTATTTCCTCACCCCCTCAGAGCGTTACGGCGCCTGGATCAGCGCCAAGCAGGAACTGACCGACACCATCAACTTCCGCGTCAAGGCGCTGTGGAACCGGCGCAACTCGCAGAACCAGGCGGCCTTCCTGCCGCTGTTCGTCGGCCCCGACGCCGGCAACGGCAACCTGCTCGACATCATCTCGGTCGACGCGACCAACCCGTTCAACCCGTTCGGCTTCACCCTGTCGGCCGGCAAGCCCGGGGAGGCTCCGGCCAACTATTCGACGATTCGCCGCCGCCTCGTGGAGGCCGGCCAGCGCACCTATACCCAGACCGTCGACACCATCTCGCTGAACCTGGGCCTCGATGGCTCGTTCAACGTCGGCGAGCGCAAGTGGTATTGGGACGCCAATGCGGTGTTCGGCTATAACAATGCCCGCCAGCTGTTCACCGGGAACGTCAACGCCCAGAAGCTGGCACAGGCACTCGGCCCCGTCGCCAACTGCACCGGCGAATGCGTGCCGTTCAACATCTTCGGCGGCGTCGGCTCGGTCACCCCGGCAATGCTCGGCTTCGTCGGCTTCGACGAGCGCAGCCGCAGCAGCCAGACGCTGAACGACTATACCGCCAACCTCAGCGGCGATCTGTTCGACCTGCCCGCCGGCCCGATCGGTTTCGCCGTCGGCTATGAACACCGCGTCCAGCGCGGCAGCTTCGATCCCGATCCGGTCATCGTCGCCGGCCTCGGCTCGGACATCCCGGCGCAGCCGTCGCGCGGCGGCTTCAACTCCGACGAAGTCTATGGCGAAATCCGCATCCCGATCCTGAAAGACGTGCCGTTCTTCCAGCTGCTCGAAGTCGATGGCGCCGTCCGCCACGTCAACTATTCGACCAGCGGCAGCAACACCACCTACACCGGCAGCGCCCAGTGGAAGCCGGTCGACGACCTGCTGCTGCGCGGTTCGTACGCGACGGGCTTCCGCGCCCCCGCCATCGGCGAGCTGTTCGGCGCCGCCTCGCGGTCGGACGCACCCATCGACGATCCCTGCACCAACGTTCCGGGCTCGCCGTACCAGACGTCGGCAACCGTCCGCGCGAACTGCACGGCCAATGGCGTGCCGGCCAACGGCAGCTATCAGGAACCGCTCGGCGGCCAGGTCTCCGTCACCACCGGCGGCAACCTCGGGCTGGTGCCGGAAACCTCGCGGACGCTGCTGTTCGGCGGCGTCTACGCCCCGACCTGGGCGCGTGAAAGCGGCTTTGCCAGCAATCTCAGCCTTGAAGTCAACTATTACGACATCAAGGTCGAAGGCGCGATCGCCCCGATCGGCGCCGACATCACGCTGGCACGCTGCGTCAACACCGCCGATCCGCTGAGCTGCAACGCGATCTCGCGGTCGGCGGGCGGCAACATCATCCGCGTCAACGGCCTTCTCCAGAACATCGGGGAAATCACCACCCGCGGCATCGACGTGACCTTGAACTATCGCAGCCGCGCAACCTCGGCCGGCACCTTCGGCCTGTCGCTCAACGGCAACTTCCTGCTCGACTATTCGGAAACCGTGCCGGCGAGCAGCGGCTTCACCACGACGAGTTACGAAGGCGTGACCCGGGGCTTCCCCGACCAGTCCTATCCCAAGTTCAAGGGCACGGGCGTCATCGACTGGACGATCGGCGATATCGGCGCCTCGTTCACCGGGCGCTATATCAAGGCGGTGCGCGAGTTCGACAATCGCCAGCTCGACGGCACCTTCTACGGCGACGTCCAGATCAACTACACGCCGTCGTTCCTCGATCGCCGCCTGGGCTTTGCGATCGGCGTCAACAACGTCTTCAATCAGGACCCGCCAGCCTGCTTCAGCTGCACCGGCCCCAACTATGACCCGACCACCTATGACGTGCCGGGCCAGTTCGGTTATCTGCGCATCAGCTACAAGATGTAACGCCGGCATCAGCCGACATCCGGGGCCGTGGCTGATGCCGCGGCCCCTTTTGTTTCGGGGCGATTGCCCGTAAGGCCGGGCCATGAACACTGCCCCCCAGATGAAGCCCTGGATCGATGCGATCCACGCCTATGTGCCCGGCAAGGCCAAGCTCGATGCGCGGCCGGTCGTCGCCAAATTGTCGTCGAACGAGAATCCGTTCGGGCCGTCGCCCCACGCCGTCGCGGCGATGACTGCGGTGCTCGGTGACAGCCATCTCTACCCCGATCCCGCCTCGACCGCGCTGCGCGAGGCACTGGCGGCGCTGCACGGCATCGAGGCCGAGCGCATCATCTGCGGCACCGGTTCCGACGAGCTGATCCACCTTGTCGCCGGCGCCTTTGCCGGGCCGGGCGACGAGATCGTCCATGTCCGCCATGGCTTTGCGGTCTATGAGATCGCCACGCGCCGGGTCGGCGCGACCCCGGTGATCGCCGACGATGTCGATTACACCTGCGACGTCGATGCAGTGCTGGCGGCCGTCACCGATCGCACCCGGGTGGTGTTCCTCGCCAACCCCAACAACCCGACGGGCACGATGATTTCGGCCGCCGAGGTTCGCCGGCTGCACGCCGGATTGCGGCCCGACATCGTCTTTGCGCTCGACGCCGCCTATGCCGAGTTCGCGGAAGGCGAATATGAAGACGGCATCGGCCTCGCCCGCGCCCATGCCAATGTCGTGGCGCTGCGCACATTCTCGAAGATCTACGGCCTTGCTGCCCAGCGCATCGGCTGGGCCTATGCCCAGGAACCGCTGGTCGGCGCGATGCACCGCATCCGGGCGCCGTTCAACGTGCCGGCGACCGGCCAGGCCGGCGCCATCGCGGCGCTGGCCGACACCGACTGGGTCGAAAAGACCCGCAGCCACACGTTGCAATGGCGCGAATGGCTGGCCGGCGAAGTGACCGCGCTCGGCAACGCCGGGCTGCGCGCCATTCCGTCGGCGGCGAATTTTGTGCTGGTCGAGTTTCCGGAAAGCGGCCCGGTGAATGCCGCCGCCGCCAATGCCGCACTGCTCGGCGACGGCATCATCGCCCGCTATCTCGCGGTCCAGGCGATGCCGCGCTGCATCCGCATCTCGATCGGCACCGAGGCGGAGACGCGGGCCGCAGCGGCGTCGCTGCGCGCCTTTGTGGAAGGCGCGACATGATGTTCCTCCCCCCTGAGGGGGAGGAAATAGTGCTGCCCTTCTCGCGGGTTGCCATCATCGGCATGGGGCTGATCGGGTCGTCGCTGGCGCGCGCGGTGCGCCAGGCGATGCCGACGGTGCGGCTGACGGTGTCGGACGGTGACGCCGCGGTGCGTGAGCGGGTGGTGGCGCTCGACCTTGCCGATGACGTGACCGAGAACGCCGGCGCCGCGGTCGTCGATGCGGAACTGGTCATCCTCGCCGTGCCGGTCGGCGCGATGGGCGCGATCGCCGCCGAGATTGCCGCCGAACTGGCGCCGGGAGCGATCGTGTCCGACGTCGGATCGGTCAAGGAAAAGGTGCTGATCGATCTGGTCGCGGCGCTGCCCGGCGTTATCGTCATTCCGGCGCACCCGGTGGCGGGCACCGAAAAATCCGGGCCCGATGCCGGCGTTGCCAGCCTGTTCAAGGACCGCTGGTGCATCTTGACGCCGCCGGCGGATACCGAGGCCTGGCAGATCACCCGGCTCGGCGATTTCTGGCGGCTGCTCGGCGCCAAGGTCGAGACGATGGACGCCGCCCACCATGATCGCGTGCTGGCGGTAACCAGCCACCTGCCCCACCTCATCGCCTATTCGATCGTCGGCACGGCGAGCGACCTGGAGACGGTGACGCGCGGCGAGGTCATCAAATATTCGGCCGGCGGCTTCCGCGATTTCACCCGCATCGCCGCCAGCGACCCGGTGATGTGGCGCGACGTCTTCCTCAACAACCGCGAGGCGGTGCTGGAGACGCTCGGCCGTTTCACCGAGGATTTGGTGGCGCTGCAACGCGCCATCCGCTGGGGCGAGGGCGAGACGCTGGAGGCGCTGTTCACCCGCACCCGCGCCATCCGGCGGTCGATCATCGACGAGGGCCAGGACACCGAAGAACCTGATTTCGGGCGGAAACACTGACATGACAACGCGCACCAAAATCTTCTTCGACGGCGGCTGCCGCCCCAATCCCGGCGCGATGGAATATGCCGTCGTCGCGGCGGGGCAGGTGCATATCCGCCACGATCTCGGGCCGGGATCGAGCATGGACGCCGAATGGCTGGCGCTGATCGCGGCGCTGCGCATCGGGCAGTCGCTGGGCGGTGAATTCGTGCTGCTCGGCGATTCGGCGGCGGTCGTCGCCATGGCCAATGGCAAGGTGAAGTGCCGCGGCACCAGCGTCGCGCACCTGGCGGCGTTCCGGGAGATTGCCGGCGCGGTGGCGCCCAACGTGCGCACCATCAAGCGGACGCAGAATTTGGCCGGCATCGCGCTGACGCGTTCGCATTCCGGCTGAGGCTTTCCCCGGGCGTCGCTTGCGTGTAGCGACGCCGGCCCCATGACCATCCCGCCCCTCCCCGCCGTCGGCCTCGATTTCGGCACGACCAACACGGTCGCCGCGCTGGCGCAGGGCGGCGTGTCCGGGCTCGTCATGCTCGACGCGCCGGCCGGGGCGGATGCGGCGTTCCGATCGGCATTGTGCTTCTGGGAGGACGAGGCGGTGCGCGGCGGCATCGCGGCCGAAGCCGGGCCGTGGGCGATCGCCGAGTATCTGGCGTTTCCGGAAGGCAGCCGCTTTATCCAGTCGTTCAAGTCCGTGGCTGCCAATGCCGGCTTCGAGCACGCGACGATCTTCGAGCGGCGCTATCGCTTCGAGGAACTGGGCCGGCTGTTCCTCGACCGGCTGGCTACGCGCGCCGGCGGGGCGCTCGACCATCCGGCGCGGATCATTGTCGGCCGCCCGGTCGTCTATGCCGGCCACGCGCCGAACGAAGCACTGGCCCGGCAACGCTATGACGCGATGTTCGGCGCGTTGGGGGCCGAGGTCCATTATGTCTATGAACCATTCGGCGCGGCATACAGCTATGCGTCGCGGATCAGCGCGCCGGCGACCATTTTGGTGGCCGATTTCGGTGGCGGCACCAGCGATTTTTCGGTGGTGCGGATCGCCGCGCCCGGTGCCGCGCGGCGCTGCCTGCCGCTCGGCCATGCCGGGGTCGGCATTGCGGGCGATCATTTCGACGCGCGGATCGTCGAGGCGCTGGTGATGCCGCTGCTCGGCAAGGGCGGCCAGTATCGGTCATTCGACAAGATGCTCGAAATCCCCGGCGGCTATTTTGCCGATTTCGCCGACTGGTCGCGGCTGCCGCTGATGCACAACCGGCGGACCATGGCCGAACTGCACAAGCTGCAGCGGAGCGCGCTCGACCCGGCCGCCATCGGGCGAATGATCGCGGTGATCGAGCAGGAGCTGGGCTTTCGCCTGCACGAGGCGGTCGGCCAGGTGAAGCGCGACCTGTCGACCGCAGCCTCCGCGACCTTCCGCTTCAGCGGTGCCGGGCTGGATATCGCCGCCGACGTCACCCGCGCCGATTTCGAGGCCTGGATTGCGCCCGACATCGTGCAGATCGAGGCTGCGGTCGATCGGGCCCTGGTCGGCGCCGGGGTCGGCGGCGACGCCATCGACCGGGTGTTCCTGACGGGCGGGTCGTCGCTGATCCCGCGGATCGCCCGCATCTTCACCGACCGCTTCGGGGTGGATCGCATCGCGACGGGGGGCGAGTTGACGTCGATCGCGCATGGCCTGGCGCTGATCGGGGAGCAGGATGATCCGGGGGCGTGGGCGGCGTGAGGTGGGCTCCCGGGTTTCGGGGCTGAGTACCCCCACCC
>QBLU01000090.1 GCA_003241875.1 Alphaproteobacteria bacterium
GTCCACAGGCTCATGCCTCCTCCCCCCTCAAGGGGGAGGAGGCATGAGCCTGTGGACCGCCTCGGAAATCGCTGTCGCCACCGGAGGCACCGCGCATGGCGACTTCGGCGTCAACGGCGTCACCTTCGACAGCCGCGAGGTCATCGGCGGCGAACTGTTCATCGCGCTGAAGGGGGAGGCCGATGACGGCCACCGCTTCCTGCCGCAGGCGATCGACCGCGGTGCCGCCGGGCTGCTGGTATCGGCGGACAGCGACCACCCGCATGTCCGCGTCGCCGACACGACCGCCGCCCTCTATGCCCTCGCCGCTGCCGCCCGCGACCGCGCGCCGGCGCTGCGCATCGGCGTCACCGGCTCGGTCGGCAAGACCGGCGTCAAGGAAGCACTGCGGCTGGCGCTGGGCCGCTTTGCCCCCGATGCCGTCCATGCGTCGGTGAAAAGCTACAACAACCATACCGGCGTGCCGTTGAGCCTGGCGCGGATGCCGCGCGACAGCCGCTTCGGCGTCTTCGAGATGGGCATGAACCACGCCGGCGAGCTGTCGGCGCTGACGGCACTGGTCCGGCCGCAAATCGCCATCGTCACCTGGGTGGCGTCTGCCCATCGCGAATTTTTCGCCAGCGAGGAAGACATCGCCGACGCCAAGGGCGAGATCTTCTCGGGGCTGCTGCCCGGTGGCACGGCGATCATCCCTTATGACAATATCCATCGCGACCGGCTGCTCGGCCATGCCCGCGACCATGCCGCCCATATCGTCACCTTCGGCCTCGATCCCGCCGCCGATGTCCATGCCGAGGCGGTCGCGCTCCACCCCGACTGCTCGTGCGTGACGGCGAGGGTCGGCGAGCACCGGCTGATCTTCAAGGTCGGCATGGCGGGCAAGCACTGGGTCGGCAATGCGCTCGCCGTGCTGGCGGCGGTCCATGCCGCCGGCGCCGACCTGGCGCTGGCCGGGCTGGCGCTCGCCGAACTGTCGGACCTGCCGGGCCGCGGCCAGCGGCTGCGCGTCGGGGTCGAAGGCGGCAGCGCCATCGTCATCGACGAAAGCTACAACGCCAATCCCGCCTCGATGGCCGCCTCGCTGGCGGTGCTGGGGGAAATCGTGCCGGCGCGGGCCGGGCGCCGGCTGGCGCTGCTCGGTTCGATGCGCGAGCTCGGTACGCTTTCGGACCAGTTCCACGCCGATTTGGCACCACATATAGTGGCCGCCGGCGTTTCGAGCATAATAGTTGTGGGTAACGAGATGAAAGCGCTGGCGGCGGCGCTCGCCCGGCGGCTAGATGTCCGCCACGTTGCCGACGCGCCGGCCGCGCAGACCGAGATCGATCGGCTGCTCGGTGCGGACGATGTCCTGCTGGTGAAGGGTTCCAACAGCCTGCGGCTCGGCGACGTCGTGGCGACGTTGCGCGGTCGATTTGCGGCGCCGCTCGGCGGTGAGGAGACGGCGGCTTGATCAACCTGTTGGCGTATTGGGCGGGCTTCGAGGGCATCCTCAACCTGTTCCGCTACATCACCTTCCGGTCGGTGGGGGCGCTGGTGACGGCGCTGGTCATCGCGCTGATCATCGGGCCACGCTTCATCACCTTTTTGCGCAGCCGCCAGGGCAAGGGCCAGCCGATCCGCGAGGACGGCCCGGCGTCGCACCTGCTGACCAAGAAGGGCACGCCGACGATGGGCGGGCTGATGATCCTGATCGCGCTGACCATCTCGACGCTGTTGTGGATGGACACCGCCAACGGCTTTGTCTGGGCCAGCCTGTTCATCACCCTGGGCTTTGGCGCCATCGGCTTCATGGACGATTACGACAAGGTGACGAAGCGCAGCGCCAAGGGCGTGTCCGGCCGCACCCGACTGCTCATCGAGTTCTTCATCGCCGGCCTCGCCTGCACCTGGATCGCCAGCCGCACCGGCACGATGCTCTACCTGCCGTTCTTCAAGGACGTCGGGCTGGCGCTGGGGTTCGGCTATATCGCCTTTGCCGCCTTCATCGTCACCGGCTTCGGCAATGCCGTGAACCTGACCGATGGCCTCGATGGCCTTGCCACCATGCCGGTAATCATCGCCGCAGCGGCCTTTGCCATCATCGCCTATCTTGTCGGCAACATCCGCTTTTCGGATTATCTTGGCGTCCACCATGTGCCCGGCTCCGGGGAGCTTGCGGTGTTCGCCGCGGCGCTGATCGGGGCATGCCTGGGGTTCCTGTGGTACAACGCCCCGCCGGCGGCGGTGTTCATGGGTGACACCGGGTCGCTGGCATTGGGCGGCGCGCTCGGCAGCATCGCGGTCATCACCAACCACGAGATCGTGCTGCTGGTCATCGGCGGGCTGTTCGTCCTCGAAACCGTCAGCGTCATCGTCCAGGTCGCCAGCTTCAAGATGACCGGCAAGCGGGTATTCCGCATGGCGCCGATCCACCACCATTTCGAACAACTGGGCTGGGCGGAATCGACCGTCGTCATCCGTTTCTGGATCATCTCCATCGTGCTGGCGCTCGCCGGCCTCGCGACGCTGAAGCTGCGGTGATCACCGCCCCCGCCTTTGCCGGCAAGACCTATGGCGTCTACGGCCTCGCCCGCAGCGGCCGGGCGACCGTCGCCGCGCTGACCGCATCGGGCGCCACCTGCCTCAACTGGGACGACGGCGAGGCGGCGCGCGACAGCTTCGATGGCGCGCTCACCAACCTCCACGACATTGACCTGTCGGTGCTCGAGGCGCTGGTAGTGTCGCCGGGCGTGCCACATTCGGCACCGCTGTTCGCCAAGGCCGTCGCTGCCGGCATCCCTGTCATCGGCGACATCGAGCTGTTCGCCCAGGCCCGCGAGGCCTTGCCCGACCACCGCGTCGTCGGCATCACCGGCACCAACGGCAAGTCGACGACGACGGCGCTCATCCACCACATGCTCGCCGCCGCCGGCGCACCGGTCACCATGGCCGGCAACATCGGCCTGCCGATCCTGTCGCAGGACCCGCTGCCGGCCGGCGGTGTCTATGTCCTCGAGCTCAGCAGCTATCAGCTCGACATCACCTTCAGCCTCGATTGCGACGTCGCGATCCTCCTCAACATCACCCCGGACCATCTCGAGCGCCACGGCAGCATGGATGCCTATGTCGCCGCCAAGGCGCGGCTGTTCGCCATGCAGTCGCCGTTCCGTCCGGCCATCGTCGGCTGGGATGCGGAGACCAACCACGATGTCCTCGACGAGGCGGAGGAACCCGACATCCAGTTCATCGAGGATGTCGAGGCCGGCGACCAGGCCGAATGGCCGGCACTGCAGGGGCCGCACAACCTCCAGAACGCCCGCGCCGCCGTTGCCGCCTGCGCGGCGCTCGGCCTGACCGATGCCGAAATCGCCGCCGGGCTGCGCAGCTACCCGGGCCTGCCGCACCGCATGGAGCGCGTCGCCGAAAAGGCCGGCGTACTGTGGGTCAATGATTCAAAGGCGACCAACCCCGACAGCTCGGCGCCGGCGCTGGCGGCGTTCCCGAACACCCACTGGATCGCCGGCGGGCGCGCCAAGGGCGCCGACCTCGATGCGATCAAGCCGTTCCTGAAGGGTGTCCGCGCCGCCTATCTGATCGGCGAGGCGGCGCCGGTGTTCGGGGCCATCCTGGCGCCGCTGCTGCCGGTGACCCAGTCGGGCACGCTCGCCCAGGCGGTCGCCGATGCGGCGGCGGCGGCGCGGCCCGGCGATACCGTGCTGCTGTCGCCGGCGTGCGCCAGTTTCGATCAGTTCCGTGATTTCGAGGCGCGCGGCGACGCGTTCCGCGCCCTGGTGGAGGCCCTTTAGATGGCGACGCGTCCCTGGACCCCGGCGGCGGGCATGGCCTTTTCGCGCGGTGACAAGTCCTGGCTCGGCCGCTGGTTCTGGACCACCGACAAGCTGTTGCTGACCTTTGTCTTCGCGCTGATCGGCATCGGCATCATCGCCGTCGCCGCCGCATCGCCGGCCGCGGCGCAGCGCCTGTCGGGCGCCGCGTTCAAATACGACGACCTGTTCTTCCTCAAACGCCAGATCTTCTGGGTGATCCTGGGCCTGCCGCTGATGCTGGCGGTGTCGATGCTGCCGGTGCAATGGGCCAAGCGTGTCGGGCTGATCGGCACCGTCGTCTTCCTGGTGGCGCTGCTGCTGGTCCCGGTGATCGGCGCCGGTGCCAATGGCGCCCAGCGCTGGATCGCGCTGCCGGGGTTCCAGTTCCAGCCATCGGAATTCTTCAAGCCGATGTTCGTCGTCACCACCGCCTGGCTGCTGGCGCTGCGTTTCGACGATCGCACCATCCCGACGATGCAGTTGAGCTTCGGCCTGCTCGCCGTCGTCGCGCTGCTGCTCATCCGCCAGCCGGATTTCGGCCAGACCGCGCTGATCGCCGTCGTCTGGCTGGTCCAGGCGGTGCTCGCCGGCATGTCGCTGTGGGTGCTCGGCGTGCTCGCGGTGGCCGGCACCCTGGGCCTTGGCCTTGCATATCTGACCGTCGACCATGTCTCGTCGCGCATCGACAAGTTCGTGACCGGTGGCGGCGACACCTACCAGATCGACAAGGCGCTCGACTGCTTTCGCGCCGGCGGCCTGTTCGGCGTCGGGCCGGGCGAGGGCCAGATGAAGTTCCGCCTGCCCGAGCCGCAGACCGATTACATCTTTTCGGTCATCGGCGAGGAATTCGGCATGATCGCCTGCCTCGTCATTGCCGGGCTGTACATTGCCATCGTCGTCCGCGTCTTCCTGATGCTGCTCGACGAGGATGAGCCCTTCGTGCTGCTCGCCGCCGCCGGCCTCGCCACGCAGTTCGGCCTGCAGGCGACGATCAACATGGCGGTCAACCTGAAGCTGATGCCGTCGAAGGGCATGACGCTGCCGTTCATCAGCCATGGCGGCTCGTCGTTCCTCGCGCTCAGCCTCGGCATGGGGCTGTTGCTGGCGCTGACCCGGCGCAATCCGTTCCTCAAGGCATCGCCCTATGTCGAGCGCTGGCGGGCCGGGTGAGCGGACTGTACATCCTCGCTGCCGGCGGTACCGGCGGCCATATGGTGCCGGCGCATGTGCTGGCGCTGGAGCTGCGCGCCCGCGGCCATGACGTCCATCTCGTCACCGACAGCCGCGGGCTGCGGTTTCCGGGCCTGTTCGATGGCGTGCCGCGCACCGTCGTCGACAGCGGTTCGCCGGGCCGTTCGGGCTGGCGGACGCTGCCGGCGGTCGCCATGAGCATCTGGCGCGGCCGCGGCGCCGCCAGGGCGCTGTTCCGCGAGCTGCGCCCCAGCGCCGTCATCGGCTTTGGCGGTTATCCGGCGCTGCCGTCGCTGCTCGCGGCGCTGTCGCTGAAACTGCCCAGCCTCGTCCATGAACAGAATGCCGTGCTCGGCCGGGTCAATCGCTTCCTCGCCCCGCGCGTCGCGCGCATCGCCACCAGCTATGCCCGGGTCCGCCGCCTCGATGCCGGCTGGGCGGCGCGGACGGTGCTGACCGGCAACCCGGTGCGCGCCGAAATCGTCGCCGCCCGCGCCGTGCCGTTCGTCGCCGACAGCCCGCGCCTGCGCCTGCTGGTCACCGGCGGCAGCCAGGGCGCCGCCATCCTCAACAGCGTCGTGCCGGCCGCCGTCGCGCTGCTGCCCGAAACGCTGCAGGCCCGCCTCGACGTCACCCACCAGGGCCGCGACGAGGATGCCGTGATGATGGCGGAGGCGTATCGCGCCGCCGGCGTCGATGCCGAGATCCGTGCCTATTTCACCGACCTGCCGGCAGAGATCGCCCGCGCCCATATCGTCATCGCCCGCGCCGGCGCCTCGACCGTGGCGGAACTCGCCGTCGCCGGCCGCCCGGCGATCCTGGTGCCGCTGCCGATCGCCACCGACGACCACCAGACCGACAATGCCAACGGCATGGCGGCCGCCGGCGGTGCCATCGTGATGCCGCAGCCGGACTTCACCGCGGCGCGCGTGGCAGAGGCCTTGACCGGCTGGCTGGCAGACCCGAAAGCGCTGGCCACCGCCGCCGCCGGCGCCCGCTCCGCCGGCCATCCCGACGCGGCCGCGCGCCTCGCCGACCTCGTCATCGCCACCGGATCCGCCTCATGAACCTGTCACCCACTTCTTCTGGATTGCGCCCCGGCTTCCGCACCGACATCGGCGTCATCCATTTCGTCGGCATCGGCGGCATCGGCATGTCGGGCATCGCCGAGGTGATGGCGAACCTGGGCTTTGTCGTGCAGGGCTCCGACAGCGCCGAAGGCTATGTCGTCGAGGGGCTGCGCGCCAAGGGTATCAAGGTGTTCATCGGCCAAAGCGCCGACAATGTCGCGGAGGCCGCGGTCCTGGTGACTTCGACCGCGATCAAGGCCGACAATCCCGAAGTCGTCGCCGCCCGCGCCCGGCGGCTGCCGGTGGTGCGCCGCGCCGAAATGCTCGCCGAACTGATGCGCCTGAAAAGCTGCGTCGCGGTGGCCGGCACCCATGGCAAGACGACGACGACATCGATGGTCGCGGCGCTGCTCGACGCCGGCGGGATCGACCCGACCGTCATCAACGGCGGCATCATCAACACCTATGGCTCCAACGCCCGGCTGGGCGAGGGTGAATGGATGGTGGTGGAGGCCGACGAAAGCGACGGCAGCTTCCTCCGGCTCGGCGGCACCTTCGGCATCGTCACCAACATCGACCCCGAGCACCTCGATCACTGGGGCGATTTCGACCAGGTCCGCGCCGCCTTTGCCGAATTCATCCACAAGATCCCGTTCTACGGCGCCGGCATATTGTGCATCGACCACCCCGAGGTCCAGGCGCTGATCCCGCGCGTCGGCGACCGCCGCATCGTCACCTACGGCTTTTCGGCGACCGCCGACGTCCGCGGTGAAAACGTCACCCCGGTGCCGGGCGGCAACAATTTCAGCGTCATCGTCCGCACCCGCGACGGGGCCAATGAATCCTCGCGCACGATTCCCGACCTGATGCTGCCGATGCCCGGCCGCCACAATGTGCTGAACGCGCTCGCCGCCGTCGCCGTCGCCATCGAACTCGGCATCCCCGACGACGCCATCCGCACCGGCTTTGCGCGCTTCGGCGGGGTCAAGCGCCGCTTCACCAAGGTCGGCGAGGTCGCGATGGAGTCGGGCGTCGTGACGATCATCGACGACTACGGCCATCACCCGGTGGAGATCCGCGCCGTGCTGGCGGCGGCCCGCGAAGGGGCCGATGGCCGCGTGCTCGCCGTCGTCCAGCCGCACCGTTTCACCCGGCTGCGCGACCTGATGACCGAGTTCCAGGCCGCCTTCAACGACGCCGACGCCGTCTATGTCGCCCCCGTCTACACCGCCGGCGAAGCCCCGATCGCCGGCATCGACGCCGAAGCGCTGGCCGCCGGGCTGCTCGCCGCCGGCCACCGTGCCGCGGTGACGGTGACCGGCGCCGACGATCTCGCGCTCAAACTCGCCGCCGACGCGCGGCCCGGCGACATGGTCGTCTGCCTCGGCGCCGGCGATATCACCAAATGGGCGGCAGGCCTGGCCACGGCGATCGACAAGGCCCGCGCCGGATGATGCGCGCCCCCTCTTCCTCCCCCTGGAGGGGGGAGGAAAGCGTGATCCGTCACCGCCCCAGCGA
>QBLU01000091.1 GCA_003241875.1 Alphaproteobacteria bacterium
CTCCCCACCTACCGCCTTCGGCGGTGGGGGGAGGGAGCAGGATGGCTGCTTTCGCCCTAGTTGCGGACACTTGGCGAAAGATCTATAGTGAGGAAATGCAGCGCCGCCTCGCCATGCCTATAGTGACAGTCGGTTTACCAACGCTCGCCGGACAGTTCGTGTTTGGCTGGGCCACCAGCGACTTACGGTCCGCACTTGGCCAGCTTCCCATGCGCGCCGCTGTAGTGCTTGCTATACTGCTGTTGTGGGCGATGTTTCGGGAGCACCGCGAGCGGAGAAAGCGGACATTCCGCTAAATACCAATTTCTGTCGCGCCCACACCGGTTGGCAGCGCCTCAACCGACCGCGAACCTCGATAATGCAAGTCCAGCCCACCATCCCGACTGTCAGCGCCTAGGCCATCGGACGGTCGATCAGGACCGCAAGCAACAACGCCGCCCCACCATGCGCCACCCAGGCGTGGTTGGTGGCGCGCTGAATCACCACCTGCCCCGGCTTGATGCGGGTTTCGCTGCCTTCGAGGATTAGGCTGACGTCGCCCTGCAGCAGGCAGATGGCGTCGATCGAGTGGGTCTCGTGCATCGCCGGGTGGCGGGTCTGGTCGATGATGTGGCGGGCGCCGTCGAAGCCGGCGAAAACGTCGCGCACGATGGCGTCGAGTTGCGGTTTCGGCACGCCTTCGGGAAGCGGCGCGACGACGAACCAGCGGACCTGGACATTGCCCGGCCGCGGCCCGAGCACGGCGCGGGTGGTGCCGAGGTCGGCGTGATCCCTGGGGTCGAGCGGGGCGCTGGTCGAATCCTCCCAGATCTCGAACAGGCCGCCGAGGTCGGGGTCGCCGCTGAACGCCGATGGCCCGCCGTCGATGATGACGACAGATTTCCCGCCGGCGTCGTCGCCGGTGATGACTCGGCGCATGGCGTCTCTGAACGTGGTCATAGGCCCTCCCCTTCTGGCTCCCTCCCCGTTGACGCGAAGGCGTCGCCTACGCGTCAACGGGGAGGGAGTTCAGATGCGTTCCTTCACATAGCGGCCGGGGGCGTCCTCGATGGCCTTGTACTTGCCCTTGCCCGGCACCCGTGGCTTGACCTGCTTGCCCGAGCGCGGCGCCAGCCAGGCGATCCAGTCGGGCCACCAGCTGCCCTTGGTCTCCTTGGCGGCCGCGACGAAATCATCGAAGCGGTCGGGCAGCGTGTCGCTGGTCCAATACTGGTACTTGTTCTGCGACGGCGGGTTGACGACGCCGGCGATATGGCCCGAGCCGGCGAGGACAAAGCGCTTTTCGCCGGTGAAGTTGCTGGTCAGCTTGTAGGCCGACCGCGCCGGGGCGATATGGTCCTCCTTGCCGCCCTGGATATAGCTGGGGGTCGAAACCGTGGTCAGGTCGACGGGTACGCCGAGCACGGTGATGCCGCCTGGCTTGACCAGCAGGTTGTCACGGTAGATGTCCTTCAAGTAGCTCATGTGCCATTTCGCCGGCACATTGGTCGCGTCGCTGTTCCAATAGAGCAGGTCGAAGGGGAAATAGTCCTTCCCCATCATGTAGTTGTTGACGACATAGTTCCAGATGAGGTCGTTCGAGCGCAACAGGTTGAACGTCATCGCCATGTTGCGGCCGTCGAGCCAGGGATGCTCCGCGGTCAGGCGCTCGACAGCCTCGATACCGGCGTCGTCGATGAACACCGCCAGCTCGCCGCACTCGCTCATGTCGACCTGGGCGGTGAAGAAGGTCGCCGACTTGACCTTGTCGGCCTCACCCCGCGCCGCCAGCACGGCGAGCGTCGCCGCCAGCGTCGTGCCCGCCACGCAATAGCCGATGGTGTGGGCGCTGTCGGTGCCGCAGATTTCGAGCACGATGTCGAGCGCAGTCAACTGGCCTTCGCCGACATAGGTGTCGAGCGTCGCATCGGCGAGCGTCGCGTCGGCGCTTTTCCAGCTGGTGACGAACACCGTCAGCCCCTGCTCGACCGCCCAGCGGATGAAGCTTTTCTCCGCCGTCAGGTCGAGGATGTAGAATTTGTTGATCCACGGCGGGAAGATCAGCAGCGGGATCTCGTGCACCGTGTCGGTCGTCGGGCTGTACTGGATCAGCTGGAACAGCCGGTTTTCGAACACCACCTTGCCGGGCGTGATGGCGACGTTGCGACCGACCTCAAAGGCGTTCTCGTCGGTCATCTTCATGCGGCCGGCCTTCAGGTCCTCGAGCAGGTGCTCGAGCCCTTTCAGCAGGTTGCTGCCGCCGGTTTCGGCGGTTTTCTTCAGCACCTCGGGGTTGGTCAGCGCGAAGTTGGAAGGCGACATGGCGTCGACGAACTGCTTGACCAGGAACTGCGCCTTGGCCTTTTCGTGGCTGTCGAGGCCCTCGATGCCGTGCGTCGCCTCCATCACATAGCTCGAGGTGAGCAGATAGGACTGGCGCAGGAAGTCAAAGGCCGGCGCCTCCTGCCAGGCCTCCCCCGCAAAGCGCTTGTCCTTGACCGCGGCGATCGGGCTGGCGACGGTGCCCGGCGTCAGGAACGACTGCCACAGCGCCATCGCGTCGGTCATGTATCGGGTCTGCAGGTCGAACAGGCGCTGCGGATCGGTCATCGCCGCCGCCGCCGCCCGCTGCCAGGTGGCAACGACGCCGAGCGGATCGGCCGCCGGCAGCCCCGGCTCCTTCGACCAGAATTCGAGCATCAGCTGCTGCCCGCGCCCGGCGAGTTCGGTCCATTTCTGGAAGGCCTCGAGCGGCTGCACCTCTGCTGGCACGTCGGCCATCTGACAATTCCCCAAAGCGCGTTCTTGTTGGCGCCCACTTTGGCCTTCGGGCCCCGGATGGCAACCCCTGTCGGCCTGACGATTCCGCACTTTCGGAGCCGGCACGGAGGCGTTATGACCGCGCTGCGCTGGCGCAAGCAGCCGGCGGTCCTTTGGGAGAATAGGCATGATCCGTTCGATCTTCATCCTCGCCGCAACCTTGGTCGCCGCCCCGGCGCTGGCCCAGGAGGCCGCCCCCGCCGCCGCACCGACCCTGCCGGTATGCAGCGCCAAGGTGACCGATGGCTGCATCCAGTCCGCCGCCGCCGAAAAGCGCGCGATGACGGGTGAGCAGGCCGACAAGCGCGACGCCGCCCGTGGCGGCGCCTGGACGCCCGACGGCGCTGCCAAGCCCGCCAAGAAGGCCGCCGCCGCCCCGATGTAGGATCATCACCCAGTCCGGCAGATGCGGGCGGGGGCGGTGCCCCCGCCCGCTTTGTTTTGTGTTATGAGCCTGGCGCGCTTATGCGCCGATCAGATTGCCGAGAGTCGAACCGATGTCCGAAGACTTCTATCGCATCAAGCGCCTGCCCCCCTATGTCATCGCCGAAGTCAACGGCATGCGGGCGGCGGCCCGCGCCCGCGGCGACGACATCATCGATCTCGGCATGGGCAACCCCGACCTGCCGCCGCCGCCCCATGTCATCGCCAAGCTGTGCGAAGTCGCGGGCAAACCCGATGCGCACGGTTATTCGGCGTCGAAGGGTATTCCCGGGCTGCGGCGGGCCCAGGCCGGCTATTACGGTCGCCGCTTCGGTGTCGATGTCGACCCTGAAACCGAGGTTGTCGTGACGCTGGGCTCGAAGGAAGGCCTCGCCAACCTCGCCCAGGCGATCACCGCGCCCGGCGATGTCGTGCTGGCGCCGAACCCCAGCTACCCGATCCACACCTTCGGCTTCATCATCGCCGGCGCCACCATCCGCAGCGTGCCGACGACGCCCGACGAACGCTATTTCGAATCGCTGGAGCGGGCGATGCGCTTCACGGTGCCCAAGCCGTCGGTGCTGGTCATGGGCTATCCGTCGAACCCGACAGCGGAAACGGTGGACCTGGCCTTTTACGAACGCGTCGTGGCGTTTGCGAAAAAGCATCAGCTCTGGGTGCTGTCCGACCTTGCCTATTCGGAGATCTATTTCGACGGCAAGCCGACGCCGTCGATCCTGCAGGTGCCCGGCGCCAAGGACGTGGCGATCGAGTTCACATCGATGTCGAAGACCTATTCGATGGCCGGCTGGCGCATCGGCTTTGCGGTCGGCAACAAGACACTGATCGGCGCGCTGACCCGGGTGAAATCGTACCTCGACTATGGCGCCTTCACGCCGATCCAGGCCGCCGCGGTTGCTGCCATCAACGGCCCGCAGGACATCGTCGAGACCAACCGGCTGCTGTATCAGCGCCGCCGCGACGTGCTGGTCGAAAGCTTCGGCCGCGCCGGCTGGGACATTCCGGCGCCGCGCGCCAGCATGTTCTGCTGGGCGCCCCTGCCCCCGGCGCTGGCGCATCTCGGCAGCCTCGAATTTTCCAAGCAGTTGCTGACCCATGCCGGCGTCGCCGTGGCGCCGGGCGTCGGCTATGGCGAGGACGGCGAAGGCTTTGTCCGCATCGCCATGGTCGAAAACGAGCAGCGGCTGCGCCAGGCGGCGCGCAACGTGCGGA
Source organism: Alphaproteobacteria bacterium (assembly GCA_003241875.1). Taxonomy (GTDB): domain Bacteria; phylum Pseudomonadota; class Alphaproteobacteria; order Sphingomonadales; family Sphingomonadaceae; genus Sandarakinorhabdus. The sequence continues at coordinate 4,456 of QBLU01000091.1, forward strand.
AATACCTGCAGTCGATGGGCGTCAACACCCCGGCACGGACCGCCGGCTGAAGATCCTCGTCATCGGCGCCGGCCTCGGCGGGCTGACCGCGGCGATCGCGCTGCGGCAGCGGGGATTCGCCGTCGAGGTCCACGAGGCTGCAACGACGCTGGGCGAGGTCGGCGCCGGGCTGACGCTGGGTCGCGGCGCGCAATCGGTGTTCCGCGCGCTCGGCCTGCAGGCGGCGGTGGCGGCGCGGGCCTGCCCGGCCGGGGCGCTGCCCTTTGTCCATTACCGCACCGCGCGGCTGCTGATAGGCGGTTTCGACGCCGGTGACGGCACCCCGGACGATGGGGTGGCCGATATCGTCCGCCACATCTATCGCGCCGATTTGCAGGCGGTGCTGCTGGCGGCGCTGGGCGCGCTCGGGGTCGGCGTTGCTACCGGCCATGCCCTTGTGGCGGTCGAGGATGGCGCTGACCGCGTCACGGCACGCTTTGCCGATGGCAGCACGGCGCACGGCGACGCGCTGGTGGGGGCCGACGGCGTCCGCTCGGCGGTACGCGAGCTGCTGTGGCCCCGCGATGCGCCGCGCTTCACCGACCATGTCGCCTATCGCTTCCTGGTGCCGGCCGCCGCCGCCGCGCCGTTCATGGGGCTGGGCCGCAGCGTCATCTTCATGGGGCCGCGGCGCACCTTCAACCGCTACACCATGTGCGGCGGCAGCGTCGTCAACTGCGCCGGGATCGTCGAAACCGGCGAATGGGCCGGCGAGGGCTGGTCGATCCCGGCGACGCGTAACGAGATGCTGGCGGCCTTTGCCGGCTGGCACCCCGATGTCACCGGGCTGATCGGTTGTGCCGCCAGCAGCATCAAATGGGGCCTGTACGACCGCGCCGTGCTGCCGCGCTGGTCACGCGGGCGGGTGACGTTGCTCGGCGATGCCGCGCACGCCATGCTGCCCTTCCTCGGCATGGGCGCTGCCATGGCGATCGAGGACGGCTGGGCGCTGGCGGCGGCCTTTGCCCGCGACGCTGCCGTTGAAGCCGCCTTTGCCCGCTACGAGGCGGCGCGCGGCCCGCGCACGGCGCTGCTCCACGCCAAATCGATCATCCAGGGCAAGGTCACCCAGTCGCTCGACCCCGATACCTTCGACGGCGCCAGCGCCCCGGTCGGCGACCCCGCGATCATGGCGTATGATCCGGTGGCAGCGGGGGTCTAGACTCGCTCTTTCGGTTCTTTGATCCACAAAAGCCCGCTCAGGCTGAGGGCAATCAACGCTAGTCGCCGAAATCAAGTGGCGGCTGCGCGGTTTCGACCCGTGAATCTTCGAGGCCCGACAGCGTCAGCCCGAGCAAGCGAATGCCGAGCGTCACCGGCAGCAGCGCCTGCAACAGGCTGCGTCCAGTGTCGGCCAGGCCGGCGCGATCGGCGACTGGCTGCGGCAGCGTGCGCGAGCGGGCGACGCTGCGGAAGTCGGCGAATTTCGCCTTCAACGTCACCGTCCGGCCACGGGCGCCGGCGCGAGCGATGCGCGTCCAGGCGGCATCGATCACCGGGTCGAGCGCAACGACCAGGTCGGCCGCGTCGCTGAGGTCGGTGTCAAAGGTCCGCTCGGCGCCGACGGACTTCAGCGGCCGGTCGGGCCGTACCGGACGATCGTCGTCGCCATGCGCAGCGCGGTGGAAATAGCCGGCGCTGCTGCCGAAATGGCGGGTCAGTTCGTCGAGGCCGCGCGCCTTCAGGTCGGCGCCGGTGACGATGCCCATCGCCTCCATCCGCGCCGCCGTCACCGGGCCGACGCCGTGGAAGCGCCGCACCGGCAGGCCTGCAACAAAGGCCGGGCCGCGTTCGGGGCGGATGACGCAGAGGCCGTCGGGCTTGTTCTGGTCCGACGCCAGTTTGGCGATGAACTTGTTGTACGAAACCCCGGCCGACGCGGTCAGCCCGGTATCTGCGCGGATGCGGGCGCGGATTTCGTTGGCGATGGCAGTCGCCGAGCCGATGCCGCGGTGGTCCACACTGACATCGAGATAGGCCTCGTCGAGCGACAGCGGCTCGATCAGGTCGGTGTAGTCGGCGAAAATGGCGCGAATCTGCTGCGATACGGCGCGATAGACGTCGAAGCGCGGTGGCACGAAGACCAGCGCCGGGCAGCGCCGCAGCGCGGTGACCGAGGCCATGGCCGACCGGACGCCGAAGGCCCGCGCCTCGTAGCTCGCCGCCGCGACCACGCCGCGCGCCTGGGCGCTGCCGACGGCGACGGGCCGCCCGCGCAGTTCCGGGGCGTCGCGCTGTTCGACGGAGGCGTAGAACGCGTCCATGTCGATGTGGATGATCTTGCGTATGGTCACGGCGTCTGCCGATGATAGCGGTCAGCCGCAGAGCTTGTCATGAACACCGCGATTTTTCATCCCCGCAGCCCCGGCTGCGCGGCACCGCTGATGCGGTGGTGATCCCTACGGGAATCGAACCCGTGTTTTCGCCGTGAAAGGGCGACGTCCTAGACCGCTAGACGAAGGGACCAGCGGGAGAGGGGCTGCTAAAGGCGACAGCGGTTGGCGTCAAGCGGTTCCATGACCGCGGCACCGAAAACTGCGTCCGCTCGGGTCCGTACCCGATCCGTTCCAAGGTTAACACTTTCTTTTTTTTGGTGGAACTCTGGCGGGAATTCTGCGTAAGACATAATTAACAGTTGCGTAAGGATTGACGATGACCCCAGCGGCCGCGAAGCTTTTGATGTGTGTTTGTGCCGGCTCGACCGGCGCAGTGGTGGTGCCTGCGGTCAACCGCGCCCGCGCGGCGATTCACCGCCCGGCGGTCCATCGCGCCGCTGCGGCGCGGCCCGCGTCGGCCGTGACGGCGCTGGCGGCGCCATGCCTCGAGATTTCCGGCGGCGTGCCCGTCCTGCTGCCGATTACCGACATGCCGGCGGAGGCCGGCGGCAGCGGACTGGGTCAACTCGCCGGCGGCGGCGGCGGCTTCGGCGGCTATGGGGATGATTACGGCGGCGGCGAGTTGACCCAG
>QBLU01000092.1 GCA_003241875.1 Alphaproteobacteria bacterium
GGCCGGGCGGGCGGCGATGAAGAGCGCGGAAACCGAGCGCACCGGGGCGTGGCTGCGGCTGTTCGAGCGCGCTTGCCAGAGTGGATAGCAGCTTCGTTGAACCCTAAGCCCCGCTCAGCCCGAGCTTGTCGAAGCCGGGTCACAGGGCGGTGCTCGCGGGGGCTCGACAAGCTCAGCCCGAGCGGATCAACTTGAAGGCAATCAACTCTCGCGATCCGCTTGGGCGCTGCGCGCAGCAGCGCCGATCAGGACCAGCGCCGGCCAGACCAGGTAGCTGAGGACCTCGAGGTTTTCGCCGAAGCTGTAGAGGAAGAGCACGAGCATCATCGACAGGCCGACGCGGCCGATCGGCGCGTGCATGGCCTGGCGGCCGAGCGCCAGCAGGCTCCAGCCCATCGGCACGGCGAGGGCGGCGGCGCCGGCGAGACCTTTGACAAAAAGCAGTCCGTACCAGCTGTGATGGCTGCCGATCGGCATGAATTCGACGATGTGGGGGCCGTTCTCGACGACGCCATGGCCGACGAACGGCGCCTCGGTCTGCCAGCGATCGACGGCGATGCGGCCCAGCGTGGCGCGGACGCGGCTGGAGTCGGCGCGGGCGCCCTTGAAGTCATCGGCAAGCGTGGCAACGAACGCTAGGGCCGCCGGCGCAAGCAGCCCGACGACAAGGGTGAGCGGGGCGGCGAGCCACCAGGTCGCCGGGCGTTGCAGGCGGGAGACGATCCGGGCGAGGGGCCAGACGACGGCGATGGCCACCAGCGCCAGCCGCGACTGCGACAACAGCGCCACGGCGATGCCGGCGACGATGCCGATGATGCGCCAGCGCAGGGTCTTTTCCTCGATGGCGCACAGCACGTGGATGACCGCGACCATGCCGGCGGCTGGCGACCAGGGCGCAAAGAACTGCCAGCGCGCGACATGGGTGACGGGATCGAGCGTGTAGAGGATGACATTGAAGAATTCCGGCCCCGAGCCGCCGAGTATCTGCAGCGGCGAGGTGTAGAGCAGGCCGGGAAGGCCGATCATCGGGGCGACGACAAACAGCGGCAGGAGCAGCAGCGTCTGGGCACCAAGGCGGCAGACTGCGCGATAGAGGACGGCGGGGCGCACATCGAGGACGGCGGCGGCGAAGGGGAACAGCGCGAGCAGCGCCCAACCCTTGGCCCAGCCGATGGACGATTTGAGCGTCTTGGCAGCGCCGAGATCGTTGGCGACATGTCCGGCGAGCAGCGCGACGAGCATCGCCAACATGCCGATGAGCCAGATCCAGACGATGCTGCCGAGCGGCGCCGGGCGCTGGGCGGGCGGCAGGCCGGGCGCGAGGTAGAGCCGCCATGCCGCCATGGCCGCGAGCGTCCACCCCAGGGCCGGGCCGGCGATATACAGCGCGCCCAGCAGCCAGAGCAGCCAGGTCGATGCGATCGTCGCGACGATCAGGCGTTCGGCAGCAGTTTCTGGATGATGGGTTGGCGCAGCCATAGCAGCAGGAAGCCGATCAGCAGGAGGAAGGAGGCGCCGAGGGCACCGGCGAGGGCGAGCAGGGTCGATGGCGACGCGCGCTTGCGGGGCAGGGAAGGCTCCTCGAGCGTCTGGACCAGCGGGTAGGAGGCGAAGGGATCGGCCTTGTTGGTATCGACGCGGGCAAGTGCGGAGGAAAATACCGCCTCGGCGACCCGGAGGTCACGCACCAGATCGGACAGCGTTGCCGCCTGCCCGACCAGGGCACCCGACCGGGCGGTCTGCTCGGCGATCTGGCGGCGGATCTCGGCGAGTGCGGCATCGGCGCCCGCGGATCGGCTGCTGTCGTTGACCATGACCTCGAACATGCGCGCCCGGCCTTCGGCGACCGAGAGATCGGCGAAGGAGAGGAGGGTTGCCGCCGGCAGACCGGTCAAGGCCTTGCCGCGCGTGGTCAGCGCGGTGCGCAGGCTGGCATCGACGGCGCCGCTTTCTGCCATCGCCGAATGCTGCTCGCCCAGCGTGGCGCCGCGTTCGGTGCGGGCCGTGGCGTTGGCGGCGTAGCGGCCGAGGAGGGACTGGAAGAGCGGATCGGCCTTGAGCAGGAACGCCGCGCGCGCGCCGCTGGTTGAGATGCCGAGCGCGGCGGCGAGTTTCCGGGTTTCGGCACGGCGTTCGCCCTGGACGGTGCGGGCCTGCAGTTCGCGGTCCTGCAGGTCGTCGAGCGCGGCGATGCGTTTGTTGAACTGGTCGATCGATACCAGGCCGGATGTGCCCTGGAAGGCGAGCAGGCGGCGCTGGGCACGGCGAACCTTGGTCTCGAGATCGGCGATGCGATGGCGGTCGGCCGCTTCGCGCTTGGCGGCTTCGTCGTCGCGGAGCCGGTCGAGGCCGGCGAGAAACGCCGCCCTGAGTGCGGTGGCGCGTTTTTGCGCCGCCGCCGGGGTGGGCCCGGTCATCGTCACTTCGACGACATTGGTCTGGTCGGCGAGCTTGATGACCGGGTCGGGGAAGCCGTTTTCGTCCTCGCCGGCGCGGTTCGCCGCGGCGCGCAGGGTCACGTCGGCCATGATCAGGCGCTTGTAGTTTTCGGTTGGGCTGAGCGTGGCGCTGGAAAACGCCGATGCCGTCGCACCCGAGGCCTGGCCGATCGATTCGACGTTCATCGAGCCGCCGGCGCCCGACCCGGGCAGGATCAGCGTCATCTGGCTGGCGTAGCGTGCCGGCGCGAGGGCGAGGTAAAGACCGGTGACACCCCAGATCACCGCGAGCGCCGGGGCGAGCGAGAGGATGTAGCGGCGGTAACGCCCCATCGACGGCAGGCCGTCGCGGACGACCCGCCAGGCCCTGGCCAGGCGGCGCGGCTGGAGCGGCGCGTGCATCAGTTCCGCGCCGCGTTGCGCAGCAGCACCGCGGGGGTGACGGCGTTGAAGGCGCCGCTGACGAGGTTGATCGCGTCGGCGACGTTCATCGCGCGGCTGTCGTAGCAGGCAAGGGCGTCGCCGGGCATCAGATAGGGATCCTCGGCGTCGCGGTCGGCGCTACGGACGAGTTTTTCGACGGCGCGTTCGATGACGATGCTTTGGCCGTTCATCGGGTTGCGCGAGATCAGCACGGCGCGACGCGACGCGTTCATCGCCGAGCCGCCGACGCAGTTCATCTCGACAAGGCCCTGCAGCAGGCGGGTGCCATAGGGCAGGCTTTCGGAATCCTTGCCGATGGCCGACCCTGCGTTGTTGTTGCCGGGGCGCGAGAGGTTAGACATGTGGACGCGGATGCCGGGCTGGGTGATGGCGGTCGGGCGCACCAGGTCGGCACGAAAGCAGCCGCTGCTCTGGACGATGACCTTGTCGCCGGCTGTGACGGCAATGCTGTCGATGGCCGCGCCGGCGACGGCAGCTTCGAGATCGACGACTGTCCATCGGGCGCCGCGGAGAAGGTAGATGCGGCCGACATCGGCATCGGGGCGGACGCCGCCGGCGGCGCGCAGGGCGGCGGCAAGGTTGGCGCCGGCGTTGGCATCGCCGGAGGCGGCGCCTTCCTTCTGGCCGATGCGGTTGTCGTTGTTGCGTTCACCGGTGCGGACGACGCCGGGGGCGAATACGGCGCCGGTGACGGCCACATCCACGCCGGCGCTCTCGATCAGGCGGAGATCGATAGCCGGGCCGAGCGGCCTGATGAGTCGGGCGGCCACAAGGGCGGCGCCGAGGGTGCGCTGGAGCCGCGCCTCGGTCAGGCCGGCGGCCGTCAGGCGTTCGAGGCCGGCAACGGCGAGGCTGCCGTCTTCGGCGATGACATGGACGCCGGAAAGCTGATCATTGTCGCCGGCGATGCGGAGGCGGAGCCGATCGCCGGGCGCGAGCGGCGCCGGGCCGCCGACGAGTGCCGTTGCGGGGACAAAGCCTGCCGGCATCAGGTCCGTCGGGGCGACCGCGGTGCATGAGCGGGCGGTGGCGGCGACCGGTCGCTGCTGGGGGGCCCAGGCGCTGTCGGGGAGGTTGCGCGGCGCGGGGCCGACGACGCAGCCGCCGAGGCACGAGGCGATGACGAGGGTTGCCGGCAACGGGGAGGGGAAGATCTTCATCCACCCCGCCTTTCAAGGATCGTGCCAAGTGGCGGCTTGGGCAGCGAGGACGGACAGGGCCGTCGCGTTCGCAAAATGCGTCGCTTTCAGCGTTGCAAAATGCAACTATTTGCTTTGTGCAACGAAATTGCAGGCTGCAAGCGGAGGAAACCAGTTGGCACGCCTGTTGCAGAGGCTGGTGAAGATGCAATTTGCGAGGGCCAGATGAAGGGCGTGATCTTTACCGAGTTGATCGGGTTTCTCGAGACGCGGCACGGGCTGGCGTTTGCGGATGCCGTGATCGTCGAGAGCCGGTTGCCGAACGACGGCGCCTTCACGAGTGTCGGCAATTATCCGAGCACGGAGGCGCTGACGATGGTCGGGGTCGCGTCGCGGCTGAGCGGCGTTGCGGGCTCGGTCATTTGCGAGGAGTATGGCGCCTGGCTGCTGGGCCGGTTTGCCGTCCTGTTTCCAGCGATCATGGCAAAATATCCGACCGCCGAGGACATGCTGATGCACGTCGGCTCGCACATTCATGACGAGGTGCGCGTGCTCTATCCCGAGGCGCGGCCGCCGCTGATCGAGGCTGTCCGCGACGGCGACACGATGACCGTCAGTTATCGATCGCACCGTCCGATGGCGCATATCGCCTTCGGCCTTATCCGCCAATGCCTTGTTTCCTATGGCGATAGCCGCACAGTGTGCTGGCACGGCAGCGGCCGTACCGACGAAGCCACCTTCACGATTTCAGCCCAGGGCGAATGACCATGCCACAACAAGCCCCCGCCAGAATTCTCGTTGTCGAAGACATCGCTTCGCTGGCGATGGTCTATGCCGGCCATCTGGAAGGCGCCGGCCACCTTGTCGACATTGCCGAGCGGGGCGACGTCGCGCGCAACCGCATCGCGGCGGCATCGGCGGCCGGAATGCCCTATGATGTCGTCTTGCTCGACTTGCAGTTGCCCGATTGCGACGGCCTCGAATGGCTCGCCGGGATGCCGGGGCTGGTGACCGAAACCGGGGTGATCGTCGTCACCGCCGATGGCTCGATCAAGCGCGCGATCGGGGCGATGCGGCTTGGCGCCTATGACTTTCTGGTCAAGCCGCTGGCGCCGGAACGGCTGCTGACGACGGCGGGCAACGCCATCGAGCGGCGGCGTCTGGCGCGCGAAGTCCAGATCGTCCGCAAGCTTTCGGCGCGCGACGGTTTCCAAGGGTTCGTCGGTCGTTCGAACGCGATGCAGACCGTCTATCGGGCGATCGAAAGCGTTGCCGATTCCAAGGCGACGGTTTTCGTGACCGGCGAAAGCGGGACGGGCAAGGAAGTTGCCGCCGAGGCGATCCATAACGCCAGCCGGCGCAGCAAGCGGCCGTTCATCGCCATCAACTGCGGCGCGATCCCGGAAAATTTGCTCGAGTCCGAACTGTTCGGCCATTTGAAGGGGGCCTTTACCGGCGCGATCGAGAACCGGCCGGGGGCGGCACGGGACGCCGATGGTGGCACGCTGTTCCTCGACGAAATCTGCGAGATGGAGTTGAAGCTGCAGGTCAAGCTGTTGCGGTTCCTGCAGACCGGGATGATCCAGCGCGTCGGCAGCAGCCGGCCCGAGCCGGTCGATGTGCGCGTGATCTGCGCGACCAATCGCGACCCGGCCGCCGAAGTCGCCGCGGGGCGCTTTCGCGAGGATCTGTTCTACCGGCTTGCGGTGATTCCGCTCGAGATGCCGCCGCTGCGCGATCGCGGCGATGACGTAGTGATGCTGGCAGAAGCATTTCTGGAACGCTTTGCTGCGCAGGAGGGCAAGCGTTTCGATCCCATCGGCGCCGATCTTCGCACGCGGCTGCTTTCCGGCAATTGGCCCGGCAATGTTCGGGAATTGCAGAATGTCATGCGGCGCGCGGTCGTGATGAGCCCGGGGCCGGTGTTGACGCTGGCGACCTTTGCCGGTGGCAGTGTCGGTGCGCAGGATGGGCAGCGGGCGCAGGTAGGCGCGCCGGTATTGCCGGTGCCGGGCGTGAGCGAGCCGTCTGCCGAAGCGTTTGCGCACATGACGCTGGATGCCATCGAACGCTGGGCGATCGAGGCGGCAATTGCCCGCGCCGACGGAAGTTTGCGCAAGGCCGCGCATGCGTTGGGGCTCAGTCCCTCGACGCTATACCGCAAGCGCGAGCGGTGGCTGGGGCAGGGATCCGCCGACGCGGCCTAGGCGTCCTGGGCCGCGCCGACGCGGCCTAAGCCAGCGAACTGCGTTGATCGGTGCCATCAGGGGGTGACGTCAGCCGCCACGCATCCCGCTGGACGGTGGCGCGCCGCATCCTTCGCCGATGGTGATGTCGTTTTGTGATCTCGAAACAAGAGACCTTCGGCTTTATCGCCAAGATGATCCCCGGTCGCCGTCTGTCTTCCTTCAGTCACAGTTGACGAAAATCGCTGCGCTTTGGCGCCACCCATCTGATGGCGTTTGACATGCTGCGACGCGGCATTGCGTTCACGCACAGGTCTCGACAACTGGGGCCTGAATGAACTTGCCGGTGTTGCACCGTGCTAATCCCGTCTTCACCGAACAAAGCACGCGACGATCCAGTACCGTATTCATACGGTAAATATCGCCTTTTCGGCAAGAGTCGGTACAGCGATGAAATTCATATTGTTTCTATCAAGCAAGGTGTTATTACGCGGTTTAACGATTCTTGATATGAATATGGTGGGGAGCTGATAAAAATGAAACGTAGCCGTAACGATATCCGCCGTTTTGCTGTGCAGTTGCTTGCGGGCTCGGCGGTGCTGTGGACGCAGCCAGCGCTTGCGGCATGCTTTCCGGACGGCCCTGACACGACCGTTTGCGACGCGAACGCGCCGAATCCCTGGGGTGGTCCGATCGTCATCAACAACGACGGCACGTTGAGGGCCGGCACGGACAGCGCCGTCGTCGCCGGTGCCATCACGACGACGGCGAACGGTCTTGTCGACAACAGCGGCTTTACTTTCACGCTGGACGGCAACATTGATGGCGCGGGTTCGATCAGTTCGATCGGTCTCGGCACGTTGGTGCTGAACGGTGACAACAGCTTCACCAACCTTGGTATCAACCAGGGTGCCGTGCAGGTCGGCAGCAACACGGCGGCCGGCATCGGTGGTATCTCCATCAACGACAACGCC
>QBLU01000093.1 GCA_003241875.1 Alphaproteobacteria bacterium
CCCCCACCCCGCTCGGCTGGCGCCGAGTCGCCCTCCCCGCAAGGGGGAGGGAGTGGCTTGGGCTAGTCGGCTACGCCCGTGCCCAAGCCAGCGACTATCGGCCGGCCGACCGGGTATTTCCGCATCGCCGCCGCAAACAGCGCCGACCCCTCCAGCGCCGCCAGCCACGCCTGCAGCCGCGGCAGCGGCTGCGCGGCAAACCAACCGCGATCCACCGCCGCGAACTGGCGGACGAACGGCATGATCGCGATATCGGCGAGGCCGCGACAGTCGCCGCAAAGCCAACCGGCGGGCGCGAGCCGGATCTCCAGAACCGCCAGCAGCGCCAGCCCGGCGTCGCGATGCACCTCACCTTCGCTGCCCCGCCGGTCGGCGTATTTGTAGCGATCGAGGTGCTGCTTGAAGGCGCCGTCGTTTGCCGCCACCAGCGCCGCATCGCCGCGATCCAGCCAGCCTTCCGGGTCGGCCTGTGCCAGTGCCCAGGCCATGATGTCGAGGCTCTCGTCGATAACCGTGCCATCGGGCAGCACCAGCACCGGCACGGTGGCCTTTGGCGAGGCGGCGACCATGGCGGCCGGCTTGTCTCGGAGCAGGACTTCGTGGATGCGGAAGCGCGTGCCGGCCACCAGCAGCGCCATCCGCGCCCGCATCGCATAGGGGCAGCGGCGAAAGCTGTAGAGCAGCGCCAAATCAGCCGTCATCGCTCAGCCGTCATCGCTCAGCCGTCATCGCTCAGCCGTCATCGCTCAGGCGTCATCGCGCCGCGCCGCCTGCCCGATATGGGCCTCGCCGCGGGCTGCGGCCAATGTCGCCTGGCGATGGCGTTCGGCATAGCCGGCGCGCTGCGTGTCGTCGCGGGACGCGCTGCACGCCGGGCAGGCGACGCCTTCGACGTAGAGCGGCGAGGCGCGATCGGCGGCGCTGACCGGCATCCGGCAACCGCGGCACAGGCTGTGGCTGCCGGGCGCAAGGCCGTGGCCCAGGCTGACGCGTTCGTCGAAGACGAAGCATTCGCCCTGCCAGCGACTGGCGGTTTCCGGCACGGTCTCCAGGTACTTCAGTATGCCGCCTTGCAGATGGAACACGTCGGCAACGCCTTCGGATTTCAGGAACGCCGTGGCCTTTTCGCAGCGGATGCCGCCGGTGCAGAACATCGCCACCCTGGGGGCGGCGCGCCCGGCGAACAGCGCGTCGCGATTGGCACGAAACCAGTCCGGAAAGTCGCGAAAGGCGGTGGTGCCGGGGTTGATCGCACCGGCGAAGCTGCCGACGGCGACCTCGTAATCGTTGCGCGTGTCGATGACGATGGTGTCGGGGCTGTCGATCAGCGCATTCCAGTCGGCGGGCGCCACATAGGCGCCGACCGCGCCGGGATCGAGGCCGGGCGCCCCCATGGTGACGATCTCGGCCTTTTGGCGGACCTTCATGCGGTGGAACGGCATCGCCGCGGCAGCCGACAGCTTGACTTCCAAGCCGGCACAGCCGGGCAGGGCGCGGATCGCGGCGAGCATGGCATCGATCGCGCCCGGCGTGCCGGCAATGGTGCCGTTGATGCCCTCCGGCGCTAGCAGCAGCGTGCCGCGCAGGCCCAGGCGGTCGCATTCCCCGGCCAGCGTCGCCGCGATGACGCCGACATCGGCAAAGGCGGTGAAGCAGTACAGGGCGGCGACCCGGATCTCGGTCGGTTCCACGAAACGCGCTTTCTGGCTGCAAGGGTGTCGCCGGCTGCATAGGCGCAGTACGCCGTCGCTGCCAGCTATTCGGGGCGCAGCCAGCCCGAATAGGCAACGACATCGCCGACCAGCGGCAGTGCCAGCGCGACGGCGAAGTGGAAGCGCCCGTCCTGCTGCCACTCGCGCGCCAGGGTGCGCGGCGCCAGGCGCATCGGCATCGGCACCCCGGCGCATGACCAGCCGGTCATCGCCATGCGCAATCCGGCGTCCTCGCTGATGAGGTCGAAGGCAAAGCGCAGCGGCCCGAAGCGTTCGACCAGCGCGGCGCCCTGCTGCCCGAGACGGCTGCTGAAGCGGTGGCGGCCAAAGGCCCGCGTCCAGCATTCGCCGGCCGCATCGGTGGCGAAGCTGACGCGCAGCCGGTGGCTGCCAGCGGGCGGAAAGCCGAACAGCGCCGCGACCATCCGGGCCAGCGGATGGCAGCCGCGCACGACCTCGGCAGCCCCGACCGCCGTGCCGGCGCCGCTGTGCAACTGGCGCACCATGGGCGGCAGCCGGTCGAAGCGCGAGCCCATCACCCGGGCGAACAGCGGCGGCGGCGTCACCGGCGCGACATCGGCAAAGGCGGTCGCCATCAGATCAGCCGATCTCGATATTCGGGCGCCGGCAGCCAGCAGCTGTCGCGCCGGCCGAACAGGCGATAACGGTTGCGGGCGATGCTGCGATAGACGGCGTCGCGCAGCCACCGTGGCACGATGCGCGCTACCGCCAGCGCGCGCCAGGGCCAGCCGAGCCCTGCCCAGATGGCGATCACCGCATCGCTGTCGCGCAGCACCCGGTCGCCGACCGCCACTACCATCGTATCGGGGTCGGCGACGTCGATGCCATGGCGGCGGTAGATGGCGCTGCCGACGGCGCCCTGCATCGCGGCGAGCCGGAAATGGCCGCGCCGGTCGTGCCTCAGGATGAACTGCGCATTGGCCGAGCACAGCACACATTCGGCATCGAACACGATGATCGGGCCGGGTGCGGTCATTTCGCAACGGTAACGCCCGCCGCCGGCGAGTCCATGCGGTGGAGTGCGCGGGGCGAACTTGTCGCATCGCCTTCGGTCCGTTATAACATTCGTACCTACGGAGCCCAGGACCATGCAGCACGTCAAGATCACCGCCATCGGCAACAGCGCCGGTATCATCCTGCCCAAGGAGGTGCTGGCAAGGCTGAAGGTCGACAAGGGTGACAGCCTGTTTCTGGTCGAAACGCCCGAAGGTTACCGCATCACGCCCCACGATCCGGTGTTCGAGGAACAAATGGCCGTCGCCCGGCGCATCATGAAGGAGCGTCGCGCGGTCCTGCGCGAACTCGCGAAGTGACCGTCTGGATCTGGGTGGATGCGAGCGTCGCGCTGGCGATCCACGATGAGCAGCTTGCCGAACACGGCGGGGCGACCGGCGTGCGTGACGCCAACGCGTTCGAATCGGCGATGGCACGCCCGCTCAACCTGGCCGGCTACAGCGCGCCCGACATCGCTGCCCTCGCCGCGGCCTATGCATTCGGGCTGGCGCGCAACCACGCCTTTGTCGATGGCAACAAGCGCACTGCCTATGTGGTCGCCGAAATCTTTCTGGCGTTGAACGGCATTGTCCTGACGTCGAGCGATGCCGAAGGAATCCTCACATTCGTGGCCCTCGCCGCCGGCGACCTGTCGGAAGACGCGCTCGCCGACTGGTTTCGCGCCAACATTCGCCCGGCCTGAGCCCTTCAGTGCCGCGGCTCGCGGCCGCGGATCAGGTCCATCCCCGCCTTGATCGCGGCAAAGCGCGCATCGACAGCGCCTTCGAAGGCGAGATCGGTGAAGATATAAGGCCAGTCGTTCTCGATTCCCTCGCGCACCAGTTCGCCGACGTACAGCGGGTCGATGCCGTGGGTGATGGCGGCGGCGGCGACCTGGGCGAACTCGGAATCGCCGGCCTCCATCGTCATGCTCTCGAGCGCGGTGGCCAGCCGGTCGGGGACGTTGCGCGACGATTCCATGATGCGCGTGCGGATGAAGCCGGGGCAGAGCACCGACACGCCGATGCCGCGCGCCGCCAGTGTCGGGCGCAGGCCTTCGGACAGCGCGACGACGCCGTATTTGGTGACATTATAGGCGGGCGCCACGGCAGCGATCAGCCCGGCCATCGATGCCGTCGACACGATCTGGCCGCCCTCGCCATGCGCTTCGATCAGCGGCCCGAAGATCTCGATGCCCCAGATCACCGACATCAGGTTGACGCCGATCGTCCAGTCCCAGCTGGCGTCGGTCCACTGGCCATAGCTGCCGCCACCCCCGACGCCGGCGTTGTTGACGAGGACATGGACCTTGCCATAGCGGGCGATGGTGGCCTCTGCAGCGGCCTGCAGCTCGGCCTTCAGCGAGACATCGGCGCGCACGCCCTCGACATCGGCGTTGGTGGTCTTCAGCGCCGCCACGGCCTCGGCCAGCGCGGCCGCTTCGATGTCGCACATCATCACCTTGACGCCGGCCTGCGCCAGCGCCGTCGCGATGCCGAGCCCGATGCCCGAGGCGGCGCCGGTGACGAAGGCCGTCTTGCCCACCAGGTCGCGCATGGTCGTATCTCCCCAGATTGTCTTGCCAGGGACCATGCGCCGCGCCCCTGCGGGGGGCAAGCCGGGCGGTCAGGCGGCGCGCAATGTCGTGACGCCCCTGCGGGTTATGTGGCCGCGCCGGCGGGGATATAGTCGCGGGAAAAGGAGCACCGCCCATGCCGATCATCCAGTCCATTGCCGGCCGGTCCCGCGATCTCGGCGGCTTTTCGGTGTCGCGGGTGCTGCCGGCGCCGCAGCGGCGCAGCCTGGGGCCGTTCGTGTTCTTCGATGAAATGGGTCCGGCGACCTTTGCGGCGGGGGAGGGGATCGACGTGCGGCCGCATCCGCATATCGGCCTCGCCACCGTTACCTATCTGTTCGACGGCGGCCTGACCCATCGCGACAGCCTGGGGACGGTCATCGACATCGCGCCGGGGGCGGTCAACTGGATGACGGCGGGGCGGGGCATCACCCATAGCGAGCGGTCGCCCGACGGCCTGCGCGCCGCCGGCCACCATATGCACGGCATCCAGTCGTGGGTGGCGCTGCCGGTCGACCATGCCGAGACCGTGCCGGCGTTCGTCCACCACCCCGCCGACACGCTGCCGGTGGTGGAACGGCCCGGCGCCCGGCTGACGATCATCGCCGGCACCATGTTCGGTGCCACCTCGCCGGTGCGGTTTCCGCACCCCATCGTCTATGCGGAACTGCATCTCGATGCCGGCGCCAGCCTCGAATTGCCCGTCGAATGGGGGGAGCGCGGGGTCTATCCGGTGACCGGTGGCGGCCATGTCGGCGATGCCGAGCTGATCCCCGGCAGCCTGGCGGTGCTCGGCGACGGGCCGGCGACGCTGACCGCGACCGGCGATCTCCATGCCATGCTGCTCGGCGGTGCGGCCTTCCCCGAGCCGCTGCACATCGAATGGAACTTCGTCAGCCATTCGGAGGCGCGGATCGAACGCGCCAAGGACGACTGGCGCGCCGGCAATTTCCCGCGCGTGCCGGAGGAAACCGAGTTCATCCCGCTGCCCGAGACGGCGGCGCCGATGCCGCCGGTCAGCTATCCGTGATGCGAACGGGTGCCGGGGTGGATCATTTGCCCGGTAAACGCCCCGCTCAGGCTGAGAGTCCCTGTATCGCCGGCTTCGACAACCTCAGCCTGAGCGGGTGCCTTGAAGCGATTCAGTGGAGTATTACTCGCCGGCCGCCGCATCCGCCGTCACCAGCAGCCGCCGTACCGCGGGCCGCAGCGCCAGCAACAGCAGCGCCCCGCCGGCGATGATACCGGCGTGGAGCAGCCAGAACCGCCCGGCATCCCAGACTTCGTACAGCCCGCCGATGCGGCCGCTGACCGTCGAACCGACGAAAACCGCCATCGAATTGACCCCGATCATCATGGCATTCAATGATTTCGGCGCCGCCCGGGCGTAAAGCCCGACGGCAATGGGGGTGAAAAACACCCAGCCCCAGTTCGACAGCATGTGGAAACCCACCGCCCAGAGCAGCGGCACGCGGCCGGCGCCGAACACCACGTCGGCGAACGCCAGCCAGGTCATGCCGGCGCCGAAGATCAGACAGCCGATCGCCATCTTGGTGATGGCGTCGGGTTCGATGCCGCGCCTCGCCTGCCAGCGCCACAGCCACAGGGTCGGGGGCAGCAACAGCCCCGGCGCGATGGCATCGAGGGCCTGTAACCAGGGGATCGGCACCTGCCAGCCCAGCACCGCCATCTCGACATGGTCGCGAACCCACAGGTTATAGACGTTCCAGACCTGCGACTGGGCGATCCAGAACGCCGCCTGGACCAGCATCAGCACCAGCAGCAAGCGTACCGCATGGCGTTCCTGGGGCCGCAATGGTGGCCGCGCGGTGGCGGCGACGCGGGGGGGATCGGGGGGCAAATGCCGGCTGCCGCGCCAGTAGACCAGCAGCCCGGCGAGCATCCCGAACCCCGCCAACCCAAAGGCCTGGTGCCAGCCGAGTGCCGCGCCCATCCAGCCGCAGACGATCGGGGCGACGAACGCCCCGCAGTTGAGGGCGAAGTAATAGAGCTGCAGGCCATCGTCGCGGCGGCGATCGCCGGGCGGATAGACGGCGCCGACCTGCGAAAACAGGTTGGAATTGGCGCAGCCGGTGCCGAGCATCAGCAGGAACAGCGCGAGCAGGAAGCTGACATCGAAGGCCATGCAGAAGTGGCCGGCGGTCATCAGCAGGCAGCCGAGCATGATCGTGCGCTGCCGGCCGAGCCAGCGATCGCCGATCAGGCCGCCGAACACCGGGGTAAAGCGCACCAGCCCGGCCCACAGGCCGAACAATTGCACGGCAAAGGCCTGGGTCGACAGCGGCCCGGTGACGCTTTCGATGGCGCTGCGGGTGGCGGCGAGGCCGACGACATTCTCGACATGGCCGGGGAGCAGCAGCTGCCCGACCATGTAGAGCGTCAGCAGCGCCTGCATGCCGTAGAGTGAAAATGCCTCCCAGAACTGGGTGCCGGCCAGCCAGGCGAGGCCGCGGGGTTGGCCTAACAGGTCAGGGGTATGGGGTGCTGGCGGCGCGATGGCGTCGGTGATCGTGGTCAAGCCGTCCCCCTGTGGCGAGCGGTGACTGTAGCGGGGTGCGGGCG
>QBLU01000094.1 GCA_003241875.1 Alphaproteobacteria bacterium
GGACAGATGGCGCTGACCAGCGCGGCGGCAGCGCTGGCGGCGACGACGGCGCGGGCGGTGCTGTTCCCGCCGCCGGCGCTGGCGCGGTTTCACGAGATCGGCCCGGCGCAGCAGGGGCATTCCGGCAGTCCGGCGGCGCCGGAGACAGCCGGCACCGGTGTCGATGTTGCCGGCCCGGCCGCGGTGCTGGTGGCCGAGGCGCTGTCGGCGGTCGCCGATGCCGCCACCCCGGCGCTGGTCGCGGCAGCGGCGGCGCGGACGAGCGTGCCGCCCGACCCCGCCGGCCGGGGGCTGTTCGTCGCCGCGCTGCGCACCCAGGCGGCGGGCGTGGAGGGGGAGCGCGGGCTCGATGTCGAAGTCATCGACGCCGGCCACCCGTTTCCGTTCGACGGCACCGAGGCAGCGATGCGGACCTGGTTTGCCGACCACCCGTCGATCACCATCGCCGCGCCGGCGGCGGGGGGCGAGGCGGTGCAGCAGCGGGCGATGGCGCGGCGGGCGCTGGCCGCGGCGCGTGGCCTGCAGGAGGGCGCGGTGGCGCTGGCGGCGGCGTTCGGGCGGGCCGAGGACCTAGTGTACCTCGAAAGCCCGGCGCTCGACCTGCTGGCGATCGGCAGCGGCGAGGCTGTGTTGCGACCATTGCAGGCGCTGGTTGACCGGCTGGCGGCGAACCGGGCGCTGCACGCGGTGATCTGCGCGCCGGTGGAGGGGTTCGTCGGCGCGCCCAGGGACTTCATTCGCGTTCGCGCCGACACGCTGAAGGCGGCGCTGGTGGCGCTGGAGGCGGCGGCACCGGGGCGGGTGGCGAGTTTCTGCCCCAATGCCGGGGCCGGGCGGTCGCTGCGCATCGCCACGACGACGGTGATCGTCGACGATGTGTTCGCGTTCAGCGGCTCGACAGCGCTGTCGCGGCGCGGCCTGAGTTTCGATTCGAGCCTGTCGCTGGCCGTGTTCGACGAGGCTGTGGCGCGCGGGCGCGGCGAGTCGCTGGCGGCCCTGCGCCGGGCGCTGGTGGCGGCGCGGCTCGGCCTGCCGCCGACGCTGGTGCCCGACGATGGTGCGCAGTTGGTGCGCGCCATCGCCGCGCTGGTGGCGCGCGGCAGCGGCCGGCTGACGACGGCGACCCTGCCGGTGGTCGATCCGCCGGTGACCGACAGCGATCGCGCGCTCTGGGATCGCGGCGGCACCGTGGCACCCAACCCCGCCGACCTGGCAGCCTGGCTGGCGCTGCTGGGCAGCGGCAATGTGCTGGCCGGCGGCACATGAACCGCCGCTAACAGCTCCGTTCAGGCAACCGCCACGCGCGGCATTGCATTCTCCTCCGTGTTGAAAAGGAGGAGTTGCACATGCGTATCCTGTTTATCCCGCTGGCTGCCTTGGCCGTGGGTGCTGCTGCCCCGGCGGCGGCTCAGTACCAGGACCGTGCGTACGTCGACAATCGCGAGCTGCGCCAGGACCAGCGCCGCATCGAACGCGAGCGTCGCGACCTGCAGCAGGCGCGCCGTTACGGCAATGGCAGAGATGTGCGGGAAGAGCGCCGCGACTTGCAGGACGCCCGGCGCGAGTATCGCCAGGACGCGCGCGATTGGCAGCGGGGTGCCCGCTATGACTATCGCCGCCCCGATCCGCGCTATGGCGCCTATTACGCCGACAATTATTATCGCGGCGGCAACGGCTATCGTCCGCGGGTGCTCGGGTCGAACGACCGCATCTACCGGGGCCGCGACAACCGTTTCTACTGCCGCCGCAATGACGGCACGACGGGGCTCATCGTCGGCGCGCTGGGTGGCGGCGTGCTCGGCAACGTGATCGCGCCGGGGGGTTCGAAGACGCTGGGCACCGTGCTCGGCGGCGGCCTGGGGGCGGTGCTGGGCAATTCGATCCAGCGCGGTAACGTCACCTGCCGCTGAAGTAACAACCGGAACCGGCAATCGAAACTGGCGATGGCGTCCTGCGGTTTAATCCGTTGGACGCCATTTTCACGTGGTCTAGGGTGATGGCTGAAGGAGACCATCATGCCAAAGTCCACAAAGAAGAGCGCCACAATCGATCTCGGCATGGACGACAAGCAGCGCCGGGCCATCGCCGCGGGCCTGTCGCGGCTGCTTGCCGACACCTATACGCTGTACCTGAAGACGCATAACTTCCACTGGAACGTGACCGGCCCGCAGTTCAATTCGCTGCACCTGATGTTCGAGGGCCAGTATACCGAGCTGGCGCTGGCGGTGGACCTGATCGCCGAGCGCATCCGGGCGCTGGGCGAACCGGCGCCGGGCAGCTATTCCGCCTATGCGGCGCTGGCGACGATCAAGGAGGCCGATGGCACGCCGGCGGCCGAGGAGATGGTGCGCATCCTCGCCGCCGACCAGCTGGCGGTGGTGCGGACGGCACGCAGCGTGTTCCCGCTGGCCGATGCGGCGCACGACGAGCCGACCGCCGACCTGCTGACCCAGCGCATGCAGATCCATGAAAAGACCGCCTGGATGCTGCGCGCCAACCTCGGCTGAGACGGTCGAGGGCAGGTCGAACCGTGATGCTGGCGCTCGCCAGCATGACGGGGAGGGGCGCGGTCAGGCCGCCGCGTCAGTCCCGCGCCGCATAATTCGTCTCAACCCAGTCGCGGTAGCTGCCGTCGAGTACGGCGCGCCACCAGGGCTCGTTGGCGAGATACCAGTCGAGGGTGGCGGCGAACCCGGTGGCGAAGTCGCGGGCGGGAGCATAGCCGAGCTCGGCGCGGGCCTTGGTCTCGTCGATGGCGTAGCGGCGATCATGGCCGGGACGGTCGGTGACGGTGGTCTTCAGGCTGGCCGTGGGGGCGCCGCAGGCGGCCGGGGCGTCGGGAAAACGGGCCGCCAGCGCGGGATCGGCGGCAAAGGCGGCGTCGACCGCGGCGCACAGCGTGTTGATGACGGCGATGTTGGGCAGCTCGGCGCCGCCGCCGATGCAATAGGTTTCGCCGACACGGCCGCGTTGCAGCACCGCCTCGATGCCGCGGCAATGGTCCTCGACGTGCAGCCAGTCGCGGATCTGCATGCCGTCGCCATAGATCGGCAGCGGGCGGCCGTGCAGCGCATTGATGAGGAACAGCGGGATCAGCTTTTCGGGAAACTGGTAGGGGCCATAGTTGTTGGAGCAGTTCGACGTGGTGACCTGCAGGCCATAGGTGTGGTGCCAGGCGCGGACGAGGTGGTCCGACGCGGCCTTTGACGCCGAATAGGGGCTGTTGGGGGCATAGGCGGTGGTTTCGCTGAATGCCGGGTCGGTGGGGCCAAGGCTGCCATAGACTTCATCGGTGGAGACATGGTGGAAGCGGTGCGGCGTGCCGGCGCCCGCCAGCCAGACGCTGCGCGCCGCGGTCAGCAGGCTCAGCGTGCCGAGGACATTGGTGTCGACAAAGGCGGCGGGGCCGTGGATCGAGCGGTCGACATGGCTTTCGGCGGCGAAATGGACGAGCGTGTCGATGCCGCGGTCGCGCAAAAGCTGCTCGACAAGCGCGGTGTCGCGGATGTCTCCGTGGACGAAATCGGCCTCGACACCGGCGAGACTGGCGCGATTGCCGGCATAGGTGAGGGCATCGAGCATCACGATGGCGTCTTCGGGGTGCCGCGCGCGCCAGTAATGCACGAAGTTGGCACCGATGAAGCCGGCGCCGCCGGTGACGAGAAGGGTCATGATGTGGCCTGCTTGATGGTGGCGAGGCAGTCGCGCAGCTCCGCGCGCCAGTGCCGGGCGGGGCCGGTGATGGCCCAGGTGCCGGTCTTGTCGAGCACGCCATAGGCCGGGCGGCGCGCCGGGGTGGGGTAATCCTCGGTGCGGATGGGCAGGATGGGCACGGCGCGGACGAGCAGGCCGAGCGCCAGTGCCTCTTCGTGGATGGCCACGGCGAAGTCGTACCAGCTGGTCACGCCGGCATCGGTCCAGTGGTGGATGCCGGTGGCGCCGGCGGCGTGCAGCGCCCAGATGGCTGCGGCGAGGCCGTCGGCATGGGTCGGCGTGCCGATCTGGTCGGCAACGACGCGGATTTCGTCGCGGGTCTGCATCAGCCGCAGCATGGTGTGGACGAAGTTGCTGCCGGCGGCGGCATAGACCCAGGCGGTGCGAACGATGAGCGTATTGGGGTGGGCGGCCTGCGCAGCAGCCTCGCCGTCGGCCTTGGTGCGGCCATAGACGCTGACCGGCGAGGGCGCGGCGGTGGTCGGATAGGGGCTGTGCGCGGTGCCGTCGAAGACGAAATCGGTGGAAACATGGGTAAAACCGATACCGGCGGCGTGCGCGGCGGTGGCAAGATGGTGGACGGCGGTGGCATTTATGCGTTGCGCCGTGTCGGAATCAGCCTCGGCGCGGTCGACGGCGGTATAGGCGGCGGCATTGACCAGCGTGTCGGGGCGGGCGTCGGCGATGGCGCGGGCGATGGCGGCGGGGTCGCCGATGTCGAAATCGGCCTCCAGCGGGGCGATGACGGTGACGCCCTCGGGTGCCGTCGCCTGCAGCGCACGGCCCAGTTGCCCGCCGGCGCCGGCGACCAGCACCCTCATGCGAACACCCGGGCGTCGGCGAGCGCCGTGCCGGCGGCGTCCTTGGCGGACACCAGCGGGTCCATGTCGAGCGGCCAGTCGATGCCGATTTCCGGGTCGTCCCAGCGGATGCAGTGTTCGTCGGCCGGTTCGTAAAGGCTCGTGCACTTGTACTGGAAATCGGCGCTGGCGCTGGTGACGACAAAGCCGTGCGCGAAGCCCGGGGGCACCCAGAGCATCGCCTTGTTGGCGTCGGACAGCTCGATGCCGACCCATTTGCCGAAATGCGGGCTGGAGCGGCGTAGGTCGACGGCGACATCAAAGACCGAGCCTTGCGTGACGCGGACCAGCTTTCCCTGCGGGTTGTCGAGCTGGTAATGCAGCCCGCGCAGCACGCCTTTCGCCGACCGGCTGTGGTTGTCCTGGACGAACGCAAGGTCGAGCCCGGCGTCGGCAAAGGCGCGGGCATTCCAGCTTTCGAGGAAAAAGCCGCGGTCGTCGCCTAACACCCGCGGCGTGATCAGCAGCACGCCGGGAAGGGTGGTTGCCTCGACCTTCACGCGGCGCCCCGCAATTGTCCGAGCAGATATTCGCCATAGCCCGACTTGCGCAGCGGCTCGGCGATGCGGGCCAGCTGCTCGGCGTCGATGAAGCCTTGGCGCCAGGCGATTTCTTCCGGGCAGCAGATCTTCAGGCCCTGGCGCTCCTCGACGATGCGGACATACAGCCCGGCGTCGAGCAGCGCGCCATGGGTGCCGGTGTCGAGCCAGGCAAAGCCGCGGCCCATCAGCTCGACCGACAGCTTGCCGGCGTCGAGGTAGAGGCGGTTGAGATCGGTGATCTCCAGCTCGCCGCGCGGTGACGGCCTGACCTCGCGTGCCAGCCGCACGGCATCGCCGTCGTAGAAATACAGCCCGGTGACGGCGAAGTTCGATTTCGGCGCGAGGGGCTTTTCCTCGATGGTTTCGGCGCGGCCATCGGCGTCGAACGAGACGACGCCATAGGCGCTCGGATCCTTGACGTTGTAGCCGAAGACGGTGGCGCCGTCGCGGCGGGCATCGGCGCTGGCGAGCAGTTCGGGCAGGCCATGGCCGTAGAAGATGTTGTCGCCAAGGACCAGCGTCGACGGGCGGTCGCCGATGAAGTCCGCGCCGATGTGATAGGCCTGCGCCAGCCCCTTCGGCTCCGGCTGCACGGCATAGTCGAAGTGCATGCCCCAGTCGCTGCCGTCCCCGAGCAGGGCGTGGAACGCCGGTGCGTCGGCCGGCGTGGTGATGATCAGCACCTCGCGGATGCCGGCGAGCATCAGCACCGACAGCGGGTAATAGATCATCGGCTTGTCATAGACCGGCATCAGCTGTTTCGAGACCGAGCGGCTGAGCGGGTAGAGCCGCGTGCCCGAGCCGCCGGCGAGGATGATGCCGCGCCGCGCTGTACCGGTGGCTGGGGTCATCATGTGCGTCCCTGGATGAAGCGCCGCAAGAGGCCGGCAAAGCTGCGCGCCTGGGCCAGTGGGGATTCCAGGGCGGCGGCTTGCCAGAGCTGCAATCCGCGATACCGGGGGATTGGCCGTCGGGCAACCGCCATCGCGGCGAGGCGGGACAGGATCTGGCGCTTGCGACGGGCCTGCGAGGGCTGCATGCGGATGATCTCCGCCATCGCCAGCGGTTCGGTGGTGACGACGGCGGTGGCGCGGGCGGCGTCGAGCAGCGCCAGGCCGGCGGCGGTGCGGGCGATGACCAGGCTGCGACCGTCCTGTTCCGCGAAGCTGGGGTAGCCGCGGTCGTCGCCGTACCAGGCGTCGGCGCAGGCAATATCGGCCATGTTGCCGACGGCATCGGGGCAGATCTTGCAGCGGAACTGGACCTCCTTGGACAGGATATCGCCCCAGCTGTCGGCATAGCTCATGCGCCGCGTGCTGCCGTCGTGGAGAGTGGCGGTGGCAAAGCCCGGCCAGCCATCGCCGCGGTAGCGGAAGGCGGCGACGTCTTCGGGTTTCGCGCCCAATTTGTCGAGAATGCGCCCGGTGCCGGCGGCGCTGGGGATGCCGGCGCAGAAAAAGGCGAGCATCAGCGGTACCTGGGCGGCAATGCGCGGATCGGTGCGGGCGCGGGCGCGCAGCGCGGTGACATCGCAGGGCTTCCCCACAAAGGCGAAGCGGCCGCGCGCCAACCAGGTTTCGAGCTCGGCGAGGGGGGCGGAGGGGGCGTAGCGCGACCCGGCGGCGGCGAGGATGGCGT
>QBLU01000095.1 GCA_003241875.1 Alphaproteobacteria bacterium
GGTGGCGGTGGTGCGACCATGGCGGCGCGCTTGCTTGCGATGGGGCGGACGGTGGCGGCAACGCGGGACCAGAGCGCCTGTTCATGCGCGCTGAGTCGCCGCGACATCAGCGCGCAAGCCGCTCGGCGGCTGCAGCTGGGACAAGGACAAGGATGCGCGCCGCCGCGGACTGTGCCCCGGCATCGGCGCGGGCCTCGTCGCCGGCGCCCATGAACAGGTCGATGCGATTGGCGCCCTTGATGGCGCCGCCGGTGTCCTGGGCGACCATCAGCGCGCCGAGCGGCCGGTTGCCGGGCAGCGTGGTTTCGACGAGCAGCGGCGCGCCCAGCGGCACGAACAGCGGATCGGCGGCGACCGAGACCCGGGCGGTTACCGCCAGGCCCATGGCGCCGACGGGACCCTCGCCCTTCACCTCCCGAAAGAACACCACGCTGGGGTTGGCGGCGAGCAGCGCCGGTGCCTCGGCCGGGTGGGCGCGCAGCCAGGCGAGGATGGAGTTCATGCTGGCGCCGCCTTTCGGCAGGTCGCCGCGATCGACCAGCACCTTGCCGATGGCGACATAGCCGCGGCCGTTCTGGCTGTCATAGCCGATCCGCATGACGTCGCCGCCAGGCAGCCGCAGCCGGCCAGAGCCCTGGATTTCGAGGAAGAACGCCTCGTACGGGTCGGCGGCCCAGGCGACTTCCAGGCCTTTGCCGGCGAGCGCCCCGGCCTGGATGGCGGCGCGGTCGTGATAGGGGACGAGCGCCCTGCCCTCGATGCGCCCACGCAGCTTGCGGCCCTTCAGATCGGCGGCGAAGTCGCCGAGGTCGGCCTCGATGAGGTCGGGGGGGCGGCGGTAGAAGGGCGCCGGAAAGCCGGGGGCGGCCGTCCGCGAGCCGGCAATCTCGGGCTCGAAATAGCCGGTGGTGAAGCCCTTGCCGGCATCGATTGCAACGGCGCGGAACTGTTTGGTGAAAAATCCGGCGGCGTCGGCGGGTGCCGCGGCGGCGGCGCTGCAGGCGGGCGCCCAGTCGCCGGCACGGGTCAGGCCGCTGCGGTCTTCACGCTTTTGCAGCGAGGCGCAGCTCTTGCGGAAGGCGGCAAGGGCAGCGGCGGCGTTGGCCGGCGGCGTGAACGGGACGACGGCGAGCGGCAGGTCGATGGCTCGGGTGATGCGCGCCGTCGGGGTCGCGGCGGCCGGCGGCGCAGGCGCAGTGGCCGGCGTGCGTGCCAGTTGCGGCGCGCAGGCGCCGAGCAGCAGGGACAGCAATATCGGGGCGCGCGAACGCCGGGGCAGCACCGGTCCGGACTTCAGCGGGTCTTGTCGCCGTCACCCGGGGTGTCGTCGTCGGTGGCGATCAACAGCCACTGTGGGTCGCGGCTGCCGACGTGGCGGCTGAACGTCCAGACGTCGTTGCTGCTGATCGGATCGCCGCCGGCAATCGCCACGCGGGCGTCGAAGCGCACGGTGACTTCCGCCATCTGGCCGATCATCTCGGCCTGGGTGATGGCGGCGCTTTCGATCGAAACGACACGGTTCGGCAGCGCCGCGCCTTCGCGATCCTCGATGGCGGTGGCGAAGTTTTCCTGAATCTCGTCCGACACCAGGCCATTCATGGTGCGGGTGTCGCCCGACCAGAAGGATTCGAGGATCATGCCATAAGCCGCCTTGGCACCGGCGACGAAGCGTTCGGGATCGAAGCCGGAATCGGCGTCGGCAACGGCCTGCAGCGCCGGGGCAAGGCCGGTATCGGTACCGGCGGGAACCGCGACCAGGCCGCGCGACGGCAGGTCGATGCCGCGGCTGGCGGGCGCCGTCACCTCGGGGGCGCCGGGGCGAAAGCTGTCACCGACCGGCCGCTCATGGCCGGTGCGCTTGCCGAGCACGCTGACCAGGCGCAGGCCGATGAAGGCGGCCAGCATCGCCAGCAGCACGATCTCGATCCACGAACTCCCGTCAGCCATCGGTAATTCCTATTCCACTCGTGCACTGCATAGCAGGGATAATATGGTGCGGTCCATCGCCACGACAAGCGCTGCGACATTTGCCGCGATTCAGCCGTCGTCGACAGTTAACGGACAGGCGACGACAAGGCTGCACGGGATCGGCACGGATGGCGAACTATCCTGGCCGCTGGTGTGGACGGCGGGACTCGAACCCGCACTCCCAGGGGGAAGCAGATTTTAAGTCTGCTGCGTCTACCGGTTTCGCCACGTCCACAGTTGCCACGTTCAAAATGCGGGCTGCCCGCAGATACGGCTCGGTGGCGGCGGGTGCCGCGACCTCAGCCGACGTTCAGTCGCTCGCGAAGTTCCTTGCCCGGCTTGAAATAGGGCACGCGCTTGGCATCGACCTTGACGGCGGTGCCGGTGCGCGGGTTGCGGCCGGTCCGGGCCTCGCGGGCGCGGGTCGAAAAGGCGCCGAAGCCGCGCAGCTCGACACGGCGGCCCGACGACAGGGCATTGGTGATTTCATCGAAGATCGTCGACACGATGCCTTCGACGTCGCGCATGGTCAGGTGCGGGTTGTTCTCCGCGACGATGGCAACCAATTCCGACCTGATCATAGCTCTCATCCCGTTCCCGGACCATCCCTGGCACGTGCACGATGGCAGGCTCTGGGCCGTCCCCCGACGGATGCAAACTTTAATGGACCCCTACCGTTGGTCAAGCCATATGGTAAGGAAATCGCAAGATATCTGCAAATTAACTGCCCCCGCCGGTAGCGACGGGGGCAGAACGTTCAGAACTTACGACTTGTCGGCGTCTTCCTTGGCCTTGTTGAAGGCAGCGCCAAGGATGTTGCCCAGGGTCGCGCCCGAATCGGACGTGCCGTACTGGGCCACGGCGGCCTTCTCTTCGCTGATCTGCATCGCCTTGATGCTCAGCATGGGCTTGCGGCCCTTTTCAAAGCCGATGATCATCGCGTCGACCTTCTGGCCGGGCTGGAAACGCTCGGCCTTCTGCTCGTCGCGGTCGCGGCTGAGATCGCCACGCTTGATGAACACCGTCGGGCCGTCGTCGCCAACCTGCACGTCGATGCCGCCATCGCGCGCCGCAACCACGGTGCCGGTGATGATGTCGTTCTTCTTGAGGTTGTCGGCAGCGGCCGGGCCCTCGGTGCTGGCGATGACGCGCGGACCCTGGCTTTCGTCGAGCTGCTTGATGCCGAGGCTGATGCGCTCCTTCTCGACATCGACTTCGAGGACGACGGCGGTGACGCGCTCACCCTTGTGGTGACGCGACAGCGCCTGTTCGCCGGTGAGGCCCCAGGCGATGTCGGACATGTGGACCATGCCGTCGACTTCGCCATCGAGCCCGATGAACAGGCCGAATTCGGTGGAATTCTTGACTTCGCCCTCGACCTTGGTGCCGACGGGGTGATCTTCGGCGAAGACCTCCCACGGATTGCGCTGGGCCTGCTTGAGGCCGAGCGAGATGCGACGCTTTTCCTCGTCGACCTCGAGCACGATGACTTCGACTTCCTGGCTGGTCGAGACGATCTTGCCGGGGTGGACGTTCTTCTTGACCCACGACATTTCCGAAACGTGCACCAGGCCTTCGATGCCGGCTTCCAGCTCCACGAACGCACCATATTCGGTGATGTTGGTGACGCGGCCCTTATGCTTGCTATCGACCGTGTACTTGGCAGCGGCGGTCGTCCAGGGATCGGCCTCGAGCTGCTTCATGCCGAGGCTGATGCGCTGCGTCTCGCGGTTGATGCGGACGATCTGGACGCGCAGCACGTCGCCGATGTTGAGCACTTCGGACGGGTGGTTGACGCGCTTGTAGCTCATGTCGGTGACATGCAGCAGGCCATCGATGCCGCCGAGGTCGACGAACGCACCGTAATCGGTGATGTTCTTGACGGTACCGTCGACGATCTGGCCTTCGGCGAGCGACAGGATCAGGCCCGAACGCTGCTCGGCGCGCGATTCCTCGAGGATCGAGCGGCGCGACACGACGATGTTGCCGCGCTTGCGGTCCATCTTCAGGATCTGGAACGGCTGCGGCAGGTTCATCAACGGGGTGACATCGCGCACCGGGCGGATATCGACCTGCGAACCGGGCAGGAAGGCGACGGCGCCATTGAGGTCGACGGTGAAGCCGCCCTTGACGCGGCCGAAGATGACGCCTTCGACGCGCTCGCCGGCGGCGTACTGCGTCTCCAGGGCATCCCAGGATGCTTCACGACGTGCGCGGTCACGGCTGAGCATCGCTTCGCCGTTGGCGTTCTCGACGCGGTCGACATAGACTTCGACTTCGTCGCCGACGGTCAGCCCGTGCTTGCCGTCGATGCCCGCGAATTCACGCAGCGGAATGCGGCCTTCGGACTTGAGGCCGACGTCGATGACGGCGAGGTCGTTCTCGATACCGGTGACGATACCCTTGACGACGCGCCCTTCGAAGCTCTGGTTCTTGCCGAGGCTGGATTCGAGCATTGCTGCGAAATCATCGCGCGTCGGCTGTGCGGCAGTTGCCATATATTCTTCAACACCTTGTCGTCAGGATCGGCACGGGGCGTCCCCGTGAAACCCTCCGGCCGGCACCATTGCCAACCGTTCTGCGTCGTCGCGCCGGCACCATGCCGACGCTCCCAACAATCGACCTGCGAAAGCCGAAAGTTGCGGGAGTGTACCCCCGAAAGCTTTCAGACCTGTTGCTGGCCGTCCAACGAATGGGCCTGCGCAATGGCTTGTTCGACAAGCGCAATGGCCCGCTGGACGGCGGCGTCTATACCCAATTCGCTGGTGTCGAGCAAGGCGGCGTCGTCGGCCTGGCGCAGGGGCGCGGTGCTGCGCCCCGAATCGCGGGCGTCGCGGGCCTCGATGTCGGCAAGGACGGCGGCGAGATCGCGGCGGTCACCCTTGGCGGCGAGCTCGCGGTGGCGGCGCTCGGCGCGGACCAGCGGCGTCGCGGTGACGAACAGCTTGGCGGTGGCATGCGGCGCGATGACGGTGCCGATATCGCGGCCGTCGAGCACGGCGCCCCCGGGCTGGCCGGCAAAGGCGCGCTGGCGGTCGAGCAGCGCGGCGCGCACCGGCGGGTGCGCCGAGACGATGGAGGCGCCTTGGGCATTGTCGCTGCTCATCAGGTCGGGATCGTCGAGGAGTTCGGGATCGAGATGCAGCGCCGCATGGGTGGCGGCGGCGACGTCGCCGGGGTCGCCGCCGGCCAGCCGCACGGCGAGGCCGGTGGCACGGTAGAGCTTGCCGGTGTCGAGATGGGGCAGGCCATAGCGACGGGCCAGCGCGCGGGCGATGGTGCCCTTGCCGCTGGCCGCGGGGCCGTCGACGGCGATGATGAGGGGGTGCGGGGTTGTCACGGCTGCGGCATTAGGTCGTGAACTCATGAATGTCATGCCCCGTCATGCCTGACGCCACCTAAAGGGCGGCCAGGCACGCCTTCCGCAACTGTCACCCCGGCGAAGGCCGGGGCCCATGGACCACCGGCTGTCGGCGCGGGCGGTGCATTCGTGGGCGGGCTGGTGGTTCATGGGTCCCGGCCTGCGCCGGGATGACAGGAAGGGGGGCGTGACTTGCAGCCGTGATGGTTGTGACCTAGCGTTAACCTATGGCGGTGGGGGCACCTTCAGATAATGCGTTTGTCGTCGTCGTCGGGACCCGGCCCGAGGCGCTGAAGCTGGCGCCTGTCGTCATGGAACTAGCGCGGCGCGGCCGGCGGACGCTGCTGGTGGCGACCGGCCAGCACCGCGAACTGCTCGACGGCGCTTTGGCGGCCTTTGGTCTCGTCCCCGATCATGATTTCGGCATCATGCGCGCCGGCCAGGCGCCGGCCGATGTCGTCGGTGCGCTGGTGCCGGTGCTGGCGCGCTGTTTCGACGAACTGCAGCCGGCGGCGGTCATCGTGCAGGGCGATACCGCCAGCGCCTTTGCCGGGGCGCAGGCCGCGGTCTATGCGCAGGTGCCGCTGGCGCATGTCGAGGCCGGGTTGCGGTCGGGCGGTGCCGAGCCATTTCCCGAAGAGATGCACCGGCGCGCGATCGGACAGCTCGCCGACCTGCATTTCGCGCCGACGGTCGCGGCGCGGGCGGCGCTGCTGGCCGAAGGCGTCGCGCCGCAGGCCATCCATGTCACCGGCAACACCGGCATCGACGCGCTGTTGCTGATGCAGGCGCGGCTGGCCCGTGAACCGGCGCTGGCGGCGGCGCTGGCGCTGCGCTTCGGCGCCATCGACCGGCGGCGGCCGCTGATCCTGGCGACGGTGCACCGGCGCGAAAACCACGGCGAGCGACTGGCGGGCGTGCTGGCGGCGGTGGCGGCGCTGGCGGCCGATGCGGAGATCGTCATGCCGCTGCACCCGAGCCCGGCGGTGCGCGGCCCGGCGCTGGCGGCGCTGGGCGGGCTGGCCGGCGTGCACCTGCTGCCGCCGCTCGATTATGCGGCGTTCGTCTGGCTGATGGGCCAGGCGTCGCTGGTGCTGACCGATTCGGGCGGGGTGCAGGAGGAGGCGCCGGCGCTCGGACTGCCGGTGCTGGTGCTGCGCGATGTCACCGAGCGGCAGGAGGGTGTGGCAAGCGGCAACGCGCTGCTGGTGGGTACGGACTGTGCCGCGAT
>QBLU01000096.1 GCA_003241875.1 Alphaproteobacteria bacterium
GGCCGGAGCGTCCGGCGCGGTGGATGCTGGCGTTCGCCAGCATGACGGGGGGTGGTTTTACAGTTGGTCGAGGGGCGGGACTGTCGTTGGCGCGATGATTCCCATGGATTGCAGGGGCTTGCGGGTCGTTTTTGGCGGCGTTTCGGAGCAGTGGCCGGGGTTTCGGTGGCGGTAGCGGGGGGGCACGTGATCGGATTTCGGGCGATTTTGTGGGCAAATTGCTTGAGTGGGCGATCAAGGGGAACCGCCGTGTTTTGTGGGGTCTGTCGGCGGCGGCGTTTGTGGGCCATGGGCCCCGGCCTTCGCCGGGGTGACATGAGGGAGCGTGTCGGCGCGACCGGGACGCCCGGGCCGCGATCGGCAGGACCAGGTCGGGTCGGGCATGATCTTTCTGTCACCCCGGCGAAGGCCGGGGCCCATGAATCACCGGCCATCGCCACCCGCGTACCCACGGCCGGTGGGCCATGGGCCCCGGCCTTCGCCGGGGTGACAGCGGGGTGGGCGGAACCGCCCGGCGCCAGCCATGGTCGTGCAGCCCCTGATCCCCCGAAAGGGAACCACTGCCCGTCGCCGGCGTAACGGTGTCGCCATAATGGTGCAGGCATAGCGCGGATTGGCAGGGGCGGGCGTCATCGGGCAAAAGCTGTGTCTCAACCCCTGACCTGAAGGCTGCTTCGATGCTCGGCGTCTGCTATTATCCCGAACATTGGCCCGAAAGCTGGTGGGCCGAGGATGCCCGGCGGATGCGGGCGCTCGGGCTGACCTATGTGCGGATCGCCGAATTCGCCTGGAGCCGCATCGAGCCCGAGGCCGGGGTCTTCGACTGGGACTGGCTCGACCGCGCGGTCGCGACGCTCGGCGCCGCCGGCCTGAAAATCGTCATGTGCACGCCGACGGCGACGCCGCCGAAATGGCTGGTCGATGCCCATCCCGAGATTCTGCCGGTCGATCCCGAAACCGGGCGGGTGCGCGGCTTCGGCTCGCGGCGGCATACCGATTTTTCAAGTTCGCTGTGGTTCGATGCGGCGATGCGGATCAGCGAAGCCGTGGCGGCGCGCTATGGCGACAACCCGCATGTCATCGGCTGGCAGACCGACAATGAACTCTGCTGCCACGATACGGCGTTGAGCGCCTCGCCGGCGGCGCGGGATGGCTTCCGCGCCTGGCTACGCACGCAATATGCCGATATCGCGGCGCTCAACACCGCCTGGGGCAATGTCTTCTGGTCGATGGAGTATCGCGATTTCGACCGCATCGAGCTGCCGGTCGGGGCGGTGACCGAAACCAGCCCGGCGCATCGCATGGCGTGGCGGCGCTATGCGTCGGATGCGGTGGTGCGCTTTCATACCGAAATGGTGGCGATCATCCGGGCGCACTCACCGGGGCGCTGGGTGACGCACAACTTCATCCCGATGCCCGAAACCGGCGTCGACAATCATGCGCTGGCGGCGCCGCTCGATTTCGCCTCGTACGACAATTATCCGCTGGGGCGCGCTGACCTCGCGCTGGCCAAGGCGCCGGCGGCGGATCTCCGGCCGTGGATGCGGACCGGCCATCCCGACATGCAGGGCATCCTGTTCGACCAGACCCGCGGGCTGACCGGGCGGCCGTTCTGGGTGATGGAGCAACAGCCGGGGCCGGTGAACTGGGCGCGGCACAACCCGCGGCCGGCGCCGGGGATGGTGCGGCTGTGGAGCTGGGAGGCGTTTGCCCATGGCGCCGCCGTCGTCAGCTATTTCCGCTGGCGGCAGGTGCCGTTCGCGCAGGAACAGATGCATGCCGGGCTGCTGCGCCCCGATTCGTCGGAGGCCGAGGCCTGGCCGGAAATCGCCCAGTTGGCGGGCGAGCTGGCGGGGCTGGAGCTGCCGGAGCCGGGCCGGGCGCCGGTGGCGATGATCGTCGATATCGAGGCGCAATGGCTGTCGGATATCGAGCGGCAGGGCGCCGGCTATGATTACAACGCCATCGTCGCGCAATGGTATGGCGCGGTGCGCGGGCTGGGGCTCGACGTGGATTTCGTCGCGCCCGGCGCCGACCTGTCGGACTATGCGCTGGTGCTGGCGCCGGCGCTGGCGATGCCGGGGTCGGATGTCGTGGCCCGGTTGCGCGACACGCCCGCGCTGGTGGTGATCGGGCCGCGATCGGGGGCGAAGACCCGCGATGTCACCATCCCCGACGGGCTGGCGCCGGGGCCGCTGCGCGCGCTGCTGCCGCTCAGGGTGCTGGCGGTGGAGACGCTGCGCGGCGACTGTGCGGGGGAGATCCGGCGCGATTGCGACGCCTATGGCAGCCTCGGCTGGCGGGAGAGCATCGAGGCCGGCGACTGCACGGTGCTGGCGACCTATGAGGACGGCACGCCGGCGCTGCTGCGCAATGGCCGGGTGCATTATCTGGCGACGCTGACCGATGATGCGTTCCTCGCGGCGATGCTGACCGACCTGTGCGGCGAGGCCGGGATCGCGGTGACGCCGGTGACGGACGGGCTCCGGCTGCGGCGGCGCGGCGACCTGACCTTTGCGATTAACTATGGCGACGAACCGGTGCTGGCGCCGGCGCCCGACGGCGCGGTGTTCGTGATCGGCGGGCGGACGGTGGGGGCGCGAGACCTGGCGGTGTGGCGGTGACCTAGAATTCGAAGGCCGCGACCTCTCGCCGCTCGCCTATCAGGAAGGCGTCGGCGACGAGTTCGAGGGGGGTGAGGTCGACGTCGCTGCGGCCGGCGGCGATGAGGTCGGCGAAGTGCTGGTAGAGGCCGGGGTATTCGCCGCTGTCGGGGAGGGATTGCACGGCGCCGTCAATGGTGAGCCGGGCGCCGCCATCGTGGAGGGCGAGGCGGCCGGCGTCGGTTTCGACCGTGATGTCCCAGCTTTGCGGGCCGGTCTGCAGGAAATCGAGCTCGACCGCGACCGGGGTTTCGCCGTGCTTCAGCGCCAGCGACGCCGCAATCGGCGCGCCGCGGTTGGCGGGAAAGTCGAGCCGCGCCTGCTCGACGTGGAGCCGGCCGGGCAGGATGGCGGTGGCGATCGACAGCGCGTTGATGCCCGGGTCGAAGACGCCGAGGCCGCCGGCGGCGAGGATCCAGTGCTGCCCCGGGTGCCAGTGGCGGATATCCTCCCGCCAGTCGATGCGCACCGAAACGATTCGGCGGCCGGCGAGCCACGCCCGCGCCGGGGCGACGCCGGCGGCGTGACGGCTGTGCCAGCTGGTGAACAGCGTCCGGTCGCCCGGCAGCAGCGCGCGAACCTCCCCCAAAGTCGCGCCCGGCGGCTTTTCGAGCATGACGTGCCAGCCCCGGGCCAGCGCCGCCGCGGCGATCGCATGGCGGCCGAGCGGCGGCGTGGCGATCGACACCGCGTCGAGTTCGAGCCCGCTGGCGACCAGCGCGTCGATGTCGTGGAAATTGGGCACGCCATCGACCGCGGCGTTGCGGCTGACCGCGGCGGCGAGGGTCAGGCCCGGGTTGGCGGCGATCGCCGGCAGGTGCTGGTCGCGGGCGATCTTGCCGATGCCGATGAGGGCGAGACGAATGGGGGGACGAATGGGCGTTGTCATGCGTTTACCTGTACGTCTTATGGTTGCAGAGCCGCCCCCCGATGGTCCATCGTCGACCCACATGACCGACAAATCAATCCGCCCTCGCCTGCGTTCGCGCGCCTGGTTCGACAATCCGGACAATCCGGACATGACCGCGCTGTACCTCGAACGCTATCTGAATTTCGGGCTGTCGGTGGCCGAACTCCAGTCGAACCGGCCGATCATCGGCATCGCCCAGACCGGCAGCGACCTGGCGCCGTGCAACCGGCATCACCTGGTGCTGGCGGAACGCGTCCGCGACGGCATCCGCGACGCCGGCGGCATCCCGATCGAATTTCCCATCCACCCCATCCAGGAAACCGGCAAGCGGCCGACCGCAGCGCTCGATCGCAACCTGTCGTACCTGTCGCTGGTCGAGGTGCTGCACGGCTATTTCATCGATGGCGTCGTCCTCACCATCGGTTGCGACAAGACGACGCCGGCGTGCCTGATGGCGGCGGCGACGGTCAACATCCCGGCGCTGGCGCTGTCGGTCGGCCCGATGCTCAACGGCTGGCACAAGGGGCAGCGCACCGGATCGGGCACGATCATCTGGCAGGCGCGCAAGATGCTGGCGGCGGGCGAGATCGACTATCGCGGCTTCATCGAGCTGATCGCCTCGTCGGCGCCGTCGACCGGCTGGTGCAACACGATGGGCACCGCGACGACGATGAACTCGCTGACGGAAGCGCTCGGCATGTCGCTGACCGGCAACGCCGCCATCCCGGCGCCGTACCGCGACCGCGCCCAATCGGCATACGAGACCGGCGTCGCCATCGTCGAGATGGTCGCGGCGGACAGGAAGCCGTCGGACATCATGACCCGGGCGGCGTTCCTCAACGCCATCCGCGTCAACAGCGCCATCGGCGGGTCGACCAACGCGCCGATCCACCTAAACGCCATCGCTCGCCACATGGGGGTCGAGCTGACCCTCGATGACTGGCAGGAACATGGCGCCGGGGTGCCGCTGCTCGTCAACCTGCAGCCGGCGGGGGAGTATCTGGGCGAGGATTATTATCATGCCGGCGGCGTGCCGGCGGTGATCGGGGAACTGCTCCGCGGCGGCCTGCTCGACGGCAGCGTGCTGACCGCGAACGGCCGCACCCTGGCCGAGAACAACCAGCACAAGGTGATCGCCGACGACCGCGTCATCCGGCCGCTTGCCGATCCGATCCTGCCGCACGCCGGGCTGACCGTGCTGCGCGGCAATCTGTTCGATGTGGCGGTGATGAAGACCAGCGTGATCTCGGACAGTTTCCGGGCGCGCTACCTGTCCAACCCCGACGACCCCGAAGCCTTCGAGGCGCGGGCGATCGTCTTTGACGGGCCTGAGGATTACCACGCCCGCATCGATGACCCGACGCTCGATGCCGATGCCGACTGCATCCTCGTGATCCGCGGCGTCGGCCCGATCGGCTATCCGGGCGGGGCGGAGGTCGTCAACATGCGCGCCCCGGCGGCGCTGATCCGCGCCGGCATCGATGCGCTGCCGTGCCTGGGCGATGGTCGCCAATCGGGCACCTCGGGCTCGCCGTCGATCCTCAATGCGGCGCCGGAGGCGGCGGCGGGCGGCAACATCGCGCTGCTGCAGACCGGCGACCGGGTGCGCATCGACCTCAACACCCGCACCGCCGACATGCTGGTGCCGGAGGACGAGATCGCGCGCCGGCGTGCCGCGCTGGCGGCGGCGGGCGGCTATGACATCCCACCGCCGCAGACGCCGTGGCAGGAATTGAGCCGGCAGATCACCGGGCAGTATCCGGGCGGCGCGGTCATCGAGGCGGCGGTGCCATACCAGCGCATCGCGCAGACGCGCGGGCTGCCGCGCGATAGCCATTGAGGATCGGAAGATGACCGGCTGGCAGGTCGTCCCGCGGCCCGAACGCGACATATTGGGCGAAGGGCTGTTCTGGTCGGCGCGGCGGGATGCGCTGTTCTGGACCGACATCATCGGGCAAAAGCTGTGGCGGCTGGCCTTTGCCACCGGCGAGGTGCGCCATTGGGACATGCCGGCGATGATCGGCTGGGTGATCGAAAGCACCGCCGGCGACCTGGTTGCCGGGCTGCAGACCGGCTTTCACCGGCTGACGCTCGACCCGTTCGGCCTGGTGCCGATCGCCGATCCGGAGCCGCAGCTGCCGAACAATCGCCTCAACGATGCCAAGGCCGATGCCCGCGGCGCCATCTGGGCCGGGACCATGCCGGTGCATGATGGCCCGCCGAGCGGCTGGCCGGCGACGGGCAGCCTGTATCGGCTCGATCCGGATGGCGCGATCAGCCGCCACGACACCGGCATCGTCATCGCCAACGGCCCGGCGCTCAGCCCCGATGGCATGACGCTGTATCACACCGATTCGGCGCGGCGTGTGGTGTATCGCTTTGCCGTCAACGACGACGGCAGCCTCGGGCCGCGGCAGGCGCATCTGAAATTCGACGGCAGCAGCGGCGCGCCCGACGGCATGACCTGCGATGCCGAGGGCGGGCTGTGGATCGCCTTTTACGGCGGCGCGCGGGTGGAGCGGTTCTTCCCGGATGGCGCCAGCGACCGGGCCATCGCGCTGCCGACGCCGCAGATCACCAATGTCGGCTTTGCCGGCGCTCGCCTCGACATGATGTTCGCGACTTCGGCGGGGGATGGGCGGCCGGATGACCCGTTTGCGGGCGCGCTGTTCGAGCTCGACCCGGGCGGTGCGATCGGCGTGCCGCCGCATTTGTTCGGGGGGTAAGCCCCGCCGAAATTCCACTGTCACCCCGGCGAAGGCCGGGGCCCATGAACCACAACCTCCGTCACCAACGAACGACACGCCGTCAGCTTGCCCCGGAATTTGTGGGCCATGGGCCCCGGCCTGCGCCGGGGTGACAGGTCGTTGACGATCCGGTTTCATGCTCGAGGGGGTTCATTCGCTGCTTGCTCCCCCCTAGGGTGAACC
>QBLU01000097.1 GCA_003241875.1 Alphaproteobacteria bacterium
CCCTGTTTCCGCTGCGCTCACATGGGGCAGGGAGACGCACGGCCGGGAAAGGCAAGTCGACGGCGCGCCAGGCCGCGCCCTCTGTCGATACTCACGATGTCAAAGAGCGGCGCGCCCCATCATATAACCATATCGGTGATAAATGTCAAGCCGGCTAACCATGCTCCTGCACCAGTCGCACCAACGTCCCGTCCGGGTCGATCAGCGCGCCGACCAGGCCGCCCCAAGGCTCTCGCTTCGGCCGGTGCGCGCGTGGCCAGCCGGTCGTCTGCACCGGCACGCCTGCGGCCACGATCACCTCGAAAAAGCCGTCCACATCGTCCATCCGGAAACAGCAGCTGAACGAGCTCGTCGCCGGGTCGAGGTCGGGGTAGGGGAAGAACTCCACCGTCAGCTCGCCGCGGTGCAGGATCATCCAGCCCGCATCTCGCCAGCTTTCGCCAAAGCCGAGCCGCCCATAGAATTGCGCCGTCGCCTCGAAATCGCGTGCCGGCAGGTTGGGCGTGGCATGATCGACCATGGCGCAGGGCCTCCGCAGCTATGGCGCCAGTCTACCGCAGCGCAAACTGCCCGGCAAACAGCCGCAGCCAGGCCAGGATCGCCTCGGCGGCGTCCGGGGAGAGCGAAATCCACGTCCGCCGGGCATCGGCTGGGTCGGTCTGGCGGATGAACAG
Source organism: Alphaproteobacteria bacterium (assembly GCA_003241875.1). Taxonomy (GTDB): domain Bacteria; phylum Pseudomonadota; class Alphaproteobacteria; order Sphingomonadales; family Sphingomonadaceae; genus Sandarakinorhabdus. The sequence continues at coordinate 675 of QBLU01000097.1, forward strand.
CCCGGCTTCGGACAGGCTGCGGATCCAGCGCAGCGCCGTCGTCGTCGGTACCGCGGCGGCGATGCACAGGCTCGACACCGGCACCGGCTTGCCCTCCAGCTGCGCGGCGATCAGATCGAGCAGCATATCCCAGGCCGGATCGGCAAAGATTTCGGCCGGAAAGAAGCGCTCGCGATCGCGGCGCACCTTGAGCAACCGGCGCACGAACGCCGCATCGACAGGCTGCTGGGCGACGCCGTCGCGCTGCTGGTCGGCAAGCCGCGCCAGGGCGTCGGCGATGCGCCCGGCCTCCGCCGACAGCGCGTTGATGGTGCGGGCGGTGCCGTCGGACAGGTCGCGCACCTGCAGCGCCGGCGTGATGGCCGTAACGCTGGCGACGACGGCGCGGATCGTCGCGGCATCGTCATCGGCAAAGACAAAGCCGTCGGCGCGGTCGGCGAGGGCCGGCACGCCGCGTGACGCGTCGTCGCCGCCGGCGCCGAGCAGCAGCACGACAGGCAAACCACAATTTGCCAGTTCATCCACAGGAAAAGCCGCCAGATCGCCGCTTTCCAGTGCCAGGCAATCGCCGCCGGCGCCGCGTGTCGCGCGCAGCATTTCAAGTGGTTGGCGGATAACCACCCAGCCGGGACTGCCGCCGGTCGACACCGAAGGCCAGGCCGAACTGCTCGTTAAAATCCTAACCGGCGAGGTTTTTGCGTCATTCCGGTTCCAATCATACCCCGGGATCGGGCTTGTGGCAGTCATTCTGGCAGGACTTTCATGACGACGAAATTCGTTTCGCCTATAGTGTAGATCATAAGCTGTTGAGAGGAACAGCGAGTAATTCGCGAAAGTGTTAATGAGTAGTTAACAACTCTGTTGGACATGATCATGCCTGCCCGTCATGAACTCGACCCTTCCAGTCCTCTTGCCCGACTTGTCGGGACCAGCAAGGCCATTACCGACATTCGCGCCGAGATCGAAAAGCTCGCCGACTCCGCTGCCTCGGTGCTGGTTACCGGCCCCTCGGGCTCGGGCAAGGACGTCGTGGCGCAACTGCTGCACCAGCGCGGCCGCCGCGCCGCCCGGCCGTTCATCGCGCTGAACTGCGCCGCGGTGGCGCCCGACCTCCTGGAAAGCGAGATGTTCGGGCACGAGGCCGGCGCCTTTACCGGCGCGGTCAAGGCGCGCCCCGGCCGCTTCGAGGCGGCGCACGGCGGCACGCTGTTCCTCGATGAAGTCGGCGACATGGCGACGGCGATGCAGGCCAAGCTGCTGCGCGCGCTCGAAACCCGCGTCGTGGAGAGGGTCGGCGGCATGCTGCCGATCGCCGTCGACGTTCGCGTCATCGCCGCCACCAGCGTCGACCTGTTCGCCGCCATCGACCGCGGCGATTTTCGCTGCGACCTGCTCTACCGCCTCGACGTCATCCGCATCGAGATGCCGGGCCTCGCCGACCGGCCAGAGGACGTGCCGCTGCTCATCCGCCATTTCGCAGCGCTCTTGCCCGGCCAGCCGGTGCGCTTCACCGCGGCCGCCGAGGACCTGCTGATGCGCCAGCCCTGGCCCGGGAATGTCCGCGAATTGAAGAACTTCGTGGAGCGGGCGCAGGCGCATTTCCCCGGCGAGATCATCGGCGCCGAACGGCTGCCCCGGCTGCTGCGCGGCTTCACCCCGGCCGTCGCGCGGCCGGCGCCACCGGCACCCGAACCGATCCCCGACGCAGGCATCGACCTGAAACGCATCCTGGCCGATCTCGAGCACGCCTATATCACCGAGGCGCTGACCGTTTCCGGCGGCGCCGTGGCGGCCACGGCCAAGCTGCTCGGCCTGCAGCGCACGACGCTGATCGAAAAGATGCGCCGGCTCCACATCGGCACCGCCGGGGGGTGACCCCTTACCCGTCATCCCGGCGAAGGCCGGGATCCATGAACCACACATTACGGCACGGACAGCACCAGATCCCCAAGCTGGTGGTTCATGGGTCCCGGCCTTCGCCGGGATGACGGGAAGATTTCGCCCTAATTATCCTGATTCTGCCAGGCCTTGATCTGCTGATCGAGTTGCGCCCCCACCGCCTTCGACGCTGCCACCAGCCGCTCCATCGCGCCATATTGCCGGGTCAGAGTCGCGCGATAGGTCGCCAGCCGCGCTTCCTCGCGCGCCAGGCTCGCGGTCACCGCCGACTTCTGTTTCGACAGTCCCAGGCTGGCCGGGGTCGCCAGCGCGGCGATCGACTGCAGCCGGCTCGGCCGGGTCGCCGACGCCGGCGCCGCCAGCACCTTCAACAGTGCCTCGGCATCGCCCAGCCGGGTCGGCGACAGCCGGGCAAAACGCGCCGCGTCATAGCCGATTTCGCCGGTCCGGCTGACCGTCACCCCGAGATCGAGCAGCCGCAGCCCGTTGGCCTCGGCAAAGGGCGTCGCCACCAGCGCCGCCAGCCGCTGGTCGAGCACCCGCGCCGTCGCGTCGTTGGCCAGCGCGCCGGGCGCCTCGCTGCCGGCGGCGCCTTTACGAAAATCGCCGATCAGCGATCGCATCGCCGACAGCGCCGACGCCAGGTCGGCGACCGTCGTGCCGATCTGGGCCCCGTCGCGCGCCGCGCTGATCGTCACCGGCGCCGCATCGGCCTTCAGCAGCCGGATGCGCGTGCCCGTCACCAGGTCGTCGATGACATTGCTGCCGCGGGTGACGGCAATGCCATCGATGCTGATGTCGGCATCGACTGCCCCCGCCACCAGCGTCATTGCCGGCGCGCCCGGGGTGTAGGAAAACCGCGCCAGCCCGGGGTCGCCGGCTGCGCTCAGGATGAAGCCGTTGGCCGCGCCCTCCGTGCCGCGCAGCGTCAGCGTCGCCTGGCCGTTGCCAGCGACGATCGCCGCGGTGACACCGGCGCCGCTGCGGTTGATCGCGTCGCGCAGCCCGGCCAGCGTGTTGTTGGTGGCATCGATGACGATGTCGACCCCGGCGCCGCCATTGCCGGCAAAGCTGAAACTGCCATCGGCATTGGCGGTCCGCGTGCCGAAGCCGATGGTCAGCGTGCCCTCCCCCACCGGCTGGTCGGCGCCGGTCAGCGCCGGCCCGGTCAGCTGCTGCGCCGCCGCCAGCCTGTTGACTGTCAGCGCCGAGACAAAGGCGCCGGTCGGCCCGGTCCCGAAGGCGGCGATCGCCACCGCGCCGGTGTTGCTGCTCTGCGGCGCCAGCCCCAGCGCGCCGTTGCCGACCCGCGTCTCGAGCGAGGTGGCAATCCCCTGCAACGCCGATCGCACCTGCCCCAGCGCCGAAATCCGCGCATCGAGCGCCGCCGCCTTGGTGGTCAGTGGCGTCTGGCGCGCGCTTTTCTCGGCGGCCACCAGGCCGTCGATCAGCGTCTTGGTATCGATGCCCGATCCGGCGCCCAAAGTGGAAATGATGTCCATCAGCGATGGTTACGGCCGCGGGAGGCCGCCCTTAACCGCTTGCCTCCTTTCAGGGAGGGGAGCCCGGCCGCCGCCGCGCCCCGGCCTCGTCGAAATCGAACGCCGGCGGCACGAACACCGGCGGCGTCGCCTCGCTCTCGGGCGCCTCGAAGCTCATCACGAATGCCAGGATGGTCGCCACCGCGGCGAACAGCTCCTCGCGCACCGGGTCGCCGAGCCGCGCCGTGAAGAACAGCGCCCGCGCCAGCCGCGGCGTGCGGATCACCGGCACCTGCAGCTCGCGGGCCACCGCGATGATCGCCGCCGCCATCTCTAGCCGGCCCTTTTCGACGACGATCGGCGCCGCGTCGCTGCCCGGCTGATACCGCATCGCCACGGCAAAATGCGTCGGATTGACGACGACGACGCTGGCATCTTTCAGGCTGGACCGCATCCGGCGGGTCGCGGCCGCATATTGGGCGCGCTTGATCGCCGCCTTGACCTCGGGCGCGCCATCGTTCTGCCGGCTCTCGCGCTTCACTTCGTCCAGCGTCATCATCAGCTTGCGCTCCCGAATGACAAAGGAGATGCCGCCGTCGACCAGCGCGATGACGCCGAGCACCAGCGCCGCCGCCCCGAACAGCCGCGCCACCGCGCCGCCGATCACCGCCAGCGCGCCGCCGCCCTCCCCGATATTGGCCAGCGCCGGCACCAGCGGCAGCATCACGACCGCGGCGACGCCGGCGACCGCCGCCAGCTTCAGCACCGCGGTCACCGCCCCGCCGAGGCCGGTCATCGAAAATATCCGCTGCCACCCGGCCACCGGGCTCAACCGCCCGACCTTGGGCGCCAGGCTGTCGAGCGTCACATGCCGCGACGCCGCCACCTGCAGCCCGGCCGTCACCAGCGCGACCAGCGCCGCCAGCGCCACCGGCAGCGCCAGCGGCAGCCGCCCCGCCAGTTCGCCCATCGGTAGGCTATCATCCGCCATCGGTACCGCGCTTTCCAGCGTCAGCGCCAGATAGTGCGCCAGCGCCTGCCACAGCGCCGGGCCGCCCACTGCCAGCGCCAGCGCCGCGGTCGCCACCGCCGCCGCCGGCCCCAGTTCACGCGGCTGCCAGATATTGCCCTGCTTGCGCGCCTCTTCCCGCCGCCGCGGTGTCGGCGGCTGGGTCTTTTCAGCATCCGACACCTACTCCCTCCCCGCAAGCGGGAGCGAGTCAGAGCAGCCCCCAGGCGGCATCGAGCGTCACCCGCGCCCGGCCCATCAACGCCGCGAACAGCAGCGGCAGCGCCCACACGAATGCCAACAGCAGCGCCGCCGGCCCCACCGCCATCGACCCGAGCTGCGGTGCCGATCGCGACGCCACCGCCACCAGCAGATTGCCGAGCAGCAACAGCGCCACCACCGGCAAGGCCATGCGCAGCCCGCCGGCGAACATCACCGCGCCATAGGTCGCGACGAGGTCCAGCGTCACCCCGCCCGGCGGCAACAGCTGTTGTCCCGCCACCAGTGTCGAAAACAGCAGCAGATGGCCATCGCCGCTCAGGAAGGCGCACCACATCAGCATCGCGAACAGCCCGCCGACGACTGACACATTGCCGCCGGCGCCCGGAAAGCTGGCAAAGCCCAGCCCCATCATTTGCGCCGCGACCTCGCCCGCCAGTTGCGCCGCGGCGAACGCCAGCGCCACCGCCAGCCCGGCCAAGAGCCCGGCCAGCACCTCCCCCGGCAGCATCGCCAGCGTCAGCGGCACCGCCGCCGAGCCGAACGCCGTGAACACCGCCAGCGCCGCCGCCACCGCCAGCCGCGCCCGCCACGGCAGGACCGCCCCGGCAAAGCCCGGCAGCAGCGCCAGCATCGCCAGCGGCCGCACTCCGGCAAGCGTGAAGCGCTGCATCAGCACCAGGCCGTCGAAGGCCGGGATCTCGACGATCATCGTATCGCGCCGACGATATCGAGCAGCCCGCCGGTCATGAAATCGCCCAGCCCCTGCATGACGGCGCCGCCGGCGATGCCCAGCACGGCGACCAGCGTCGCCAGCTTGGGCAGGAACGACAGGCTGTTCTCGTTGACCGAAAATATCGTCTGGATCAGCCCGACGACCACCGCCACCACCAGGGTCGGCACCAGGAACAGCGCCGCATCCTGGGCGAACAGCAGCACCGCGGCGCGCGCCACTTCCTCCAGCACACGGTCGTCGGGCATGTCGCCGGTCATCGCGCGCGCCACCCCCGCCCGTCATGCTGGACTTGATCCAGCATCCAC
>QBLU01000098.1 GCA_003241875.1 Alphaproteobacteria bacterium
GGGTCGGGGTGTGGGGGCTGTTGAAGCAATGTACGGACCTCTCGGCAAAGCCCCCACCCCGATTCTCCCCAGCCTACCGCCTACGGCGGTGAGGCGACTGGGCAGACAGGTCGATCCGGCCCATTTGCGGCGATCCGACGCGATCGTTATGCTTCGTTGATGAAATATGGACTCGTCGCGATCGTGTTCGTCTCAGCACTCCTTTTGTTGCCCTCGATGGGGGTGGCTATGGTCGCACCCTTCGGTCTTGACAGCGGTCAGCCGTTACCTCGCCAACTCTTTTCGGTAATACTGATCTGCTGCCCGGTCTTGTTGGTATTCGCGGCAATTGGTTCTCTGGTTGCCCTTAAAAACCGTCGACAGATCGATCTGGGATCACTTCTTGTATTCGCCTTGGCAACAGGCAGTAATGCATTGTTTTGGCTCGGCGTTTAAAAGATCCGCTTCGCCACTGTAGCGGCCCCAACAGATTGCATACATTCGTCGTCCGTCCCGGGTTAGTAGCCAATCCCACGACCGGAACCGCCCTACTTCACCGGCTCCGCCGCAGAAAAGGCGTGGAACGCCCGCCGGATATGTCCGGTCATCACCGCCTGCGCCCACACCGCGTCGCGCGCCGCGAACGCCTGGACCAGCTCGCCATGCTCATGCGCCGATCGCGCCAGTTCGGCCCGGTTGTACCGCGCCGCCGTGCGCCGGACCACCGGCTGCTCGACCAGCGCCGCCAGCATCGTCGCCAGCCGCGGCGACGCCGCCGCGGTGATCACGATCTCGTGAAACGCGCGGTTTTCCATCAGGAACGTCGCCACATCCGGCACATCCGCCGCGATCGCCGCCGCCAGCCGCCCATTGCCTGCCCGCAGCGCCGCCAGCGCGTCGGCGGAGATCCGCGTTGCCGCCCGCGCCGCGGCGTGCGCCTCCAGCATCGCCCGCAACGCGAACATCTCGCCCAGGTCCTCGGCATTCCAGCTGGCGACGAACAGCCGCTGGCTTTCCGATCGCACCACATACAGCTCGGATTCGAGCCGGCGCAGCGCCTCGCGCACCGGCGTTCGCGACACGCCGCAGATGTCGGCCAGCGCCTCCTCCGTCAGCGGCGATCCGGGCGGCGCGTCGCCCGACAGGATCAGGCCGCGGATTTCGGCATAGGCTCGTTCGGACGCCCTGGACATCAAACCCGCTGACCCGCCTGTTGCAGAAACATCGCAGCCGGCACCGTAAACGATCCGCCCGCGATGCGGAAGGCTTGACCCCGGTAATTTGTATACAATAACATGAACAGCGGGGCCGGGCTGCGGATGCCGGCGGAATGCTTCGGGGGTTCGAGATGGTTCGCAACATGCATCGCAGGGGTCATCTGCTCGCCACCGCCGCCTTGGTGGCCGGGCTGTTTGCCGGCATTTCGGCGCCCGCCGCGGCGCAGAGTGCCGCCGCCACGCCGACCGCCGGCGACGATGGCGAGATCCTCGTCACCGCCCGCCGGGATACCGAACGACTGATCGACGTGCCGGCCAGTGTCAGTGTATTGACGAGCGAGACGCTCGCCCGCACCGGCGTCGTCCGCGCCCAGGATTTCGTCCAGCTCGTCCCCGGCGTCACCATCGTCACCGGCACCGCCGAGGCCGGCGACACCCAGATCAACATCCGCGGCCTCAACGGCGCCCGCGATGCCGAAAGCAGCGTCGCGCTGGTCGTCGACGGCATCTTGAAGACCAATACCGCCCAGCTCAACCAGAACCAGGGCACCGTCCGCCAGATCGAGGTGCTGAAGGGGCCGCAGGGCGCGCTTTATGGCCGCAACGCCGCCGCCGGCGCCATCGTGATGACCACCGTCAAGCCCGGCGACAGCTTCGAAGGCGCCATCAAGGGTAGCTATGGCGAGCTGAAGACCGGCGAGGTTTCGGCCTATGTCGCGGGGCCGATCACCCCCAATGTGGGCTTTGTCCTGTCGGGCAATTACCGCACCACCGACGGTTTCTGGCGCAACGAGTTCCTCGGCAATTCCAAGACCGTCGACGACCAGGAAACCTATGGCGTCGATGGCCGCATCGTCGCCCGGCTCGGCGACAAGACGACGCTCGACCTGAAAGGCCGCTATGCCAAGCTGACCGGCGCGTCGATCAACTTCAACGCGGCCTTTGCGTTGCCCAATTTCGCCGGCGTGAACCCGGCGTTCTATGAAGACGTCAACACCCATCCGTTCCGCTATTACTCCAACATCCGCCCGACCAACGACCAGGAAACCATCGAGTTTTCGGCCAAGCTCGACCATGATTTCGACGGCATGAAGCTCAGCGCCTGGGCGCTGTACGCCGACGTCAGCCAGGACCTCACCGCCGACGGCACCTCGGCCGATTTCGCCCGCTATACGTTCCCCGGTGCGACGCCGGCCAGCGTCGCCGCCAGCAACGCCTGCTTCGCCTCGACGGCGCAATTGACCGGCTATCCGCTCAACCCGCCGACCTTCATCGGCGCGACGCCGGTGCCGTTCATCTTCGATCCGGCCAATGGCTCGACCTTCGGCGCCTATTCGCCGACGACCTGCGACGGCACCCAGTATCAAAAGCGCACGCAAAAGGATTTTTCGGCCGAAGTCCGGCTGTCGTCGACGACCGACGGCCCGGTCAGCTGGTCAATCGGCGGCTATTACCTCAACATCGATCGTGAAACCGGCGTCAGCCTGGGTGCCGATCTCGGCCAGGGCGTCATCCCGCAACTGTACAATGGGCCGACCTCGTCGAACCCGACGTCGCAGCTGTTCAACGATCGCTTCCGCACCAACGTCTATGCCGCCTTCGGTTCGGCCGACTGGACGGCCAGCGAGGCGCTGACCATCGGCCTGGCGCTGCGCTACGACATCGAGGACAGGAAGACCGAGAACCTGGTGCCCTTCGTCACCGATCCGATCACCGGCGGGCCGATCAACCCCGGCCAGGCGAATGGCCCCATCGCGCCGCAAAGCGCTTCCTTCAAGCAGCTGCAGCCCAAGGTGACGCTGCGCTACAAGCTCGCCGACGAGGCGGTGTTCTTTGCCAACTGGGGCGTCGGCTTCAAATCGGGCGGTTTCAACAACCAGGGCTCCGCCGCCATCGTCAACAACAACTTCAACAACGGTGCCGTCGGCACCATCAACGCCGGCGTCGCCATCAACGACCAGTACCGGAAGGAACGCTCGAGCGCCTTCGAGGTCGGGCTGAAGGGCGCCATCCTCGACGGCCGCGTCAGCTATGACCTGGCCGGCTATTACACCACCATCCGCGACATGCAGTTCTTCGAATTCTTCGTCGGCGGCTTCGGGCTGCTGCGGGTCGTTTCGAACATCGACAAGGTCGACGTCTATGGCGGCGAAGTGACCATCAACGCCCGCATCATCGATGGCTGGTCGGTGTTCGGTTCGGGCAACGTCACCGGCAGCGAGATCAAGCAGAACAGCAGCCGGCCGGATACCGTCGGCAACAAGTCGCCCTATACCGCCGACTATACGCTGAACGCCGGCACCCAGGTCGTGGTGCCGTTCACCGACAGCCTGAAGGGCGTGTTCCGCGCCGATTACCGCCTGACCGGGCCGACCTGGTTCCATTCGGTGCAGAACCAGACCAAGCCGACGATCTTCAGCGCGCTGCTGCCGATCTCCGCCCTCGCCCTGCCCGCCGCCGTCGGCGACGCCACCTGGGACGTCTCCCAGCGCAAGGCCTTCGGCACCTTCAACTTCCGCGCCGGCATCGAGGGCAACAACTGGACGCTGACCGCCTTTGCCATCAACGCCTTCGACAAGAAATTCCTCAACGAAGTCATCCCCGCGATCGAGTTCGGCGGATCCTTCATCTCGCCAGGCCAGCGCCGGGTGATCGGGGTGGAGGCGGGCATCAAATTCTGACCGTCGCAACTGTAACCCCGGCGAAGGCCGGGGCCCATGAACCACAATCTTCGTCACGGACGGATGAAGCTTGGTCCGCCAGTATCAAGGCTGGTGGTTCATAAGCCCCGGCCTTCGCCGGGGTGACAGGGCGTTAGCCCGCCATCTCGCACACATCATCCAGCCCGATGCTCTTCAGCAGCAGCATCCCCTCGATGCTGACCAGCAGCCGCGCCGCGTCCCGTTCGCGATCCGCGCTGTCGAGCTGCGCCATGCCCCAGGCCAGGAACCCGCGGCCGATCTGCTCGCCGATGGCGCGGTAGATCGGGTCGCCGCGGGCCGACAGGCTGGCCATTTCCAGCCACAGCCGCATGAACGGCCAGAAATCGTCGGCGAACAGCAGCCTGGCCAGCTCGGCACGCAGCGTCTCCAGCGGTTGCGGCGTGCGCGCGGTGCCCGCCTCCATTGCCGCCGTCATCCGCGCCGCGACCTGGCCGATGACCGCCGCCATCACCTCGGCCTTGTCCTTGAAATAATAGAGCAGCATGCGGTCGCTGATGCCCGCCGCCCTCGCCAGCGGCCGCAGGCTCGCCGCCGCCAGCCCTTCGGCGAGGACATGGTCGGTCAGCCGGTCGAGGATGGCGGCGCGGCGATCGTCGGATCTCGTCATGGCGCTAGCTGTAGTTGAAACTGATGCTGATGCGCTCGGATTTCGCCGCCCCCGCCGGCACTTCATGCCGCAGCCAGCTTTCCCACAGGAATATCGTCCCCGCCGCCGGCGCCGCATAGAAAAACGCCTGAGCCTCCGCTGGCGCATCGGTCGTTCGCGATGGCGCGTGCATCAGCATCGGCAGCCGCGGGTCCTCCAGCTTCAACGGCCCGGCGCCCGGCGGCACCGCGACATAGACGGTACCCGAGATGATGCTGTGCGGGTGGATATGGCCACTATGGCCGCCGCCAGGCTTCAGCACATTGGCCCACAGGCTGTCGAGTTTCGGCTTTTTGCCGCCAAGGTCGAAATGCGCCGCCTCGGCAAAGGCGCGGACATGGCGGTCCAGATGCCGCTTCAAATCGGCAAAGGCCGGGTCGCGCGCCGGCAGGTCGGCGAGCGAGGCATAGCTCGTATAGCCCGGATAATGATGGTCCCTGGCCCATTGCCGCCCGGCGCGATCGTCGCGCGCGAGGCTCCGGCAGCTATGGTCGAGCTCGGCGATCAGCCCGGCATCGTCGATGGTGCCTTCGTAGAACGGCGTGGCGAACAGGTTTCTGATGGTCATGCCGCCCCTATCGCACAAAACCGGCGCATTACCCCAGCTGTGCGTGGAGGAACGCCGCGGTGTCGGCCAGCGCCGGCGCCTTGCCGCGAAACGGCTTCGACAGCGCCAGGATGATGCCGATATGGCCGATGCCGGGATAGGATTTCATCGCCGCGCGCGACCCCTGCGCCTGCAGCGCGGCGGCCAGCCGCTCGGCATTGCGCGGCCGCACGGTGGTGTCGTCCGCGCCGGTCAGCAGCAGCACCGGCGGCGCCCCGGCGCGGGCGTAGGTGATCGGCTGGGTGGCGCGCACATCGGCAAAGCCGCCGAACGCCGCCTCGGCCGCGCCGCCGGGTTCGAACGGCGCGAAGTCATACGGCCCGGCCAGACCGACCGCGGCGCGGATCGCATCGGGCGTGCCCGCCGCCGCCAGCCAGCGCCGGTCGAGCGCCAGCATCAGCGCGATATAGGCGCCGGCGCTGTGTCCCGTCGCGCCGATCCGCGCCGGGTCGCCGCCATAGCGGGCGATGTTGCGCACCGTCCACGCGACCGCGGCGGCGCCATCCTCCACGAAGCCGGGGTAAGTCACCTGCGGCACCAGCCGATAGTCCGGCACCACGACGACAAAGCCCTGCGCCGCCAGCGCCCGCGCCGCAAAGGCATAATCCTGCCGCCGCCCGCTGTTCCAGCTGCCGCCATAGAAGAACACCAGCACCGGCGCGGTGCGCGCACCCGTCGGCGCATAGATGTCGAGCTGCTGGCGCGGGTCGCTGCCATAGGCAATATCGACGGCGAGCCGGTCGGTCCCGCCATCGCCCGGCGTCAGGGTGTTGACGCCGTTGAGCGTGCCGAGCCGGCTGCAGCCCGACATGGCGGCGATCGCGGTGATGCCGCCGGCGATGGCCCAGCGTCGTGTGATCGTCATGGTGTCTGCCCCGTTTCCCGGCGATGCCTAAAGCCCGGCCCGCAGCAAGGCAATCGCGGAAGTCCCTCCCTCCCCTCAGG
>QBLU01000099.1:0-4878 GCA_003241875.1 Alphaproteobacteria bacterium
GACGAGAAGCAGCAGCGCGGCGAGGGCGGCAAGCGTCAGTTGTGTGCGTCGTATGGGGCGGGGGACCATTGCAGGGTTCGCTAGCGGAGATTGCGGCTGGCGCGAAGCGGTCGCCGGTGTCGCGCTTCGACAGGCTCAGCGTGAGCGGGGTTCTTGGGCTTGGCTTGGGAGGGGATTCTGTCGTGCGGTGCCCCCCGGACCGCTCATGCTGAGCCTGTCGAAGCGCTCACAGGTGCCGCGCTCTAGCGCCGTATCACCGCACCACCACCGGCACATTCGGCACCATCGCCATCATCTCGGGCGAATACAGCGCCTCCACCCGCGTCGGCGGCAGGCGGAAGCTGCCGACGCTGCCGAGCCGCAGCGTGTATTCATAGGTCACCGGCGCCCGCCCGAGCGCCGCATAATGGGCGTGGACCGCATCGCCGCGCCGTTCGACGAAGCTCGGTTGCTCGCCGCCGCTTTCACCGCCGGCGAGCAACTGCGAGCGACCGCCGAGCGAGCCGCCGAGGACGGTCGCGCCGGCGGGCACGGGATCGTTGATGACCACCCATTCAGCGGGCGCCCGCGGCGTCACCGTAAGCCGCACCCGCATGACATCGCCGCGGCTCCAGCGGCCGGGGACGGCCTGGCTGACGGCGGTGACCTGGCGGCCGAGGCCGAAGCCGCTGGCAAAGGCTGCCTTGAGCGGCACCGCTGCTCGCGCCGTTACCATGATCCAGGGAGCACCGGCGCCGGCATGGGCGACCGTCAGCGGTGCCGGGCCGGCCGGCCAGGGCAGGGTCTGCGTCGCCGGCGTGCCGCCCCAGCCGAAATCGCGCGTCGCGGCGCCCAGCGCCACGCGCGTGCTGCCGCTGACCGGGGTCGCTTCGAACGCCCGCGCAAAGTCCCGCATCGCCAGCGTGCCGAGCGCATTGGCCGGCGTCGTGTCCCAATGGCCGCGGCGCTGCCCCAGCATCAGCGTGCGGGCGATGCGCGGCGCCTCGGCCCGCCACGCCGGGCGGCGGCTGGCGAGGCGCAGCAGCTCGGCCGCGGTCGCATCGGGGCTGGCGAGCAGCTGGAACGGGGAATCGCTGCGGGTGATGCGCAGCGTCGTGCCCTGCACGTCGAGCCGGGCGCGCAGCACGGCTTCTGCCTGCGCCAGTTTCTCGGCGGCGCCGGTGACCGCCAGCCGTTCGAGCACCTCGATCCAGTCGATGATCGTCACGGTCGGCCAGTTGTCGGGGGCGACGTTGAGCGGTTCGACCATCCGCGGCGTCGCCGCATCGACGGCCGCCAGCGCGGCGACAGCGGCGACGAGGCGCGGCGGGCCGTCGCCCGACAGGTCGGCGACACCGACGGCGCCCTTGCCCTTTTCGACAACCAGCACATTGGCGTGGCTGCGCTGGACCTGGCCGGCAACAAAGCCGGTCAGCCCGCGGATCATCGGCGCCCGGGCGCTGTCGGGCAGCGGCCAGCCGACGGCAGCGGACAGGCGCAGGATATAGGCGGTCAGCGCGTCGTCGCCGGCGATCCAGTCGGCCGGGAAGAAGCGCACGAGGCCGTCGCGATCGAGATAGCCGGGCAGGGCGGCAGCGGCGGCGTCCCAGGCGATGCGATCGCCCAGCGCCACGGCCCGCGACAGCCGCTGCTCGATGCAGTCATAGGGGTAGGCGGCCATATAGGCGCGCACGCCGGGCAGGTCGCCGCCGAGGCTGCGGCTGGCGGCAACCATGACGCCGCCACGCCTCGGCAGCGCATCGGCGGGCAGCGCCATCGGCAACGGCGGCGCGCCGGCCTGAAAGAAGGTCGCCATCCAGGTTTCGACGGGGACGGCGGGCAACAGGGTTTGCGTGACCTCGACGCGGTCGGACTGGCCGCCGGCGGCGCGTGCCGACACCTGCCAGATCACCGGGCCGGAGTCCGGCGCGCGCACCCGCCACGCCGCCGTCTGCGCGCCGCCGGCCGGGATGGCGAGATCGAGCGGCGGCAGCACCAGCGTGCCGGCGGTGCCGGTCATCCGCACCTGCATCGGCGCCGTCGTCGTGTTGCGGGCGAGCAGCGTCGCCACATAGACATCGCCGTCGCGAACCAGCGGCGGGATGCCGGCGAGCAGTTGCAGGTCCTGCGTGGTGCGGATCGTCGTCGCCCCCATGCCGAACAGGTCGCTGCCCGCCGTCGCCACCGCGACCAGTCGGAAGCCGGAGAGGGAATCGTTCAGCCGCAACGGCACCACCGCCTGGCCGCGGGCATCGAGCGGCACCCGCGCGCGCCACAGCAGCAGCGGATTGAAATCGCGGCGCACCATGCCGGCGCCGGCACCGCCGCCGCCGCCGGCGGCGACCGCCTTGCGGCCATAATGGCGCTTGCCGACGACTTGCGTCTGCGCCGTCGCGACGATGACGCCCAGCGGCCGTTCGGCCATCATCGCGGTCAGCACGTCCCAGCTGTCGTTGTCCTGCAATTGCAGCAGCGCTTCATCGACGGCGGCAAAGGCGATTTCGGCGTCCTTCGGCAGCGTCCGGCCCTTGGGCGGCGCGACCGTCACCTTGGCGGTCGCGACGCTGCGCACGGCATAGCTCGGCCGGTCGCTGGCGACGGTGACGCCCAGCTTGTGCCGGTCCCAGCCGACGGTCAGCTTGGCCATGCCGAGGCGATAGCTCGGCTTCGCGAGGTCGACGAGCGCGGTCGGTGACGCGGCCTCGCGGCTCAGCCACGGCAGGTTCCAGCGCCGCGCCAGGTCGGCGAGCCACAGCCGCCAGCCCGCAACACGCCCGCGCACCGCCAGCACCGAGACATAGACGTTGGGGGCATAACCCGGCTTCATCGCGACCTCGACGACCGGGTCCTTGCCCGACAGCGTGGTGACGAAACTGTCGATCACCCCGTCGCGCATGACGGTGACCAGCGCCGTCGCGCTGCGGAACGGCATGCGGACCTGCAACCGGGCGACGCCGTCGGCCGCGACCGCGGCGGCTTCCGGCACCACGTCCATGCGATCGCCATTGTCGCCGCCGAACCACCAGTCGTCGTCGCCGGCGAGCCAGACCGAGGTCGAGGCGCGAGCGGTGCGGCCGTCGGCGTCGCGGGTTTCGGCGACGGCGACGACTTCGCCCGACACGCCGGCGTCGAGGCTGCACGCCAGCCGTCCCTGTGCATCGGTGCTGCCGCTGCAATCGGCGTCGAGCTGCTTCGTCTCGCGGCTGTTGTCATAGGTATAGAAGCCACCGACGAGGCGCTTGCGATAGCTGTAGGTCTCCCGCGAGAACAGCTTGACGGTGACGCGCTGGCCCTTGACCGGGCGGCCTTCGAGGTCGAGCGCCACGATCTTAAGCCGCAGGTCGTCGGCCTTGGCCAGCCAGCCGTCGGTCTTCAGCCCGACGCGGACGGCGGCGGGTTCGAGGTCGATACGGGCGCTGGTGGTCGCCACTTCGCCGTTGGCGTCGTCATAGTCCATCTCGGCGACCAGCCGCGATGGCACGGTGACGGGGGTGAGGTCGCCGACGACGACGCGGGCGACGCCCTTGGGCCCGAGCGCGACCGGCTCCGTGCGCGCGCGCATCGGGGCGCGGCTGGTGTCGGGTTCCTCGCCGTCGCTGCCGAGCGGGACGATGCCCGGCACAAGGGCCTCGCCGGTGAAGGCCCAGTCGTCATAGCCGGCGACGCTGACACTGCGCGGCTCGACGATGGTGCGCAGCTTGACGGGCGCCGCGGCGACGGCGCCGCCGGACAGATAGGTCAGCGCGAGGTCGACGGGCACGCGGGTCGGCGCGACGAGGCGCCCGCGCGGGCCGGCGACGCTGGCGCGGATGGTGGGGAGGCGGTATTCCTCGACCTTGAAGGCGCCGACGTTGCGGCTTTCGCCGTCGGCGCCGATGAGTTCGAGCTGGTAATCTCCGAGCGGCGCTGTTTTCGGCACCGTCCAGCTGGCCGTGGCGCTGGTGCCGGTGGTGGCCAGCGGGGTATCGAAATCGGTGTCGGAGCCGAGGTGCCGGATGGTCAGCATGGTTGCGGTGATCGGCGGCGCCGCGGCAAATCCGGCATCGGAGCGCTGCCGGGCCAGCAGCTTCATGTTGATGGTTTCGCCGACACGCAGCAGCGTGCGGTCGAAGACGGTGTGGACGGCCGTCGGCTGATAACCCCAGCCCTGCGACAGGTTGAAATCGCTGCCCTGGATGCCGCTGCCCCAGCTCGACAGGGTGAAGCTGTAGTCGTCGGCCGTGCGCGCGCTGATCATCAGCGCATGGTCGGTGCCGTATGTGCAACTGCCATAGCTCGACGGCGGCGGCAGCACGTCGCCGACGAGCGCGCGGCCGCTGGCGTCGCTTGTGCCCTGCCACAGCACCGCGCCGGTGCAACTGTCGCTGACAGCGATGCGGGCGCCGGCGACCGGGGTGGCGTCGGCAAGGCGCGTCACCCAGGCCAGGCTGCGGCCCTTGCCCCATTGCCAGTGGACGGCCATGTCGGTGACCAGCGCGCCGGTGGCGACATAGCGGGTGCCGCCGCGGCCAAGCAGCGCCTTGCCGAGCGCCGGCGACGCGATCTCCACGACATGAAAGCCGTTGGTCTTGAGCGGGATACCGACGACCTCGAAGGCGCGCGGGTCCTTGTCGCGGCCGATGCGAAAGCCGCGTGCCGGCGTGCCGGGCGCGATCAGCGGGGTGCTGCGCGTCGTCTCGATGGTTTTCGTGTCCTTCGACCCGGCGATCGGTTCCTCGATGCGGGTGCGGTCCTCGGCGTTGTCGAGGCGCCGCAGCCAGGCCGCGATCTCGGCGTCGCTGCTGACCGGCAGGGCGCGGGCGGGCAGGGTGAGCGCGCCGGCGGCGACCGGCGTCTCGATGCCGCGCAGGGTGACCGGCAGCACGCCGCCCTCGGCGGCCTCGATGATGCCGAATGTCC
>QBLU01000099.1:4944-5950 GCA_003241875.1 Alphaproteobacteria bacterium
CGTTTCGGCGGCGTCGGTGCCAGCGCCTTGCCGTCGGGGCCGACAAGCCGCACCGCCATCGCCTCTGCCAGCGGCACGTCGCCGGCAAAGGCCAGGCGCATCGCCTGCAGCGGCGAGCACGCGGCCGCGGCGTTGACCCGTGAGCATTCGAAGCGCGCGGTGAAGGCCGGGCGCACGTCATAGGGCTGCCGATAGGGCGCACCGGTGGCCAGCCCGTCGGCGGTGGCGATGCCGGCGCCCCAGGCGACCGTCAGCTTGCCGCCTGCAGGGAGCGTGCGGCGGCACTTGGCGGCAACAATGATGGCCTTTGGCGGCACGGCGTCGTCGCCATAGTCGGGTTTGCGCCAGCCGGCGGTTTCGAGGAAGCGGCGCACGCGATAGTCGCCGCCGGCGCCGTTCAGCACGGTGTCGCGGGCGCTGTCGGGCAGGATGTCGAGCGGCACCGCCTCGCCGACGCCGTCGATCAGGCAGGATGCTTGCGCTGCGACCGAGGCCGGCGTCGGCCGGGCGTTGAGAGCGAGCAGGAAGACCTGGTCCTCTTCGATCGTGTCGCCATCGGGGAGCGCGGCGCGCACCGCCGGCCCGCCGGTGGTGAATTCGAAACGGCGCTGGCCAGCGACGGCGGCGCCGCGGGCGTCCTTGAGGCCGGAGAGCAGTTCATAGCGGCAGCGGCGCCCGCCCGGCAGCGGTGCCGGCAGGTCGATGGCATAGCTTTGCGCGTCGGCCCAGCGGCCGGTGGCTCCGGCGGAGCAATTGCCGGTGATCGGCGCCGGCAGCCGCGGATCGCCGAGCGCCACCATCGGTGTGGTGAAATGCACGCTGACCTGCTCGGGGCCCTGGACGGCGCCAACCGGCGAAAAGCGGTCGACCTGCGGGGTCGGCGCGCCGGTGACGACGGCAGCAGCGGCCGCCAGCGCCGCGATGGCCGCCCCGATGATCCGGCCCCGTCCTGCCACGCCGCTTGCGCCATCGTGGCACCGTAACCAGGGGGCGGGCGTGGCAGGAC
>QBLU01000009.1 GCA_003241875.1 Alphaproteobacteria bacterium
ATCATGGCCGGTTTGGAAATCCCCGCGCTGAGTCAGAAACCAAGGGACTAGGTATGAGCGAAGGTCAACTCCGTCGCAATCGCAACGCCCCTACTGGTGCAAAAGGGTGTGTCGTCGCCAACGCATTGCTGCTCGCGTCTCTCGCATCCGTTGCCGATCATGCCTGTGCCAACCACGATCAGGGCGACCGGCGTCACAGTACGCTCGCAGTCGGGCGCCGCAACTTGTCGGACGCTTGTCATCGCTCATCCGACGACACCGGTCGGCGACATGAATGTGCGCAAATGGGGAATATGCCGCCGCCCGATGGCGTAACCTTGCCCGCAAGACTGGCGGATCCGGCGAGTGACATCGGATCAGTGCACGAACAGGGGGCGAGCGGTGATCAACCTTTCCTATGCGTTCACCATCATGCTGATCACGTTGGGGCCGGTGAAGGTCATCCCGGTGTTCTACCTGCTCAGCCATGATGCCGAGCCAGCCTATCGGCGCGGTCTCGCTGTCAGGGGCTTTGTCGTGTCGAGTGCGCTGGTCGCGTTCATCTTGCTTGCCGCCGGCACCACGCGCGAAAGCTGGGGCGTTTCGGTCGACGCCTTGATTATCGCCGGCGGGATCATCCTGTTCGCGACCGCTCTGAAGGCGATTCTGAACTTTGACATCATCGAATTCCCGGTCGCCGAGACCACCGAGCCGCCGACCATGCGCCCGCCCCTGTCCTGGCAAGGCAAGCCCGTGGCAACGCCGCTCGTCGTGCCCACGATCGTCACACCCGGCGCCATCGTCGCCCTGCTCTTCTACCTTGGCCGCAGCGCCAACGATGCAGGATCTCGGGCGGCATTCTTCGTTATCGTCGCCGGCATCCTGGTGGCCAATCTCGTCGCGATGCTGGCGGCCCGCCCGATCATGCGGGTCGTCGGCCTGCCCTTGCTGCAGATACTGGGATGGGTGTTTGCGTCGCTGCAAGCCGGCCTTGCGGTCCAGGTAATCGTTACGGCATTGCAAAGTATGGCCATCATTCGCTGAGGGGCTGGAGCGCCCGACCTGCTGCTTGTCACCGCCGAGCCTCGCCGTTGCAGCCGCTATCAACCCGAATTCAGTAGTCCTCCCCCTCACGAACATATGTCGCCAGGGTTTCCGGCTTTTCGATCCGGATATGGTTGTAGCTGAGCGTCACCAGCCCGCGCGCTTGCAGGTCGCTCAAGATGCGGTTGGTATAGTTGCGTGACACGCAGGCCATTTCGGCAAGTTCGGTCTGGCTGATGCGAAAACCTTGCGCCGACGCCGACACGACCCCGTCGAGGACGGCTGTCACCCGCAAAAGCGTTGCAGCGAGGCGGCGCGGCGCGTCCCTGATCAACAGCTCCCGCACCGCTGTCGCGCTCATTCGACCGGCGTATTCGGTCATCTGCGCGATCATTTCCGCAAAGCCGACGTTCGCAGCCATCAAGGGCTTGAGCTCCTGCAATGGAACCAGGATGAGTTCGGTCTCTTCCATGGCGCGAAAGGTCATCGACCGGGGCCCCTTCGTCAGCAACGGTCCCTGTCCGAACCAGGTACCCTCGCGCATGATATGGCCCAGCGCCGGCCCGGTAATGCGTGTCATCCCGATCGTGCCGACACCGCCGCTGATGATGCCATAGATGCCGCCGGCATCGTCGCCCATGTGCACGATGTGATCGCCGGGATCGAAGGCAACGCGCCTGCCGCGTTCAAGTACCAACCGACGCGACACTTGCGACTGCCGAGACAGCCAGCCCCGGCGCGCGAAGACGAGATCAAGGGCGTCGCTATAGGCCATGTCCGTTTCGCGTCCAGCTTACGCCGGGCTGAACGGATCACCAAGACTTTGTTGAAAACTGAGCGAAGTCGAATGCCGCTGCTTGCTAGGCACGGCACTCAAAGTCGTTCCTCCGGCAACCCTGTGGTGCTGCACAACGGGTTGAGGGGCTTCCATGCCGAGTATCGGATCCCGAGGGGGGGTAACATGTTTGCAGAATTCAAGACGTTCATCGCACGGGGCAATGTCCTCGACCTCGCCGTGGCGGTCGTCATCGGAGCGGCGTTCGGGACGATCGTGACGTCGTTCACCGCCGATCTGCTGATGCCGGTACTCGGGCTGGTGACGGGAGGAACGGACTTCACCAGCAACTTCCTGGTGTTGGGGACCGTGCCGCCAGAGCTCGCCGGCTCGACAGACTATGCGGCGCTGAAAAAGGCCGGTGTGGCAATGTTCGGCTACGGCGCCTTCGTGACCGCCGTCATCAACTTCCTCATCATTGCGTTTGCCATCTTTCTGGTCGTGAAGGCGGCAAACACCGCGATGAAGCCGGCAGAAGCGGCAGCGCCGGCACCGACACCAAGCGAAACATTGCTCGCCGAGATCCGAGACCAATTGAAGGCGCACAAGCTCTAGCCGGGCGGCCCCGGGCCACAGCGGCGCATTGTCACTGGAAAAGGACATGTTGTCTTGCGCGGATCGAAGTTGAGGGCATCGCGCAGCGCCAATGCGCTGTTGGCGACCATGGCGAGTCTCGGGCTTGTCACCGCCGAGGTCGTTGACGCCGAACCGGTGTCCAACCGGATGGCGCCCGCCTCGTCCGGCAACTCCGCGGCAAAGCCAGCCCCTCCTGTTGCGACCGCACGTCCACAACCACGGCCGACGCTGAGCCCGGCCGCCATGCCGAAGCCGACCCCAAAGCCAAATCCGGCGCCCACGCCCAGGCCGGCCCCCCAACCCAAACCGGCGCCGCGGCCCAAACCTGAGCTTCGGCCTAGCCCGCCCTTGATTGACCGGCCTGTATCGCGTCCTGGCCCTGTCCCGCAGCAGCGCCCCCCGGTCGACAAGCCGACGGCAATTGCGCGGCCGCCCTATCAGCCGCCGCGGGATCCGTTGGGACCCAAGCCACCGCAGCGTCGTCCGGCCATTTACCCGCCGATCTACGGAAACCGCCCGCCGCCGCCATGGTATGCCAGCAATCCGCGCGATTATTGGAGCAGCAACGGCTTTGCCGGCCATCGCGATTGCAGCACGAACTCGTCGCGGCTCAAACGGTGCTCGGTCAACACGATCAATCGCGTTGTCCTGGCGCGCCGGTCGAGCAACAGCCCTTGTGTTTTCAGGCGCACCTGGGGGTACGACAGCCGGTCGATATGGGTCAGTCAGGGCTGTCGCGGCAGGTTTGCCTATGGTTACGGTTCGCAGTCGCTCCAATATGACAACAATGGCTGGAATACGGGCGCGGCGATCGCCGGGATCGCGATCTCCGTCGGACTGATTGCCATCCTTGCCAGCAGCAACAACCGGCCCGAGCAGCTGATCGAGCAGTCGGCGACGCTGATCGCCGATACCGGCAGCCTGCCGCCCGACGCCCGCCGAGCGGCGGACATGTGCCTGGTCGAGGCGGCGCGGCAGGTCGGCGCAACCGGCGGGACGGAAGTCAGGCTCGATGCGATCCTTGGTTATCAGCCACAGAATAGCGGATATCTGCTCGGCGCGCAGACTTCGGTCCGATATCCCGGAAATATCAAGAGCGTCGTGATCGACTGCGAAACCAGCAATGATCGCGTATCCTTCCTCGAGTTTCGCTGACAACGGATCCGTCGATTTGCGAGGCGGGCGCCAAAGTCTGGTTCGCCGCCAATCGGGAGTGAAACCACATGAAAATCCGCGTCTTTAAATCCTACGACGACATCTTCGACCATTGCTGCTTCGCCTGGAAGCGTCTCACCGATCAGCCATCGCGCATCATGTCGGCCGGCCTGTCAACATGGGCGCTTCAGTTCTGATCAGTGATTCTTGGTAGGTTGCCAACAGACCAATACGAAACGTCGGCAGAGGATAACATGTTACAAAATTCTGGAGCGCTCACGTGATAGACTCAAGTTTCCGCCGGAGCCTTTTGCGCTTTGTCATTGCTTTTAGCGTCACGTCGTCAAGCGCGCTTGCTCAGTCGCAGGCAGTGGCGCACCGAAAAGAAGTTCCCGCTGCTTTGGTCAAGAAGGCCAGTGCGATGGTGGACGCCGATACAAAGCGCCTGGTTGGAATTTTCAAGGACATCCACCAAAATCCTGAACTTGGCTTTATGGAAACCCGCACTTCAGCCATTATCGCCAAAGAACTGAGTGCACTGGGTTACGATGTAAAAACAGGCATCGGAAAAACAGGTGTCGTGGGTATCTTGCGCAATGGTCCAGGGCCCACTCTGATGTTTCGCGCCGATATGGACGCAAACGCCACAGCCGAAGCGACTGACTTGCCCTATGCCAGCAAGGTTCGGGTAAAGCTGGCATCCGGCGTCGAAGTGCCAGTTGCCCACCTCTGCGGACATGATGCCCACGTCACCTGGATGCTGGGTCTGGCCACGAATATGGTTCGGCTTCAGCCGGAATGGTCAGGAACGCTGGTACTGGTCGCGCAACCTGCGGAAGAATTAATCGAGGGCGCAAAGGCCATGGTGCGTGACGGGCTATACACCAAATATGATGTGCCAAAGCCTGACTATCTACTGGGTTTGCACACGGCCCCCTTTCCCACCGGCATGGTCGCGTTTCGGTCGGGCGACACTCAGGCCGGCACGGACCAACTGGACGTGACATTTCACGGCATCGGCGGACATGCATCTTCGCCACATGTTACCAAAGACCCCGTTCTCATGGCGGCATCGGCCGTCACCCAATACCAGTTCATCATCAGCAGGGCCATAGATCCACAGCATGCTGCGGTTCTCACTGTTGGTTCAATTCAAGCAGGAACTGAGAACAACACCATTCCTGACGCTGCCCTGCTCAAACTCAATCTGCGCTGGTTTCAGGAGGACGACCGAAAGCTGATGCTTGAGGGTATCGACCGCATAAACCAATCGATTGGTTCTGCCTACGGTCTGCCAGAAGCCCTGATGCCCACAACCAAGCTTAAGGGCGGGTCAGTTGTGTTATCGAACGACCCACAAATGGCAGCTGATGTTCAGCCCGTATTGCGGTCGTTGCTCGGGCCCCAGGCGGTCATTCCGGAACTGCCAAAAGTTATGGGATCAGAAGATTTCCAACACCTCGTCATCGACAACGCGAAACATCAATATCTTTATATGGTCGTCGGAACCGCCAAACCAGAAGACATGAAAAAGGCCGCGGCAGAAGGCAAATCGGTACCGTACTCAAATCATAACCCTAATTATCAGGTGGATCTCGACGCAATTCCCGTCGGCGCCAAGGTCGCTACTTTAGCGTCGCTGCAGTTCTTGGCTCAAGGCAAATCGAATTAGCCACCTTATTCACCGATGTGAAATCAGCAACGATCGCACATACTTACTTGAGTTTGGCTGGCAGCTGACCGGTCGATTTGCAAGGCGGGTGCCACATGACGGTTCCCCGCCAATTGGGAGTGAAACTATATGATAATCCGTGTCGCAGCATCTGCGCTGCTGCTTGGCAGCACGCCGGTGCTGGCTGCCGATGCCGATGCCATCTGGTTCGGTGGCCCTGTCCTCACCGTCAACGACAAGACACCCCGGGCCGAGGCTGTCGCGGTCAAGGACGGCAAGATCGTCGCCGTGGGCAGCCGGAAGGCCGTGCTTGCCGCCCAGAAGGGCCGGGCGACACGCCTCATCGACCTCAAGGGCCACACGCTGATCCCGGGCTTCGTCGACGGACATAGCCATTTTGTCGGCGTCGGACTGCAGGCAGTATCGGCAAACTTGATGCCGCTTCCGGACGGCCCGGTCCGGTCGATCGCCGATATCCAGCGTATCATGCGAAACTTCATCGCCGCGTCGCCCGAGGTCAAGGCTTGGGGCATTGCGATCGGTTTCAACTATGACGACTCGCAGCTCGCCGAACAGCGCGCGCCGACGCGGCAGGAACTCGACTCCGTCTCGACCACGATCCCGATCATGCTCCTGCACCAATCGGGGCATCTCGGCGCCTATAACAGCAAAGCCATTGGAATAGGCGGCATCACACCGGCAACGCCCAATCCGTCCGGTGGGATCATCCAGCGCGAAGCCGATGGCAGGACCCCCAACGGCGTGTTCGAGGAAAACGGGCACTTCCTGCTCGCCGCCAAGGTGCTGCCCAAGTTCACCCCCGAGCAACTGGCTGCCCAGGTCGTGGCCGCTCAGAATATCTACCTGGCCAACGGCATCACCACCGCGCAGGATGGCAAGACCGACGCTGCGTCCACCGAGGTGCTGATCCGGGCCGCAAGCGACCATGTGCTGAAGCTCGACGTCGTGTCTTATGTCGATCTGGTGGTGATGAAGGACAGCCCGGTGCTGCGCGGGCCGTACATGTCGCGCGATTATACCGACCATTTCCGTATCGGCGGCGTCAAGCTGACCTTCGATGGCTCGCCGCAGGGCAAGACCGCATGGTTCACCAAGCCCTATCTGCAGGTGCCCGACGGACAGGCGGCCGACTATGCCGGCTATCCGGCGTTCCCGGGCCCTGGTGAGGCACAGGGCTGGGTCGATATGGCCTACAGGAACAGCTGGCAGTTGCTCATCCACGCCAATGGCGACGCCGCCATCGACCAGATGATCGCCACCGTCGGTGTCGCCGAGCGCGCCTATCCGGGCGAGGAGCGGCGCACGGTGTTGATCCACGGACAGTATCTGCGCGCCGACCAGATTCCGCAGGTGAAGGCGGAGCGGATTTTCCCGGCCCTGTTCCCGATGCACACTTTCTATTGGGGTGACTGGCACCGCCAGTCGGTGGCGGGGCCGGAACGTGCGGCGTTCATTTCACCGACCGGCGCGCTGCTCAAGGCAGGCATGAAATTCAGCATCCATTCGGATGCACCGGTGACCTTTCCCAACTCGATGCGGGTCTTCGATTCCGCCGTCAATCGCACGACGCGCACCGGCCATGTGCTCGGCCCCGACCAACGCATTTCACCCGCCATGGCATTGAAGGCGATGACATTGTGGCCGGCCTGGCAGCACTTCGAGGGTCAGTCGAAGGGCAGCCTCGAAGTCGGCAAGCGCGCCGACATGGTCGTGCTGTCGGCCAATCCGCTGCAGGTGTCGCAGGGAACGATCAAGGACATCAAGGTGCTGGAGACGATCAAGGACGGCATCAGCGCCTACACCGCGCCCTGATCGTCGGGGTCCGAACACTGCCATGGCAAGCAATCCGACAAAGGGAGTGCACGGTATTCGCGCCAGCATGGAACTGCAGAACCGCCTGCATCACGAATGATCCCGACGCCGCGACGTCACGCGATGGGCAATGACTCCACACCCAGCCCCTGCGAGCGCGGATAGGTAAGATCGACGCCGAGGATATCCTCCCAATAGGTGTTCCTGGTGAGGCCATAGGCGTCGAGGATGTGCAGGGTCTGGCTGCCGTCGGCAGACGAAAGGGTCACGACAAGATCCAGCGCCCGAGCCGTGTTGCCGACGTCGAAGCCGTTGACAACGGCGGGGGTGCTGACCGACTCAAAGCGGACGTCGGTGACGAAGACCCCCGGTCCAAATCGAAGGCTATCGTTGGTCACGGAATAGTCGGTGATGATATCGACGGCACCGTTGTCGATGGTGTCGAACGCAAAGATATCGCCGTCGAGGCCGCCCTGCAGCACGTCGTTGCCAGCACCCCCGATAAGGACGTCCAGGCCACGGCCGCCGAACAGGAGGTCGTTACCCGCACCGCCATCGAGGATGTTGTTGGCAGCGTCGCCGCCAAGGACGTCATCGAAGCGCGAGCCCAACAGATTTTCGAAACTCGTCAGCCGATCGACGCCGGCGCCGACGGTGTCCTGCCTGCCCGTCCTGGTCAGCGCAACGTTGACGCCGCTCGTGGCGCTGGCATAGCTTGCCGTGTCGCTGCCGTCACCGCCGACCAGCGTATCATCGCCGGCGCCACCATCGATGACGTCGTCGCCGCCGTTCCCCCGGATGACGTCATTGCCCCCGCGGCCATTCCAGCGCTCGCCATCGGCGCCGCCGTTGATGACATCGTTGCCTTCGCTCTGCGTCTGGATGGAATAGAGCGTAACGGTGTTGCTGATCTCCTGCGCGCTCAGCAGCAGCGCCTGGCCCGTCGGGCTGTTGGCGGCCGAGACAAAGGCACTGGTTTCCGGGCCAAGGTCGGCACCCGTCTGTGGCTTGTAGGTCACGAACGTCGCGTTCGCCGGATCGGTGACATCATAGACCATATAGCCGCCGACGCGTTCCAGACCGACAAAGGCATAGGTACGGCCATTGACGACGCCGATCGATACGCCTTCGGGCTCGGGACCCTTGTCGTCCGACCGCGTGTCGAACGATCCGGCGGCGGTGCTCTGGTTGCTGTTGAAGATCGCCGGATAATTGGCGGCGATGATCGCTTCGAACTCGCCGCCGGTTTCGCGCACCTTGGTGATGCTGCCGTCGGCTTCCTGCCTGAAGATCGAGATGCCGCGGCCGCCGAGCGTGTGGATGACATCGAAATCGCCGTCACCATCGGTATCGCCGACCGTGGTCAGCACATTCAGCCGGCCGAGATCGGCGTTGGCCTTCAGCGCCGCGGCATTGGGGAAAAGCACCGGATCGAGGACATAGCTTGCCGAACCCAGCCGCACCGAATCCGCGACGTTGACGCGGGCATCGCCTTCGTTGGCGGTGACGAAGTAGGTGGCACCGCCGACAGTGAAGCTGGCGATGGCATCGGGCTGGACAAGGCTGCGGATGTCGACATTGCGCAGCGCAATGGCACCATCCTGGTCGCTGGTGTCGAGCGCATTCCCGATCAGATTGCGGTCGATGGTGCCCAGCGGCTGGATAGACAACGGCCGGTCGGCTGTCGGGTCGGTCAGGTCGATCACGGCGACGCCGTTAACCTCCTGCAAGGTCACATAGGCGCGGGTCCCGTCGGCCGAAATGGTGATGTATTCGGGTTCGATGTCACCAGCTGCCGATTGGCCCGGTGCAATGGCCAGGCCGCGATCGCGCAAGGCGGCTTCGGCACCATTGAGCGAGGCGAAGCTGATGGTGTTGGTAACGCTCGCCGCGGCGGCGCCGCCCGACAGGTCGATGATGCTGATCGTGCCATCGGCCGACAGCGCCTCGCCTTCATTGGCCACCAGCAATTTGCTGCCGTCGGGGGTGAACGTCACATCATCGGGCAGGATGCCGACCTCGATCGTCTTGATCAGGCTGTTGTCGGAAGCGCGAAACAGCGCAACGAAACCGGCCAGTGCCGGGTTGATGTTCTCGTAACCCACGGCGATGATGCCATTCTTGACATCGACGCTGTTGACACCGCCGGGCAGGTACGACGGCAGGCCCGACAGCAGGATCGGGCTTTGGTTGACCAGCGTCCCTGTCGCCGTGACCGAATGGACGTTGATTGCGTTGCCGTTGATGTTGGTCGCATAGACGCGGCCCGCCTCATAGGCGATGCTTTCCGCCCCGGCGACCGTGCCGGTGATCGAGCCGAGGCGCACGAGAACGATATCCTCGCTGGCCACCGGCGTCGCGGCGCTGCCGGCGAGCGAAGCCGCGGCGCTGTAGACATCGATGCCACCGATCGCCAGCGGGAAGTCGTCGTTGACGATAGTGGCTGTCGCCGTTGCACTGCCGGCGACCGTAACCGTTGTCCCGAGCGTGTTGGTGCCGCTGGTCAACGTCAGGCTGAAGCTCTCGTCGGCTTCGATGGCTGTATCACCGCTGATCGTCACGGTCACGATGCCGGTGCTCGCACCATCGGCGATACTACCGGTGAAGGCGGTCGGCAGGATGCCGCCGAAATCTGCCGCGTCGGTGGCGCCGGCGGCGATGGTGCCCGCAAAATCCACCTGTCCGGTCGTGGCGCCGGTGCGCTCGACGGTAAATGTGATGCTGCGCGTACCGGCGTTGCCTTCCACCAGCGACCGCACAATCGAGCCTGTGGCAAAGCCGATGGTCTGCCCAGCCGCCGCCAGCGTGAAGGCGGTCGTGTCGAAGGGCACGTCGGGGCCGATGCCATCGGCCGACTGGTCGCCGCCGGCATCCTGGAAATTCCAGTTCGCCGCGGTGTTGATATCGTCGGCATAGCCGGCAAAGCTCGCCTCATTGCTACGCGAGCCGATGAAGCTGGCGATGTCGGGGCCGCCGGCCGACAGCGTGCCGAGATTGATGGCATTGACGCCCTCGATCAGCCCGGTGCCGTCGAGCGTCACGCCCGCCGGGGTAAATCCGCCGTTGGTGACCGCCGACAGGAACACGCCAGGCGCGGTCGCCGATGCGCCGGTAAAGGCATAGACAATCTCGCCGCTCGCCGCGAGGCCGAGGTTGCTAGCATCGGTATAGGCGATGCTGCCGAGGTTGCTGGTGCCTGCGCCTGTCGACAAGGCGTCGAGCGTGACGATAGCGCCGGCGGCGATAGCGCTCGTGGCAGTCCAGGAGAAGCTGCTCTCTCCGGTGTTGAAGCCGGCGGCGGTCCATTCATTGTCCTGGAAGTAGATCGTCGCGCCGGCGCCGATATCCTTTAGCGCCGCGAATGCCAGATTGTCGTTGCCGTCGGCGTTGAACCCGACAAAGGCGATGTCGCCGGCGGCGAGATCCGGCAATGCGGCATCGTCGTTGATGATCGTGCCGGTCGCCGTCGCTGTCCCGCTCGGGATGCTGGTGGCAATGCCGCTGCCGTTGGCGACGCTGCCGAGCGTGAGGGTGAATGTTTCGTTGGCCTCGATCAGCGTATCACCGGCGACATTGATCGTCACCGTTGCAGAGGTGGCACCCGCGGCGATTGCGCCGCTGAAGCTGATGGGCGCGGTGCCACCGGCAAAGTCGGCGCCATCGGTCCCGCCGCCAGCGATGGTGCCGGAGAATTCGACCTGGCCCGTGGTGCCGCCGCTGCGCGCGACGGTGAAGGTAAAGGCGGTCGTGCCGGCATTGCCTTCGTTCAGCGCCACGGTGGCGCCCTGGAAACCGACGGACTGGGTCTCGACGGAACCGATGGTGAACCCCGCAAGGTCGAACGGCAGGTCGGGCTGGGTGCCGTCGATCGACTGGTCGCCGGCTCCGTCCTGGGTCAGCCAGTTGGCCGGATTGTTGATGGTGGCAAGATAGTCGGCAAAGCTGGCGGCGCCGTTGCGAGCACCGTTGAACAGCGCGACATCTTCGCCAGGGTTGGTGCCGCCGTTGCTGAGGTCGATCGCCGTTTGCCCGACAACGAGGCCGGTGCCGGCCAGCGTACCTCCCGATACGGCAAAGCCGTCGTTGGCGATGGCGGCGAGGAAGGCGGTAGGCGCGAATGCGGCGCCGACATACGCATAAACGATCTCGCCATCACTGCCGAGGCCGCTGCTCCCGGTGGTGGTGCCGAAATTGCTGACGGGCGCCGACCCGAAACTGTTGATCGTCACGATGGTGCCGGCGGCGATGTCGCTGGTCGCCGTCCAGGTGACCTGGCCCTCGCCGGTGTTGAAGGCGGTGCCCTGCCACTCCTGGTCGTTGAAATAGATGACCGTGCCGGTCGCGATCGTGCGCAGTGCGACGAACGCCAGGTCGTCGGCGCCATCGGCGCTGAAGCCGACAAAGGCGATGTCGCCGGGGGCGAACGGCGCCGGGCCGACAGGCGCGAAATCGAGGGCGATGACCGACGGATCATGATCGGACGGGGTCGCTGCAGTCGCCGCAAACTCGGAATTGACATGCACGATGTCGAGCGTCGTTACCGCGGTCAGGCTGGCGCTGACATAGACCTGGTCGAGCGCCTGGGCATTACCTTCGAAGTTGTAGGAATAGCGCTCGGTGGCGACCAGCGTCAGCGACATGGCGTTGAGCCCAGCCGCGTCGAGGGGCGCCAGCGATTCCTCGTTGGTGAATTCATTGAGATCGCCGAGCACGACGACCCGGGCGTCGGCGCCCAAGCTGCCGACATAGTCGGCAACGTTCTGCGCCTGCACCAGCCGGTCGGCGGCACCGCCGTTGATCGACGGCTGGGTGGCGCCGAACAGCGCGCTGGAGCCGCCCTTGGAGCTGAAGTGATTGTTTATGAGCGTGACGTCTTCGCCGTTGAAGTTGAACGTCGCGACCAGCGGCGGGCGCGAACCGGCAAAGTCGATGGCGGCGTCCGGCGTCGTCGTGACCGAGCCGGCAACCAGCGACACGCGCGATGCGTCGTAGAGATAGGCGACGCGGATATTGCCGCCGGGCTCGCCGCCATTGGCATTGTTGGTGATGAACGTGTTGTCGATGAAACTGTACGCCGGGCCACCGCCGGCAACGATGGCGTCGATAAGAGTCTGCAGGGTGAGGCTGGCCGACACGACACCGTCGTTGGCGGACCCGCTGTTGTCCTGAACCTCCTGCAGCGCGATGATATCGGGCGAGCCGAGCGCATTATTGATCTGCAGCGCGATTGCGGTGAAGCGGCCGTCGGCGACATCGGTATCGCCATCGCTGTCGTTCGGATCGAGATTGAGGACGTTGTAGGTGGCGATGGTCAGCGTGTCGGCATCGCCCGCCAGGTTGGTGACCTCGCCGGTCAGGATCGACGGCGTGGCGACGGTCACCGCGGTGGTGGCCAGCACCTCATAGCTGCCGAAGCTGTATGACATGATCCCGGTGACATCGTTTAGGACGGTACCGGCCGACACCAGCGGCACCGTTCCAGGCGTGAAGCTGTCGGCGTCGATCTGGATGCGTTCCGGATTATAGTCGGATCCAGCGCCAGTGTTGGTAACGGAAAGCCCGTCGCCGACGCTGCCGCGCGTCACGATGGTCCCCCGCGCCGACAGGCCCGTCGCGCCGGCGCCGCCGTCGGCAACGGTGTAGAGCTCTCCAAAGGGCGTGGTCGGGGCGACGACCAGCGGCTGCGGCACGGTGACCAGCATCCCTTCAAGGCTCTCGTAGAAATCGATGCCGTCGCTGGTCGGGTCGAACACCGTGAAGTTGTCGTCATCGATGATCTCGGTGGGGGCGGTGCGGCCGCCGGCACCGAGCACCGTCGCGGTCGGCAGCGCATTGCCGCTGCTCAACAGGGCGATCGTCGGGGCGATCAGTTGCGTCGACGACAAATTGCCGCTCGATGCGCCACCGGGGGTGAACTCCGACACGGTGCCGGTGACATTGAGCGCCTGGCCCACGATCGCTGTCGGTGCCGTGCTCGTGAAAACGAAGATCGCTTCGGAGGTCGCATCGCTGGCGTCGATATCGGCGTCGGCGGCCTGGAGATAGAAGCCGTTGCTGTCGACGGCCGTGACGATGCCCGTCGTGGTCACGACCTGGCCGGCGAGCGCCGAGACATGGCCGGCACCCTGGATGTCGTGGATGGCAATGATCGAGATGTCGTCGTTGATGATGGTGCCGGTCGCCGAAGCGTCGGCGATGGCCGCCGTGCCGCTGATGTTGACGATGTTGGAAAGGCCGATGGCAAAGGTCTCGTTGCCTTCCGTGACGGTGTCGCCGTTTATCGTCACAGAGATGGTCTGCGTCGCCGCGCCACCGGCAGCAAAGGCGATAGTGCCTGCGGCGGCGATATAGTCGGCGCCTGCGGTCGCTGTTCCGTCGGCGCTGGCATAATCGACCGTGAAGGCGCCCGTCGTGTCGCTGCGTGTCACGGTAAAGGTCAAGATGCTCGTCCCGGCATCGCCTTCGAGGATCGAAACATCGCCGATGGTGACCTGCGTGTCGCCAAGGCCGCCGACGGTGAAGGCCGGGGCATAGGGGACCGGGGTAGCGTCATCCAATGTCCAGTTTGCCGGATTGGCGATGTTGGCGAGGATCTGCGCCCGGCTGCCGCTCAACGGCCCCGTATAGGCGCCATTATCAAGGGCAAAGGCGAGCGCGGTTTCGCCCAGGGTCAGCCCCGTAGGGACGGCCGACGTGTTGGAATTGATGGCATCGCCGGCATAGGTCGTGTTGTTGTCGGCAAAGTCGATCGAGAACAGGAACGTCGGGCTGGCGCTGCTGCCGACATAGGCGAGGATCTGGTCGCCGCCGGTCGAAGGGTTGAAGCTGCCGGTAAGGCCGGAGATGGTAACGACAGTGCCGATCGGTGTCCCCGCCGGCACGACATAGCTCACGATACCTTCGTTGGCGCGAAAGCCACCGGCTGCCAGCCAGCCATTGTCGGTGAAGTTGAGCGTTTCGCCGGACAGGTCGGTGAGGATGACGAACGAAAACGACTTGCCCGCAGTGTCGGCAGCATAGCCAACGAGCGCGATGTCACCGAGAGCTGCCATGTCGAATTCCTTGTCGAAAGCGAAAATGCGGAAAGATCAGGGGTGTCGACGCGAACCCGCGTCAAAGCAGGGTCATTCGGCAGGGGGTATTGGCAGCGTCATTGGCGCTATCGATGTCATCGCCCCACCCCCGGATAACGTGTCGACTCAAGTCACCGGCCAAGCGGCCGCTTGCTGTGCAAAGGTTTCTAAAAAACGTTTGTGAATATCCGATGACAGTTAACAGCGAGAAACGTTGTGATTTGACTGGCGGGGCGATTGCCGGCGGCCACGTCACATTTTCTCGCGAAAGGCGTTGTCGCGCAGGCGCGTCACCGGGGTCAGCAGATAGCTCAGCACGCTGCGCTCGCGGCCTAGCACGTCCACGTCCGCAGTCATGCCCGCGCCGATCGGCAGCCGCGCGCCATCGGGGCCGATCAGGGCCGCGGCATTGGCGCGAATGCGGATGAGGAAGTGCGACGTGCCGGTCCGCTCATCGGTGATTGCGTCCGGGGCGATGTTTTCGACCACCCCGGGCAGCGTCCCATAGATCGAATAATCATAGGCGCTGATCTTTATGTTGGCCTTTTGCCGCAGGTGGATGAACGCGATGTCGGCAGGGTTGACCTTTGCCTCGATCACCAGCGTGTCACCGGCCGGCACGACCTCGACGAGCGGCTCGCCCGGTTTGATCGAGCCGCCGACGGTCGCCACGAGAACCCGGTTGACCTGGCCGGCGACCGGCGCCGTCAGCACGGTGCGGCGCAGGCGGTCGGCGAGCGCCGGCAGCGACTGGCTTTGCGCGGCGATCTCCCCGCGTGTCGTGGCAAGGGCTTCGGACGCCTGGGCACGAAACCTCTGCTCGACGTTTCGGATAGCGCCCGCTGCCTCAGCTCGGGACGCGGCGGCACGGCGAACGGCCTCGGATGCTGCCGCGCGCGCGCTTTCGGTCTGGCGCTCCGTCGAGCGGGCCCGAACCAGCGACAGCGCCGGCTCGACGCCTTTTTCCACCAGCGGCGCGAGAATTTCGACTTCGCGGCGGGCCTGCGCCAGGGCTTCGGATTGCGATTCCAGCTCGGCCCGGGCCTGGCCGCCGGCGCGTTCGGCCTGCAACAGGCGCGAGCTTGCGATCTCGCGCTCCGTGCCGATGCTGGCGATCTGGGCATTGTGCAGGGCCCTTTCATTGGCGACCAGCGCCGGCGCCCGGGTTTCCAGGGCGGCGGGAAAAACCAGCGACCGGCCACTCGCCTCGGCATCGAGCCGCGCCGCGCGTGCGGCGAGCGCGTCGATCGACGTGTCGTTGCGCGCGAAATCGGCATTGGACGCCGTCGCGTCGAGCTTCAGCAGCGGTTGCCCTGCCGCCACCCGGTCACCCGCCCTGACGAGGATCGCCGACACGATGCCGCCTTCGAGGTTGGAGACGACCTGCAGCCGGCTGGAGGGGATGACCCGGCCATTGGCATGGACGACCTCCTCGACGGTTGCCAGCCCGGCCCAGAGCAGCAAGGCCGTGGTCAGCGACACGATCACCCACAACAGGACGGTGGCGAAGTCGCGCTCCAGCAGGCGGTCCGGGACGCCGACCAACGTGGTTTCGACGATGTTCGCCATCAGGCCTGTCCCACGGCGAGCGAGCGCAGCACGTCGTCGCGCGGCCCGTGCGCGGCAATCTTGCCGGCGCTGAGGATGATGATGTGATCGACAAGCTTGAGCAGCGGCTGGCGATGCGTGACCAGCAGTAGCGTGCGGTCGCGCAACTCCGCCTCCAGCCGCGAAACCAGCGCATTTTCGGACTGGCTGTCCATGGCGCTGGTCGGTTCGTCGAAGATGAACAGCGGCGGCCGGTTGCCCAGTGCGCGGGCAATCGCGATCGACTGGCGCTGTCCGCCCGAAAGCCCCTCGCCGCGATCGGCAAGCCGCAGGTCGAAGCCGTTGGCCAGCTGGCCGACAAAGTCATGGGTGCCACTGAGCTTGGCGAGGCGCAGCAGCTCCTCGTCGTCGATCCCCGGATCGCCGAGCGCGATGTTGTCGCGGATCGATCCCGAGAACAGCGTGACGTCCTGCAGCACCGAGCCGATGTTGCGACGCAGGTCCGCGGGGTGAAGCTGGCGAACGTCGGCGCCGTCGATCAGGACCTGGCCCTCGCTCGGCTGGTAAAGGCCGAGCACCAACCGCGCCACGGTCGATTTCCCCGAGCCGACCCGGCCGACGATCGCGACCTTCTCGCCGGGGGCGATGTCGAAGGAGACATCGTCCAGAACCCGCGTCGTGGTGCCGGGATAGTGGAACGTGACGTTGCGGAACGCGACCCGGCCTTCCAGTCGCTGACGGCGCACCGGGCTGGCGTCCGTCGCGAGTTCGCCGCCGGCCGACATGAAGGCATCGAGCCGCTGATACGCGGCGCGGACGCCGCTGAGCCGCGTCAGCAGGCCAGCCACCTGGCTGAGCGGCGCGACACAGCGACCGGCCAGGATCGAAGCGGCAATCAACGAGCCACTCGTCAGCTTGCCATCGGCGATCAGGAACACGCCGTAGAGCACGACCCCGACATAGACCATCTGCTGCGCCGACGCAGCGACGTTGACGGCAAAGGCCGACAGCAGCCGGCTGCGCAATGCGGTATCGGCGCTTTCGTCGACAGCCGCCTGCCAGCGTCGTTCGAGCATGGCACCCGCCGCAGTCGCCTTCACCGTCTCCAACCCGGCGATGGTTTCGACCATCACGCCCTGTTTCGAGAAGCCGAGGCCGAGCACACTGCCCGCCATGCGGTCGAGCCCCGGCTGGACGACCAGTGACGCGGCAATGACAACGGGTATCATCAGCAAGGGCACCAGCACGACCGGGCCGGCAATCGCCCAGATGACAACCAGAAACAGCACGACGAACGGCACGTCGACGATGGCGACGATCGTCGCGCTGGCAAAAAAATCGCGCAGGGTCTCGAACTCGCGCAGCAAGCCGGCGAAGGCGCCGCTGGACCCCTGCTTGTTGGCCAGGCGCATCGACACCAGGGTCTTGAAGACCGAGGCGCCCAACTTGGCATCGACTTCGCGACCGGCCACGTCGATGAAATAGCCGCGCAGCATGCGCAGGATGAAATCGAACAGCAGCACGATGGCGATGCCGATCGACAGCGCGATCAGCGAATCCGTGGCATTGTTGGGAACGATGCGGTTGTAGACCGTCATCGAATACAGCGACGTCGCCAGCGCAAAGACATTGGTCAGCACAGCTGCGATGCCGACCTTGATGAAGGTGGCGCGATGCGCCGCCAGCGGCCCGGCGAGCCATGGCGATATGCGCTGTCGGATCATCAGTGCGCCTCCGATTTGTCGGCAATGACCGCCGGAACCATGCCGAAGCGTTCGATAAGGCCGCCCTGTCGCGCCAGCAGCGTGAAGCGGGCGACGTCCAGCTCGTAATTTGCCCGCGCCAGCACCAGCGCCGCCTCGAGCAGGTCCCGCTCGGCGCGCAGCACATCGAACAGGGTACCGCGCGAGACCCGGAACTGTTCGGCGTAAAGGTCACGGGCGCGGCGGCTGTCGAGATAGGCCCGTTCCAGCGGCGGCACGGAATCGGCGAGGCCGTCGACATCGGCGGCTGCCACCCCGAGCTCGCGATCGGTGGCAGCGGCGATCCGGTCCACGGCGAACGCGGCCGAGCGCCGCCGGGCCGCGAGTTCCGCGACACGCGCCGCCTCGGCGCCGCCCGTCGAGAAACGCTGCCGCAACGTCAGCTGGGCGCGCACGTCATAGGCCGGCGCCGTGCCTCTCAGCACGTCATAGCCAGCGCTGCTGATCCGCGCGTCGAGCCGCGGCAGCCGGTCGGCCCGGGCCGCGTCGAGAGCGGCCGCGGCGGCTCGTTCGTCGAACCGTGCCGCCACCAGCTCCGGGCGCACGGCGCCCTCGCCTGCCGATGGCCCGGCGCCGATATCCGGGCGCGCGACGGCGCCTGGCAGCGTGCCGAACAGCTCCAGATAGCGCGCTTCCGCCGACCGCAGGCGCCGATCGAAACCGATCTTCTGGCCTTGCGCCGCTGCCAGATACGATCGCGCCCGGGCCACGTCGCCGCCGCTGTCGACACCCGTCGCAAAGCGCAGCGCGGCGCCATCGGCCAGCACCTGCATGCGTTCGACATGGCTTTGCGCCAGCGCCATCGCGGTCTGGGCAGCCAGCACATCGTACCAGCTGCCAACCAGCTGCAGCAGCGCCGTGTTGCGCGTCGCATCAAGATCGGCGCGGGCGGCATCGGTTGCGGCATTGCCGGCGCGAATACGAGCGGAACTGGCGCCGAAATCGGTGATCAGCTGTTCCACCGATCCGATAGCGTCGTTGCGGCGCAGCGGCGACAGGTTTTCGACCTGGGTGGTCGGCAACTGGAGATCGCGGGCGATCGTCCGCGAAGCGACGAGGTCGAGGCCGATGCCGGGGAACAACCGTGACCGCGCCTGGTCACGCTGCGCGCGGGCCGCCGCGACGTCTGCCAGCCGTTCCCCCAACACCGGCAGCGAATCGGCGGCCGCGGTTACCCGGGCACTGAACAGCGGGGCCGCAGTGCGATCCGCCAGCGCGCGCAGGAACGTGTCGCTGCCGGGGGCAATGTCCTGCGGGCGTGCCGAGGGCGCCGGGATGGTGACGGGCGCAGCATCGACGTGCGACGCGGCCGTCATGATCGCGGCGGCGAACAGCAGCGAGGCGACCTTTGGCAACATTTTCCCCCGTGTTCGACGTTGTCGAGCCTGCGCCGCCCGGACCCTGTGCCCCGTCCGCCACGCCGGTGAGCCGACCGGATCGTGTCTCGACGGCGTCCAGCCGACCGCACGTCGTCCCTACTCCGTCGATCGTGACAGTTCGGTGACAAGATTGCCGTCGGATGAGCGGCCTTCGAGCGGCATCGACGATGGGGAAATGGCGCGGCTACCCAGCGTTGCGAAAACCCGAGCAGCAATCAAAGCGTCACCGGGCGAGACGTGCGGGTGCCAAGACGCGATCCCGTTCGCGTGGTGAGCCAAGACCTGATGGTAGCCGCTATGCAGTCCGCCCGCATTTTCGGCTTGGCTGTCAGTCGCGAATCGTGAGCCGACGGACGAGCCGGCCGCCCCCGTCCCCATAGTGGCGACAGGTTGTCGACCGTCCGTGCAAAGCGGCGTTCCTAGGCTGCAGGCTGTCCTTCAGCTGCATAACTGGGTGACGGAGCTGCCGAGTGCGCGCGACCCTAGCCGAAGCGTTGGCCCACGCGGATACCGAAGAACTGGGGCCTGATCGTGAAGGTTCGCGCCGAGTTGGCACAGAAATCGATCGAGCAGAATGTGTTCCTGGTCAGCTCGCCGCGCTTGTCGAAGGCGTTGTTGATGAACAGGTCGATGCTCCAGCTGTCCTTGCGGATGCCGGCCGAGAAATCGAACGAGACGAAGCCCGATGTGTCACCGTAAAGGGCGGCGTTGGTTTCGTTCAGATCCTGGGTGGCGCCCGTCTGATACAGGGCTGCCACCTGGAGATAGCTGGCATAGCCTCCGAAATCAGTGTCATAGCGCACCGAGCTGGAGCCCTTGAACCGTGGCTGGCGCGGCAGCCGCGTGCCATCGACGGCGGCGACCTGCGGTGTGTTGGTGTTCGTGCCCGGGATGGTCTGGCCGCGCGCACAAGTCGACAATTGCGCGATCGTCAATGTCGTGGTGTTCACCGCGAAGTTGCAGAAATCCCCCTTCAACTTGGCGTCGTTGAAGGCGCCCGAAGAAGCGATTGTGAATTCACCGAGCTTCAGCGTCGCGTCATACTCGATTCCCTTGACCTCGGCATTGCCGGCATTGCCGGTAAAGCCTGCGCCCTGGGCACCGGCGACGACGACGCCGTACTGGATGTCGTTCCATTTCTCGAGATAGATTGCGGCGTTGAAACGGAAGATGTTGTTCCAGATCGTCTTTACGCCGATTTCGTAGTTGATCAGCGTTTCCGCTTCGTACGGCGGCGCTGCCGCAGTCCCGACGTTGCGAATGCGCAGCGGCCGGTTGAAGCCGCCGGGCCGGAAGCCGGTCGAATAGTTGAGGTAGATCAGCTTTTGATCGGCGACCTGCCAGTCGAGCGCGACCTTATGGGTTTCGCCCTGTTCCTTGTATCGCCCGACCTGATCCTTCGCCAGCGGGTTGATGTTGCGGCACTGCAGGCGTTCTGCCGGGAAGGGAACGGCGCAGCCGATGGCGCCGGTCGGGATGAATGTCGCAGCGGTACCGGCGGCCGACCCGGCCACGCCGGCAAAGCCGGTGCGTGCCGACTCGGTCCAGAAATAACGGATGCCGCCGGTAATCTTCAGTGTCTCGAAGATGTTGTAATGACCCTCGGCAAAGACGGCGTAGTCCTTGAGGTCGGTGTCCTGCTCCGTGAGGTAGAAGGCATCGTTCTTCACCGCCGGCGAGCCCAGCACCATGGTGCCGCCCTGGGCGATCGGCACGCCGAAGGTATTGGCGAAGTTCGGGTCGTCGCCGCCGCCGACATCGGTATAGCCGACGATGCTGCTGAGGCCATGGATACCGTAATTGTCGTTGGTCTCGTTGTGCTGCGACTGGAAGAAGCCGCCGACGGTGACATTGAACGGCCACGACGACGGCGTCTTGAGGCGCAGTTCCTGGGTGAATTTCCGCTGGTTGCGAACGTTGCTGTAAAACTGCGTTGGATCGAGCAGCGTGTTGCACTTCAACGTCGCGCCCGCCCCGGTGCAGCCGCTCTTGTCGAAGAATTGCAGATAGCTTTCATAGCCGGCGCCGAAGCCGTCATAGGTGACGGTGTAATAGCTGTAGTCGTTCAGCAGCTTCGTCTGGCGCTGGTGATAGCCGGTCGCCGACACCACGTCCCAATCGCCGATATGGCCGTGGATGGTCAGCGAGGCCTGGTACCATTTGTCGTCCTGGCGGGTCACGTCATAGTCGTGGACCTGCAGGTCGCCGATGCGCTGGTCAAAGCCGAAATAGCCATTGGCGATCTGGCGCTGGGCCATGATGGACGGCGTGATGTCCCAGCCGTCGGCCGGTTCCCAGCGCAGTGTCAGGCGGCCGCCATAAGTCTCGACCGGGTTGTAATTGTCCTTGGCGATCGCCGCATTGTTCAGCGTGAAACTCGTCAACGGATTGTTGTCGCCGAGCGTCAGGACGGCCGGGCTGCCATCGTTGAGCTTGCCGTTGTTGGGGACGTTGTCGATGTAGCCGCCTTCCTTGCGATAGAAGCCCATGACGCGCGCGGCGAGTGTCTCTCCGAGCGGCACGTTGACAAAGGCTTCCGCGCCGCCGCCGAAATTGCCCTTGCCGGACTTGTTGCCCTCGACATTGTAGCCGGCGGAAAACGCGCCGAGCTTGGGCTTGTTGGTGATGAAGCGCACCGTGCCAGCCAGCGAACTGGCGCCGAACAACGTGCCTTGCGGGCCGGACAGCGCCTCGATGCGTTCGAGGTCGAAGACATGGATGTCGGGAAAGCCGGCGGCGGTGTCGGTGATCGGAATGTCGTCGAGGTAATAGCCGGTCGCCGAATAGACGCCGCCGGCCGGCACGATACCGCGGAAATAGATATCGTTGCGGCCCGGGCCGATGCCGGCGAACGACACCGAAGGCAGCAGCGCCGCGAAGTCGGACAGGCCCTTGACCTGGCGCTGGCTGAGCACATCGCCACTGAGCACCTGGATCGAGATCGGCACCTTCTGGACGTTCTCGGCGCTGCGCGTCGCGGTGACGATGATCTCTTCGAAGCCGGGGGCCGCATCCGCGGGCGCAGCCACCGCATCGGCGGCGCCGGCGATGGCGGGTGATGCGATCCCTGATAGAATCGTGGTCAGTTTCAACAGCTTGGTGAGGCGGGACTGTTGGCGAAAATGCGTCGACATGGCTGGAGACCCCCTGTTAAGCGAGAGCTCCTCCCCACGCGTCGCGACACGCGTAATCCGCAGCCGAACGAAGGCGCCAATTGTGACGTCTCTTCGCCGGATCGTCCTGCCCTCGACTGCGCATGACGCAGTTTCGAGCCCTGAAATCCCGCAACACCCCGACTTCGTCACCGTCTTACTGGACGGTTGTACAGGATGGATAATGGTGCGACAAAATGTTTAGTCAATCCCTTTTTCGATACCCCGTTTCGGGGCAGGAACGAGGCGCCGCGGACCGGTCCGCAGGCCAGAACTGGAAAGGCGCCTATGGTCGTTGCACGCGCTGAGCCGACGACAGCCCGTCCGGGCGGCCTTGATGCGGCGCTCCAAGCGGCGACGGCACTGCTGGCGGACCAGCCCGCAGCCGCGCTCGACGCGGCGGAGGCGATCCTGACGGCGGCACCGGGGTTGCCGCCGGCGGAGCTGCTGGCCGGGCAGGCGCTGCGGCGGCTGGGCCGGGCCGATGCGGCACTGGCCCGGCTGGCCGCGCTCGCCCGCAGCCAGCCGCGCGTGCCGGCGGTAACCTGGGAACTGGCGCAGGCGGCGAGCGAAGCCGGTGACACCCTGGCCGCGATCGCGGCGCTTGAGCGGCTGACGGGGCAATTGCCGGCAGTCGCAGGCGGCTGGTTCCTGCTCGGCAAGGAACTGCGCAAGGCCGGGCGCGCGGAGGCCTCATGGCATGCCGAGTTG
The DNA here is from genome assembly GCA_003241875.1 of Alphaproteobacteria bacterium. Classification (GTDB taxonomy): domain Bacteria; phylum Pseudomonadota; class Alphaproteobacteria; order Sphingomonadales; family Sphingomonadaceae; genus Sandarakinorhabdus. The sequence continues at coordinate 22,721 of QBLU01000009.1, forward strand.
GCGGGCGTGCAGGCGTCGGCGCGCGACCCCAGGCTGCTGGAAGCCGCGGCGGCGATGAACGACGGCCAGCTCGATGCGGCGGCCGCGATGGTCGAGGCGGTGCTGGCGAAAGCGCCTGAGGATGCGCCGGCGTGCCGACTGCTGGGGGAGATCGCCTGGCGCCGCGGCGACATGACCGAGGCGCTGTCGCTTGTTGGCCGCGCCGTCGCGGCGGCGCCCGGATTCGATATGGCGCGCGAATTCCTCGTGCGGCTGCTGCTGCAGTCCAACCGGCTGACCGAGGCGCTGGAGCATGCGCGATTGCTCGGCGACTCGCCGGCGGCGAACCCGGGCTACGAACTGGTCATGGCATCGGTGCTGGTGCGGCTGGGCGACCAGCAAGGCGCCTCGGCGATCTATGAGCGGCTGCTCGAGGCGCACCCCGACCAGCCGCAAGTCTGGCAGAATCTCGGCCATGTGCACAAGACCTTGGGACGGCAAGACGATGCCGTTCGCGCCTATCGCGCGGCGGTGACCCGGCTGCCGACGATGGGCGAAGCCTGGTGGAGCCTCGCCAACCTGAAGACGGTGCGGCTGGACAGCGACGATATCGCCGCGATGCAGCGCGCACTGGCGGACGGCGGCGCCGCGCGCGAAGAGGACATCTTTCACCTGCATTTCTCGCTCGGCAAGGCGCTGGAGGATGCCGGCGCCTATGCAGCGTCATTCGACCATTATGACCGCGGCAATCGCCTGCGCCGCGCCCTGATCCGCCATGACCCCGAGGCATTTTCGGCCGAGGTCGCGGCGACCGCCCGGGTGTTCACTGCGTCTTTCCTCGCCGGCGTCGGCGACGGCGGGTGCCCGGCGCCCGACCCCATCTTCATCGTCGGCCTGCCGCGCTCGGGCTCGACCCTCGTCGAACAGATCCTGGCGAGCCACAGCCAGGTCGAAGGCACGATGGAACTGCCCGACATGATGATGATCGCCAGCCGCCTGCAGGGCCGCGTCGACGATGGCGAGTTCGCCGATTTCGGGGCGATGGCGGCCGCGCTGACTCCGGCGGACCGGACGCGGCTGGGGGAGGAGTATCTCGAACGCACCCGTGTCCACAGGCGCAGCGACCGGCCGCTGTTCATCGACAAGATGCCCAACAACTGGCAGCACGTCGGGCTGATCCGCCTGATCCTGCCGAACGCGCGGATCATCGATGCGCGGCGTCACCCGATGTCGTGCTGCTTTTCGGGCTGGAAGCAGCACTTCGCCCGCGGCCAGAGTTTTTCCTATGACCTTGCGGAGCTCGGCCGCTATTATCGAGACTATGTCGGCCTGATGGCAGCATTCGACGTCGCGGCACCCGGGGCGGTCCACCGCGTAATCTATGAGGATATGGTCGACCAGACCGAGCGCGAGATCCGCCGGCTGCTCGACTATCTGGGGCTGGCATTCGAGCCGGCGTGCCTCGAATTCTACAAGAACGACCGTGCCGTGCGAACGGCGAGTTCCGAACAGGTCCGGCAACCGATCTTCACCGATGGCATCGAGCAGTGGAAGCATTATGCACAATGGCTCGACCCGCTGGTCGCGGCACTGGGGCCGGTGCTGCCTGCCTATCCGGGGGCGCCCGGCTAGATCGTGAGCCTTGGGCTAGGCCCAGCCGAGCTGTCGGAGCGCCCAGGCATCGTTCCACACCTTGGTCATGTGGCGGACACGACCGTCTTCCAGCGCGATGACATAGACATAGTCCGATTGCGCGGCCTTGCCGGTGGGCGGTGACAGGCCGCCCGCGGCGCTGTTGGTGCCGGTGAACACTGCCGAGGCGATGACGGTGTCGCGCGCCGCGTCATAGGCAAAGCCGGTCAGGTGATAGGCGCCGTCGGGCACCGGCACGAGCAGGCCCTTCATCCATTCGGCATAGTCTGCCAAGGTCGTGATGCTCGCGATCGCATCGGCCTGCGCCGCAAAGCCTGCGTCGGCGTGGCAATAGGCCGAACAGCCTGCCCAGCCCTTGCCGGTCTCGCAGGCGATGAAAAAGGCCTCGGCAGTTGCGATGCTGTCCATGGTCGGTCCTTTCGGGCGGTTACTTGATCGTGCCCGCGTCGACGAGTTGCCGGCGCAGTTCGGCATTCTGGCTGCCGCTTGCCTTGCCTTCGGCGCGTACCGCGGCGATTTCAGCGGGTTTGAACGGGGTGGCCGACTTGGCAGGCTTCAGGCTCAGCACGTGGTTCAGCGCCTCGGCGATTTCGGCATCGGTCATGGCCACCATCGACGGCATCAGCCCGGTGATCGACTGGCCATCGACGAGGATCGTGCCGTACATGCCGTGGAGGACGGTGCGCGCCAGATAGTGGCGGCCCGCCGGCGTCTGCGCGATGGCGGCGCCGCGTCCGGCCAGGCGCGGAAACTGGCCGGCAAGACCCTCGCCACCCGGCTGATGGCACATTGCGCAGCGCGCCACATAGGTTGCCTTGGGCACGGCAAGGGCCGGCGTGCCGGCGATCACCGCGGCCAGCGCCGCGTGCGTCAGAAAGCCTCTGGCGGACCGTGTCTGCAACTGCCAAGTCCCCCTGTGGCGGCGCACCGGACGCTGCCCCCGCGGCCCGAAATCGCATGATCTGGAACGCGGTATGAAGATACTGGACAGGCATCAAGTCTGCGTCAAGCGCGGGAACTGGCCCCCGGCCGTGCGACACGCTAAGCCGCCCGCATGAGTGTTCCTTCGTCAACGTCCGCGGCCATCCGGCCGGGCATCTATCCTCGCGGCGCCGAAACCGTCGACCTGATCCTGAAGGCGGCGCTGGCCGTGCTGATCGACGAAGGCGCCGCAGCCTTCACGTTGCGCCGCATCGCCACCCAATGCGGCATGAAGGTGGGCAATCTTACTTACCATTTCCCGCGCAAGGAGCTGCTGATCCAGCTGCTGCTCGACGAGATGCTCGAATTCTACGAATTGCTGCTCGACGAAACGGCGCGCCGGCCCGGCTTGAGCCCCGAGGAGCAGCTGACGATCATCATCGGCCTGTGCATCGACGACATCGGCAGCAAACGCACGACGCATCTGTTCACCGAACTCTGGGCGCTGGCCAACCACAATCCGGCCGTCGCCGAACGCGTCGCGGCCTTTTACCGGGTGGCGCACGGGCAGATCGCCCAGGCGGTGGCACCGCTCAACCCGGCGCTCGCTCCCGACGAGGTCGAGGCGGTGGCGCGCTTCATCAGCGCGGCGATGGAGGGGACCACGATCTTTGTCGGCCATGGCAAGGCCTGGGCCGACCAGCGCGCCTGGATGAAGGCGATTTCCACGACGGCGCTGGTGCAGCTTGCCAAAACGGTGACGCCGGACGATATTCGGCGCTTCGACTGAGCGAGTTCCGACACGGGCGTTTGTCAGCAACGTCCGGTCGCCAAGGGGAGGATCATCCGGACGGCGGTGGCCATGGCCCCGCCGCAACCAGGGGGATCTGTTGCGCGGCGCTGGCGATATCCGTGACACGAGCTTTTGGCGCCACGGGCTGGTGGCGGCGATCGCGCTGTTGCAGCCCGGCATCGACCCCATCTTCCTCGTCCTGCTGTCCCATCACAGCGGCCTTGCGCCCGCCGACCACGGGCTGATCGTCGGTGCCAGCCAGACGGGCATGGCGGTCGGCGCATTGCTGTTCGCGGCAATCCCGCGGCTTCGCGGACACAGCTGCCGCTGGGCGGCGGTAGGCGCCACGCTGGCCGGACTCGCGACGGTGACTGTGACCGGCCTCGCCGCGCTGGTCGTCGTCCGCGCCCTGTTCGGGCTTTGCAACGGCCTGTTGTATGCATCGGCGTTGTCGTCGGCGACACGGCGGGACCCTGCTCAAGCGATGGGGATCGTCCTGCTCACCCAGTTGGTGCTTGCGACGATCGTCGCGCTGGCGCTGCCGCAGATCGCCACGCACGCCGGATCCGGCCCGGCGCTGGCGCTGCTCGCCGGCCTGTCGCTTGCGGCGGCGGCGCTGGCCTGCCGCGACCGGTGCGACAGCGCCGCCAGCGCACCCCACCCGGGCGGAGCAGCCGCGCGCGACACTGGCGCGGCGGCGGCGGTATTCCTGTTCGTCGCCGGCAGCATGATGGTCTGGAGCTATGCCGGCGCCAGCGCGGTCGTTGCCGGCCTGTCGGAAGCGACGGTTGGTGCAGCCGTGGCGCTCGGCTCGATCGCCGGCGGCGGCGCGTCGCTGCTGGTTGCACTGGGTGCCCGGCGGGGCTGGCGCGCGCTGCCACTGGTGCCGGCAGGATCACTGGCGGCGCTCGCGATGCTGGCGCCATTTGCCGTGCCCGCAGGCGCGGTCGGCTTCATCGCCGGCATGGTGATCTTCAACCTGGGCGCAACCTATGCCGTCGCCCGGTTTTCGGCGCATGCCATCGCGACAACGCCGAACAGTGCCCGGATCGTCCCGGCGGTGCAGACGAGCGCCATGGTCGTCGGGCCATTGGCGGCTGCCTTGGCGGTCCACGGCGGCGGCGTTGCGGCGCTGGCAGGCGCTGCTGCCGCGGCGCTCGGGCTTGCCGTCCTGGCGCTGGCGATCGATGGGCGCGGGCTGCGGGACGGTCGCCTTGCAAAGGATCCAGTGCCTCAGGCAAATTGTCAGGCCGCGCTGGATGAAGCCTTGACGCAACCTTGACGGCCGTCCAGTCTGTTTGCAGCGCACCATTGCCGGGCGCGATTCAGGCTCGGCAGGTCGCCATGACAGGATTTGACGCCAGGGGGACAGACGCGACCATGACGATCCCGCATTCACGTCGTCGCTCGGCAGCACCTCGCGCGCTGCTTGCACTTTTGGGCAGCGCGGCACTGACGTCGCCGGTCGCAGCACAGCCAGCAGCGACGCCAGCGCCGGTTCTCGAATCCGAAGAGGCGTTCGTCCATAAACTGCCGGCAGCGTCACCGCATTGGTCGTACATCCGCGGCGGATTCGATAGCGGCGGCACCCGTATCTTCAACGGCGACACCGGCAAGATGCTGGGCATGATCAACACCAGCAAATGGTCCGATCTCGGCCTCGATCCGACGGGCAAGTTCCACTATGTGTCGGAAACGATCTGGACCAAGGTGCTGCGCGGCACTCGGCAGGACCTTGTTGCCGTCTATGATCCGGTGACGCTCGATCTGGTTGCCGAAATCCCGATGCCGGGACGGCTGTTGATCGGTAGTCGCATCAACAATTTCGTCATCAGCGACGATGGCAAGACCGGCTATATCTACAATCTCAGCCCGGCGTCGTCGGTCAACGTCGTCGATTTCGCCAAGCGCAAGTTCGTCCAGACCGTGGAGCTGCCCGGCTGCGCCAGCCTGTTGCCAAACCCCGGCGTCGGATTTTCGGCGCTGTGCGGCGATGGCACGCTCGCAACCGTGGCACTGTCCGGCAAGACTCCGACCGTCACCCACACGGCACCGTTCTTTTCCGCCACCAACGACCCGATCTTCGACAATTTCGCCTACAACCGCGGCACGTCAGAGGCGACGTTCGTCAGCTACACGGGCCTGATCTACCAGGCGAAAATCGCGGCGACACCGGTGGTCGCGGCGCCCTGGTCGATCCAGGCCGCCGCCGGGCTTCGTGTGGGCGAAACCAAACCGCTCGACATCAACTGGCTGCCGGGCGGCCGCCAGCCGATGGCACTGCACCGCGCCACCGGCCGGCTGTATGTACTGATGCACAAGGGCGAATATTGGAGCCACAAGGATCCGGGCACCGAAATCTGGGTCGTCGACCTCGCAGCCAGGAAGGTGGTGCGCCGCGTGCCCTTGAAAAAGCCTGCCGAGAATATCGAGGTCACGCAGGACGACAAGCCGCTGCTGTTCATCAATGGCGACGAGGATGCGACCCGCGTGCTGGATGCCACCAGCTATGAACAGAAGTTCGATATCGAACACGCCGGCGGCGGCCTGATCGCCGTGGCCGGCGCCCGCTGACATCCATTGCCGGGATCGATCCTCCAGATCGCCGGCCTTGCCGCCAGCGTCTTTGTCGGGCTGATCTTCCTGGTCGCCGGCATCGACAAGCTGCGGCACCGGGCGCTGCTGCCCGGCGTCATCGCCAACTATCGGCTGCTGCCGGCCGCGCTGGTGGCGCCGGCGGCGCTGCTGTTGCCGACGGTCGAACTGGTGGTGGCGACGGGGCTGCTATCGGGCAATCGCCTGGCGGCGCCGGTTGCAGCTATCGCCTTGCTGCTGGTGTTCGCCGCAGCGATGGCGATCAACATCCGGCGCGGCCGGCGGAACATCGACTGCGGCTGTGGGCACGCGGCCCTGCGCCAGTCGCTCGGCTGGGGGCTGGTGGCGCGTAACCTGGGCATGGCGACGGCGCTGCTGCCGCGGTTCGTCGTCGGCCCCGGGCTCGCGCTTGTCGACATGGCGGTCGCCGCGCTCGCCGGGCTTGCTGCTTTCCTGCTGCTGCAGATGATCAACGCCATCAACGCGCTGCCAGCGCGACCGACAGGGAACAGGGGCAGGGCATGACGACCGCGCTGATCGTTTCGGAGATCCTGCAGTGGATCGTCCTCATCGGCTTTGGCATTGCCGGGCTGGCGCTGGCGCGGCAGGTCGGCGTGCTCCACGTCCGCGTGGCGCCGGCAGGCGCGCTCGATGCCGGCAAGGGCCCGGCGGTGGGTGATGCGGCACCCCACCTGCACGTCACCAGCCTCGATGGCACGGCGATGACGATCGGGGGCACGCTGCCGGCGGCATCGCTGCGGCTGCTGATGTTCGTTTCGGCGCAGTGTCCGCTGTGCAAATCGCTCATTCCCGTCGCCAAATCCTTTGCCAAGGCGGAACGCGTCGACCTCGTTTTCGTCGGGGACGACGATCCGGCGGCCCAGCACGCAATGATCGCCAGGTACGACATGGCCGCCTATCCGTTCATCAACGGCGCCGATGTCGGACTTGCGTTCGAAGTCGACAAACTGCCCCACGCCGTTCTTCTCGATGCCACCGGCAAGGTGCTCGCCAAGGGACTCGTCAACAGCCGCGAACATCTCGAGAGCCTGATCGTCAGCCATGAAATGGGCGTGCCGCACGTTCAGGACTACATCGCCGGCCTCCAGTCCGCCGGCAAGGCGCACGCCGCATGAACTCAACGCGTCTCATCAAGGGGCACCGACCATGACAGGTTTCGACTTCGACGGTTTCGGCGAAAAGCTGCTGCGAAAATTTGCCGGCCGCACGTCGCGGCGGTCGATGCTGACGCGGCTTGGGGCCACCATCGTCGCGGCGCCGGTGTTCCCGCTGCTGCCGGTCAGCCGCGCCAATGCCGCCAAGCCCGAACGTTCGGCAGAGGCAAAGACCGGCTTTGCCCGCAATGCCCAGACGAAGGACGATACCAAGTGCGATTACTGGCGCTATTGCGCCATCGATGGCTTCCTCTGCTCGTGCTGCGGCGGCGGCGTGAGTTCGTGCCCACCGGGCGCCGAGCCGTCGCCGGTGTCATGGGTGGGAACCTGCATCAACCCCGATGACGGCAAGGCCTATCTCATGGCCTATCGTGACTGTTGCGGGAAGCCGAGCTGCGGCCAGTGCAACTGCGACAATACCGACCGCGAAACCCAGCTTTATGTGCCGCAGCTCAATAACGACGTGATCTGGTGCTTCGGCACCAAGAGCATGGAATATCACTGTTCGACCGGGGTTCTGGTGGGCAAGGCGCAATAGCGACATGCGGCGCGGCGTGCCTGTCTTGCTTGCGGCGGCGGCGATCGCGCTCGCCCTGCACGCAGGCACGCTGGCGCAAGGGGCGGCACCCAACACGACGACCGCACCGCCGCCCTACCCGCGCGAGATGAACCTGGCGCAGTCGAACTATGTCGAACATTGCGGCGGCTGCCATGGTATCCAGGGCGATGCCGCCCCTGCCGACCTGCCCTCTCTGCGTGGTCGCGTCGGCTGGTTCATGTGTACAGCCGAAGGGCGTGCCTATCTGCTGCACCTGCCCAACGTGGCAAGGTCGCGGATCACCGACAATGACGATCTTGCCGACCTGCTCAACTTCATGGTCTTCGGCCTCGGCGGGGCGAGCACGCCCAAGGATGCCAGGCCGTTCACCGGTGCCGAAGTGGCGCGCGAACGCGCCTTTCCGCTCACTTCGCTCTCATTGGTCAAGACGCGCGCAACGCTGGTCTCGAAGCTGGTCAGGAAATGCGGCGCGCCAACCTCGCTACGCCTGATGTACCCCGGCCAAGTGGCAGCCCATAACGGCGGCTAAACGGCGGCAATACTTCAGGCATACGGCAACATTCGGCCTGGCACTGATGCCCGGCCTAAAGCCCCGGCAAAAAATTCTGGCGAGCATCGCTAAGTCAAACACTCCGCCTGGCCGCGCGCAGGTGCAATTTTGCGTCGCCACCGTGCAAAGCGCGACGAAAACAGCCGCCACTTTACCATATGGTCGGGGAGACAGGATTCGAACCTGCGACCCTCTGGTCCCAAACCAGATGCGCTACCAGGCTGCGCCACTCCCCGAACCGCCGCTGAACTAGGCGGGGTGTCGGCAGAACGCAAGCTGTGCGTGACGTTTTCGGACAAGACGTTGTCACCCAGCCGCTCGCCGGGCGGTGGCTGCCGACCGTCGGAGGCTCGCTCAGGCACCGAAAGCCGCCGACTATCGCCGCATGGCGGGCGCAGCAGACATGGTCGGAACGGTGGACGGCGCGCCGCCGGCCGGGTTGAGCCTGTTATCGCGGCCTTGTCTGGCGTAGTGCTGTTCGTGCTGACCCTGTCGTTCAACGCGCTGGTGGCGCGGCCGCCCGCGCGGCGCAGCAATAGGCTAGCCGGGCAGCATCTTGCCCGGGTTCATGATCCCGCGCGGGTCGAGCGCGGCCTTCAACGACCGCATCACCGCCAGCGCATCGCCATGCTCGGCGGCCATCATGCCCATCTTGTGCAGGCCGATGCCGTGTTCGCCGCTGATCGTGCCGCCCATCGCCAGCGACCGCCGGGCAATGCCTTCGCTCAACGCTTCGGCGCGGGCGCGCTCATCGGCGTCCGCCGGGTCGAACAGCACCAGCATATGGAAATTGCCGTCGCCGACATGGCCGACGACCGGCGCGACGAGGTCGAGCGCCTCCGCCGCCGCCGTGGTTTCGAGAATGCACTCCGCCAGCCGCGAGATCGGCACACAAGCGTCGGTGGCAAAGGTTTCGCAGCCCGGGCGCAGGCTGCGCGCCGCCCAATAGGCGTTGTGCCGCGCCGTCCACAAGGCAGTGCGTTCCTCCTGTGCCCGCGCCCAGCGCAGGGCGCCGCCGCCGTTGAGCGCGGCGACCTCGCCCACCTGCGCCACCTGCTCGTCGACCCCGGCCGGTGCACCATGAAACTCCAGGAACAGCGTCGGCGCCTCGGCCAGCCCCTCGAGCCTGGAATAACCGATGCACGCCCGCATCTGCAGCGCATCCAGCAGTTCGATGCGCGCGAGCGGGATGCCGAGCTGCAGGATCGCCACAACGGCATCGATGGCGCCGCGCAGGCTGTCGAACTGGCAAACCGCGGCGGCAATGGTTTCGGGAATGCCGAACAGCCGCAGTTGCAGTTCGGTGATCACGCCCAGCGTGCCCTCGCTGCCGACATAGAGCCGCGTCAGGTCATAGCCGGCGGACGATTTGCGCGCCCGGCCGCCGGTGCGCACGATGCTGCCGTCCGGCGTCACCACGGTCAGGCCCAGCGTCACCTCGCGCATCGTGCCATAGCGCACCGCGTTGGTGCCGCTGGCGCGTGTCGCCGCCATGCCGCCGAGCGTCGCGTTGGCGCCGGGGTCGAGCGGAAAGAACAGCCCCTTGGATTTCACATGGGCATTCAGCGCCTCACGCGTCACCCCGGCCTCGACGCGGCAATCGAGATCGGCGGCACTGACCGACAGCACCCGGTCCATCGCCGACAGGTCGAGGCTGATGCCGCCGTGCAGCGCCTGGATCTGGCCTTCGAGCGACGTGCCGACGCCGAAAGGGATGACCGGCACGCGGGTATCGTTGCAGACGGCGAGGATGGCGCTGACCTCTGCGGTCGAGTGTGCCAGCACGACCGCGGCCGGCGGCATGATGTCGTGCAGCCCCTCCCCGCGGCCATGGGCATCGCGGATGGCGGCCCCGGTCTGCACGCGATCGCCGAAGCGGTCGCGCAGCCGGGCAATGGCGGCACCGGCGTCGACGGGCACGGGGCGTTCGATCAACATGGCCGGAGCATGGCGCAGCCGGGGGCGTTGCCGCAAGGCCCTGGCTGCCATAGCGTGGCGTCATGGCCCAGCCGATCACCGCCGCGGACCTTGCTGGCCGCCTTGCCGCAACGGCGACGCCGGGCGCTGTCCATGTCGTCGGGCTGACCGGGTCGGTCGCGGCCGGCAAATCGACACTGGCAGCGCAGGTCGCCGCCGCACTGGCGCCGACGCACCGTATCGACGTTGTTTCGACCGATGCCTGGCTGCTGCCCAATGCCGTGATCGACGCGCGCGGGCTGACGCTGAAAAAAGGCTATCCCGAAAGCTATGACGTAGCGGCGCTGGCCGCCCTGCCGGCAGCGATCCGGCGCGGGCCGGTGACGGTACCGGGCTATTCGCACATCATCTACGACGTTGATCCGGCGCTGGCGCGGACGATCACGCCGCCCGATATCCTTATCCTGGAGGGGCTCGGCTTTGCCGGGCCGGTCGCGGCGACGCTCGATACGTTTGTCTATCTCGACGCGGCGGAGGCCGACCTCGAACACTGGTTTCTCGAACGCTTCATGGCGTTCTGGCACGCTGCGGCCGACGATCCGACCAGCTTTTACGTGCGCTTCCGCAACATGGACGCGGCTGGTGCGCGCGAGTTCGGGCGGATGGTCTGGCAGACGATCAACCTGCCCAATTTGCGCGCCCATATCGCGCCACTGGCGGCGCGGGCCGATATGGTGGTGAGCAAGGCGCGCGACCACGAATTGGCGCTGCTACGTGGGTAGCAACTCCCTCCCCCTTGCGGGGAGGGCGACTCGCGCTTGCGCGAGCGGGGTGGGGGTCGCTGGTGGCGGAATTCGTAAACCCCCACCCCGCTCGGCTGACGCCGAGTCGCCCTCCCCGCAAGGGGGAGGGAGCGCAGGTCACCGCGCGATCAACGCATCAGCCATCGCCGCGACGATCGCATCCACATCGAGGCGATACTCCCGATACAGATCCGGCAGATCCCCGGTCTGGCCGAAGCGATCGACCCCCAGCGGCACCACCCGCTGCCCGCGCACGCCGCCGAGCCACGACAGCGCCGCCGGCGAGCCGTCGAGCAGCGTCACCAGCCGCGCCCCCGCCGGCAATGCGCCGAGCAGCGTCTCGACATGGCTTGGCGCCGCCTTGCCCGACCAGCGTCCGGCGCCGGCCGCGCTCCAGCCGCGATGCAGCAGGTCGGGCGAGGTGACGCTGAGCAGCCCCAGCCCCGGCACGTCGTGGCGCAGTTCCTCCCAGGCCTGCAGCGCCTCGGGCATCAGCGCACCCATCGCCACGATCGCCGCCTCGGCGCCCGGCCCTGGCGGCTTCAGCCAATAACCGCCGGCGATGCTGCCCGCCCGCCAGCCATCGTCGTCGCGCACCGGCTGGGCGATGTTGCGGGTCGTCAGGCGCAGATAAACGCTGCCGCCATCGGCCGCCTGCAGATGGCCAAACGACCAGTGCATCAGCGCCGCCAGCTCGTCGGCATAGGCGGGTTCGAACATCGTCAGCCCGGGCTGACCCATGGCGATCAGCGGCGGGTTGATCGACTGGTGGGCACCACCCTCGGGCGCCAAGGTCAGCCCGCTCGGCGTCGCCACCAGCAGGAAACGCGCATCCTGGTAGCAGCCATAGTTCAGCGCATCGAGGCCACGCGCGATGAACGGATCATAGACGGTGCCGACGGGGATCAGCCGGGTGCCGAACAGCGGCGCCGCCAGCCCGGCGGCGGCGAGCATCAGGAACAAGTTATTCTCGGCAATGCCGAGCTCGACATGCTGGCCGGCGGCGTCGCCGCTCCATTTCTGCGGGCTCGGGATCCTGGCCGCCCGGAACACATCGGCGAGCGCGCTGCGCCGGAACAGGCCGCGGGCATTCACCCAGGGGCCGAGGTTCGTCGACACGGTGACATCGGGCGACGTGGTGACGATGGCATCGGCGAGCGGCCCGCCGGCCTTGGCGACCTCCAGCAGTACCCGGCCGAATGCCGCCTGGGTCGATTGTTCCGCCCCCTCCGGGGCGGCGATGGCCGGCACCGGCACGGCGTCGAAGGCACGGTCGCGCGGCAGTCTTGCCGCCGGCGACGCCGCGACGAACGCCTGCAGCGCCGCTGCCTGGTTGTCGCCCAGCCCGGCCCACGGCGCCCACTCCTGCCCCTCCGCGATGCCCAGCGACTCGCGCAGCGCCGCCATCTGCGGCGCGTTCATCTGGCCGGCGTGATTGTCCTTGTGGCCCGCCAGCGGCAAGCCCTTGCCCTTGACGGTATAGGCGATGATCAGCGCCGGCCGGTCGCTCGCCGCCGCCTCGGCGTAGGCGCCGAGCAACGACGCCACGCAGTGGCCGCCCAGGTCGGTCATCAGACGCGCCAGTTCGTCGTCATCACGCCGCGCCAGCAGCGCCGCCACGCCGCGTTTTGCCCCGATGTCGGCAGTCAGCCGCGCCCGCCAGGCGCCGCCGCCCTGATAGGTCAGCGCGGCATAGTCGACATTGGGGCAGCTATCGATCCATTGCTCCAGCGCCGCGCCGCCGGGTTCGGCGAAAGCCGCCTTTTGCCGGCGGCCGTGCTTCAGCGTGATGACGCGCCAGCCGCAGGTTTCGAAGATGTCGTCGAAGCGGCGGAACATGCGGTCGGCGGTGGTGTGGTCGAGCGACTGGCGGTTGTAGTCGACGATCCACCAGCAATTGCGGATGTCGTGCTTGTAGCCTTCGATCAGGCATTCGTAGATATTGCCCTCGTCGAGCTCGGCATCGCCCATCAGCGCGATCATGCGGCCCGCCTCGGCCTCGGGCAGCCGGCCATGGGCGATCAGATAGTCCTGCAACAGCGAAGCAAAGGCCGTGACCGCGACGCCCAGCCCGACGCTGCCGGTGGAAAAATCGACTGGAATTACGTCCTTGGTGCGGCTGGGATAGCTCTGCACGCCCTGGAAACCACGAAAATTCTGCAATTTTTCGAGCGGTTCGTTGCCGAGCATGTAATGGATCGCGTGCAGCAGCGGCCCGGCATGCGGCTTGACCGCCACCCGGTCATGGGGGCCGAGCCCGGCGAAATACAGGCTCGCCATGATCGTCGACATCGACGCGCAGCTGGCCTGGTGGCCGCCAACCTTCACCCCATCACGGCTGGGCCGCAAGTGATTGGCATTGTGGATCATCCACGCCGACAGCCAGCGCAGCCGATCGTCGAGCCGCTCGATCATGGCGATCGTGTCGGTGTCGGTCTTGATGGCGGTTTCGATCATGGGATCTCCGTGCGGTGGCAACCCGACACTCATTGCAACTGGGGTGTGTAACGCTGGACGAGCCCCTCGCGTTCGAGGAGGGCGATCAACGCCGCGCGCTCCGCCGCCGGCACATGCGGATAGCGGGCGCCGAGCTCGATATCGGAAAACGCCGGCCGCGACAGCGCATATTCGGCGGGCGCGAAGGCAAGGCCGAGCGGCACTTGCCCGCGCGCCGTCACCAGCACCGCGCCGGCGGCGAGATGGCGCACCGCCGCCGCGCGGTCGGTGCGGGCATAGGATGCGAGGGCGGGCGGGTTTGGCAGGCGCACCGTATGCGGATGCGCGTGACGCGAGCGCTGGGCATCGATCACCACGTCGCGAAACCCGGGGCTGGCGGCGATGGCGGCGAGGCGCTGCGCGACCTCCCCCAGGTGCGCATCCAGCGCCGCCGGGTCGCTGCGACCATCGGGCAGATAGGCACGCAACAGCGGATCGCGCAGCGCCGCCTCGGCCAGCAGCTTGAGCACCCCCTCCCCCGAATGCGGCGCCAGCGCGAAGGTGACGTGCAGCGACGCGCCATCTGTCGCCAGCGCATCGTGATAGCTGCCGCGCGGCAGGTACAGCATGTCGCCGGGGCGCATGGTGATGCGGGCGGCCAGCGGCCCGCGCGCGGCGTCGATCACCGCCTGTGCCTCCGGCCCGCCGGTGGCCAGCGGCACCACCGGGTTTTCGGCGCGGTTGGCGTACAGGTTCCAGCGCTTTTCGCCGGCGCACTGCACGGCGATGAAATCGTGCAGGTCGTAGTGGGTGGCAAACCCCTGCACGCCGGCGAAGGACGCATAGATGTTGGCGTTGGTCAGCGCCGCGAATTCGGCGCCCAGCGCCTCGACAACGGCGCGCAGTTCCGGCGCGATGCGATCGACATCGTTGGCGACCAGCGTCGCCCCCATCGCCAGGAAATGCTCGACCTTGGCCGGATCGGCGCGGCGCACCGGGCCCGCGGCGGTCGGCACCTCGTCCATGTAGAATTGCGGCCCGATCGGGCTGCGATTGAGGATCAGCGTGATGTTGCCCTCGGTCCAGTGCGGCGCGATGGCGAGCAGTTCCGACAGCCGCGACCAGGCGAACGGCAGCCGCGGCGGCCCGGCTTCGGCCGGCACATGGCAGGGCTTGCGCCCGAAGAACTCGGCGCGAAAACGTTCGATCGACAGCGGAGCAAACAGCGCAGCGGGGTCCATGCTGTTTCATACCGGCGCGTGGCCGCGCATTGCAACGCGCCGCATGGCCGCTATGCATGGTAAAAAAAGGGGAGATGATGGCGATGATGCTGTGGACCGCGGCCAATCCGGCCCCCAATCCGCGCCGGGTGCGGCTGTTTCTGAAGGCCAAGGGGCTGGAGCTGTCGGCGACGGACCTGTCGCTGATGAAGCGCGAGCACAAGAGCGACGCCGTCCTGGCGCTGAATCCACGCGGCCAGGTGCCGTTCCTGGAGCTAGACGACGGCACGGTGCTCGCCGAAACCATCAGCATCTGCCGCTACCTCGACGAACTTCACCCCGAACCGCCATTGCTCGGCACGACACCGCTGGAGCGGGCCGAGACCGACATGTGGATCCGCCGCGCCGAAACTGTCCTCGGCACGCCCGTCAGCCTCGCCTGGCAGCACGGCCATCCGTTCACCGCGAAACTCGTCCAGCAGATTCCGGCGATGGGCGAGCAGGCGCGCGGCAATGCCCAAACCGCCTTCGCCTGGTTCGACGGCCAGTTGCAGGACCGGCAGTGGCTCGCCGGAACCCGCTTCACCCTCGCCGACATCGCGTTGCTGACCATCGTCGATTTCGCCGGCTGGATCGACATCAAGCCGCCCGCAACGCTGACAGCGCTCGCCGACTGGCACGCCCGGGCGACGGCCCGCGTCGCATGATCGTGACCCCGCAGCCGTCGGGCTTTGGCGCCACGGTCACCGGCGTCGACCTGTCACGGCCGCTGCTGCCCGACGACCTGGCGGCAATCCGGACGGCCTGGGCGACCCATGCCGTACTGTCCTTCCCCGACCAGCCGCTGACGCTCGATGAGCAGGAGGCACTGACCCTGCAGTTCGGCGACTTCGGCGAGGACCCGTTCATCAAACCCCTGCCCGGCCGCCCGCACATCCTCGAGCTGCGCCGCGAGGCCGACGAGACGGCGCCCAACTTCGGCGCCGGCTGGCACAGCGACTGGAGCTTCCAGGCGCAGCCGCCGGCGGCGACGATCCTCCACGGCAAGGTCATCCCGCCCATGGGCGGCGACACGCTGTTCGCCGATTGTGCCGCCGCCTATGAGTCGCTGTCACCAGCCTTCCAGCGGCTTTGCGACGGCCTGACCGCGTTGCATTCGGCGAAACTGCCCTATGGCCGCGACGGCGTTTACGCCAACGAAAGCACCCGGCGCACGATGACGATCATCACCGGCGCGGCAGCGGAGGCGGTGCAGGCGCACCCGCTGGTGCGTGTCCATCCGGTGACCGGGCGCCGGGCGTTGTATTGCTCGCCCGTCTACACCATCGGCATCGAAGGCATGACCCGCGACGAAGGCTATGCCATCCTCGGCCATCTGTTCCAGCGCATCACCCTGCCGCAGTTCCTGTTCCGCCACCACTGGGCGCCCGACACGCTGCTGATCTGGGACAATCGCTGCACGCTGCATTTTGCGGAAGGCGGCTATGACGGGCATTTGCGCGTCATGCACCGGACGACGGTGGCGGGCGAGGCGGTCGCCGGGGTGGCGTGATCAAGCCTCGGGCCGGCGCCAGATCCAGGTGCCGCCGATGACGCCGGCGAGCGCCGGGATCAACATGTAGGGCCAGGGCGCGAAGATGAAGCCGCTGATCGCCGAGGCGATGAAGCCGATCGTCGCCGCCTGCTTGCCGCGCCGGCTGATCGCGCCGCGCTCGCGCCAGCGCACGATATGCGGGCCGAAAATGCGGTGCTCGACAAGCCTTGCCTCCAGCCGGGGACTGCTGCGCGCAAAGCAAAACGCCGCCAGAATGACGAAGGGCACCGTCGGCATGATCGGCAGCACAGCGCCGATGGCACCCAGCGCCAGCGCGGCAAAGCCCGAAACCAGAAACAGATAGCGCCGCATCCTGCCTCGCTACGCCGCGCGGCCTGGCGCAGCAATGCGAGGATGCGACCGGCAGGCATGGCAAGTCGCTCTCCTGCCTTGTCAAAGCCGTCGCCGCAGTTCAAATCATGCGACGAAAATACACAGGTCACGGTGGGGACAATGACCGGATTGACAGGCGCAGCGACGGCATGAGTCGCATCAACGACAAGATGGTGTCGGTCGTGCTGCGCTGGAGCACGCGGTTCCTGCCCTTTGCCGATGCGGCGAGCGACGACCTGCCGCTCGGCCGCCTGTTGCGCATGTCGCTGCTCCAGGTTTCGGTCGGCATGTCGCTGGTGCTGCTGGTCGGCACGCTGAACCGGGTGATGATCGTCGAGCTGAACGTCCCGGCCTCGCTGGTCGGCATCATGCTGGCGCTGCCGCTGCTGTTCGCGCCGTTCCGTGCCCTGATCGGCCACCGGTCCGACACCCATGTCTCGGCGCTGGGCTGGCGCCGGGTGCCCTTCATCTTCCGCGGAACGATGGTGCAGTTCGGCGGGCTGGCGCTGATGCCGTTCGCATTGCTGGTGCTCGCCGGCGCGCTGCAATCGGCCGACGCGCCGGTCTGGATCGGGCGGTTCGCGGCGGCGGTGGCGTTCCTCCTCGTCGGCGCCGGCATCCATATCACCCAGACCGTCGGGCTGGCACTGGCCACCGACCAGGCCCCCGAAGCATCCCAGCCGAACGTCGTCGGGCTGATGTATGTCATGCTGTTGCTGGGCATGATCGTCAGTGCGCTCGGCTTTGGCGCCGCGCTGGAGAATTTCACGCCGGGCCGGCTGATCCAGGTGATCTCGACCTCGGCCGTCCTGACCATCATCCTCAACATCATCGCCGTCTGGAAACAGGAGCCGCGGCGGCCCTCGCGGCTTTACCCGCCGCCGCCGCAGGTCAAGTTCCGCGACGCCTGGGACAGCTATGCCGCCGAGCCGCATGCCATCCGCCGCCTGTTCGCCATCGGCGTCGGCACGCTGGCCTTCAGCATGGAGGACATCCTGCTCGAACCCTATGGCGGCCAGGTGCTCGGCCTTGGCGTCGGCGACACCACCAAGCTGACCGCGACCTTTGCCGCCGGCGGCCTCATCGGCTTTGCGCTGGCGTCGCGGGTGCTCAGCCGCGGCTTCGATCCGTTCCGCATGGCGATGATCGCCGCCCTGCTCGGCATCCCGTCGTTCCTGCTGATCATCGCCGCGGCGCCGCAGCAGTCGGTGCCGGGCTTCGTGCTCGGCGTGTTGCTGATCGGCTTCAGCGCCGGCCTGTTCGGCCACGGCACGCTGACGGCGACGATGAACGCCGCGCCGCGCGACCGGGTCGGGCTGGCGCTCGGCACCTGGGGCGCCGTGCAGGCGACCGCTGCCGGCTTCGGCGCCGCGCTGGGCGGCATCATCCGAGACTCGCTGACGTCGGCGCCGGGGCATTATTCCTGGCCGTCGGCTGCAACCGGCTACCTTGCCGTCTATGCGCTGGAGATCGCGCTGCTGGCGGTGACGATCGTGGCGATGATGCCGATGCAGCGTCCGGGCCTGCGCGAACCGGCGCCGTCCCCGGCGGAATAGCGCCGAGCGCGTCGAGCGCGATGGCGAAGGATAAGCGGCGACCTCATCGAGCAACAAAAAAGGCCGGGATCAGCGATCCCGGCCTTTTCCGTTGCGATGCCGCCGGAGTCGACTTCCGGCAGCTACAACATGTCAGTTCACGGCGACCTCGGTCGACGCCGGAGCGGCGGCGACGGCGGCGGGCTGTGCAGCCCCCTGCCAATAGCCGGCGAACCAGGTCGTGTTGGTCAGGATCGACGCATGGACCAGCAGTGCAACCACGGCGATCGCCAGGAAGAACAGCGGCAGGCCGACGTTAGGGCTGACATAGCACCAGATTTTGCCTTCATTCATGGTCTATACCCCTCTTACTTCAGCCAAGGCGTCAGCAGGAACGCCAGGATATGGGCGAACACTGCGATCGCCAGGAAGATGCGGCTGCCCCACATCAGTCCGGCCTGGATTTCGGTTGCTTCCTTGACGGTCAACCCGGTTGGGTAAACCCGTTCGTTATCGTCTGCCATGGCATTCCCTTTCAGACACTTGCGACGTTAGCCGTGCAGCTGGTGTCTAGACCCCTCTGCATGACTGGAACGGAGCATCATCACGATGGCCCGCCCTGCGACACACGAGCATCAAGCGTCTTGGAGCCTACTCTGCCCCAGCGACTTTCCCGTGTAGGTGTCATTCTATCGTTACACTTCACTGTGTCAATCTGTCGCGACACTTGCTGCAGTGCGATATTTTAAACCGACGGTGAGCCCTGCGAAATCAGACCAGCCGGCTCTGCCGCACGGCGGCCGCGACAAAGCCCGCGAACAGTGGATGCGGGTCGAACGGCTTGGACTTGAGCTCGGGGTGAAACTGCACGCCGACGAACCACGGGTGATCGGGCCGCTCGACGATTTCGGGCAGCAGGCCGTCGGGCGACATGCCCGAAAAGATCAGGCCCGACGCTTCCAGCCGCTCGCGATAATGGACGTTGACCTCATAGCGATGGCGATGCCGCTCGCTGACCGTCGGCGCACCATAGACGCTGGCGGCGACGCTGTTGCCGGCCAGCAACGCCTCATACGCCCCCAGGCGCATGGTGCCGCCCATGTTGCCGCCGGCCTGGCGGACCTGCAGCCCGTCGGCGCTCATCCATTCGGTGATCATGCCGACCACGGGTTCGTCGGTCGGGCCGAATTCCGTCGTGCCGGCGCCGCTGACGCCGGCCTGGTTCCGCGCCGCCTCGATGCAGGCCATCTGCATGCCGAGGCAGATGCCGAAGAACGGCACGTCGCGTTCGCGGGCAAAACGCACGCTGGCGATCTTGCCCTCAGACCCGCGCTCACCGAAACCGCCCGGCACCAGGATACCGTGCATCGGCTCCAGCCGCGCCGCGACATCGTCGTTCTCGAATTCCTCGGCGTCGAGCCAGCGGATGTTGACCTTCACCTGGTTGGCGATGCCGCCATGGACCAGTGCCTCGGTCAGCGATTTATAGGCGTCCTTCATGCCGGTGTATTTGCCGACGACGCCGATGGTGACTTCGCCTTCGGGGTTGTGCAGCCGCGCCGAAATCTGCGACCAGCGCGTCAGGTCGGGCGCCGGCGCATCGGTGATGCCAAAGGCCAGCAGCACTTGGTCGTCCAGACCTTCCGCATGATATTGCAGCGGCACGTCGTAGATGCTGGCGGCGTCGAGCGCGGCGATCACGGCTTCCTTCTGCACATTGCAGAACAGCGCGATCTTGGCGCGGTCGCTGTCGGGCAGCGGGTGTTCGGACCGGCACACCAGCACATGCGGCTGGATGCCGATGCCGCGCAATTCGGCAACGCTGTGCTGCGTCGGCTTGGTCTTCAATTCCCCCGCGGCGGCCAGGTAGGGCACCAGCGTGCAATGGATATAGACGGCGTTGGCGCGGCCGACATCGGCGCTCAACTGGCGGATTGCTTCGAGGAACGGCAGCGATTCGATGTCGCCGACGGTGCCGCCGATCTCGCACAGCACGAAATCGAGGCCATCGGTATCGGCGCGGGCGAAATGCTTGATCGCGTCGGTGACGTGCGGGATGACCTGGACGGTGCCGCCGAGGAAATCGCCACGGCGTTCCTTGGTGATGATGTCCTGATAGACGCGCCCCGACGTGATATTGTCGGTCTGCCGCGACGGCACGCCGGTGAAGCGTTCATAGTGGCCGAGATCGAGATCGGTCTCCGCACCGTCGTCGGTCACATAGACTTCGCCGTGCTGGTACGGCGACATCGTTCCGGGATCGACGTTGAGATACGGATCGAACTTGCGGATGCGGACCGTATAGCCGCGCGCCTGGAGCAGCGCAGCCAGCGAGGCGGCCATCAGGCCCTTGCCAAGCGAAGAGACCACGCCGCCGGTGATGAAAATGAACCGGGTCATGGGAGGAAAGCCCTAGCCCGGTTTTGGGCGAAGTGGCTAGGGGGTGCGCGATATTGCTTGTGGATAAGGGCCGCCTCAGTCCTCGATTTTGGAGTTCGTCCGGGTATCGGGCAGCAATACCGCCGCGATCAGCGCCACGCTGCACAGCGCGGCGACATACCAGAAGAACCCGCTCTCATACCCCGCCGACTTGAACGCCAGCGCCAGATATTCGGCCGAGCCGCCGAACACCGCGACGCCGACACCATAGGGCAGCCCGACGCCGAGCGCGCGGATGTTGGCGGGGAACATCTCGGCCTTCACCACGCCCGAGATGGCGGTGTAGCAACTGAGCACCGTCAGTGCCGCCATGATGAGCACAAAGCCCTCCAGCCGCCCCGCGGCGCCGCCGATGGCGTGCATCGCCGGCACCGTCAGCAGCGTGCCACCGATACCGAAGGTGATCAGCAGCGGCCGCCGGCCGATCCGGTCCGACAGCGCGCCGACAACGGGCTGCAGCGCCGCATAGCCCAGCAGCGCCAGCGCCGAGACATTGGTGGCGTCGGGCTTGGTCCAGCCCGCCGACAGCACGAGATATTTCTGCATGTAGGTGGTGAAGGTGTAAAAGGCGGTGCTGCCACCGGCGGTCAGCGCCAGCACCGTCCATAGCGCCCGCGGATGCGCCAGCAGGCGCTTCATCAGGCCCTGCTGCTCCGCGGCGGTCACCGCCTTGAAGGCGTCGGTTTCGACCAGCGAGCGCCGCAGCCAGAACACCAGCACGGCACACAGCGCGCCGATCAGGAACGGCACTCGCCAGCCCCAGGCCATCAGCTCCGCCTCGGTCAGCTGCGCCTGCATGACGATCAACAGCCCGAGCGCCAGCAGCTGCCCGCCGACCAGCGTCACATATTGAAAACTGGCGAGAAACCCCCGGTGCCGGGCATCGGCGACTTCGGACATGAAGGTCGCCGAGGCGCCATATTCACCGCCCACGGACAGGCCCTGCACCAGCCGCGCCACCAGCAGCAGCACCGGCGCGAAGATGCCGACCTGGGCATAGGTCGGCGCGACGGCGATCAGCAGCGAGCCGGCACACATCATCGCCACCGACAGCGTCAATGCCGCCTTGCGCCCCTTGCGATCGGCATAGACACCGAGCAGCCAGCCGCCGATCGGCCGCATCAGGAAGCCGACGGCGAACACTGCCGCCGTGCTCAGCGCCTGCGCGAGGATATCGCCCTTGGGAAAGAAGGCCGGCGCGAAATACAGCGCGAACGCCGAATAGGCGTACCAGTCATACCATTCGACGAGATTGCCCGCCGCGCCGCCGAAAATCTGTCGCCCGCGCGACGGCCGGGCGACCATCGATCAGCGAGCGAGCGGCACGCCGGTATCGGCGGGGGCAGTGGTGGGGGCAGTCGTTGGCGCCGTCGTCGGAGCCGGCGCAGTCTCCAGCCCCGTCGGCGGCGCCCCGGGAAGCCCGGGCAGCGGTGCCGCCGGCGCGGTCGCCGGGTTCTGGACCGGCACCGCCGGCGCGCTGCTGGTGGCCAGGCTGGTGTCAATGCTCCGGGGCTTGTTGGTCCCCGCGGCGAGCACGGCGAGGACGATCGACGACACGATGAACAGCGTCGCCAGCACCGTCGTCGACCGCGTCAGCAGGTTGGCCGCGCCGCGCGCCGTCATCAGCCCGCCACCGGTGCCGCCACCGATGCCGAGGCCGCCGCCTTCGGACCGCTGCAGCAGGATGACGCCGACCAGCGCGAGCGCGATAAGCGTGTGGACGACGAGCAGGAAGGTGATCACGGAGACGGAACTTTCACGCAGTGTTGGCGGCGATGTAGCGATGCGGCGCCGGAAGAGCAACCTGCTCCCCCGTGGATCCGCAAGCCGATGGCGCGCTATGCCGCCGCCGCAATCGCCAGGAAACTTGCCGCCGTCAGGCTGGCGCCGCCGACCAGCGCACCGCCGACATTGGCCTGCCCGAGCAGCAGCGCCGCGTTCTCGGGCTTGACCGAGCCGCCATAGAGGATGCGAACGCCGCGGCCGTTGATGCCATAGCGGTCCTGTAGCTGCCCGCGGATGAAGCCGTGGATCGCGGCGACGTCCTCGGGCGTCGGCGTCCGCCCGGTGCCGATCGCCCATACCGGTTCATAGGCGACGACGAGGCCATCGAGACTGTCGGGCAACGAGCCGGCGAGCTGCGCGCCGACGACGGCTTCGGCCGTGCCGGCATCGCGCTGCGCCTCGGTCTCCCCGACGCAGACGATGACCTGCAGGCCCGCCGCCTGGCCCGCCAGGGCCTTGGCGCGAACATCGGCATCGGTCTCGTGCATGTCCGCCCGCCGCTCGCTGTGGCCGACGATGACGAAACCGGCGCCGAGATCGGCGAGCATCGCCGCCGAAACACAGCCGGTATGCGCCCCCGATTGCTTGGCGTGGCAATCCTGGCCGCCGATCAGCACCGCCTCCGCTGCCACGATCACCGCGCGATCGATCAGCGTGAACGGCGGCGCCACCCACAGGTCGGCCCGGCCGCTGCCAGCGATCGCGGCGATTTCCGCCACGGAGTCGCCAAGGCCATTCATCTTCCAGTTCCCGACGATCAACGATCCTGCCACGATAGTTCCTTCGGCCGTACAACGGCCCGCCTTGTGGCAAGCCCCGGCCGCCGTTACAACCGCGCGCTTTCCCGCTCCCATCGTCTTTTCGTACCGGACATTCCCAATGATCACCTTCATTCGTCGCTGGTTGACGAGCTGGCCCGTGCTGGTGCTGCTGGCGCTGGTCCTTGTCGCCTTTGCCGTGACCGGTGTCGGCGATCCGTTCGGCGGCGGCGCCCCGCAGGGCTCGGTGGCGCAGGTCGGCAAGCAGACGATCACCGAGGCGCAGCTGCTGAAGGCCTTTGACCGCGTGGTGCAGAACGCCCGCGCCCAGAACCCTGCGGTCAACCAGCTGCAGCTCGCCAAGGAAGGCGCCGTGCCCGCCGTCGCCGAACAGCTGATCGGCCAGACCGCGATCGAGGAGCTGGGCCGCACCATGGGCCTGGTCGCGTCGGAACGCGCCATCGGCGGCGTCATCGGCGCCATCCCGGCCTTCCAGCAGGGCGGCAAGTTCGATGAACCGACCTATCGCCGCCTGCTGCAGGAAAACGGCCTGTCGGAAAAGGAACTGCACGACACCGTCGCCGGCGACATCGTCCGTCGCCAGCTGCTCACCCCGGTGATGGCGGCGCTCGGCGTGCCCGCCGGCATGGCGCAGCCCTATGCGCGCCTGCTCGTCGACCTCCATGTCGGCGCTGCTGCCCTGGTGCCGCTGGGCACCCTGGTGCCGGCAACCGATGCCGAGATCGGCGCCTATTATGCCGTCAGCAAGGCCCGCTTCACGCTGCCGGAGCGCCGCGCCTTTCGCTATGCCTTTATCGACCGCGCCGCGCTCGCCGCCGGCGTGACCGTGAGCGACGCCGAAATCGCCGCCGCCTTTGCCAAGGAACCCGCCAAATACGGTGCCGCCGCGACCCGCAAGCTGCAGCAGGTCGTCGTTCCCGACGAAGCCAAGGCCCGCGCCATCGCCGCCGCCGCGGCCACCGAAGGCTTCCCGGGCGCCGCCCAGCGCCTCGCCGGCTTTGGCGTCGACGACATCACGCTCGGCGAACAGAGCCAGGCTGCGTTCGGCAAGGCCACCAGCCCGGCGGTTGCCGCGGCGGCCTTTGCCCTGCCCGTCGGTGGCGTGACTCAGCCGCTGAAGACGGCGTTCGGCTGGCATGTGGTCCGCGTCGAGGCGACCGGCAGCGCCGGCAAGACCCTCGCCGAGGCCCGGCCGGCGATCGAGGCCGACCTGCGCCAGCGCGCTGCCGACACGGTGGTCGCCACGCTGGTCAACGGCATCGAGGATGGCGTCGAAGCCGGCAAGAGCTTCGCCGACCTCGCCAAGGAAAAGGGCCTGACGATCGTCAACCAAGGCGCCGTCACCCGCGAAGGCGCCACACCGGGATCGGCGGTGCCGCCGACGCCCGACATCGCCACGCTGGCCGGCCGCGCCTTCCGCCATGAACCCGGCGACGGCGCCGCCGTCGAGGATATCGGCGAACAGCGCCTCGTCGTCATCGAAACCATGCAGGTGCTGCCCTCGGCGCCGCAGCCGCTGGCCGAGGTGCGGGCCATCGCCGCCGCGGCCGCCACCCAGGACAAGGCGCTGAAGGCGGCGCGCGCCCGCGCCGATGCCGTCGTCGCCCAGACCCGCAAGACCGGCGATTTCGCCGCCGCCGTCGCCGCCGCCGGGCTGGCACCGCCCCAGACGCTGCGCGGCCGCCGGCTCGACGTCACCGGCCAGCAGCAGGTGCCGCCGGTCATCCAGGCGTTCCTGTCGACCCCGGTCAAGACCGTGCAGGTGCTGCCCGGCAACCAGGGCTGGGTGCTGATCCATGTCGACAGCATCACCCCGGGCGACGTCAACGCCGTGCCGCAGCTGCTCGATGCCAGCCGCCGCGAGCTGGCCAGCCAGCTGCCGGCGGAATTCAGCCAGGCCTTTGCCGCCGCTGCCGCCAAATCGCTGGGCACCAGCCGCAACGACGCCACCATCGCCGCCATCACCCGCCGCCTTTCCGGTCTCGACAGCGCGCAATAATGGCGGAGTTCGGCGCGATCCTGCCCAGTCGCGAAACCTTTGCCGCGGCGCTGGCGCAGGGCCGGGCGCAGCTGGTGTGGACCCGCATCGTCGCCGACACCGAAACGCCGGTGTCGGCGATGCTGAAGCTCGGTGCCGCCGAAAGCGGTGCCTATCTGCTCGAATCGGTCGAGGGCGGCCAGGTTCGCGGCCGCTATTCGCTGCTCGGGCTCGATCCCGACCTGGTCTGGCGGGCGATCGGCGACACGTCGGAGATCAACCGCGACTGGCGCCGCGATCGCGAGGCCTTTGTCCCCGTCCCCGGCGGCGCGCTGGCGGCGCTGCGGGCGTTGGTCGCGGAGGCCCGCGCCGATGTTCCCGCCGGACTGCCGTCGGCGCTGGCCAGCCTTGTCGGCTATATCGGCTATGAATCGGTGCGGCTGGTCGAACCGAGCGTACCCGCCAATTCGCCGTCGCCGCTCGGCCTGCCCGACATGGTGTTCGTTCGCCCGACGTTGATCCTGGTGTTCGACCGGCTGAAGGACGAATTGTTTCTGGTTGCCCCGGTGTTCGCCGATGCGCCCGATGCCTATGACGCCGCCGTCGATCGCATCGAGATCGCCCAGGCCCGGCTCGCTCAGGCGCTTCCGCTGCGCAAGGTCGCCACCGGCGCCCTGCCCGGCGGCCAGCCGGTGCCGCTCGTCGGCGCCGCGCGCTATGCCGATATGGTCGCCCGCGCCAAGGACTATATCCTCGCCGGCGACATCTTCCAGGTCGTGCTGGCCCAGCGCTTCAGCGTCGATTTCCCGTTGCCGCCGTTCGATCTCTACCGCGCGTTGCGGCGCATCAACCCGTCGCCGTTCCTGTATTTCCTCGATCTGCCGGGCTTTGCGCTGGTCGGCTCCAGCCCCGAAATCCTGGTCCGCGTGCGCGACGGCGATGTCACCATCCGGCCGATCGCCGGCACCCGGCCGCGGGGCCGCGACGCCGTTGAGGATGCCGAGAACCGCGCCAGCCTGCTCGCCGACGCCAAGGAACAGGCCGAGCACTTGATGCTGCTCGATCTCGGCCGCCACGATACCGGCCGCGTGTCGCTGCCCGGGACAGTCACCGTCACCGATCGCGCCGGCGTCGAATTCTACAGCCATGTCATGCACATCGTGTCGAACGTCCGCGGCCGCCTGGCCCCCGGACACGACGCCATCGATGCCTTGCTGGCGGGCTTTCCGGCCGGCACTGTCAGCGGCGCCCCCAAGGTCCGCGCCATGCAGGTCATCGCCGAACTGGAGCCCGAAGCCCGCGGCGCGTATGCCGGCGGCGTCGGCTATTTCAGCCCGGATGGCGCGATGGATTCGTGCATCGTGCTGCGGACGGCGGTGGTCAAGGACGGCGTCATGCACGTCCAGGCCGGCGCCGGCATCGTTGCCGATTCGATTGCCGAATACGAACAGCGGGAATGCGAAGCCAAGGCCGGCGCGCTGATCGCAGCAGCAGGCGAGGCGCTGAAGGCCGCCGGCGCGGCCGGGTTCGGGCAGTAGAACCGACGGTAGACCTTACACTTCGCGAGACAGCGAATTTCAAAAGCGCCCGATTACAGTACGTTACCGAAACGGCCCGATAATTGCATGGATAGTGCCAACAGAAGCATTTGCTTCAGGGGCCTCAAGATGAACAAGTTGATAATCGCTGGCATTGGCGCGTTGACCGCCATTGCATCTCCCGCAACCGCAGCCCTGGTTGCCGACTTTCAGCTCAACGGAAGTCTCGCGGACAGCCTTGGCGGTGCCGATCTCACCAACAACGGCGGCACGCTTGGCGCGACAGGCATCAGCTTTGGTGCCAACCGGGGCCCATCCCTGGGCGGTTTCCTCAACGCCAGCGTCTATTCGATCGTCATCGGCTTTTCGTTCGACCAGCTGGACGGCTGGCGCAAGATCCTCGATTTTTCCAACCTGAGCAGCGACAGCGGTCTGTACAATCTTTCCAGCTCGCTGGATTTCTATCCCTTTGTCACGACGGTTACGGGGCAATTCCAGGCCGGCGTCGTGCACCGGGTCGTGCTGACCCGCGACGCCGCCGGGACGGTCGTCTCCTATGTCGACGGCGACAGCGGCCTGACCTTCCTTGATACCGGCGGCAATGCTGTGATCGGCAGCACGTTGAACTTCTTCAACGACGACTTCGCGACCGGCCAGGGTGAAGCCTCGTCGGGCTTCGTCGACTATATCCAGATCTACGACACCGCGCTGACCGATACCGGCATCATCGCGGGCGTACCCGAACCCACCAGCTGGATGATGCTGATTGCCGGCTTCGGCCTTGTCGGCGCAGCTGCGCGCCGCCGCCGTCTGGCAATCCGCGCCGCCTGACCGGCATGGGCGGCGGCGGCCAGGTCGCCGCCGCCTGTACCGTTGCTGCACGGCTGAATCGTGCGGCCATATCGACACTGGCCAATCCGCCCCGGCAGGCCCAAATACCGGTCGCACAAACCGGAGCACAACCATGCCGAAAGCCACCTGGAACGGCGTCACCATCGCCGACAGCAACGACACCGTCGTCGTCGAGGGCAATCACTATTTCCCCATCGACGCCATCGACCCGACGCTGCTGAAACCGAGCAGCACCACGACCGTCTGCGGCTGGAAGGGCACCGCCAACTATTACACGCTCGCCGCCGGCGGCGCCGAGAACAAGGACGCCGCCTGGTATTACGCCGAGCCCAAGGACGCCGCCAAGACCATCAAGGGCCGTGTCGCCTTTTGGAAGGGCGTCAAGGTGGCGTGACCGATGCCACGCCACGCGCGACGCTGAAGGGCGCGTTGGACCGCCACGTCGCCACCCTGGTCGCGATGGCGACCCCCGATTGGCCGATCAGCGCCGACCATTGCTTCCTGCGCGTCGCCTATGACAACGCCATGGGCGACCGCTGGGACCAGGCGGCAAGGCGCCCGGCCTGGCGCCATTTGCCGCTCGACCGGCTGGCGGTCGCGGTCGACATCCTCGCGCGCATCGCCGCCGAGGGCCTGCCCCTGCTGGCGGCGCTCAATACCATCAGCCTCGATTATCGACGGCGGCACGCCCACGCGTTAAGGCATCACCCATGATCCTCGTCATCGACAATTACGACAGCTTCACCTTCAACCTCGTGCACTACCTGCTCGAGCTCGGCGCCGAGACGCGGGTCGTGCGCAACGACGCCATCACCGCTGCCGAGGCCATCGCGCTCGCCCCCCAGGCGGTGCTGCTGTCCCCCGGCCCCTGCACGCCGAACGAGGCCGGCGTCTGCCTCGATCTCATCGCCGCCGCCGCCGAGGCCCGGCTGCCGCTGCTCGGCGTCTGCCTCGGCCACCAGTCGCTTGGCCAGGCGTTCGGCGGCACCGTGGTGCGCGCGCCGCAGGTCATGCACGGCAAGACCAGCGCCATCACGCACGACGGCAGCGGCATCTTCGCCGGCCTGCCGTCACCGTTCGAGGCCACCCGCTATCACTCCCTGATCGTCCGCGAGGACGACCTGCCCGCCTGCTTCGCCGTCAACGCGCGCAGCCCTGACGGCATCATCATGGGCATGCAGCACCGCGAATTGCCGCTGCACGGCGTGCAGTTTCACCCCGAAAGCATCGCCACCGAACATGGCCATGCCATGCTGGCCAATTTCATGACGCTGGCCGGGATGACGCCCAGGGCGCTGCCACCCCGCCTCGCCGCCGCCGCGTGAGACTGCCCGATCCGTCGGCGCCGCTGGACCCCGATGCCGCGGCCGAGGCCTTTGCCGCGATCCTCGACGGCAAGGTCGATGACAACGCATTGTCGTCGTTCCTGGTGACGCTCGCGACCCGCGGCGAAACCGTCGACGAAATCGTCGCCGCCGCCACCGCTCTCCGCGCCCGCATGACGCCCGGGCCTGCGGCACCCGACGCCATCGACGTCTGCGGCACCGGCGGCGACGGCAAGCACAGCCTCAACGTCTCCACCGCCGTGTCGATCGTCGTCGCCGCCTGCGGGGTCAAGGTGGCCAAGCACGGCAACCGCGCTGCCTCATCAAGCAGCGGCGCTGCCGATGTGCTGATGGCGCTCGGCGTGCCCGAACTGGCGCCGGATCGACTCGGCGCCTGTCTCGACAGCGTCGGCATCACCTTTCTCCACGCCGCCCGCCATCACCCGGCAATGGCGCGGGTAGCGCCGGTACGCCGCGCGCTCGGCCGGCGCACGATCTTCAACCTGCTGGGGCCGCTCGCCAACCCGGCCGGGGTGCAGCGGCAGCTCGTCGGCGTGTTCGCTCCTGGCTGGACGCTGCCGATGGCAACGGCTTTGGCGGCGCTGGGATCGAGGCGCGCCATGGTCGTCCACGGCGACGGTTACGATGAACTGACCGTCACCGGGGCCAGTGAATTCGCCCTCGCTGACGGGACCATGACAACGGGCGCCATCGCCCCCGCCGACGTCGGCATCACCCCCTGCGATGCGGGCGCGCTGGCCGGCGGCGACGCGGCGCACAACGCCGGCCGGCTGCGGGCGCTGCTGGCCGGGGAGCGCGGCGCCTATCACGACATCGTCGTGCTCAACGCCGCCGCCGCCCTCACCGTCGACAACGCCGACCTGCCGCTCGCCACCGCCGCCGACCGCGCCCGCGATGCCTTGGCAAGCGGCGCCGCGCAGGACATTCTGGCGCGCTGGAGCAATTTTCGATGACCGACACCCCTATCGATACCCTGGCTGAAATCTGCGATCACAAGCGCGCCCTCGTCGCCGCCGCCCGGCAGGCCCGCAGCCTCGCCGACCTGGAGGCCGCCGCCGTCGCCGCCGATCCGGTGCGCGGCTTCATCGCCGCCATTCACGCCGCCCATGCCGATGGCCGCCACGCGCTGATCGCCGAGATCAAGAAGGCTAGCCCCTCGAAAGGGCTCATCCGCGCCGATTTCGATCCCCCTGCCCTCGCCCGCGCCTATGCCGCCGGCGGCGCGACCTGCCTGTCGGTGCTGACCGAAGACCGCTGGTTTCAGGGCGGCGACGCCTATCTGATGGCCGCTCGCGCTGCCTGCACCCTCCCCGTCATCCGCAAGGATTTCATCGTCGATCCCTGGCAGGTGATCGAGGCGCGCGCCATCAACGCCGATGCCGTGCTGCTGATCATGGCGGCCCTGTCCGACGCCCAGGCAGCCGAGCTGGAGGATGTCGCCATCCGGCATGGCCTCGACGTGCTTGTCGAAGTCCATAATGCCCATGAACGCGACCGAGCGCTCAAGCTCAAGACACCGTTGCTCGGTATCAACAACCGCAATTTGAAGACCCTGGCGGTCGACCTTCAGACCTCGCTCGAACTCGCCAACACGCCGGGCCGCACCCTTGTCGGCGAAAGCGGGCTGTCAAGCCCCGCCGACCTTGCCCGGCTCAGCGCCGTCGGTATCCGCACCTTCCTCGTCGGGGAATCGCTGATGCGCCAGGCCGATGTGACCGCCGCGACCCGCACACTGTTGGGGCTTGCCGCATGACGCTGACCCATCTCGACGCGCAGGGCGCCGCGCGCATGGTCGATGTCTCGGCCAAGGCCGCGACCCGCCGCGAGGCGGTGGCCGAAGGCTTCATCACCATCGCCGACACGGCGCTCGTCGCCATCCGCGACCAGGCCGTCGCCAAGGGCGACGTGCTCGCCGTGGCGCGCGTCGCCGGCATCATGGGCGCCAAGCGCACCGCCGACCTGATCCCACTCTGCCACCCGCTGCCGATCGACGCCGTCAACCTCGACCTCGCCATCGAGCCGACCGGCATCCGCGCCACCGCGACCGTCGCCACGACGCGCGGCACCGGCGTCGAGATGGAGGCGTTGACCGCCGTCTCCGTCGCGCTGCTCACCATCTACGACATGGCCAAGGCGATGGATCGCGGCATGACGATCGCGGGCGTGCGGCTGCTCAGGAAATCGGGCGGCCGCTCGGGCGACTGGGTCGCCTGATGGCACTGCTGGCGGTCGAGGCCGCGCTGGCGCAACTGCTCAACGGCGTGACGGCCTTGCCGGCCGAGCCGGTCGCCATCGACCGGGTGCGCGGGCGCGTTCTCGCCGAACCCGTCCGGGCAACGCTCACCCAACCGCCCTTCGACGCCTCGGCGATGGATGGCTATGCCATCCGCTGGGCCGACCTGCCCGGGCCGTGGCGGGTGGCGGGCGACAGCGCCGCCGGTCACGGCTGGGCCGGCACGCTGCAGCCCGGCGAGGCGGCGCGGATCTTCACCGGCGCACCGCTGCCGGCCGGCGCCGACACCGTCGTCGTGCAGGAAGAAATCCGCCGCGACGGTGACATCGCGACCCTGTCCGGCGACGGGCCGCCGCGCCTCGGCGCCCATATCCGCAGGGCGGGCCAGGATTTTGCCGCCGGCGACGTGCTGGCCGACGCCGGCGACCCGCTGACCCCGGCGCGCATCGGGCTGTTGGCGGCCGCGGGCCATGGCGTGCTGCCGGTGGTGCGCCGGCCGCGGGTGACGCTGATCGCCACCGGCGATGAACTGGTACCGCCCGGCGTCGCGCCGGGACCGGACCAGATCGTCAGCACCAATGGCGTCATGCTGCGTGCATTGTTCGAAAATGCCGGCGCCGTGGTCGCCGATCCCGGCATTATCCCCGACCGGCGCGAGGCGCTCGCCGCGGCGATCACGGCGGCGAGCGGCGATATCATCGTTACCATCGGCGGCGCTTCCGTCGGCGATCATGATCTTGTCGTGCCGGTGCTGCGCGACCTCGGCGCCGATATCGATTTCTGGAAGATCGCGATGCGGCCAGGCAAGCCGATGCTGGCCGGGCGCTTCGCCGGTGCCCGCGTCATCGGCCTGCCCGGCAACCCGGTTTCGGCGCATGTCTGCGCGCTGCTGTTCGTGCTGCCGCTGCTCGCCCGCCTCGGCGGCCGGGCCGAGGCGCTGCCGATGCGCCTACTGCCGCTCGCGGCGCCGCTGGCGGCCAATGGCGCCCGGCGCGATCACCTGCGGGCGCGGCTGACGCCGGCTGGCACGGCCGAGATCTTTCAGTCGCAGGATTCGGCGCTGCTGGGCCGCCTCGCCGCGGCGCAATTGCTGATCGTGCGCCCGCCCGGCGCGGCGGCTGCGTCGGCCGGCGACATGGTCGATTGCATCACGCTTGACAGTATCGGCAATGTTTCCTAATCGTTCCCCCTGTGTTCCCCCGCAGGAGACGATGATGCTGACCCGGAAACAACAGGAACTGCTGAGCTTCATCGACGATCGACTGCGATCGGACGGGGTTTCGCCGTCCTTCGAGGAGATGAAGGACGCGCTGCAGTTGCGGTCGAAGTCGGGTGTGCACCGCCTCATCAACGCGCTGGAGGAACGCAGCTTCATCCGCCGCCTGCCCAACCGGGCGCGCGCGCTGGAAGTCCTGCAGATGCCCGAGGCACTGCGGGCCAAGCCGGCGCTGCAGCTGGTGCCGCCGGCACAGGCACCGCGGCCGCATGTCCAGGCGATGATCGCCGCCAATGATACCATCGTCGTGCCGCTGCACGGCCGCATCGCCGCCGGTCTGCCGGTGGAGGCGCTGGAGAGCGACCGCTCGCTGTCGGTGCCGGCAGCATTGCTCGGCCCGGGCGACCATTATGCGCTCGAGGTGTCCGGGGATTCGATGATCGATGCCGGCATCTTCGATGGCGATTATGCGCTGATCAAGCGCTGCGAGGTCGCCCGCGACGGGGACATCGTCGTCGCGCTGATCGACGGCGAGGAAGCGACGCTGAAGTATCTGCATCGCGAAAAGAACATCGTCCGCTTGGAGCCGGCCAATGCCGCGCACCATTCGCAGCGTTATCCGGCCGACCGCGTCCGCGTGCAGGGCAAGCTCGCCGGCCTGCTGCGCCGGTATCACTGATCCCGTGGCGGCACGCATCAACTATGTCGAGCTGCCCGTCACCGGCATTCCGGCGGCCAAGGCGTTTTATGAAACGGCCTTCGGCTGGTCGTTGACCGACTTCGGCCCGACCTATGCCGCGACGATGACCGGCGACGTCGATCTCGGCCTGCAGGCCGATGCCACCGAGGCGACGACCGCGCCGTTGGCGGTCATCGGCGTCGTCGATCTCGAGGCGGCGCTGCTCGCGGTCACCGCCGTCGGCGGCACCGTGGTGCGGCCGATCTTCGCCTTTCCGGGTGGCCGGCGTTTTCACTTCCGCGACCCGGCGGGCAACGAACTCGCGGCGGTCACGCCCGACTGACCCGCCCGCGCAGCGCCCGACTGTGGCAAATGTGACACGTCGGTAACCTCAGCTTAACCGCTACGTCAAACACCCCATTGGCCGTCGCACCCCCGATTCATAGCCTTGTTGCAGCGCCGCATTTTGCGTGCCGAAGCTGTTTCGCCGCCGGGTCGCCGGCGTGCCGCAAGGGGGTCATATGGTCGTCCGGTCCGGGTTCAAGGCGGTTCTGCTTTCCGCGAGCATGTTGTCGGGCACATTGGCGGCAGCGCCGGCCTTGGCCGCCGAGGCTGTGGCTGCCGCCGGCGAGGCCGAGGCCGATATCGTCGTCACCGCCACCCGCCGCTCGCTGTCGCTCGCCGATGTGCCGATCAACATCGCCGCCATCGGTGCCGAACAGTTGAACGAGCAGCGCCTCAACGACATCCGCGACCTCGGCGCTTTCACCCCCGGCATCACCATAACCGATACCGGCCCGCGCGGCGCCGGCACCATCGTCATGCGCGGCCTCAGCGCCGACGACAGCAGCACCTTTGCCGACAACGGCAACAACGCCATCGGTACCTATCTCGGCGAAGTGCCGCTCTATCTCGATTTCAAGCTGATCGACCTCAAGCGCGTCGAGGTGCTGCTCGGGCCGCAGGGCACGCTCTATGGCCTCGGCACCCTCGCCGGCGCCATCCGCTACCTGCCCGAACGCCCCGATGCCTCGGCGATCGGCGGCTATGTCCACGGCCGCGCCTATGACGTGAAGGAGGGCAGCGGCGTCGGCTTCGTCATCGATGGCGCCTTCAACCTGCCGATCATCAAGGACGTGCTCGCCTTCCGCTCGGCCACCGGTTATTATTACGACCCCGGCTTCATCGACTACCCGTTCGTGGTCAAGACGATCGGCGTCAGCGATCCGCAGCCGGGTCCGTCGACCAATCCGCTCGGCTCGATCGCCGACCAGCAGGCGAACTTCAATCCACAGCGCGACGTGAACTTTGAAAAAACCATCACGACGCGCAACCAGCTCGGCCTGACGGTCGACAATCTCAATGCCTATCTGACCTATGTCTTCCAGCGCACCAAGACTGGCGGCCGTCAGGCCAATGGCGGCGGCGTGCTCGGCGAGGGCAAGTACGAAGGCCCGTGGCGCGTGCTCGAACCGTCGAACCGCCAGTCGCATCTCGTCGCACTGGAGGTCGAGGCCGAGCTCGGCGACTTCGCGCAGCTTGTCTCCGCGTCCGCCTATACCTTCACCAAGAACCGCAGCTCGGTCGATGTCACCGACCTGCTGCTCGATCTCGACTATGGCTATGAAAGCTTTCCGGCCTTCACCGGCTTCACCAATTCACGCGCCGTCAGCAAGCAATTCAACCAGGAACTGCGGCTGGTTTCGACGCACGGCGGACCGCTCAGCTGGGTGCTCGGCGCCTTCTACAACAAGTTCGAAACCTCGACATCGTACCGCGAGTACATCCCGGGTTTCGCCGCATCGCCGACCGGTATCGATTTCGGCGTCATCCCCAACGCCGACGACAATGAATATGCCTCCTTCGGCCGCAGCAAGACCGAGGAAAAGGCCGTCTTCGGCGAGGCGACCTTCAACTTCACCCCCGAATGGCAGGTCACCGGCGGCATCCGCTATTATGACTATAATCTCACCCGCTTCGGCGGCTCGACCCTGCCCTATTACGATGGCGCGGTCGCCGACGACCTCGACATCCCGTCGAGCAGCGGCGAGGCCAAATCGAACGGCGTCGTCTGGAAGGCCAACACCTCCTACAAGTTCGGCGCCGATGCGCTGGTCTATTTCACCTACAGCACCGGCTATCGCATCGGCGGCGCCAACACCGGCGCGGCGCCCTGCGTGCTGCCGCTGAACCCGAACCAGCAGAACATCTGCGCGCTGCCCAACGAGCTGTTCTTTGGCCCCGACAAGACCAAGAACATCGAAATCGGCCTGCGCGCCGGCTTTTTCGACAATAGGCTGACCACCAACCTGTCGGTCTTCCAGGTCGATTGGGACGGCATCCAGCTCGGCGGCACCACGCTCAACGGCGGCATCGGCATCACCGTCAACGGCGGCAAGGCGCGCAACCGCGGTTTCGACTTCTCGTTCAACGGGCGCATCACCGATCGCCTGACGGTCCGCGGCAACTATTCCTACCTCGATGCCAAGCTGACCGAGGACGTGCCGGAACTGCTGCAGATCCGCAACAGCAAGGACCCGCGCTTCCGGCCGAAATTCAGCGAAGTCGATGTCTTTGCCGGCGATCGCCTGCCCGGCTCGGCCCGGCACTCGGGCGCCCTGTCGGCGACCTATGCGCTGCCGATGGGCGAGAACGAAACGCTGTTCAACTGGACTGCGACCTACACCGGCGACATTCTCACCCGTGTCGGCGGGCGTGGGTTCGGCGAAAAGCTGCCGGGCTATGTGATGAACCGCGCCTCGATCACCTACCGCACGCCGGTCTATGAGCTGTCGCTGTTCGCCAACAACATCTTCAACAAATATGCCGTCACCGGCGTCAGCAACGATCTCAGCCGCTTCGGCTTCGTCAACGGCGACATCATCTCGCGCTATTACGGCCGCAGCGTCGCCCGGCCGCGGGTGCTCGGCGTGGAGGGGCGGTACCGGTTCTAGGTCAGGACCTCCCCGTCATCCCGGCCTTTGCCGGGATGACGGGGAGAGAGCCTCAGTCGATCGCAATCCCGGCTTCGGCAAAATACGCCGCCACCGGCGCCAATGCTTCCTCATGGGCACGCCAGCGCGCCACCGAATCCCGGTACATCGGCCGACGCACCTGCGCGGCACTCGGCGTCGCCACCGCCGCGCTGTTGGTGTGGAAATCGAGCGCCGCCGGCGTCCAGTCCAGCCCGCAATGGGCAAACAGGCGCCGGCTTTCACCCTCCTGGTCGGCGACCAGTTGCTCATACGACAGTTGCAGGATGCGGCCGGGAAACAGCGCCGCCCAATAGGCCATCAGCCGGTCGAAGCGCGCGAAATAGCGGGCGGTATCCATCAGGTCGTGGCTATAGCCGTAAAACGCTGATGTCGTTGCGAACAAGTGCTTGTAATTGCTCCACACGGTATCCATCGGATGACGACGAAGGCAGACGATGCTCGCCCGCGGCAGCGCCCGGGCGATGGCGCCGATGTTGAAGAAATTGGTCGGCAGCTTGTCGATGAAACGGCCATCGGGCCGGCGGCGGTGCAGGTCCGCCCGCGCCGCATAGGCGACGCCGACCGCATCGGGCGCCAGGTCGCCGATCGCGGCAATCGTTTCCAGGTCGAGCACCACCCGCGACCGCGTTCCGGCAAGCATCTTCAGCGCGACCGGCATGGCCTGCAACTCGCCGGCACTGTGGACGTCGGGGTGGGACGACAGGATTCGATCGACCAGCGTCGTGCCGGTGCGCGGCATGCCGACGATGAAGATCGGGTCGGCGCCATCGTGACCCGGCCCCGCCAGATAGGCCGGATCGCGAAAGCCCTGTTCGATGGCATCGAAGATCGCCGCATCCTGGGCGAAATCATAGCCGCTGCGCGCCTTGTGGGCGCGATTGGCGGCGTCGAGGTGACGAAATGCCGGCGCCGCCTGCCCCAGATCCTCATATTCCTTCGCCGCCGCATAGCGGATGCGCAACGCGTCGTCGTCGGCGACGGCCCCCGTCAGCACCGCCTCCAGCCGTTCGACATGGTTCGCCGCCGCCGTCGCCTTGGCGAGGCCGGCCAACGAGAAATGCGCCTGGCCATTGGCGGGCTGGCGCGCCAGGATCGCCTCATATTGCGCCGCCGCATCCTCGACCCGGCCGACGAACCCCAGCGCCAGCGCCAGGTTGGTGCGGAACTGGATATTGTCGGGATCGAGCGCCACCGCCGGCGTGAAACAGCGCAGCGCCGCTTCATGGTCGCCGAGCCGGGCATGAACGCAGCCGATCGTATCGTGGGTCAACGCATCCTTGGCGCCGAGCGCTTCGGCTGCCAATGCCGCTTCGCCGGCCTCGCCATCGCGGCGCAACATGCTGAGCAGCCGGGCCGACTGGGCGTAGTAGAGCGCCGTCGGATGGCGTTCGATGGCCGCGGCGATGCCGGCGACTGCCGCCGACACCCGGCCCTCCATGGCATCGGCGATGCCCGCCAGGAACAGGCCCTCGGCGGCATCGGCGGCGGCCGGCGCCTCCGCCAGCGCGCGCCCGATCTGCCGGGCGACATCGGCCTCGCCGCGGCCGATGGCGGCGCGCGCCACTGCGATACGGGGATCACGCAAAGCTGCTGGTACGCTCGATCAGCCAGAAACAGCCGATGATGCCGGCGCCGTAAAGCGCCACCTGGCGAAACGCTTGGCCCTGGCCGACCGCACGCGCCAGCGCCACCAGCCCCATCATGCCGGCGACAAAGGCCAGTTGGCCAAGCTCGACCCCGATGTTGAAGAACACGAGGCCAGGCAACCGCTCGCCATCGGGTACGCCGACTTCGCCCAAGGCGGTGGCGAAGCCCAGGCCATGCAGCAGCCCGAAGGCGCCGACGACGACCATGTAGCGCCGCCGCATCGCATCATCCTCGCCGCCGCGCGACAGCAGCGCCTCGCGCGCCATGAAGGCGATCGACAGCGCGATCACCGCCTCCACCGGCGGCACCGGCACATGGATGACGTCGAAGAACGCCAGCGCCAGCGACAGCGAATGGCCGATGGTGAAGACGGTGACCAGCAGCAGCAACGTCCGCCCGCGGGTGAGCAGGCACAGGCACATGACGAACGCCAGGTGATCCCAGCCGCCGAGGATGTGGAGAAAGCCCTGCCCCAGGAAATCGCGCGCGACGACGAGGAAGGCCCGTGCCGCCGTCGTCGTGACTCCGACCGGCAGGACGACGCCGGCGTCACTGGCCTGCAGCTGGGTGGTGCCGCCGCCCGCCGCCGA
Source organism: Alphaproteobacteria bacterium (assembly GCA_003241875.1). Classification (GTDB taxonomy): domain Bacteria; phylum Pseudomonadota; class Alphaproteobacteria; order Sphingomonadales; family Sphingomonadaceae; genus Sandarakinorhabdus. Next base: position 60,862 of record QBLU01000009.1, read on the forward strand.
GGCATAGCTGGCGCCATCGACGGCCCAGGGCGTCACGATGGCGTCGTCGCGGCCGAGCTCGCGATCGCAGCGGATGGCATAGGACAGGCGGGCGCGGCCGGCCTGGACCTGGCGGCTGGCGTCAAATTGCGTGCAGCCGGTCGGCCAGGTCACGGCGCGGCCGGTCACCAGCGCATCGGGCAGGCTGGCGACCAGCTCATAGGTGCCGGGCTCCTCGCCGGGCTGGAAACTGTATTCGCCGAGGCTGAAGACATCGGCACGCGCCGGCACAACCGCGAGCAGCACCGCCAGCACCAGCAGCGCAAAGGCACTAACCCTCGATATCAACGTCATATTCCGCTTCCATCTTGCGAACCGCGGCGGCCACGGAGCCAGCCGTCTGGGCGGCCATCATATCCTGCGCCACCTGGTCACGGACATCGGTATAGCGCATCAGCCGGGGCGGATTGCGGCGCTCGACCAGGATGAAGTGCACGCCGCGCGGGCTCGGCAGCGGCCCGATCCAGCGGCCCGGCGTTGCCTTGCGCGCCGCCTCGAGGATCGGTTGCCCGAACATGCCGCGCAGCATCGATTCGCCGTACTCCGGGAAATTTCGCCCCATCCAGAAATCATCGCCGTCGATGCGGTCGCCGCGGTTCAGCGCCGCCAGGATCGCCGCCGGCGCCTCGGGCATGCGGGTGAAATAGACCTGGCGCAGGCTGATCTGCGGCTCGGCACGGTACAGATCGCCGTGTTCCGAATAGAAATCGAGCAGATCGGCCTCGACGGGTGTCGCCGGCGCGCCGGCGATGAGGAAGCGCAGGCGATCGACCAGCCGCGCCCGCGTCGTGCGATCGGTCAGGTGCATGCCGCGCGACACCGCCTCGCGGAACAGGATTTCGTCGGTGACATAATCATCGACCAGTTTCTTGCGGGCGGCGGCATCGGGGGCGCGCCCGGTCATCAACTGGTAGTTCTCCGCCAGGCTGGCGGCCGTCGCCGTCGACACGATGATGGCGTTGTCGCGGCGGCCGAGCGCCCAATAGGCGCCGAACAGCAGCGCCGCGACGGCGACGAAAACGACCAGCGGATCACGCAGCAGGCGGCTCATGTCGCGGGCTTGCGGACCGGATAGGGCGGCAGGCCATGGTCGGTGGTCAGCGGGCTCAGATAATGCTCGCCGGTCAGCCCGCGCTTGCGCATGGCGATCCCGGTCAGGCATTCGCGGATGATGCGATTGGCGTTGAGCGCGCTGGTATAGCCGGGATCGACCAGCGGGTTGGTCTCGACCAGTTCAAAGCCGACGACGTTCGTCTCGGCGCACAGCCGGCGCACGATCGGCAGCGCCTCACGCATCGTCAGCCCGCCGGGTTCGGGCGTGCCGGTGCCGGGCATGAACGCCGGATCGAGGACGTCGACATCGAAGCTGATGAAGATCTTTTCTGGCCCATCACGCGCCTCGCGGACGGCACGGTCCATCACGGTTTTCCAGTCGGTCTTCTCGACCTCGGCCATCGGATGGTAGCGAAAACCCTGCTCGCGCATCCATTGAAAGCTCTTGGCGTCGGGCCAATAGCCGCGCAGCCCGATCTGGATGAAGTTCTTGCCATAGATATGGCCTTCCTTGAACAGCCGATACACCGGCTGGCCATGGCTCATCAGATGCTCGCCGCCCTGCTGGGCGTCGAAATGCGAATCGAAATGCACGACGCCGACCTTGCCCTTGCCATGGACATCGGCCATCGCCGCGGCATCGGGGTACATCAGCGAATGGTCGCCGCCGACGATGATCGGGATGGCACCGGTGCGTGCGACCTCGGCAACCTGCCGGCGGATATGCTCGAGACTGCGCTCCGTCGACATCGGGTCGACGGCGACATCGGCATAATCGACGACGTTCAGTTCGACGAACGGCGACACCATGACGTGCATGTTTTCGGGCGTCACCGGGAACTGGCCCTTGTAGACTTCCCCCACCCGCACCGCGCGCGGCCCATAGGCGGCACCGCGATAGCCCGACCCCATGTCGAGCCCGATGCCCATGATCGCGACATCGACCTTGCCGGCCTTCAGGTCCGCCGGCGTCAGCGCGACGGGCAGGTTGAAAAACGTCGGGATGCCCTGCTTCGGACCGGCGCTCATATAGCGGTTGAGATTGATCGGCCCCGCCGTGCGCGGCGTATCGAGCGATGCCGGCCGCAGCGTCCGCCAGGCGTTGAAACCCTCGTCGGTGGTGTCGAGCGGGATACTGGGCGCATCGCTGCCGGGGTGGAACTTGCGATCCTCCACCACCGCCATCATGCCGTCGATATAGGCCTCGATCTCCGCCGGCGTCTTGGTTTCGAAGCGCTTGAACAGCAGCTCCTTGCGCGCCGCAAAGCTGCCGGTGCCGTCCGACATCAGGAAATCGCGCTTGGCCTTGGGCAGCGCGGCAATCTTGGGTGCCAGCCAGTCGGGCACCGTCACCGGCGCCGCGGCCAGCACCAGCGCCGCCGATGACGCGGCCAGCAGCACCGCCGCGGCGATGCCCCGGCGCACCTGTCCGCGCGCTCTCATCAGGCTCATTGCGTGTCCCCTCTGGCGCCAGTTGAATACACCTTGGCCAGACGCGCAAGACCTACGTCAAATAACGCATAACCGCTGCGGCGGGGCGGTCACTAAGCATCGAAACAGCTTGTTTCGAGGGGCAATTCGCCATGGCTTTCGCTGGTCGCTTTCTGTCGCTCGCCGGCCTGCTTGCCACCACGCCGGCGATCGCCGCCGGGCCGCCGGTCAAGGTCGGCGTGCTGCAATCGCTGACCGGCACCATGGCGATCAGCGAGGTCACCGTGAAGAACGCCGAACTGCTAGCCATTGCCGAAATCAACGCCAAGGGCGGCGTGCTCGGCCGCCAGATCCAGGCCGTTGTCGAGGATGGCGCATCCGACCCGGCGACCTTCGCGCAAAAGGCCGGCAAGCTGATCCAGCAGGGCGGCGTCGTCACCGTCTTCGGCGGCTGGACCTCGGCCAGCCGCAAGGCGATGCTGCCGGTGTTCCAGCGCAACGCCAGCCTGCTCTGGTACCCGGTGCAGTTCGAGGGCAATGAATGCTCGCCGAACATCATCTACACCGGCGCCCAGCCCAACCAGCAGATCGTGCCGGCGCTGACCTGGGCGACGGCCAAGGGCCACAAGAAATACTTCCTGATCGGCTCGGACTATGTGTTCCCGCGCACCGCCAACCTGATCCTTAAAAAACGCATCGCCGCCGGCAAGATGACCGTCGCCGGCGAAGATTATGTGCCCCTGGGCGGCACCGAATTCAGCGCGGTCATCGCCAAGTTGCGCGCCGCGAAACCCGACATCGTGTTCTCCACGCTGAACGGTGACAGCAACGTCGCCTTCTTCAAGCAGATGGCCGCCGCCGGGCTCACTTCCGCCAAGTTACCGGTGATGAGCTTCAGCATCGCCGAGCAGGAGGCGCAGGCGATGGGGCCGGCGCTGGTCAACGGCAGCTATGCGGTGTGGAACTATTTCCAGAGCATCCAGACACCGGAGAACAAGGCGTTCGTTGCCGCCTACAAGGCCAAATTCGGCGCCAAGGCGGCGATCACCGATCCGATGGTGCACGGCTATGTCAACGTCTGGCTGTGGAAAGCTGCGGTCGAAAAGGCCGGCAGCTTCGATCCCGCCAGGGTGCGCAAGGCGGCGGTGACGCTGGCCGCCATCCCGTCGCCGATGGGCCCCGTCAAGCTGGCGCCGAACCAGAGCCTGGTGCAGCGGGCGTATGTGGGCCAGTTGCAGCCCGACGGCCAGTTCAAGATCGTGTCGCAGTCGCCGGGCATGATCGCGCCGGAACCCTATGACGCGCTGGCGTTCCCGGGAAAAAGCTGCAAGCCGGCCTGACGGTGATTTGCCCCTCACCTGCCGTCATCCCCGCGCAGGCGGGGATCCATCGCCCGTCCGCCGCTACCCGCGACCCCGCTCCGGCGATGGATCTGCGCCTGCGCGGGGATGACGTGTAACGGTGGACCCCGCCCTCCTCCTCGGCCAGATCTTCAACGGCTTCTCCGTCGGCTCGCTCTACCTGCTCGCCGCGCTCGGCCTGGCGCTCAGCTTCGGCCTGATGCGGGTCATCAACATGGCGCATGGCGAGATGCTGATGCTCGGCGGCTATCTCGCCTGGGGAACGCTGCAGGTCGTCTCCGGCCCCTGGGGCATCATCGTCGCATTGCCGGTTGCCTTCATCGGCGCCGCGATCTTCGGGGCGATCCTGCACACCGCGCTGATCGCCCGGCTGTCGGCGCGCCCGCTCGACACGCTGCTCGCCACCTGGGGGGTCAGCCTCGTCCTGCAGCAGGCGGCGCGCAGCCTGTTCGGTGCCATCGGCGTGGAGGTCACGGCGCCGGCCTGGCTCGACGGCGCGGTCGCCATCGGCGGCGCGTCGCTGCCCTATGCGCGGCTGTTCATCCTCGGCGTTGCCGCACTCGTGCTGGGCGGGCTGGCGCTGCTGCTGGCGCGCAGCCGCATCGGGCTGCTGGTCCGCGCCGTCAACCAGGACCGGATGATGGCCGCCGCAACCGGCATCGACGTCAACCGCATCGACCTCATCGTGTTCTCGCTCGGCACCGGCATCGCCGGGCTGGCCGGCGTGGTGCTGGCGCTGCTCGGGCCGGTGACGCCGACCGTCGGGCAATCCTATATCGTGCCGGCGTTCCTCGTCGTCGTCATGGGCGGCCTCGGCTCGATCACCGGCACCGTCGCCGCGGCGCTGATCCTCGGGCTGGTGGTGGCGCTGTCGCAACTCGCCGTCGATGTCAGCCTGGCGCAGGTCATCCTGCTGGTCTTCGTCATCCTGTTCATCCAGGTCCGCCCGCAGGGCGTCGTCGCCAGCCGCTCGCGGTCGCTGGATGCGTGACCTCCGGCGCCCGTTCGGCATCGCCGCGCTGCTGCTGGTCGTCGCCGCGACCGCGCCGCTGTTGCTGTCGGCCTATGATCTCAACCTTCTCGCCCGCTTCCTCGCGCTGGCGCTTCTCGCGCTCGGCCTCGTGCTGACCTGGGGGCACGGCGGCATCCTCAGCCTCGGCCAGGGCGTGTTCTTCGGCCTCGGCGGCTATGCCCTCGCCATGCACATGAAGCTCGCCGGGCTGGCTCCGGGCGAAGTGCCGGAATTCATGATGCTCAGCGGCGTCGAGTCCCTGCCCTGGTGGTGGGCGCCTTTCGCCCATCCCGCCGTCGCCATCATCGCCATCGTCGCGGTCCCGGCCCTGGTGGCGGCGCTGTTCGCCCGGGCGGTATTCGCCCGCGGCGTCAGCGGCACCTATTTCTCGCTGATCACCCAGGCACTGGCGCTGGCCTTCGCGACCCTTCTGGTCAGCCAGCAGGACCTGACCGGCGGCTTCAATGGCCTTACCGATTTCTCCGGCGTCATGGGCCTCGATCTCAACGATCCCGGCGCCGGGCGCTGGCTCTACTGGCTCACCCTCGCCTGCCTCGCCGCCGGCTGGGCGCTGGTCACGCTGCTGCTCGCCTCGCGCTTCGGCACCATGTTGCGCGCCGTCCGCGACGGCGAAAACCGGGTGCGCTACCTCGGCCATGACGCCGCCGCCTACAAGGTCGTCGCCTTTGCCGTCGCCGGCGGGCTGGCGGGCGTCGCCGGCGCGTTGTTCACCCTCCACGCCGGCGTCATCTCGCCGGCCCTGGTCGGCGTGGTGCCGTCGATCGAGATGGTGATCTGGGTGGCGATCGGCGGCCGCCTCAGCCTCGCCGGCGCCATCCTCGGCACGGTCGCGGTCAATTTCGCCCGCGACAAGGTCAGCAGCGCCTTTCCCGAGCTCTGGCCCTATGCGCTCGGCGCGCTGTTCATCCTCGTCGTCACGCTGCTGCCCGGCGGGCTCGCGGGCCTGCGGAAACGCGCGTGACGGCGGTGGGCGACCTGTTGCTCGCCGTCGATGGCGTCACCGTCGACTATGACGGCTTCAAGGCGCTCGACGGCTTTTCGCTGACCCTCGACAAGGGCGAGCTGCGCGTCGTCATCGGCCCCAACGGCGCCGGCAAATCGACGCTGTGCGACACCATCATCGGCCGGGTGCGCCCGTCGGACGGCCGCGTGCTGTTCCGCGGCCAGGACATATCGCGGCTGCCGGTGCACCGCATCGCCAGCTCGGGCATCTGCCGGAAATTCCAGGCCCCCGGCGTCTTGCAGACGCTGACCGTGGCCGACAATCTCGGCATCGCCGCGGCAAGGTCGAAGCGGCTGTGGGCCTCGTTCGGCTTCGGCCAGCCGGCGGCAGAGGCAGCGCGGGTCGCCGATATCCTCGATCGCATCGGACTGGGCGATCGCCGCGGCGCCATCGCCGGCACGCTGGCGCATGGCGAGAAACAATGGCTCGAAATCGGCATGGTCGTCGCCACCGATGCCGAATTGCTGTTGCTCGATGAACCCACCGCCGGCATGGGCCCCGCCGAAACCAGCCGCACCGCCGACCTGATCCGCGGCCTCGCTGGCGACCACAGCATCATCGTCATCGACCACGACATGAGCTTTGTCGAACAGCTGGCGGCGCGGGTGACGGTGATGCACCAGGGCCGTTTCCTGATGCAGGGCAGCGTTGCGGAGGTGCGCAGCGACCCGCGGGTGGCGGACGTCTATCTGGGACGGGCGGCGTGATTCCCACCTTCCCCGTCATCCCCGCGCAGGCGGGGACCCATCGCCGGAACGCCGTTACGCGCGGGGCGGTTCGGGCGATGGATCCCCGCCTGCGCGGGGATGACGGGTCTGCACCATGGTGACCCCCCTCCTCGAACTTTCCGGCGTCGCCGCCGGCTATGGCGCGGCGCGGGTGCTGTGGGACATCGACCTGCAGCTGGCGCCGGGCAGCGTCACCGCCCTGATCGGCCGCAACGGCGTCGGCAAGACGACGCTGCTCAGGACCATCATGGGCATCCAGCCGCTCGATGCCGGCACGATCCGCCTCGACGGGCAGGACATCGGCACGCTGCCGCCGCAGCGCCGCGCCCGCGCCGGCATCGGCTATGTGCCGCAGGGTCGCCACATCTTCCCGCAGCTGACGGTCGCCGAAAATCTCGAAACCGGGCTGATGGCACTCGGCCGGCGCGGCAAGGCGAGCGCCGGCGTCCCCGACCAGATCTACGACCTGTTTCCCAAGCTCGGCACCATCCGCCAGCGCAAGGGCGGGCTGTTGTCCGGCGGCGAGCAGCAGCAGCTCGCCATCGGCCGCGCGCTGGCCGGGGCGCCGCGGCTGCTGCTGCTCGACGAACCGACCGAAGGCGTGCAGCCCAATGTTGTCCAGATGATCGAGGCGGCGCTGTTGAAAGTCCGCGCCGAAATGGGCCTGACCATCATCCTCATCGAGCAATATCTCGATTTCGCCTGGCGCTTCGCCGATCACTATGCGGTGATGGACGGTGGCCGCATCGTCCGGCAAGGCGACACCGCCAGCGACACTGCCGCCGACGTCGCCCATCTGGTCCGGATCTGAAATTGATTGCTTTCAACTTGATCCGCTCAGCCTGAGCGGGCCTTGCGGCTCATCGAGACCGAAAGCGGGATTAAAGCCGCCGGCTGACGCGCACCAGCGTCGGATCGCCTTCGATCGCCTCGGTCACGAAGCCCATTTCCATTTCGAGCGCGATGGCGGCGCGGTTTTCGCGCGATTCGATCGATTCGATGACCTTGATGCCGCGGGCAGCGGCATAATGGGCGATGTGGTCGAGCAGCGTCCAGCTGACGCCGCGATCCTTGTAGCCGGAATGGATCGAGATCGCGACTTCGGCGCGGTCGCCGGCGTTATCGGCCGCCAGCAGCCCCGATGCGATCACCGTGCCGTCGGTCAGCACGGCGAGAAAGTTCTCGGTCTTGTCGTGGTCGATGTCGGTCATCGCCACAAGCCGGGCATGGCCGACCTCCCGGCACGCGGTCAGGAAGCGAAAGCGCAATTCCTCGGGCGTCACATGCGCGAAGAACTCGGCCAGCGCTGGCTCGTCGTCGGCGGTGGCCGGGCGGACATGGAAGTCGAAACCCGTGCGCGTCGTCAGCCGGCGGGTCCAGGGGGCGGCATCGGCGATCGGCGTGCTGGCCTTGGTCAGGGTGCGATGCTCTTCGATCATGGTGGGTTCCTTTGCGACGATCACGCCGGCGCGGCAGGCGCGGGCCTGGCGACATCGCTGCATCATCCCTACCGCGGCGCGCCGGCGCCGCGCCATCCGTAGGACTACCGAACATCGTTATTGCGTCAGTGTCTTCACCGCCGCCGCCGCCGCCGAGGCGCGGTTCTCGATCCCCATTTTCTCGAACACCTGCTCAAGATGCTTGTTCACCGTGCGCGGGGAAATGCCCAGTATCTCGCTGATCTCGCGATTGGCCTTGCCGCGGCTGATCCACAGCAACACCTCGGCCTCGCGCTCGGTCAGGCCGTGCCTGGCGGCGAGCAGCCGCTCCTCGGCGCCCTCGCGGATCTCGGCGAGGCGAAACAGCCATTCGTCGCTGCCGTTGCGCGTCAGCAGCGTCAGCTCCAGCCGGCCGTCGTCGAGGTCGTGCCGCACCACCCCCTGCCCGTCGCTGGCGACATGGCGCGCCAGCGCGGCGGCCAGCGCCGGCGCCAGCGACCCCGCCGGCGGGAACAGCCGGGCCAGCATCGCGGTGCTGCGCGGCGTCGCCCACAGCAGCCGCCCGGCGCCATCCACCGCCAGCAGCGGCCGGCCGCTGTCATCGAGCGCGGCCTGGCTGCCCGACGAAACCCGGGCATTGCCGAGGTGGACACGGATGCGCGCCAGCAGCTCCTCGACGACAATCGGCTTGGTCACATAATCGACGCCGCCCGCCTCCAGCCCGCGCACGACATGCTCGGTCTCGGTAAGCCCGGTCATGAAGATCACCGGCAGCCGGGAAAAGCGCGTGTCGGCCTTGATGCGCCGCGTCGTCTCGAAACCGTCCATCACCGGCATCATCGCGTCCATGATGACCAGGTCGGGCAGCGATCGTTCGCCGGCCAGTTCCAGCGATTGCAGCGCCGCGGCGCCGTCGCCGGCGATCAGCACGGTCATCCCGGCCTTTTCGAGCGTGGCGGTGACAAAGCGCAGGCTTTCCGGCGTGTCGTCGACGACCAGGATGGTGGCAGGTTGGCTAGCCATGGATTTCGAGCAACTTGAGATACGCCTTCAGGTCAAAGGCCCGCACCTTGTCGCGCAATTGCGCCACCAGGGCCTGGCTGTCGGGAAAATCGCGTTCGAGCGCGGCGAGGCTGGTCTCGATGCCGCGGACATGGCCGAGCTGCCCCAGGCGGCGCAGCTCGGCGATCTGGCTGCCGGCCCCCGCCAGCCGTGCGGTCGGCGGCGGCGGCGGCAGGGCGGCCGGGGCACTGGCATCCCAGACCAGCCCGAGCCGCGTCGCGACGACATCGAGCAGCGTCTCCAGCTCCACCGGTTTCAGCACAAAGCCGTCGTGATCGGCGCGGCCATCGCCGCCGGCGGCAAATTCATGGGCATTGGCCGACACCATGACGATGCTCGGCCGTTGGCCGAAGCGTGCCCGCAATTGTGCCGCCACCTCCCAGCCGGTCATCCCCGGCATCTGGATGTCGAGCAGCACCAGGTCGGGGTCGCAGCGCGCGGCGAGGTCGAGGCCGGCGGCACCGTTCGACGCCGCATAGACGGTGAAGCCGAGCGGCCGCAGCAGGCCCTGCAGCACCGCCAGCTGATAGGGATCGTCGTCGATGACCAGTATCGTCCGGCGTTCGCCGCCATAGCCCGAGACCGGCCGCAACCGGGTCGTCGCCGGCGGGGCCTCGCCGGGCTCGGCCAGCATCAGCCGCAGCGTGAAGCGGCTGCCGACGCCGGCAGCGCTGCGCACCGCCACGTCGCCGCCCATGACCTGCGCCAGCACCCGGGTGATGGCTAGGCCGAGGCCGGTGCCGGGCTGGCCGTTGGTGGCGCTGCCGCGCTCGAAGGGTTCGAAGATGCGCTCGAGGTCTTCCGGCGCGATGCCGACGCCGGTATCCGACACCTCGAATTCGGCGACGAGGCCGCGATAGCGCACCGCCAGCGCGGCCTGGCCCTCGGCGGTGTATTTCACCGCGTTCGACAGCAGGTTGATCAGGATCTGGCGCAAGCGTTTTTCATCGGTGCGTACGAACGCCGGCAGGTTCGGCGGCGGATCATAGTGAAAGGCGATGCCCTTTTCCTGCGCCTGCATGCGGAACATGTCGGCGATCTGTTCGAGAAACGCCGGCAGCGGCACGATATCGCGGCTGAGCTTGAGCACGCCGCTTTCGATGCGGCTGATGTCGAGCAGGCCGTCGACGATGTTGGTCAGATGCTCCGACGACCGCCGGATGACGCGCCCGGCTTCGCCCGGCTCGATCGTGCCTTCGCGTTCGAGCAGCTGGGCATAGCCGTAGATGGCGTTGAGCGGGGAGCGGATCTCGTGGCTGACGCCCACCAGATAGCGGCTTTTCGCCAGATTGGCGGCCTCGGCGGCGTCGCGGGCCTTTTCCAGCGCCACGTCCGTGCGCTTGTGGGCGGCGATCTCGTCCATCAACATGGCGGTGTGGCGCTGGCTCTCGGCCTCGGCGGCGCGGCGGCTGTCATGCGCCAGCACCAGCAGCCAGGCGGCGATGCCCGACAGGATGGCGAGCGCGAAGAACACCACCCACAGCGTCGTCATGATCGCCGCGCGCGCCACCGGCGCCACGGCGGCGTACTGGATGCCGATCAGGAACAGCAGGCCGGCACTGATCGCGGTGAACAGCGTCATCACCCCGATGAAATGCCCGGTGGTGGTGTCGGCATAGCGCGCCAGCGACCGCGGCAGCAGCCGCTGCAACAGCGCCGTCGCCTGTTCCCCGAAACTGCTACCGTCCTTGCACATGTCGTGGCACCGCGCCTCCAGCGTGCAGCATAGCGAACAGATGCTGCCGCTGTGCAGCGGACAATGCGCCATGTCGGGCCGTTCGAAACGATTGCCGCACAGCACGCAGGCGAGCTCGCCGGTGCCCGACGGCAGGTCGGCGTCGCGGGCGATGTAATAGCGGCCGCGGGTGGCCAGCGCGATGGCCGGCGCCGCGACAAAGGCGACGGCGAGCCCGAGCAACGGCGAGAACGCCTGCGCCAGCGGGCCAAAGACACCGACTAGTGCCGCCGTCGACACGATGATCGACAGCAGCATGGCCCCGACGCCGACCGGGTTGATGTCGTACAACCGGGCGCGCTTGAACTCGATCAGCGGCGGCGACAGCCCGAGCGGCTTGGAGATGACGAGGTCGGCGACCAGCGCGCCGATCCAGCCGGCGGCAAGGTTGGCATAGAGCGTCAGGATATTCTCGATGACGGCAAAGATGCCGATTTCCATCAGCAGCAGCGCCAGCAGCACGTTGAACACCAGCCAGACGACGCGGCCGGGATGGGCATGGCTCAACCGCGAAAAGAAGTTCGACCAGGCGATGCTGCCGGCATAGGCATTGGTGACGTTGATCTTCATCTGCGCGGTGACAACGAGGATTCCGGTCAGCAGCATCGCCAGCCCCGGCGATCCGACCATGTCGGTGAACACGGCAAGGAACATGTCGGGCGGTGCCGAGGCCTGCAGCGCAGCGCCGCCATGGTCGATGACCAGCCGCGCCAGGTACGATCCGAGCAGCAGCTTGGCACCGCCGATGATCACCCAGCCCGGGCCGCCGAGCAGCAGCGCCCCCCACCAGCGGCCGCGGTTGGCGCGGGTTCGCGCCGGCAGGAAGCGCAAATAGTCGGCCTGTTCCCCGATCTGCGGCAGCAGCGACAGCAGGGTCGACAACGCCAGCCCGAACAGCAACAGGTCGACCGAGCCATCGGCGGCGCCGCGCAGCCCCGGCCAGGCCAGCCAGCGCGCCATCGTCGGCCCGCCGACCGCCAGCACATAGACCAGCGGCGCCAGTTGCAGCACCAGCCAGACCGGCTGGGTCCAGGCCTGGAAACGCGTGATGGCGCGCATGCCGTAGAGCGCAATGGGGATGACGATCAGCGAGGAAATGACATGCGCGATGGCGATCGGCAGCCCGAGCAGCAGTTGCAGCGCCATCGACAGGATGCTCGCCTCGATGGCGAACAGCAGGAAGGTGAAGCTGGCGTAGATCAAGGAGGTGATCGTCGAGCCGATATAGCCGAAGCCGGCGCCGCGGGTCAGCAGGTCGACATCGAGGCCCGCCCGGGCGGCGTGCCAGGCAATCGGCAGCCCGATCAGGAACAGCAGCAGCATCGCAGCGACGATCGCGGCGACGGCGTTGGAAAATCCATAGGCCAGGGTGATCGTCGCGCCGATCGCCTCGCAGGCGAGAAAGCTGGCGGCGCCAAACGCCGTCGAGGCGATGCGCCCGGTGGACCATTGCCGCGCGCTCGCCGGCGTGAAGCGCAGCGCGTAATCCTCCAGGGCGGGGTCGGCGACCCATTTGTTGTAGCGGCGCGTGCCGGCGGCGGCGGCGGCGGTCATCCCGGCAGGGCCTGCGGCGGTATCGGGCGCGGCGGCAGCCCGGCGGCGCCGACCAGAAAGGCGATCACGCCGTCGAGGCCGTGGTTGACCTTCAGGTTGGAAAACAGGAACGGCCGCTCGCCCCGCATCCTGCGCGCGTCGCGGTCCATGACGCCGAGATCGGCGCCGACCAGCGGCGCCAGGTCGATTTTGTTGATGACCAGCAGGTCGGATCGCGTGATGCCGGGGCCGCCCTTCCTCGGGATCTTGTCGCCCGCCGACACGTCGATGACATAGATGGTGATGTCGGCGAGTTCGGGGCTGAAGGTCGCCGCCAGATTGTCGCCGCCGCTTTCGATGAAGATGATGTCGAGCCCCGGGTGCCGCGCGTTCATCGTATCGACGGCGGCAAGGTTGATGCTGGCGTCCTCGCGGATGGCGGTGTGCGGGCAGCCGCCGGTTTCGACGCCCATGATGCGGTCGGCCGCCAGCGCACCCGACCGCGTCAGGAATTCGGCATCCTCGCGGGTGTAGATGTCGTTGGTGATGGCGGCGACGTTGTAATGCTCGCGCAAGGCCTTGCAGAGCCGGTCGGTCAGCGCGGTCTTGCCGCTGCCGACGGGGCCGCCGATGCCGATGCGGACGGGACCGTTGCTGCTCATGATCGGAAAAGCCTCGAGTATTGGGTTTCATGCGCCAGCGACGCCAGCTCGAGCCGCGGCGCCGACGTGCCGAGATCGTCGAGATCGGTGACCTGCGCCCGCGCCGCCGCCGCCGCGACCACCGGCATCAGCGCCGCCGTCGCCAGCTGGCCGTCGGTCTGGCCCAATGGCACCAGGCGGACTCCGGCGGACACCAGATTGGCCGCCGTGCCATGTCCCCAGGCGATCAGCGCGGGCCCAAGCGGCACATCGTGCAGCGCACAGGCCAGCGCGCCGGCGGCGGCATGGCTGACGGGGCCGCCGGCGAGACGCTCGGCAAAGGCATCGAGGCCGGGGTGCGGCCAGGCCTTGCGCGTGACCAGCAGGAAGCTCGACCCCATCTGCCGGCTTTCGAGCGCGGTTTCCGACGAGCCGCGAAACGCCGTGGCGAAATCGCTGACGGCGTCGAACGCCACAGGGTCCCGGGCCGCCCGCCAGCCATGGACGAAGACGACGAGATCGACCCAGCCGCCGCCGCGCTCGATCACCGCGCCGACATAATCCACCAGCGTCGCGCGATCATGGACATCGCCGGCCTCGACCGCCGCCTCCAGGCCATGGCTGTAGCTGAACGCCCCGACCGGATAGCTGGGCGACGTCCACGCCAGCAGCGCCGCCAGCCCGCGATCAGTGATCATGGTGGTGGCCCGGCGCGTGGTCATGCGCATGGTCGTCATGATGGTGGTGATGATCGCCATGCCCGCCGGCATAGGCGCCGGTTTCGGGATTGAACGGCGCTGCGATGGCGGTGACCGTGCCGCCCAGCCCGCGCAGCATGTCGGCGATGACATGGTCGGCGCGCAGCCGGATGGCGGTGCCGAGCAGCTCCGCCGGCAAATGACGGTTGCCGATATGCCAGGCGATCGCCAGCAGCGCCGCGCCATCGGCCGCGGTCACCTCGATCAGCGGTTCGGCGGCGGCGACCACGGCGATCACCCGGCCATCCTCCAGCACGAGGCCATCGCCATCGGCGAGCACCCGCGCCCGCGGCAGGTCGAGCAGGAACGCCAGCCCGCCCTCGGCATGATAGTGCAACCGCCGCCGGTGCCGCGCGGCATGATCGAGGACGACGCGGTCCACCGCATCGCGCCAGTGCCCCGCCGGCAGCACGGATGTGGCGCGCAGCATCAGAACAGGAAATAGCGTTGCGCGAAGGCGAGCTCGCTCGCCGGTTCGCAGGTCAGCAACTCGCCATCGGCGCGCACTTCATAGGTCTCCGGGTCCACCGCAATGTCGGGCAGCGCGTCGTTGAGCACCATGTCGGCCTTGCCGATGCCACGCGTCCCCGTCACCGCCACGCATTCGCGCTGCAGGCCGAGCGCGTGCGGCATGCCGTCGTCGAGCGAGGCGGCGCTGACGAACAGCAACGACGACAGCGTCCCCGATCGCCCCATGCCGCCCCACATCGGGCGATAGTGTACCGGTTGCGGCGTCGGGATGCTGGCATTGGGGTCCCCCATCGGCGCCATGGCGATGCTGCCGCCCTTGATGACCAGGTCGGGCTTCACCGCGAAGAACGCCGGCGACCACACCACCAGGTCGGCGAGCTTGCCGACCGCCACCGACCCGACATGCGCCGACAGGCCATGCGCGATCGCCGGGTTGATGGTGTATTTGGCGACATAGCGCCGGGCGCGCAGATTGTCCGCCGCGCCGTCGCCGGGCAGGGGCCCACGCTGCTGCTTCATCTTGTCCGCCGTCTGCCAGCAGCGGATGATGGTTTCCCCCACCCGCCCCATCGCCTGGCTGTCGGACGACATCATCGAAAAGGCGCCGAGATCGTGGAGGATATCCTCCGCCGCGATCGTCTCCTTCCTGATCCGGCTTTCGGCGAACGCCACATCCTCGGCGATGCGCGGGTCGAGGTGATGGCAGACCATCAGCATGTCGAGATGCTCGTCGAGCGTGTTGACGGTGTAGGGCCGGGTCGGATTGGTCGACGACGGCAGCACATTGGCCAGCGACGCCAGCCGGATGATGTCGGGCGCATGGCCGCCGCCGGCGCCTTCGGTGTGGAAACTGTGGATCGTCCGGCCCTGGAAGGCAGCGATGGTATCCTCGACGAAACCGCTTTCGTTCAGCGTGTCGGAATGCAGCGTCACCTGCACGTCATGGGCATCGGCGACCGACAGGCAAGTGTCGATCGACGCCGGCGTCGTGCCCCAGTCCTCGTGCAGCTTCAGCACCGCCGCCCCGGCGCGAATCATCTCCTCCAGCGCCGCCGGCCGGCTGGCATTGCCCTTGGCCGACACCGCAAAGTTCATCGGCAGCGTCTCCAGCGCCTGCAGCATGCGGCCGATATGCCAGGGCCCCGGCGTGCAGGTGGTGGCGAGCGTGCCGTGCGACGGGCCGGTGCCGCCGCCGATGATGGTGGTGACGCCGGCGCATAGCGCCTCCTCGACCTGCTGCGGGCAGATGAAGTGCACATGCGCGTCGATGGCGCCGGCGGTGACGATCTTGCCCTCCGCGGCGATCACGTCGGTGCCGGGGCCGATGACGATGTCGACGCCCGATTGCACATCGGGGTTGCCGGCCTTGCCGATATGGCTGATCCGCCCGGCCGTTATGCCGATATCGGCCTTGATGACCCCCCAGTGGTCGAGGATGACGGCATTGGTGATGACGGTGTCGACGGCGCCCTCGGCCCGGCTGCGCTGGCTTTGCCCCATGCCGTCGCGGATGACCTTGCCGCCGCCGAACTTGACCTCCTCGCCATAGAGCGTGCGGTCGGCCTCCACTTCGATCAGCAGGCTGGAATCGGCGAGCCGGATGCGGTCACCGGTCGTCGGCCCGAACATCCCGGCATAGGCGCGGCGGGTGACGGTCACGCTCACAGCGGGCCGCCGATCTGGCCGCGAAAGCCCCAGACGATGCGGTCGCCGCCATAGGGGATCAGCGCCACGTCGCGCGTCTGCCCGGGCTCGAAGCGGATCGCGGTGCCGGCGGCGATGTCGAGCCGCTGGCCGCGCGCCGCGGCGCGATCAAAGGCCAGCGCCGGGTTGGTTTCGGCGAAGTGGAAATGGCTGCCGACCTGGATCGGCCGATCGCCGGTGTTGGCGACGCTGAGCACCGTCACCGGGCGCCCGGCATTGAGCACGATGTCGCCCTCGGCGGTGAGGATTTCACCCGGAATCATCTTATGGGCCGGTGCACGGTCACGAGCTTGGTACCGTCGGGAAAGGTCGCCTCGACCTGGACGCTCTCGATCATCTCGGCCACGCCGGGCATGACCTGGTCGCGAGTCAGCACATGGCCGCCGCTGGCCATCAGCTCGGCAACCCGCACGCCGTCCCGCGCCCCCTCGACGACATGATCGGCGATCAGCGCGACGGCCTCGGGATGGTTGAGCCTGACACCGCGCTCCAGCCGCCGGCGCGCCACGATCGCCGCCATGGCGACGAGCAGCTTGTCCTTTTCGCGCGGGGTGAGGTTCATGCTGTCCTCCCCCTCGAGGGGGAGGAAAAGCTTAGCAATGCCAGACATTGGGCATCGCCTCCGCATATCCACCCGCCAGCATCCGCAGGCCGGCCACCACCCGCATCACCGCGCGGCGCAGCGCTGCCGCATCGTCCGACAGCATCCGCACGATCAACAGCCCATCGAAACTCGTCGCCCCGCCGCCATCGAGCAGCGCCCGCACCGCATCCAGGTGCGTGGCGGCATCCGCCCCGACATAGACGATCGTCGCGCACGAGCACGCGCCCCCGAACCCGAACGGTGCCGCCATCTGCGCCGCGATATCGCCGTCGAGCCGCAGCGCATCGACCCAGACCAGTCGGCCGCCGCGGCGGATGCGCCAGCTGTCGTGGATGCGGCCGCTGCGCAGCGTCTCGCCCATCGCGGTGCGGCCGAATACCAGGCTTTCGACCGCCAGCAGCCGGGCATCGGGGGCGACATCGGCCTCGAAACTGCGCCGCGCGCGGGTGCCGTCGAACAGGATCGCTTCCTGTGCCAGCCATTCCGCCCAGCCGCCGGCGCCGACCGTCACCTGCGTCTCGATGCGGATATCGGCGTCGCCGGGCAGCACCCGGTACAATCGCTCGGCCGCCTGCGTCGTCAGCGTCGCCGCCGCCCCCGCCGCCACCGCCAGCTCGACGCGGATGCGATCGCCGCCGGTCAGCCCGCCGGTCGTGGTGATCGATACCGCCTGCAATGGCTCGCCGGGCTCCACATCGGGGAACAGCAGCCGGCACGGGGCGCGCTGGTACAGGTCGGCAATCCCCGCCGGGCCACAGCGCAGCCGCGCCGCGCCATCGACGCGCTGGTGGCGCCGGGCGCGACCGCCCGGCTCCGGCGCTGCATATGGTTCCACCCGCATGGCGACACGATTGGCGTCAGCCGGCCCCAGGTCAACATGGGGTAAATGACGTAGACGGGACTCAGATCGGCTTCGTCACGTCCTTGACTACCTTTTCGGGCTTGTAGCGTTTCTTGCCCGCCGGCGTGTCGGCGCCATGCTCGGTGGTCACGTCGCTCAGGTAATGCGCCTGGGTCAGGCCCTTCTTGCGCATCGCGATGCCGGTCAGGCAGGCGTGCATGATGAAATTGGCGTTCAGCGGCGTACGGTACGACACGTCGAGCTGCGGCGCGACCTCGACGATCTCGAAGCCGATGATATCGGTTTCCGCGCACAGCCGCCGCACGATCGGGATCGCCTCGCGCATCGTCAGCCCGCCCGGCACCGGCGTCCCCGTGCCGGTCACGAACGCCGGGTCGAGCACGTCGACATCGAAGCTGACATACATCTTCTTGCCGGTGTCCCTGGCCTCCTTGACGGCCCGCTCCATGACGACGTTCCAGCCCGATTTCTCGACCTCGGGCATGGCGTGGTAGCGAACGCCGTTGTCGCGCATCCATTCGAAACCTTCCGGCCCCGGCCACGGCCCGCGCAGGCCGACCTGGATGTAGTTCTTCCCCAGCACATGGCCTTCCTTGACGGCGCGATAGACCGGCTGGCCATGAGTGATGAAATGCTCGCCCCCCTTGCCGGCGTCGTAGTGGCTGTCGAAATGGACGACGCCGAAGCTGCCCTTGCCATGGACGTCGGCAAGGCCCGCGACATCGGAATATTCAAGGCTGTGGTCACCGCCGACGATGAACGGGATGGCACCCGTCCGGGCGATCGCGGCGACCTCCTCGCGGACATGGCTCATGGTACGCTCGGTCGACATGTTGTCGACGGCGATGTCGCCGTAATCGACGATGTTGAGCTCGTCCGACGGATCGACCATCGTGTACATGTCGATGCCGCCGGCGCCATAGGTGGCGCGCATCGCCGCCGGGCCGGCCTTGGCCCCGCGATAGCCGGATCCCATGTCGAGCGGCGCGCCGACGATGGCGACATCGACCTTGCCGGCGACGAGGTCCTCGGGCGTGATGGCGACGGGCGCATTCGCAAAGGTCTTGATGCCGGTTTCCCAGCGGCCGATGTAGCGATCGAGGTAGATCGGCCCCGGCTCGCGTTTCGGGTTCATCGATTGCGGGCGCTTGGTCTTCCAGGCGTTGAAGCGCTCGTCGCCGGTATCGAGCGGGATCATGCCCATGTCGCGGCCGGCCTTGAACTTGAAGTCCTCGGTCATCTGCATCATGCCGTCGACATAGGCCTCGATCTCGGCCGGGCTCTTGTCCACAAATCGCTTGAACAGCAGGTCGTGGCGCGCCGCGAAATTGGTGATCTTGTCGGACAGCAGGAATTCGCGCTTCGCCGCCGGCAGCCCGGCGATCTTGGGCGCCAGCCAGGCCGGCACCTCGACCTTCTTGTCCGCCGCCATCACCATGGCGCCGCCGGCGATGCCCAGCAGCAGCAGCCCGGCCAGGCCGGCGTTCCGCTTGCTCATGTGGTCCCCCGGCGTGCCGGCTTGCGATCGTCGTCATCGGGCTTCTTGTCGACCGGTGGCACCGGCCGTTTGCTGAAATCGCGCCCGTCCTGGTCATGTTCCGAGCTCAACGGGCTGAGGAACTTGGCCGGCTTGTTGCCCTGCTTGCGCATGGCGACCCCGGTCATGCAGGCGTGGATGATGGTCTTGGAATTGAGCGCCGACTGGTAGGTCGGGTCCATCGTCGGATCGAGCTCGACGAGTTCGAAGCCGACCAGGTTGGTCTCGCTGCACAACCGGCGGATCATCGGCACGACTTCGCGCATCGTCAGCCCGTTGGAAACCGGCGTGCCGGTGCCGGACATGTAGACGGGGTCAAGCACGTCGATGTCGAACGAGATGTAGATCTTGCGACCGTCCTCGCTGGCTTCGGCGAGCACGCGCTTCATCACCGTTTCCCAGCCGGATTTTTCCACCTCGACCATGGTGTGATAGCGGAAACCCTGCTCGCGCATCCATTCGAAGGTCGCTTCGTCGGGCGACTGCGCCCGCAGCCCGACCTGGATATAGTCGCGGCCGCGGACATGGCCCTCCTTCAGCAGCCGATAGACCGGCTGGCCGTGGCTGATCAGATGCGCCGCGCCGCGCCCGGCATCATAGTGCGAATCGAAATGGATGACGCTGACCCGGTTCTTGCCATGGACATCAGCCAGCCCGGCGACGTCGGAATATTCGAGGCTGTGGTCACCGCCGACGATGAATGGCAGCGCGCCGGTGGCGGCGATCTTCCTGACTTCCTCGCGGACATGCTCCATCGATCGTTCGGTCGACATCTGGTCGACGGCGATGTCGCCGTAATCGACCATGTTGAGCACCTTGTTGGGCGCCACCATCGTGTACATGTCGTTGCCGGGCCCGAGCCGCCCCACGGTGCGGATGGCATTCGGCCCCAGTTGCGCCCCGCGCGTGCCCGACCCCATGTTGAGCGGGATGCCGACCATGGCGATATCGACGGCGCCGGCCTTCAGGTCCTCCGGCGTGATCGCCACCGGCAGGTTGAAGAACGTCGGGATGCCGCCGCGACCCTGGGCATAGCGCGACAGGTTGAACGGGCCCGGCTCGCGCCTGGGCTCGAGCACCTGCGGCCGCAGCGTCTTCCAGCCGTTGAACCCCGGCACCGTCGTGTCGAGCGGGATTGAAGCCATGTCAGTGCCGGGGTGGAACTTGTTGTCCTCCACCACCTGCATCATCGCCTGGACATAGGCCTTGACCTGCTCCGGGGTCTTGCCGGCCCAGCGCCGATACATCTCGGCGCGGTTGGGAACCATCGCCTCGGCCGCCTTGGACAGCATGAAATCACGCTCGGCTGGACTCAAAAGCCCGATTTTCGCGACGATTTCGGGCGGAATCGGCACCTCGGCACTGGTCAGCGTCGCCGCCATGCCGCCGAAAAGCGCCGTGACCGCCAACATCCGCCGCCATTTGCCTGCCATGCTGTCGCCCCTCGACGGTAATCGAGCCTAGGTGCGCCACCCGGTGCCCGTCAACAAATGGACGTTTGACGTAGAGGGACGCCCCCGGAACCCCCACCGGAGCCGCCGCCCGCA